>DAINRF010000027.1:0-52162 GCA_036742015.1 Mesorhizobium sp. | reverse complement strand
CCCCGCTTTGCAGGGGAGGATAGGCGGCGACGCTAGCGCGACCTGGATCCTCCCCCGTTCACGGGGGGTCCGAAGGACGGGCGAGACCCGTGGCTCGCCCCGGCAAGGGACCGCCGGAGGCGGTGGAGGGGGCGAAAGACGTCAAATTGCCCCCCAAAAGAATCTCACAAAATTCTATCCTCCTCAAAATTCCCACCCCCATAATCCTCGCACCACAAACGAGGACGCGACGTGACCAACGACGAGGCGATGAGACAGGAGGCGGAGCGGCTGAAGCGCAGCATCTGGTTCCTGCTGTCGTTTGCCAACATCGCCGAGCGCACTGCACATCTTCCCGCGCCGATCCGTTTTGTCATGCTGGCAATCCTGCGCGCCGCACTTGGCGCAGGCCAGCGCCTCGTCTCAGGCATGGCCGAGGATTTTGGCCTTCAACTCGCCGTCTTCGAGCCCGGTCCGCACACTGATTCCATCGACGAACTGTTCGAGCTCGCCCGGTCATTCCGCATTCTTGGTTGCCTGCTCGGCGATCTCGCTGCCTGGGCCGGTTATTTCGATGCCGATATGTCCCGCGATGGCCACGAACGCGCACCTGCCAGACAGACACTGGCGGCGCGCCGGCCTTTGCCACTTCGTGCACCGAGCCGTCCCGCCGCAACCACCGCCCACGCCATTCGCGCCGGACCGCCTCGCTCCCTGATGCGGCTTCAGCGCGCCGCCTGACCTGCGCTGTTCCAATCCCAACTCTTTCCTCCGGACGTCGCGCACGGCCGCCGTTCCTGTACGCCCGCTATTCCCCAAGACCCCTTTAGCTTGACCTTTTGCTGCAAAATCCTGTTCAAGCATCCGTCCGGCTGCGACTCGCGCGGCCAGACACCGTTTGATGAAAGGCCGAAATGCCGCTTCGCGTCGTCTATATGGGCACGCCCGACTACGCCGTACCGACGCTTCAGGCCGTCGCCGACGCCGGGCATGAGATCGCAGCCGTCTATTCGCAGCCGCCGCGTCCCGCCGGGCGGCGCGGGCTGGAACTGACGCCGTCTCCCGTGCATCGCGAAGCCGAGCGGCGCGGCTTTTTGGTGCGCACGCCGGTCAGCCTCAAATCGCCCGAAGCACAGGCTGAGTTCGCTGCACTCAATGTCGATGCCGCGGTCGTCGTCGCCTACGGTCTCCTGCTGCCGCGCGCAGTTCTCGATGCGCCGCGCCTCGGCTGTTTCAACGGCCACGCCTCACTCCTGCCGCGCTGGCGCGGCGCGGCCCCCATCCAGCGCGCCATCATGGCCGGCGATGCCGAGACCGGCGTGATGATCATGCAGATGGAAGCAGGCCTCGACACCGGACCCGTGGCGCTCACCCGCCGCATCGGCATCACGCCCGACATGACCGGCGGCGAGTTGCACGACCAGCTTTCACATCTCACTGCCGAGGTGATGACCGACGCGCTGGCCAAGCTGGAGGCAGGCAACCTGCCGCTCACGCCGCAGCCGGAGACCGGCGTCACCTACGCCTCCAAGATCGACAAGGCCGAGACCCGTATCGACTGGTCGCAGTCTGAAACCGGCATTCACAATCGCATTCGGGGCCTCGCGCCCTTCCCGGGCGCGTGGTGTGAAATCGCGGGCGAACGCGTCAAGCTGCTTGGCTCAACGCTCTCCGGCGGCAGCGGCCAGCCGGGCGAGGTGCTTGACGGGCAATTGACAATTGCCTGCGGTGACGGCGCGGTCCGGTTGACACAGGTACAACGCGCCGGCGGCAAGCCGGTTTCCGCCGCCGATTTCCTGCGCGGCGCAAAGATCTCGGAAGGAACGATATTGCCATGAGTATGCTTGCCATCCGCACCGCCACGCCGAACGACCGGGCGGCAATCCATTCTGTCGAACAACGCGCCTTCGGGCGGCCTGACGAGGCAGATCTGGTCGACGCACTGGTTGCGGCTGGCGACGCCGTGCTTGAGCTTGTTGCCGAAGACGACGGCATCATTGTCGGCCACATCCTGTTTTCGCGGCTGAGAGTCGTTACCGGCGGCGTCTCCTTCGAGGCCGTGGCGCTCGCGCCGCTGGCGGTCGATCCGTCGTTCCAGAACAGCGGCATTGGCGGCGCGCTCATCCGCGAAGCGCATCTGCGGCTGGTCAGGGCCGGCAAGACACTGTCCGTTGTGCTCGGCGATCCGGCCTATTACGGCCGCTTCCGCTATACGCATGCGCGCGCTGCGGGTTTCGACAGCGCCTTTCAGGGCGAGGCGCTGCAGGCGCTCGACTTCGGCGATGCGCCAACAAAGGGCGCGCTGGTCTATGCAGCGGCGTTCGGTTCCGAAGGCCACTGATGCCGCGCTTCCGCCTCGATGTCGAATATGACGGCTCGGCCTTTGCCGGGTGGCAGCGGCAGGCCGACCAGCCTTCCGTGCAGGAGGCGATTGAACGGGCGATCCACGCATTTTGTGGCGAGACGATCTCGATCCGCGGCGCGGGCCGCACAGACGCCGGCGTGCATGCGCTGGGTCAGGTCGCCCATCTCGACCTCGTCAAGGAATGGCCAGCCGACACAGTGCGCGACGCGATCAATGCGCATCTGGGCCAAGCCGGCGACGCCGTCGCCATCCTGTCAGCCGAGCGTATCGACGGCGAGTTCGACGCCCGCTTCAGCGCGGTTGCGCGCCACTATCTCTACCGCATCGTCAACCGCCGCGCCCGTCTCGCCATCGACGCACGCCGCGCATGGTGGGTGCCAAAGCCGCTCGACGCGGACGCCATGCACGAAGCAGCGCAGACACTCATCGGCCGGCACGACTTCACCACCTTCCGCTCCATCCACTGCCAGGCGAAGAGCCCAATCCGCACGCTGGACCGGCTCGACGTGACGCGCACCGGCGACTTGATTGAAATCCGCGCCTCAGCCCGCTCCTTCCTGCACAATCAGGTGCGCTCGATGACCGGCACCCTGAAACGTGTCGGCGATGGCGCATGGTCGCCTGCCGATGTGTCGGCAGCGCTCGAGGCCGCCGACCGCGCCCGCTGCGGGCCGGTCGCCCCACCCGACGGGCTTTATCTGACGAAGGTGGATTATCCGGCTGGCTGAGCAAGCGCGATTAAGCCCAAGACGTCCTGCAAAGCTATGATCACAAAGATCGAGACAAACAGGATCAGGGCAAACACGGCACTGGCGATTCCCGGCCCACGATCAATCACCGCATTGGTCAGCCGCCAGACCAGCACCAGCATGGTCATGAACAGGACCAGCGCCAGAGCGTCCGACACCTGGTTCGCCGACGCAAAAAATACATCAAGGATGGCGATCGGCAGCAGCATCCAGGCTGTTATGACCGAGCTCCAGTTGCTGGCGACAACAAAGGCTGCAAACCTGTCTGCGACGCCCATCGGCTTGGCCAGCATGCCGAACACGATCAGCGGTAAGAGCCAGGCAGACATGTCGATCAAAGCCAGCCTGAACAGAACCGAGCTTCGCCCGCCGATCTCGGCCACCTGATCGCCATAGCCGTTGACCGTGCCCACCCAGCCGACAAACATCGCCGGCAGCGCCACCACGATGGCGTAGAACGAATTCCAGAACCCGTCCGCCGACAGGTCGAGCAGCTTCACGCCGTCGCGCCTGCCCAGCATCAGCTGCCAGGCGCCGGTCAGGTATCGCTGGATCTCGTCGCCGGAGGGCATCTCAGCCGAACCAGTCTGCGAGGAAGCGCTGATAGATGCGCGTCAGCGTCTCAAGGTCATCCAGCGCCACCCGCTCGTCCACCATGTGCATGGTCTGCCCGACCAGGCCGAACTCGACCACCGGGCAATAATCCTTGATGAAGCGCGCGTCAGACGTGCCGCCGCCGGTCGACAGTCCCGGCCGGCGGCCGGTCACCGCCTCGACCGATCCGGCCAGCGCATCGATGAGTTTCTCGTCGCGGGTCAGGAACACCGGGCTTGGCCGGTCGCGCCACACCAGTTCGTAGTCAACCGGCCCGCTCTTGCCAGGCCGCAGCGCCTTCCCGTTGGCCGCCCTGTCCAGTCGGTTGTGGATTTCAGCTTGCAAGGTCTCTGCGGTCCAGCTGTCGTTGAAGCGGACGTTGAAGGCGGCAGCCGCACGCGCCGGGATCACATTGGTTGCCGGGTTGCCGACATCAATCGTCGTCACTTCCAGATTGCTCGGCTGGAAGTCTGCGGTCCCCTCGTCCAGCGCCGGTTTCATCAGCGCCTCGACCATGGGCACGATGCCGCGCACCGGATTGTCCGCCAAATGCGGATAGGCAACGTGGCCTTGCACGCCGTTGACGGTCAGCATGCCCGAGATAGAACCGCGCCGGCCAATCTTGATTGCGTCGCCGAGTTTGTCGGGATTGGTCGGTTCCCCGACGACCGATGCATCCCACGTCTCGCCGCGCGCCGCCGCCCATTCGAGCAGCTTTGAAGTACCGTTGATAGACGGACCTTCCTCGTCGCCGGTAATCAGGAAGGACACCGAGCCTTTCAGCGGACCGTTCTCCTCAATATGCCTCGCCACAGCCGCGAGGAAGCAGGCAATGCCGCCCTTCATGTCGACTGCACCGCGGCCATACATGAAGCCGTCGGCGATTTCTGCGGCAAAGGGCGGATGCGTCCAGGCCGCTTCGTCACCCGGCGGCACGACGTCAGTATGGCCGGCAAACATCAGATGCGGCCCGTTACCCGACAGGCGCGCATAGAGGTTTTCAACATCCGGCGTGCCGTCTTCGGCAAAGACTGGCCGGTCGACTGCAAACCCCATCGGCTTCAGCAGCTGTTCAAGCGCCCCCAGCGCCCCGCCTTCGGCAGGCGTCACGGAGGGACAGCGGATCAGGGTCGCAAGGATATCTGCGGGGTCAGTCGGCATTTTCATCGGCGCATGGATAGACCGAGTTCCGGCAAATTCAAAGGGCGCGCAGTGTTTGTCCGCCACGTTCCCCAGCATGATACCGTCAGGCCTCGAAAGGAGATTGCCAGCTGTGCCAGACGTCAACCATTCCGAAATATGCCTTTGCTATCAACCTTTGATAGCTAACGAAGGTTGCATCATGCTGGACAAGGCCGCAGCGGCTCACGCGCTGTCAGGGGCTCCGCGCCTCACGATAGCAGAAACACATATCGGGGCGTGGGAGAGCGACGCAGCGATGACGCAGCTTCGCGGCTGGGTCGAATCCTATCTGATGCGCGGCCATGAAGACCTTGGCCGTACCGGCGCGGTCTGCCCGTTCACAAAGCAGGCGGCAAAGCTGGATACCGTCCGTCTGGCGATTTCGCGCGCAACGCCCGAAGACGAAGACGAGGCGTTTGCGCTGATCCGCAAGAGCTTTGCCGAACTTGAACAGATCCCGTGCAAGCCCGGCATGGAGCATTTCCGGACCATTATCGTCGGCTTCCCGGAATGTTCCAGCGACGAAGGCTTCGCGATGCTGCAGCGGGTGCAGAAGCGGCACAAATTCTACTCCCTCGCGCGTTTTCGCATGATCGGCTACATGTTTGCGACGTCGGAAGCACCCGGCTTGTGGAACCCCGACTTCCGCCCATTGCGCTCACCCTTGCCGGTGCTCGCCATCCGGCATCTGGTCGAACAGGACGCGCCATTCGCCGCGCGCCATCCGCTGCTGGCAGTCCCCTACCTCATCAAGTTCCGTATGGCGGGTCTTCGCAAACTCTGGTCGTTCTGGCGCCAGGGATGAACGCGCTCACCAGACTGACGCCGGCCGTTGGCGTCGACACAGCAAGTGTCGAGGTGCTGCGCGGCCTGTCAGCTTTTGAGAAGCTGCGGCACGACTGGGATGCGCTGTTTGCACACGCGGGCCGGCCGCATCAGTTGTTCCAGTCGCATGTTCTGCTCAGCCACTGGGCGGCCAGCTATCCAGCCGATGCAAAGGACACGCTGATCGTCACCGCCCGCGCAAACGGCCGACTCGTCGCCGCAGTGCCTCTCGTGTTGACCCGAACGCTTGGCATCAAACGCCTGCGGATGATGGGCGCGCCGATCGCCCAATTCGACGACGCTCTGATCGATCCGCAATACAGCGAGACAATCAGGTCAGATCTCTGGAACGCCATCCGTAGTTTTGGCGCCGACCTTTTTGAAACTCGCCGTGTCCGCGCCGATTCGGCGTTTGGCCGCCTCGTTCCCGCAACGGGCGTGGTCACTGAGATTTCAGAAGCGCCGTTCGCTTGCCTCACCAGACGGGTCGAAGGTCAGGAACCGGGACAGGCCTATTCGGCCAAGGAGCGTTCCAATATCCGCCGCCGGCAGCGCCGGCTGGCGGAAACGGGTTCTTTGACGATGACAACATATCCACCCGGTCAAGAAGCCGCGCGGCTTGCGGCCAGCGCGGTTGAGATCAAACGGCGTGCTCTCAAGACAGCAGGGATCATTTCGCCAGCGGTACGTGGCGAGGGTTTTGAGTCCTTCTTCAGCCTCGCCGCTGCCGACGAACGGTCAGGGCTGCAAGTCACGGCAATCGAGATTGACGGACGACCGGTCGCCATTGACCTGTCACTTGTGTGTAAGGCAACCGCCTTTGGACATGTGCTGGCAACCGAGCCGAACATGATTCAGAGCGGCGCGGCGAGTTTGCTGGTGCATCATGTGTTCGCAACCGCCAAGGCTGCGGGGGCAGGCACTTTTGACCTGCTGGCGCCAGCGGATTCCTACAAGATGCATCACGCTGACGGGACGACGCCGGTCAAGAGCACGATATACCCGTTCACCCGGCGCGGGCAGCTGTTCGTGAAGGCCTATCACAGCATTGCCATTCCGCTCGCCCGCCGGGCGTTACAGAAACTGGCGAAGGGCTAGATCGTTTCAGCTACTCGTTGACATCTGCAATCAGCGTGATCTTCTGCCAGATCTTTCGCGACAGATTGGTGCCGAGTTCTTCAATGCCATTCACCGCGCCGACCACCACATCGTCATTGACCGACTGGGCATAAAGCGCCGCCAGCTTGCCGGTCACCGACAGCATCTCGGAACAATAGTCGAGATAGCGCGACAGGTCGGCTGCGCTGAGAACTCGCGCCGGTGAATGCTTCGACGGTTGAAAATCGCCGCGCAACGTTGCCGGATCCTTGGTCAACTGGTGCATGTCGATGACATGGATCATCGAGCGCAGTTGATGCAGCCCGTCAAACACCCGCCGCCGCTTCAGCCTGATTTCCAGCTGCGACAGGGTGATCATGCCAAGCCCTACCAGCAGCAGGGTGTTCAGCGTCGACTCGATGCCTTGCACGAAATCGAACGCGCCCGTCGAGATACTGTCAAAGGACAGGATCGTCATCACAAAGCCGATGATGACAATGCCGAGCAAGGCGGTTCCGGCGGTCAGATAGCGCAGACCGTAGATTGGCGCTTCAAGCGCCGCCGACTGGCTCGCGATGTCGCGGGCAAGCCGGATCAGTTCGGCGGCCACCTTACGCAAACCAGAGTCCGGAAACCGGTCGGAGATGCGCGCTTCAAGCTGTTCAGCGGTCGCGATCACGCGCTCTGCGTCAATCGTCCGGTAGAGCGTGGCGTGCCCGGCGTCGCTCATGGTCTCACGCCGGCTGATCCGGCCCGGGCCCATATTTGTTCGGGCCCGGCGTTCCAGGCACAAAGCACAGGAACAGCCACATGAAGAAGCCTGCCAGAAGATAGAGGCCTGCCAGCAAGGGCGGGCGGTCTATGTCCTGCAGGCGCTTGGCCGCCAGGGCAATGTTCGAAATGATCGACAGCGTCGCCACCAGCACAAACGCCGATGCCCAAAAGCTGCTTTCGTCCGATCCTTCCGGCGCGGAGAGAAAGCGATTGAAGAACAAGAGTTGGATCACCAAAAACAAAAGGCCCGCCAGCGCATAGGTCTGCCGTCCGAGCCGTCCTCTGAAACCAAAGAACAGCCAGACAAAATCGCGTGCGGTGACTGGCTGCGCCATATCAATCCCGCAGCAGTTCGTTGATCGACGTCTTCGAGCGCGTCTTCTCATCGACGCGCTTGACGATGACGGCGCAGTAGAGGCTCGGACCCGGCTTGCCGTTGGGCAGATCATTGCCAGGCATGGTTCCGGCGACAACGACCGAATAGGCGGGCACTTCGCCATACATCACCTCGCCAGTGGCGCGGTCGACAATCTTGGTCGACTTGCCGATGAACACGCCCATGCCGAGCACCGCGCCTTCGCGCACGATGCAGCCTTCGACCACTTCGGAGCGAGCGCCGATGAAGCAATTGTCTTCGATGATGGTCGGGCCAGCCTGCAAGGGCTCCAGCACGCCGCCGATGCCTACGCCGCCCGACAGGTGAACATGCGCGCCGATCTGGGCGCAGGAGCCGACCGTTGCCCAGGTGTCGACCATCGTGCCCTCGCCGACATACGCGCCGAGATTGACAAAAGACGGCATCAGGATCGCGCCGGGGGCAATGTAGGCCGAGCGGCGCACAATCGCGTTTGGCACGGCGCGGAACCCGGCCTTCTCGAAATCGACTGCCCCCCAGCCGTCAAATTTCGACGGCACCTTGTCCCACCAGGCAGCGTCGCCGGGACCACCCTTGATGATTTCCATCGCGTTGAGGCGGAACGACAGAAGCACCGCCTTCTTCATCCACTGATTGACGGTCCACACGCCGTCGGCCCCACGCTGGGCGACACGAATCGCGCCCTGGTCGAGCAGGTTCAGCGTTGTCTCGACGGCGTCACGCGTTTCTCCCTTTGTAGAGGCGTTGATGCCGTCTCGCGCCTCGAACGCGGCTTCAATCGACTTTTCGAGGGCTGAGAGGTCGTGCTTCGACATGGTAAACGTTCCATTAACGGCTGGGTGGATAGGCTCAAAAGCGCGCGGAACCTATGTCATGCACATAGGCGGGTCAATCGCGGGGCGGACAGGGAAAATGACATGAATCCGATGGAACAAACCGGCTGGACGCCGCTCTCGCATTCCAACGAAGACCTGGAGCGCGCCAAATCCGTGCCCGATACGCCTCAGACGCGTGCGCCGACCTACCGGCTTGCATGGAACGATGAGGACTTTTTGACCCGGCGCGAAACGCGGGCGGTGCGGTTGCAGCTTGAACTGATGAAGCCCGAACTGACACTGGCCGAACGCGGCATCCGCTCGACGGTAGTCATGTTTGGCGGCGCCCGCATCCCAGAGCCGGATGGCGAGGCCTGGGCCGCCAAGAACAAGACGCAGGAGAAAAACCTCAAGGCCAACGCCAAGTACTATGACGAAGCGCGCAAGTTCGCGCAGTTGTGCTCAACTCACTCTGCCGCGTCCTACCACCGCGAGTTTGTTGTCGTCACCGGGGGTGGCCCGGGCGTCATGGAGGCCGGCAACCGTGGTGCAGCCGATGTCGGCGCACCGTCCATCGGCCTCAACATCGTGCTGCCACACGAGCAGGCGCCAAACCTCTATGTCACACCGGAGCTCTGCTTCAACTTCCACTATTTCGCGATCCGAAAAATGCATTTCATCATGCGGGCCAAGGTCGTCGCGGTGTTTCCCGGCGGCTTCGGCACGATGGACGAATTTTTCGAGACATTGACGCTGATCCAGACCGGCCGCATGGAACGCGTGCCAGTGATCCTGTTCGGCTCCGATTTCTGGCACAAGGCAATCGATCTCGACTATCTGGCCGAACAGGGCACGATCTCGCCGGGCGACCAGAACATTATCGACTATGCCGATACAGCCGAAGCTGCCTGGCAGATCGTCAAGGATTTCTACGAGATCACCTGACGCGTTTTTGACGCACTGGCGGGCGCAGCCCCGTCGCGGTAGGAACACTGCCGATGACACGCGGGCCAACGACGAGCTGGTTTGACATGCTGCGGCGCGACCGCAGTCTGTTCGTGCTGCTTGCATCGTTCGTCCTGCTGCTGCAGGCGATGCAGCCGCTGGCGCTGGCCAGCCAGGCCAATGGCGGCGGTCCGTTCGTCATCTGCACAAACAACGAAGTCGATCCGGGCCAATCGCAACTTCATATCGATTGCGCCAAGTGTATCGCGTCGGGTTGCCGGATCATGCCGGTGGAAGTTCCAGACACCGGCGCTGCAAACGGGTTGCCGCTGGCGCAACCCGCAGAAACGGAAATTCGCTGGCGTGTTTCCGTCTGCCTGACCGAACCTGCATCAAGGGCAACTCAGTTGCCCCCTGCCCGCGCACCCCCTGTCTCTGTCTGAAACATTCGCCGGCACATCGCCGTTTCCGTTTCTGACGACAGAGGATCAATCATGACCCGTCACATCTATGCTCTCGCGGGCTCGCTCGCGCTCACCACATTGTCCATTGCCTCGGCTTTCGGCCACGCCGGTCTCGAACCGGCGCAATCGCCGCCTGGCTCCTACCGTGCCGCCATCACGGTTCCGCATGGCTGCGACGGTCAGGCGACCAACACGCTCAAGGTCGTGCTGCCCGAAGGCTTCGTCAACGCCAAACCCATGCCCAAGGCCGGTTGGACGCTGACGCTCGACAAGGGCGACTACGCCAAAACCTACAAGCTTCACGGCAAGGACGTTTCGTCCGGCCTGAAATCCGTGAGCTGGAGCGGTGGCGATCTCGGCGATGACATCTATGACGAGTTCATCATCAAGGGGTCGCTCGACGCAGAAGCAGGCGCACGCCTGCCCTTCATCGTCACCCAGACCTGCGCAAACGGCGAAGTCAAATGGGATGAAATCGCCTCTGACGGCCAGGATAGCCATGCTCTCAAGCACCCTGCGCCATTCGTTACCATTGCGGAAGCCGACGGCCAGAATCCCCATGCCGGGCATGGCGCAATGAACATGGGAGCGATGAAAATGGGCGCCGCCACCGACGGCGCAGCAACGACCATCGGCGACATCGCCATCTCCAGTGGCTGGGCCCGCGCCATGTTGCCCGGCCAGCCGGCAGGCGGCGGTTATCTCACCATCTCGAACAAGGGCACAGAAGCCGATCGTCTGCTCAGCGTTTCAACGCCTGCCGCCGGCAAGGCGGAGGTGCACGAGATGAAGATGACCAATGACGTCATGACCATGCGACCCGTCTCAGGCGCACTTGAAATTCCTGCCGGCGGCGCAGTCGAACTGAAGCCGGGTGGCCTGCATCTGATGTTCATGCAGGTGAAAACGCCGTTTGCCGAAGGCGCAACCGTGCCGCTGACGCTCGAATTTGAAAAGGCCGGCAAGGTAGACATTGTGCTGCCGGTGAAAAAGGCGGGCGGACAGTGACAAGCTGAAACGATGACCGCGCCCGCAGTCAACGGGCGCGGTCATCATCCGGCGTTTGGGGCCGATGCACCAAGGTCACCAGCACGAATGAGATAATCATCAACAGATACCACGCGCCAAGCTTGCCCAGCGAGACCATTTCCCACCCTGCGGCCTGCCCCGGATAGACCCAGGCGCGCGACCAGGTCGCGATGTTCTCGGCAAACCAGATGAACAGGGCAACGAGAAAGAAGCCGACCAACAGCGGCATCCGGTGACGGAAGCGGAAGACACGGTAGTGCACCCAGGTCTTCCAGTAGAGCAGTGCAGTCACTGCAAACAGGCCGTAGCGAATGTCGATGATGAAATGGTGGGCGAAGAAATTGACGTATATCGCCATCGCCAACAGCACGGTCATCCAGAACGGCGGGTAGTTCGAATAGCGCATGTCGAAGATGCGGCTGATGCGGGCCAGATATGAGCCGACAGCGGCATACATGAAGCCGGAAAACAGCGGCACGCCGCCGATCCTGAATAAGTTCTCTTCCGGATAAGTCCACGACCCTACATCGGTCTTGAACAGCTCCATCGCCGTGCCAACGATGTGAAAGATGAGGATCACCGAGGCTTCACGCCAGGTTTCCAGCCGCGCCAGCAACAGCAGGGCCTGTAGTGACAGTGCTGCAAGGAACAGGAAATCGTAACGCGTCAGCCCGGCATCATCCGGCCAAAGGTATCGGGTCGCGACAATCAGACAAAGCAGCGCGCCGCCGAACAGGCAAGCCCACGCCTGCTTCAAACCGAAGACGACAAATTCGAGCAGCGCACCGGAGACGCCATGCGCCGGCATCCGGTCGAGCACCCGATGAGCGGCCTGGTCGATCCATTCTTCGACCGAGGTAAAGCGCTTCAAATTGCGCTCTCGCCGACAATCGCAGCGAGAAACGCCGTCAGATCGTCGGTGACATAGTCAACTTCGTCAGTCAGCGCCGGATCGCGCTCCCAGATTTCAGAGAATGTCGGCTCAAAATTGTTCGGCACGATCAGAACCGTCGTCATCCCGAGCGCCTTGGGCACAACCAGATTGCGCGCCAGATCCTCAAACATCGCCGCGTTGGGCCCGGCGATCGCGTGCAGGTCGACAAATCGGTCATAGGTGACGCGCTCCGGCTTCGGGGTCAGCCCAGCGGCGACAATGTCAAAGATGTCGTCAAACTCATCGAGCACGCCGAGCTGGCGCGCAGCACGCTCGGCGTGGCCGCGATCGCCATTGGTGAAGATGAATTTCCGGCCCGGCAGCGCCTTGATCGCCTTGCCCAGCGCCGGATTCGGATCGACCCAGGAATAGTCAATGTCATGGACGATGCGCAGGAACTCGTCAGGATCGATATTGTGCCGCTCCATCAGGCCGTTCAACGTCGTGCCATATTCGAGGTAAAGCTCCTTCTGCAGCTTGCGCGCTTCCTCGCGTGGCAATTTGAGCAGGTCTTGCACATAAGTCGTCATCTTGACGTCGATCTGTGAGAACAGGTTCGAGTGGTGCGGGTAGAGCGTGTTGTCGAGGTCGAACACCCAGTCTGTGATGTGGGCGAATCGTTGAGGCGGCGGAATTTGCGTCATTTGGAAACCATCAGCCCGCACAACTTAGGTTTCAATACGTCAATTCGGCAATTGGTTCGAATTTTACGCAAGTGCTGAACCTTAGTTTCAGAGGTATCGGGCAAATGTCGCACTCATGGTCTCGATCCTCATCCGCTCTTGTGTGATAACAATCGCCTGCATCGCCGCCTCGCTCGCGATTGTTTTTGCGTCTGATGGCGAATTGTCAGGGCTTGGCCTCTGGGTGCCGATCATATGTTGCCTGACGACCGCGTTTCCCGGGTCTATCTTTACACTTTGGCAGAATAGAAAGCTGCGCCTGCTCAACGGCGCGCTGTCGGAAGCCCACATTGAACTCAGCCAGGCGCACGCCAAGCTCGCCGAAAAGGCCAGCCGCGACGCGATGACCGGCTTCCTCAATCGCGAGACTTTCTTTGCCAATCTCGATGCAACAAGGCGAGTTTGCGATCGTGGCGTGCTGCTGCTTGTCGACGCAGATCATTTCAAATCAATCAATGACCGTTTTGGCCACCAATCCGGCGACGACGCACTCATGCTCATTTCGGCTGCAATCCGCCGTTCGGTAAGAGCACAGGACGAAATCGGGCGTATCGGCGGGGAGGAATTCGGCGTGTTCTTGCGCGGCGCGTCCACAATCGACGCCGAACTGATCGGCGAACGGCTGCGTCAGGAGGTCGAAGCGGTGGATTTCCGTCCCCGGGACGGACAGCGCGCGCCTCTCACTGTCAGCGTCGGCGGCGCCGTCTGCGGCACCGGCGCCGGCATTTCAGAACTGATGCGCGAAGCAGACGTTTTGCTTTACCGGGCGAAGAATTCGGGCCGCAACCGCGTGATCATGCCCGCTGACCCCGAGCGCATCGCCGCCTGACGTCTTGCATCATCCAGCCACTCGGGCCTAGGAGCAGCACGGTAACGTGCAGCGCCTGATCGCATGCGCGAATTTGGGGCGTGCCGTGGAACTCTGGATTCCAATCACAATCACCGCTGCATTCCTGCAGAACCTCAGGTCGGCGGGCCAGAAGCATCTTAAAAGCGTCATGGGCACGACCGGCGCAACCTTTGTGCGTTTTGGTTTCGGGCTGCCGTTTGCGTTCCTCTACCTGGCGATCCTGACCACAGCTGCCGGCTATCCGCTGCCTGTCGTCACGCCAGCATTCTTCATGTGGGCCATCGTCGGCGGGCTCGGCCAGATCGGCGCGACGTTCCTGCTGGTCTATCTGTTCTCGTTCCGCAACTTTGCCGTCGGCACCGCCTATTCGCGGACCGAACCGGCGCAGGCGGCTGTCTTCGGCCTGATCTTCCTTGGCGAAACCGTGACGCCCGGCGTCATGACCGCCATTGCCATATCGGTCGTCGGCGTCATGCTCATTTCGGTCGCCCATACGCAGCTCAGCACGCGCAATCTGGTCACGTCGCTTGTCTCGCGCAACGCGCTGATCGGGCTGGCGTCGGGCACGCTGTTCGGCATTTCGGCCGTGGCCTACCGCGCTGCGTCGCTGGCGCTTGGCGGTCCCAACTTCATCGTTCAGGCGTCGGTGACGCTGGCTTTCGTCATCCTGTTCCAGACCGCGATCATGGCCGCCTGGATGGCGCTGCGGGAGCCTGGTGAATTTGCCAGAATCGCCAAAGCCTGGAAGCCGGGACTGTTTGTCGGTTTTGCCGGCGCGACGGCCTCGTTCGGCTGGTTCATGGCGATGACGCTGCAGCAGGCTGCCATCGTCAAGGCGCTGGCCCAGATCGAAATGCTGTTCACCTTTGCCTCGTCGATCTTCTTCTTCAAGGAAAAGATCAACGCTTATGAGACGATTGGCTGCCTGCTGATTGTGGCCGGCATTCTCATGCTGCTTGTTGCCGGCTGACTGCGACCGTCGCGGGATCAAGCGGCGCGTCGCCCTTGTAGCGCGCAACTATCGCCAGCAGGTCCTCCTGCTCAAACGCCTTTTTCAGCGCCGCAAAGGATGGCAACACAAAATAGGCGCGCTGGAACTTGTCGATCTCGTAGCCAGTGCGCATCACGGTCGCAATGTCGAACGGCACGTGATGCGCCTTCGGATCGCTGACCGCAAACTGCAATTCGGTGAAGGACGACATCAGCCCGGCGCCAAACGCCTTGAGCTGCTCGCCCTCGCCCTGCATCAGGCCATATTCGGCGGTGTACCAGTAGAGCCGCGCAACCATGTCTCCGCCGCCGGCAGCAATCAGTTTTTCAGCGGTTGCGCCATACATCTGCATGAAATCGGCAAAGGCGGGCTGGGTGAGCGCAGGCACATGGCCAAAAAAGTCATGGAACATGTCCGGCTCGACAATATAGTCGAGCTCATCCCCGGTGCGCAGCCAGTTGGTTACCGGAAAGCGGCGATTGGCGAGATGGTCGAAGAACGGCTCTGCCGGGATCAGACCCGGGACTGCGACCAGCGTCCAGCCAGTCATCGCCTTCAACCTGGCGCTGACTTCTTCGAAATCAGGGATCCGGTCGAGCAGGCCCAATGCCTCGACGCCCTCAAGATAGGTCTTATGGGCGAGCTTTTCGGTCAGCTTCGTCTGCCGGTCGCAAAGCGTCCGCCACACAGCCTGCTCTGCGTCTGAATAGTCATATGCCTGGTCGACAGTAAAATCGGGGCGGCAAACCGCATAGTTTCCGCGCAAACCTTGGCTGGCGCATTCGGCTGCATAGTCGGCGACGCTGATCGTCATGGAAAATCCTCCGGTTCCTCAGCGCCAATTATGCGCGCCCTTCACGGGCGGTTCTCACCTCAATCATCGCCAATCGCCCCGCATTACGGTAAATTCGCTCGCAAATGGAGAAATGCAGGTGGAATCAACTCAACTGGACAGGTTCGAGATAGCAATGCTTGAACAATTGCAGGCCGACGGGCGGATGACCGTCTCTGATCTCGCTTCGGCGATCGGCCTTTCGGCAACGCCTTGCGCGCGCCGTTTCGAGGCGCTGCGCGACAGCGGCGTCATCAAGGGTTTTCAAGCGGTGATCTCGCGCCGCAAGATCGGCTTGATGGTGGAAGTGTTCATCCAGGTCCGGCTCGTCAGCCATAGTGATGAGTCGCCGGACCTGTTCATCGAGGCGGTCGACCGCATGGACGAGGTGTCATCCTGCTGGACGATGACGGGCGACTACGACTTTCTACTTCACGTCATGGTGCCGTCGGTCGACGAACTGAACGAGTTCGTTATGCACCGCCTGATGAAGCTCAAAGGTGTGCGAGATGTGCACACCCAGCTTGTCCTTCGCAACATCAAGGGCCCCGGACATGTGCCACTCGCTCATCTGAGACGCTGATGGATTGTGCCAATGCGCGACACTTTTTGCGCAACGTACGGGCGCAGATCATTCCAATGCTGGCGCGCAAGGGTTGCAGCCCGCCCAAAAGCAGGCCGGGCGTCCAAAATTAACGAAGTGTAAAGCATAGTTAGCTTTGCATTACGTCGCGAACGCTTTGAGAAGGGCGCATTCCTCAAGTGGCACGGATATCGCTTTGTCCCAGTCAGCCGCCGGAATCCCCACCAGCCGGCGCAGTTCTACAGGAGCATGGCAATGAGCAAAAAAGCTGGAAACATCTCTCGGAGGGCGTTCGCCACTCTCGTTGGCGCGCTGTTTGCGATTCCGTTCGTACGCCGCTTTGGCCCGACCCGGTCCGAAGACATCGTTGAGGTCAATGGCTGGATCGTGAAGAGGAGTGACCTCGCATGATCTTCAACAGCTATAACGAGTTCAAGTCGGCGAATTTCAAGCCTCGAGTCGCCATCATGGGTTCCGGCCCTGCCGGTGTCACGATTGCGCGTGAGCTCGCCGCCCGCGGCGTGCCGGTTGTCATTCTTGAAGCCGGCTCCGACGAATATTCGGACGAGTCTCAGGACTTCTACGATGGCAAATCGATAGGCGACCCCTATTTCCAACTCACGCAGACCCGCCTGCGCATGCTCGGCGGCGCGTCGAACCACTGGGCCGGCTGGTGCCGTTTGCTCGACGCACACGACTTTGCCGCCAAGTCCTGGATCCCGGAATCGGGCTGGCCAATCGCCCGCACCGACCTTGAACCCTATCTCGGCAAGGTGCGCGAGATCCTTGACCTGCCCGAATTCAAGGCGGACATGCCGATCTCGGATGACATTCGCTGGGTTCAACTCATCAAAAGCGGTGCGGTCAATTTTGGCCAGAAATTCCGCAGCGAACTTGCGAAGAGCAAAAACATCGCACTGGTGCTCAACACCTATGTCACGGCCCTGAACGGCGATGGCACGCGTATCACTGGCGCGCGCATCTGGTCGGCGGGCAAGGACGCAGGCATTCTTGAAGCGGAAACATATGTTCCCTGCACCGGCGGCATCGAAAATTCCCGCCTGCTGCTGTGGTCAAACGAAGTGTCGAATGGCGGTGTCGTGCCACATGCACAGGCGCTTGGCCGTTACTGGATGGAACACCCGCAGTTCAAGGGCGGAGATATCGTCATCACCAATGCGCCCGATGTCGAATATGACGCCGCTGGCGAAGCGTTCTTTTCTCCCTCGCCACAGGCGATGGAAAGGCTCGGCATTGGCAATTTTGGCATCCGCTTCATCCAGACGCCCTATGAAGGCGTCAAGAAACTGGTGGCGGACCTCGCCTGCACAGCGCCAACGCTCGCCGAATGGACCGCCAAGCAGCTTGACCAGCGCATGCGCTGCGCCGCCCAGCTGCATGTCGCCTGGGAGCAGCCGCCGATCGAAGCGAACGGCATTGGCCTGTCGGTGACTGCCCGCGATCACGCCGGGGTTCCGCGCGTCGAATTGACCTGGAAAAAGGGTGCACTCGGCCGCAAGACCTTCCTCGAAGGCGTCAGGCTCTTTGGCGAAACATGCGTTGCCAAAGACATCGGCCGCGTGCGCGTCGCCGACTGGCTGCGCAATGGCGAGGACTATCCGACCGACGAGGAACTTGCCGGCCACCACCACATGGGCGGCACGCGCATGGGCACCGACGTCACCAAGAGTGTTGTCGACGCCAATTGCAAGGTGCACGGCATGGAAAATCTCTATGTCGGCGGGTCGTCAGTGTTTACCACTTCTGGCCAATGCAATCCGACGACGACCATCACCGCGCTGGCGGTCCGGCTGGGTGACCACCTGGCGCACCGGCTGACAGTTTAGAGCGGAGCGCGGGCGCACTGCTGCGCCCGCCGAATACCCTACCGGACGATCAGTGTGCCTGCGCCATGCTCGGTGAACAGTTCGAGCAGCACCGCGTGCGGCGTCTTGCCGTTCAGGATGACCACACCCTCGACCCCGCGTTCGATCGCCTCGATGCAGGTCTCGACTTTCGGGATCATGCCGCCGGAAATCGTGCCGTCGCGGATCAGGGCCTTGGCCTGCGCAACTGTCAGTTCCGGCAGGATGTTCTTGTCCTTGTCCATGACGCCCGGCACGTCGGTCAGGAACAGCAGACGCGTGGCGTTCAGCGCGCCAGCGATAGCGCCCGCAAACGTGTCGGCATTGATATTGTAGGTATGGCCATCGCGGCCCGGCGCCACCGGGGCCAGCACAGGGATCATTTCCGAGCGCGCCAAAAGGTCAAGCAACGTGCGGTCAACTTCGACAGGTTCGCCGACAAAGCCCAGATCGAGGACCTTCTCGATATTGGAATCCGGGTCGATCACCGTCTTTCTGGCCTTTTCGGCAAACACCATGTTGCCGTCCTTGCCACACAGGCCAATCGCCCATTCGCCCTCAGCGTTGATAAGCGCGACGATCTCCTTGTTGATCGAACCGGCCAGCACCATTTCGACGATCTCGACGGTCTTCTCGTCGGTGACGCGCAGCCCGCCTTCGAATTTCGATTCGATACCCATCCGCTTCAGCATCGCCGCAATCTGCGGTCCGCCGCCATGCACAACAATCGGGTTGACGCCCGACTGTTTCAGCAGCGCAATGTCACGCGCAAACGCCTTGCCGAGTTCCAGATCGCCCATGGCGTGGCCGCCATATTTCACCACGACCGTCTTGTTCTCATAACGCTGCATGTAAGGCAGCGCGCGCGACAACAGGGCGGCTTGCTGTTCAGGAGTTTCGGTCATCGGAGCAGTCATGGCGCATTCCAAGCTCTAAAAGTCGGCGCGTCTTAGCGCATGTTGATGACAGGTTCAAAGCGGCAAAGCTGAAGTTTTGCATCGGCGTTGTTGCAAACGTCAGGCTTTGCCCTAGGTTGCGTGTCGATGACGCCACCCGACATTTCCAAGCTGATCGTACGCACAGCGCTGAGAGACCGCGCGGCGTTCGATGTGCTCTACCGCCAGACCAGCGCGAAACTGTTTGGCGTGTGCCTGCGTGTCTTGAATGACAGAAACGAGGCGGAAGAGGCGCTGCAGGAAGTGTATGTGAAGATATGGACGAAAGCAGACCGTTTCGCTGTATCGGATCTCAGCCCAATCTCCTGGCTTGTGGCGGTAGCGCGCAACCATTCGATTGACCGTATCCGCCAGCGGCGGCGGCCTGCGGCAAATATCGAAGAAGCCTTCGACGTGGCGGACCCCGCTCCCAGCCCGGAGCAGCAGGCGGTGGCGAGCGGCGAACGCAGCCAGATCGACGGTTGCCTGGATGAGCTCGAGGCTGACCGCGCGGGCGCTGTGCGGGCTGCCTACATGATGGGCGACAGTTATCAGGAGCTGGCCGAACGCTATTCGGTGCCGCTCAACACAATGCGAACCTGGCTGCGGCGCAGTCTGCTCAAACTTCGGGAATGTCTGGAACGATGACCGGCGGCAACAACGATAGAGGACTTGGAGGCGACGACGCAGCCGCTGCCGAATATGTCCTCGGCGTGCTCGACGCCGGCGAGAGGACTGCCGCCGCGCGGCGCGTTGAAACCGATGCCGCTTTTGCCCGCCTGGTCGACGAATGGGAAAACCGCCTGTCGCCACTCGCATCGGGCTATTCGGCTGTCGAACCTCCCGCTTCAACCAAGCAGGCCATCGACCGCCGCCTGTTCGCCTCCACAGCGACGCCTTCCGGCGAAGGACGTGGCTTGTGGAACAGCCTCTCCTTCTGGCGCAGCCTGACGATTGCCGCCGTAGCTGCGGCTGCGATTGCGGTCGCCTTGCCTGTGATGACGCCTGCCCCGCAGCCGCAGATGATCGTCTCGATTGCGCCTCAGCAGAGCGAAGTACACTACATGGCGATCTATGAGCCAGCGCATGGCGAAATCAGCCTGTCGCACATGTCTGGCGAACGCGCAGCAGATAGCGACTTCGAACTCTGGGTTATCGACAGCGGCACGCCAAAATCACTCGGCGTCGTCACCGCAGGCGAAACGGTTCATCTCGCTGTACCCGAGAACCTGCGTCCGGCGCTGGCCGCTGGCGCAACCGTCGCCATCAGCCTTGAGCCGCGTGGCGGTTCGACTACCGGCGCGCCAACCGGCCCGGTCGTGGCTGCCGGCAGCCTGCGCAGCATCTGATTTTTCCCGGCTTCTGACTCATCTGCCGCGCATCGTGCCGGCCTCTTTTGCGCGCGTGCCCGGTTGCGCTTTCTCGCGCACGTGCCGCCCGGAAAATAGTTTCAGGGAAACGCCTCACAATTCATTGATCTGCAACCGCCAGATCGTCTGAAACCAAGACGGAAGACCGCCCGTAACTCACTGCATCCCAACCGAGGGATCAATTGAGGAGATAACAACAATGCGCTTCCTGAAATCCACCATTCTCGCCACGACTGCAGTCCTGACCATGGCCGGCGCCGCTTACGCGGAAAATCCGATGGTCGGCGGCGCACCGATGTATGCCGAAAAGAACATTGTCGAGAACGCCGTCAACTCCAAGGACCACACCACGCTGGTCGCAGCCGTCAAGGCGGCAGGCCTGGTCGAGACGCTGCAGGGCGCTGGCCCATTCACCGTATTTGCCCCCGTCAACGCCGCATTTGACGCGTTGCCCGCCGGCACGGTCGAAAACGTGCTGAAGCCCGAAAACAAGGACACGCTGGTCAAGATCCTGACCTGCCACGTCGTCGCTGCGGACGCGATGAGCGACGCCATTGGCAAGATGATCAAAGACGATGGCGGCGCGCATGCTGTGAATACCGTCGGCGGCTGCACGCTGCAGGCCAAGATGGACGGTGACAAGATCACGCTGACTGATGAGAATGGCGGCGTCGCCACCGTCACGATCGCCGACGTCAAGCAGTCGAACGGCGTGATCCACGTCATCGACAAGGTTTTGCTGCCGAAGATGTAACATCGGCCCGCTCCCGGACGAAGTTACAGGCAAAGCGGCTGGCTCTCCGGGCCGGCCGCAAAGCTGCTCAATCCAAGTTGATTTTGCAGCAGGCGGTTGATCCGCTATCCCAACGCCAAGGAGACAAGACGATGATGAGACGCAATTTCCTGTTCGGGACTGTCGGTCTGGGCGCTTTGGGCCTCGGGTTGATGGGATGGCGCAGCAAGGCTGGCGCAAAGACAGACAGCGCCACGTTCGAAGTCACCAAGACCGATGCCGAATGGCGCGCCCAATTGGGCGAAGACGCCTATCAGGTGCTGCGCCACGAGGCGACCGAGCGCGCCGGCTCCAGCCCTTTGAACAACGAAAAGCGCAAGGGCGTGTTTCACTGCGCCGGCTGCGACCTGCCGGTCTATTCGTCGGATGCCAAGTATGAATCCGGCACCGGCTGGCCATCCTTCTGGGAATCGCTTCCAGACGCCATCGGCACCAAGCAGGACAACACGCTGTTCATGACCCGCACCGAGTGCCATTGCCGCCGCTGCGGCGGGCATTTCGGCCACATATTCGATGATGGTCCTCAGCCCACCGGCCTGCGTCACTGCATCAACGGCCTGGCGCTCGCCTTCAGGCCGGCGGCCGCTTAACCGCCGCGCAACGCCAGCGCGATCGCGTCGCGCAGGTCTTCCAGGCCCGCGCCAACCTCCGACGATGTAGCGACAATCTGCGGGAACGCCGCCGGGCGTTTCCGCGTCTTTTCGATCGTTCCGGCAATCAGGCGCTCGACAGCCGGCGGCTTGATCTTGTCGATCTTGGTCAGCACGATCTGGTAGGACACCGCTGCCTTGTCGAGCAGCGCCAGAACATCCTCATCGATCTTCTTGATGCCGTGCCTTGAATCGATCAGCACGTAAACGCGCTTCAGCGTCACACGGCCCTTGAGATAGTCAAACACGAGCTTGGTCCAGGCGTCGACCTGTTCCTTGGGCGCCTGGGCGTAGCCGTAACCCGGCATGTCGACCACTGCCACCGGTGGAAGGTCTTCGCCCACGCCGGAATAGCCTTCCGGCACGAAATAATTCAGTTCCTGGGTGCGGCCGGGCGTGTTTGACGTGCGCGCCAGCCCCTTCTGGCCCAGCAGCGCATTGATCAGCGAGGATTTGCCCACGTTCGATCGACCGGCAAAGGCGATTTCCGCCGGACCTTCCGGAGGCAGGTGCTTCATCGACGGCACGGAGCGGATAAAGGTCCAAGGCTGCGCAAACAGCCCATCCCCGCCAACTGTTGTCGCCCTGTCCTTGCCCGCCAAGTCATCCACTCCGTTGCCGGTGCAATCGGCTTCCATACCGCCAAAGTCAACAGCCGTCCGGCTCAAGAAAAATGCAGTATCTGCAATTTTCCTCTTGAAGCTATAGCCGCTAGAGGAATTACACCCAAGGCTGGATAGTCAGATATGAAACGGAATTCAGCATGGTAACGACCCGCTTCAAGGTTGAAGGAATGGACTGCGCCAGTTGCGCAGCCAAGGTGGAAACCGCCGCCCGGCGTGTCAGCGGCGTCAGTGAGGTCGATGTATTCGTCACCGCCGGCACGATGAGCGTTCAGCACGAGGCAACCGCAGATCTGCAGGAAATCGCCCGCAAGGTCGCCTCGCTCGGCTACGCAGCAGCGTTACTGCCACCTGGACGCGGGTCTCAGCCTCAGGTCAGAAAATTGCGTGACCACGACCACGCGGGGCACGATCATTCTGGTCACGACCACTCTGGCCACGATCATTCTGGCCACGACCACGCGGGACACGACCACTCGGGACACGACCACTCGGGACACGACCATTCAAGTCACAGTCACGCGCAACCGAAACAACCGGTTGAGGAAAGCATCGGCCTGCACGGTCACGACCATGGACCGGTCGACGGTTCCTGGTGGAAGAGCGCCAAGGCGCGGCTGACGATCCTGTCGGGCCTGTCGCTCGGCCTTGCCTTCGTCCTGTCCTGGGTTGCGCCGTCAACCGAACCCTGGGTGTTCATTGTCGCGAGCATGATCGGCCTGATCCCGATTGCAAGACGCGCCCTGATGGCCGGCCTCAATGGCATGCCATTCACGATTGAGACGCTGATGACGATTGCCGCCGTCGGCGCTGTATTCATCAACGCGTCCGAGGAAGCGGCTGTCGTCGTCTTCCTGTTCCTGGTCGGCGAATTGCTGGAAGGCATTGCGGCCGGCCGCGCCCGCGCGTCCATCCAGGCTCTGGCAACGCTGGTGCCCAAGACAGCGCTGCTCGAACGCGATGGGACAACCAGCGAGGTTGCTGCTGAAAATCTCGCCGTTGGCGATGTCATTCTGGTGCGCCCCGGCGACCGGATCCCCGCCGATGGTGCGATCCTGAGTGGCGATACTGCAATCGACGAATCGCCAGTCAGCGGCGAGTCGGTCCCCAAGACCAAGGGCGAAGGCGACCAGGTATTTGCCGGTACGATCAACCAGACCGGCGTGATCCGCGTCACCGTGTCGGCTGCAGCCCAAGACAATACAATCTCGCGCATCATCCAGCTGGTGGAAGAGGCACAGGAAACAAAAGCTCCGACAGAACGCTTCATCGACCGGTTCTCGCGCTATTACACGCCGGGCGTCATGGTGGTCGCCGCACTCATCGCCATCGTCCCACCGCTTGCTGTTGGCGCAGACTGGAACGAATGGATCTACAAAGGGCTGGCGGTCCTGCTGATCGGCTGCCCCTGTGCGCTGGTCATCTCAACGCCTGCGGCAATTGCCGCCGCCCTTTCGGCCGGCGCGCGGCGCGGCCTACTGATGAAGGGCGGCGCGGTGCTGGAGACGCTTGGCAAGATAACAAAGGTCGCCTTCGACAAGACCGGCACGCTGACCGAAGGCAAGCCCAAGGTCACCGATCTCGTGGCAATCTCGCGCACAGAGGAAGACCTTCTGCGCCTTGCAGCCGCCCTTGAGGCCGGCTCCAGCCATCCGCTGGCGGTCGCGATCCTCAACGAGGCGACAGCGCGAGGCCTCGTCCCGCAGGCGGCTACCGGCGCGCGTGCAATCGGTGGCGAAGGTGTCGAGGGGCAGGCCGAAGGCCTTACGCTGTTCCTCGGCTCGCCAAAGGCAGCTGCAACACGCGTCACGATCAGCGCCGAGCTCGACACCCGGATTGTGCAACTCAATGACGACGGCAAAACCGTCTCGGTGCTGGTGGCCGGACAGACCATCGTCGGCCTGATCGCGATGCGCGACGAGCCGCGCGACGACGCCCGCGCTGGCATTGACGCTCTTCAGGAACTTGGCATCGGCGCCGTAATGTTGACCGGCGACAATGCCCGGACTGCAAAAGCCGTTGCCGCCAATCTGGGTCTCGAGCCGCGCGCCGAGCTGATGCCGCAGGACAAGCAGCGCATTGTCGGCGAACTGCGTGCCGCCGGCGACATCGTCGCCAAGGTTGGCGACGGCATCAACGATGCCCCGGCGCTGGCTGCGGCGGATGTCGGCATTGCGATGGGCGGTGGCACCGATGTGGCGCTAGAGACCGCCGACGCCGCCGTGCTGCATGGCCGCGTGCGCGACGTTGCCGGCATGGTCGAGCTGTCGCGAGCGACCATGAGCAATATCTGGCAGAACATCACTATTGCGCTCGGGCTCAAGGCAGTCTTCCTGGTGACAACCGTGTTGGGCATTACGGGGTTGTGGCCAGCCATTCTTGCCGACACCGGCGCGACCGTGCTGGTCACGGCCAATGCGATGCGGCTGCTTGGCTGGAAGCCGCGCGCCTGACACCTCCGCGCCCGGTCGACGGGCGCGGACCGATGTGCAACAACGCGACTGAAAACATTCAGGATCGCGCCATGTTCACGGATTTCATTCTCGCCTCGCTGCACCACATTTTCGCCTTCGGGCTGATGGCGGTGCTGGCGACTGAGCTGGTGCTTCTCAAGCCCGGCATTTCAGGGGCAGCCATCTCACGTCTGGCAAGGATTGACGGCATCTACGGAGCCCTTGCTGCCGGCGTGCTGGTCATCGGCGTCTGCCGCCTCTTCTGGGGCCTGAAAGGATGGGAAGCCTATTCCGGCAATGTCTGGTTCTGGCACAAGATGGGTGTCTTTGCCCTCGTTGGACTGCTGTCGCTGCCGCCAACGCTGCGTTTCTTCAAATGGCGCAAGGCGGTTGCGGCCAATCCCGATTTTGTTGCGCCTGAAGCCGAGGTCCGCTCCGCCCGCCGCTTCATGCACGCCGAAGCAGGCCTGTTCCTGCTGATCCCGATCTTTGCCGCAGCCATGGCGCGCTACGGCGCCTAGATTCAAAGTGCTAGAGCGTCCTTTGCGCGTCCAACTGGACGCGCGGCGCTCTAATCCGCCTCAAACGCCAGAGGAACCAGCGGTGCAGGCACATCGCTGGTCTTGTCCGGCGATTTGCAGATGTCGGCGATGACGCAGTTCCAGCAATCGGGTTTTCGCGCCTTGCACACATAGCGTCCGTGCAGGATCAGCCAGTGATGCGCATGGCGCATGTATTCGTCCGGGATGATACGCACCAGCTTGTCTTCGATCTCGTCGGGCGTCTTGCCCGGCGCCAGTTTCAGCCGGTTGCCGATGCGCAGGATATGCGTGTCGACGGCCATTGTCGGCTGGCCAAACGACATGTTGAGCACCACATTCGCCGTCTTGCGCCCGACGCCCGGCAGCGTGACCAGTGCATCGCGATCGCCCGGCACCTCACCGCCAAAATTGTCGATCAACGCCTGCGACAGGGCGATGACGTTTTTCGCCTTGTTGCGCCACAGGCCAATTGTCCGGATGTGCTCGGCGACGGCCGCCTCGCCCAGCGTCAGCATCTTTTCGGGTGTATCCGCCACAGCAAAAAGCCCGCGCGTTGCCTTGTTCACGCCAGCATCCGTCGCCTGCGCCGACAAGACCACCGCCACCAGCAGCGTGAACGCGTTGACGTGCTCAAGCTCGCCCTTTGGCTCTGGCCGCTGCACTGAAAAGCGCCGAAAGATCTCGGCCACTTCGTCCGGTGAATAGGCCGACGGCCAGCGCGGTTTGCGCACCGATTTTCCGCTCGCGCGGCGCGGTTTTGGCACCTTGGAGCCTGCGTCGATTTTCGTCTTTGATTTGGCCATTTCATCCCTATAGTTGGCCTCCATGGCCGACACAAATGCGCCCGGCGCATCAGCCGAGGAACCATTCTTTCGCGCATTGCTGACCCCGCACCGTTCGCTGGGGCGGACCGGCTTTTTGCTGGTCATGGGCGCGATGTGCGCCGGCTGGGCCGTCACCGGCATCATCTTCCTGTCGCATGGCGCATGGCCGGTGTTCGGCTTCTTCGGCCTCGACGTGCTGGCGCTCTACATCGCCTTCAAGCTGAACTACCGGTCAGCGCGCGCAAAAGAGGTCGTCACCGTGTCGCGCACAGCGGTCGACATCCGCCAGATCGCGCCGTCGGGCAAATCACGCGACCACCATTTCAACCCGTTCTGGGCGCGCTTCAACGTCTCGCGCCACGAGGAGATCGGCATTACCTCAATGGTGGTCGAGGGCCAGGGCCACAGCGTCGCCATAGGTTCGTTCCTCAACCCGGACGACCGCGACAGCTTTGCCCGGGCGTTTGGTCAGGCGCTGACGACCGCGCGGTCTTAGCTAGGACATCGAAAGGCAATCAATTCAGTTGCCTATTGGGCCCGCAACCCACGTGGATCAGCCAGAAGAAAAGTCCACAGATTCCACCCGTGGCTAGCGCCAGCATTCGATCTCGCCACTGCAGCCAATACCCGCACTCGGTCCTGACATTGTCGACTATCTCCTGGCAATTCTCGCGGAAATAGCTGAATGCTGAACCACTTTCTGGGATATATGCGCCCCACAACTCCGACAGAAGGATAAGGATCCCCGGGATCGCGATGCCGACGGCGACAATAGAAGCGCTGGAAACGAGCTTGAATCGCCGGAGGAGCAAGTAGGCAGGGACGCCGGCAAGCAACATCGCCACATAGATGCCTAGCGACGCGAGCGACGCGCCCGGAACAAGGTGGGACCACAGCATTTCGGGAGATTCAGACCATCGCGTCAGCGAATACAGAAGCCAGTAGGCTATCCCGGCCAATGGCGGCGCAAGAAAAGCAGCCAGCAATGTGCGTTCCCGGTATAACATCGATAGCAAAATTAACACTGGTCGGCCCGGTCAGCCAGCAAGAATCGGGTGGAGACTCAGGACCTGCGCAGCCATATTGATGGCCAAGGAGATTGGCCATGAATGCACAGACCGCTGTTCTGACAAAAGACATCACGCCGCTGGCTGGCGATGCGGATGCAGGCGACTACGAAAAGGTCCGTCAGGTGATCGAAAAGATCAGCCTCGACTATCGCGACCAGCCGTCACTCGACGCATTGGCCGATGAGGTTGGCGAAACGCCGACCAGCCTGCAAAAGCTGTTCACCCGCTGGGCGGGCCTCAGCCCCAAGGCGTTCCTGCAAGCAGTGACCCTCGACCACGCCCGCAGACTGCTGGCCGAGGGGGCGCCACTGCTCGAAACGTCGTTCGAAGTCGGCATGTCAGGCCCCGGTCGCCTGCACGACCTGTTTGTGACGCATGAAGCGATGTCGCCCGGCGATTACAAGACGCGCGGCGCGGGGCTGACCATCCGCTACGGCTGGCACATTTCGCCGTTCGGCCGGGCCCTGTTGATGGTCACGGACCGGGGGCTCGCCGGCCTGTCATTCAACGATCCGGGCGGCGATCGCGATGCATTTGCCGACATGAGCCGGCGCTGGCCGAACGCTGTCTATGTCGAGGACATGGCCGCAACTGCGCCCTATGCGGCGCGCATCTTCGACCCCGCCCGATGGCGCGACGAGGAGCCGCTGCGCGTGGTGATGATCGGCAGTGACTTCCAGGTTCGTGTCTGGGACGCGCTCTTAAAGATCCCGATGGGTACGGCGCGCACCTATTCCTCGATCGCGCAGGAAATCGGCCAGCCCAAGGCGAGCCGGGCGGTCGGCGCGGCCATCGGCGCAAACCCGATTTCTTTTGTTGTGCCGTGTCACCGGGCGCTCGGAAAATCAGGCGCGCTCACCGGTTATCACTGGGGTCTGACCCGGAAACGCGCCATTCTTGGCTGGGAAGCCGGACAATTGGTTAGCTCTAACTAACTTCTCCGTTCGAAACACTGAGAAACTGCGCTGAACCGGCGATGCTCGAAAACAGCGCAGCGTCGGTTCCCGTCATCAGCGTCTGGTAGCCGAGATCAGCCAGGATGCCAAACAGCGCGGCGCGGCGGCCTGCATCGAGATGCGCCGCGATCTCGTCCAGCAACAGGATCGGCGTCAGACCTGACACATCCGCCGTCAGCCTTGCATGCGACAGCGTCATACCGACCAGCAGCGCCTTCTGCTCTCCAGTCGAACAATACTCAGCTGGCATGTCCTTCGGACGGTGACGGACCAGCAGGTCGGACCGGTGCGGGCCGGTGAGCGTTCGTCCTGCCGAACGGTCTCTGCCGCGCTCGGACGACAGGCGAGCGGCAAAGTCGGTCTCGACATCAACTGCCGGGCGGATCGCAACATCGCGTTCCAGATCGCCATCCAGCTCGAAATCTGCCTTCGGAAAAGCCCCGTCGTCTGGCAGCAGTTCCGTCATCGCGCGCAGCAATTGCACCAGTTCGGTGCGGGCAGCGGCAATCGCCACGCCCGTTTCTGCCATCTGCGCTTCAATCGCCTCAAACCAGCGGGCGTCGTTTGACTGTTCGACCAGCAGGCGGTTGCGCCCCCGCATGGCGCGTTCATAGTCCTGCGCCCGCCTCGCATGCGCCGGGTCAATTGCCAGAACCAGCCGGTCAAGATAGCGGCGGCGGTCGCCAGCCGACCCGGTGAACAGCGCATCCATCGCCGGCGTCAGCCAGATGACGCGCAGCCGCTCCATCAGTTCGTCCATGCTGACGGTCGCACCATTGATGCGCACTTTTCGCCCCGCCTCGCCATCGCCATTGCCGCCGGATGCGCCGGTGCCGATCTCGCAATCGCCCTCGTCGCCGCCAAGCGTCGCGTGGATCGCGAAGCCCGACGCGTGATCCCTGCCTGTCATTTCAGCATACGATGCGCGGCGAAAACCCCGCCCTGGAGTCAGCAAAGAAACCGCTTCGAGCAGATTTGTTTTGCCGGCTCCATTTTCGCCTGACAGCACGACAAGACCCGGTGACAGGCCAATCGAAGCCGTCGCATAGTTGCGGAAATTGTTGAGCTTCAGCCGCTCGATAAAGACGTTTTCGGGCGCGCGGCGGGCGGCTTCAAGTGCTGGACTAGACACGCATCGGCATCAGCACATAGAGCGCATGCTCGTCGCTGGCGTCCTGGATAAGCGTCGGCGAGCCCGCATCGGCGAGCATGAAGCGCGCTTCGCTGCCGTTCAATTGCGCTGCAACATCAAGCAGATAACGCGCATTGAAGCCGATCTCGATCGGATCAGAACCATAGTCTGCCGACAGTTCTTCCGTCGCGCTGCCGGAATCCGGATTGTTCACCGTCAGCACAACCTGCCCGTCGCTGATCGCCAGTTTGACCGCGCGGCCACGTTCCGACGAGATAGTCGACACGCGGTCGACAGCCTGCGCAAAGGTCTGACGGTCGATGACAAGACGCTTGTCATTGCCGGTCGGAATAACCCGCTGATAGTCCGGGAACGTGCCGTCGATCAGCTTTGAGGTCAGCACAACGCCGCCGATAGTTAGCCGGATTTTGGTCTCGGACAATTCGACCGTCACTGCGACGTCCGGATCGTCGACGAGCTTCTGCAATTCGGCGACCGTCTTGCGCGGAATGATGATGCCCGGCATGCCTTCCGAACCAGCAGGTGCTTCGGTTTCGGCCCGCGCCAGCCTGTGCCCGTCAGTCGCGACTGACCGAAGCTTGAGCTGACCACCCGCTTCCATCGTGTGAAAGTAGATGCCATTGAGATAATAGCGGGTCTCCTCGGTCGAAATCGCAAACTGCGTCTTCTCGATCAGGTGCTTCAGCACCGCCGAATCCATCCGGAAGATGTGCGAGAACGAACCAGCAGACAGTTCAGGGAAATCAGATTGCGGCAGGCATTGCAGACGGAACGAGGCTCGGCCAGAGATCACATTCATCGAATTGCCGTCATCCGCTGTCTTCAGCATCACCTCGGCGCCGTCCGGCAGCTTGCGCACGATGTCATAGAGCAGATGCGCGGGTACAGTTGTCGCGCCAGCGCGCTCCACCTGCGCTGGGGTCGCCTCGGTCATCTCCAGATCAAGGTCGGTCGCCTTCATTTCCAGGCTCGCACCGTCAGCTTTGAGCAGCACGTTGGACAGAATCGGGATCGTATTGCGCCGCTCCACAACTCTATGGATGTGGTTCAGCGACTTGAGAAGGTTGGCACGCTCCAGGGTCACACGCATAACGACCGGTCCCGATCAAGTGAAAGGTTTTGCCACAGGCGCCTAGCGCCCGCGTCGACACGCCCGGAATGGGCAGGATTCGCTTGCAAAGTGACAGGAAAACAGCCCGCAACGCAAGGGTTGCGGGCCGGACTCCACATCAGTTTAGGCCGCTTAGGCCAGATCGTTGATCAGCCTGCGCAGCAGCTCGAGTTCCTGCGCCAGCGTCGTATCGCCAACCGCCTGCGTTTCGATCTTGCGCACAGCGTGCAGTACGGTCGTGTGGTCGCGGCCGCCAAACCTGCGTCCGATTTCAGGCAGCGAGCGCGGCGTCAGCGCCTTTGACAAATACATCGCCACCTGCCGCGGCTTGACGATGGTGCGGGTGCGCCGGTTGGACAGCAACTCGTTCTTCGACACGTTGTAGTGGCGCGCAACGATGCGCTGGATGTCCTCGATACGCACGCGCTTGGCGTCGCCAGCGCGGTAGATATGGCTCAGCAATTCATCGACGCGCTCGATCGAGATGTTCGGCTCAAACGACTGGCGGAACACGACCTGGTTGAACGCGCCTTCCAGTTCGCGGCCGCTGCCGGTGACTGTGCGCGCGACATGCTCCAGCACAGCCTCGGAAATGGCAACCGTCTGGTCTTCCGTCGCGGCATTGAGCAGGCGCTGCTTCAGCATCGACAGGCGCATCTGGTAGTCAGGCGCACCCATTTCCAGCGACACGCCCCCGTTCAAGCGCGAGCGGACGCGCGGCTCCAGCGATTCCAGATCTGATGGCGGCCGGTCTGCAGCCACGACGACCTGCTTGGCGCTGTCGAGCAACATATTGATCAGATGGCAGAATTCGTTCTGGATCGACTTGCCCTGCAGGAACTGCATGTCGTCGATAATCAGAAGATCAATATCGCGCAGCTGCTCTTTCAGGGTCAGGGCATTGTTGTCGCGGATCGCAGTGGCGAAGCGCCACATGAAATATTCCGCCGTCAGATAGACCACACGCGAGCGCGGGCTCTTTTTGAGCGATTCGGCTGCGATCGCCTGCAGCAGGTGAGTCTTGCCCAGACCGACCGACGCATGGATGAAAAGCGGATTGAACCTGACCGAACCGGGGCCAGCTTCCGCCACAGTGCGGGCGGCCGCATGGGCAACGCGGTTCGACGGACCTTCCACAAAAGACTCGAAAGTATAGCGGGGGTCTAGCGGCGAACCGATTGAGCCGGACTTCGCCTCATGCTCCGAGAATTGAGCACGCGGTGCAACCACCCTGTCGGCCTTTGGCTGCGCGGACACGGTGCCCGTCGCCAGCGACGTGTCGGCGGTGCGCGTGGGCTTGCGAGTCACGCTGGCGTCGGTTTCGCCCTGGATTGCGCCGTGACGCTGGGGGCTGCGGACAACGATCTCAATCTTGAGATTGGAAGGATCGGCCTCGCGCCACAGTTCGGTGACCACCGCCAGATAATGATTGTTGATCCACGAACGCAGAAAAGCGGTCGGCACCGACAGGCGCACCACGCCCTTGGAAGCGTCCGCCACCTTCATCCGGCCAAACCAGCTTGTGTAAACGTCGCTGCCCAGACGAGCCCGCAATTGCGCCCGGACCTTGTCAAAAGCTTCGCTTGCCACGTTCCCCTCGCTTGCGCCACGCGTTGCGGCCCTTGCGGCCGCGTGTGGAACAGGTGTTGCGTCTTCAATGCCCGCGCCGAAGCCCCCGTCCATCATCTCTTTCCTCGCTTTGTCGCCCATTTTCACTCACTCACGGCGGATGACGCATTGCGCCTCCGCACTTTTTGTTTTCCTGCAACCGCTCTGCCGCGACCGGTTCCAGGCACTCGCACATTCAGGCAAAACCCTTCCACCCCGGCTTTTGACCGGGTTCCGCAAGTTCGCCATCTTTTAGAAGGCTGCGCCGCAACACAGCCACGAGAAGCACAAATTTCCCCTCTCCCGCCGTCATAGACTGCGGGCGAATTCGCCAGTTCTTTCGTCTGGTTTGAGGGGCGTTTCCCCCCGCTCTCGATGGGCTCAACCTATAGACGGGCGGGCGGCAAGGGCAAGTGCCCCGGTTACCCTTTCTTAACCTCAACAGGGCTCTTGCGGCGTCGATTCGAGCGGTCTGCGCAAGCCCCGCCGGGCAAAGTTCTTGTGAATCAATCGCTTCCCGCAGATGCGTAGCTTTGGAACGCTGAGCAAAAAGAATCTGAAAAAATTCGCTTGACACGACTACCCACAAGCAGCTTCCGCACAATTGTGGATAACCTGTGTGCTACCTTCGCTAACTATCTGATATTAAAGGAATTTCTCAATAGTATCCTTACTAATCAATAGGGGAGACATTGTCCCTTGGCATGGCTTTCCACGCCGCCGCCGGCAAACGAAAACATGTTCCCCCAACGTATCCAACCGCTTAGTTGGTAAACAAAATTGTGGTGTTCGGGAGGCCGGCACCGGACTCGCTCGCGGACCGGTAGAATCAGTGCGCGATGGGCCGCACTGCGACTCACCCGCAACCGTTTTGTACTCCGTCATGGCGCTTGCAAGGGCGCCAGAGCAAATCCACGCAGATGACCTTGGCGCCGACGATGCGGACTTGCCCTCCAAGCCCTCCGCTGCCGCAGCTCCGATGACAAGAGCGATTTAATGTTCGCCGGAAATGCTCTCGCAAGACTCTGATCGAGCCGCCAAGAGCGCCGCACCTCCAATTGGACGCGCAATGGACGCTCTGACATATTGAAGCTGCTGCATCGTGCTTCCGAAAATCGATTCCGGCTTTCAGACCAATGCAGTAACGGGACCAGCAGAAATCAGACACAAAAAACCCGGCTCGAAGGCCGGGTTGATCGCAACGGCTATTGCCGGATTTATGCGCCGAGCTGCTTCACGCGGCTGGCCAGACGCGACACTTTGCGGGACGCTGTGTTCGAATGCATCACACCCTTCGAGGCAGCACGCATCAATTCCGGCTGTGCTGCAGCAAATGCCTGCTGAGCGGCAGTCTTGTCGCCAGAGGCCAGAGCCTCTTCAACCTTGCGCAGGAAGGTGCGAACGCGCGAGCGGCGATTCTTGTTGACCGCCGTGCGGCGGGCGATCTTGCGCGTGGCCTTCTTGGCCGACGACGTATTGGCCATCGTAATCTCTCTTTCCGGTTCGCGTTTCCGGGCCGGATGCCTCAGACACGCCAAAAACAAGCGGGCGGCCTGTCGGGCCGCCTCGGTCGTTGCGGCTTATAGTCGAGCTTTGCCAACGCGTCAACGACAGTTCCACAATCAGGGCAGATTGTCAGCGATTGCGGAAATTGGGCGAGCGTTTGTCAACAAAGGCCGACATACCTTCCTTCTGATCTTCGAACGCAAACATCGAGTGGAACACCCGCCGTTCAAAGCGCAGGCCCTCAGCCAGCGTGGTCTCAAACGAGCGATTGACCGCCTCCTTGTTCATCATCACTGCAGGAAGCGAGAAGGCGGCAATCTTGGCAGCAGCCTTCATCGCCTCTTCCAGCAGATCCGCAGCAGGCACTACGCGCGACACCAGGCCAGACCGCTCAGCTTCGGCAGCGTCCATCATCCGGCCGGTCAGACACATGTCCATGGCTTTTGACTTTCCGACAAAACGGGTCAACCGCTGGGACCCGCCCATGCCAGGCATCACGCCGAGCGTAATCTCGGGCTGGCCAAATTTTGCAGTATCAGAACAGATAATGAAGTCGCAGATCATCGCCAGCTCGCAACCGCCACCCAGCGCATAACCCGACACCGCCGCTATGATCGGCTTGCGCACCCGGGTCAGGGCTTCGAAACCAGCAAAAAAATCTTCGAAATACACGTCAATATAGGCTTTGGGCTGCATTTCGCGAATGTCAGCGCCGGCGGCGAACGCCTTTTCGGAACCTGTCAGCACCATAGCGCCAATCGCCGGATCAGCGTCGAACCGTTCCATCACCTCGACCAGTTCGCGCTGTACGGTCGTATTCAGCGCATTCAGCGCTTTGGGACGGTTGAGCGTGACAAGGCCGACGCGACCGCGCGTTTCGACCAGGATTGTTTCATAGGCCATGTAGTCCTCCGATTTTCGGCGCCTGCGTCTTGTCGCCTATCGCTGGCACGCCGGGCAATAGAATGTCGAGCGTCCCGACTGTGTAATGCGTTGCACGTCCCCTGTGCATCCCTCACGTGAGCACGGATCGCCTTCCCGGTCATAGACCGAAAACGAGTGCTGAAAATAGCCCAGCGAACCGTCAGCGTGCACATAGTCGCGCAATGACGACCCTCCGGCGGCAAGCGCATCAGCAATGACGTCGCGCACAGACGTCGCCAGACGCTCCGACCGGGCCGTCGCCCTGCCACCAGCGCCCGACACAGAGCCGGCAATGCGTTTCGGCGACAGTTCGGCGCGCCACAGGGCTTCGCAGACATAAATGTTTCCAAGCCCGGCGATCAGCCGCTGGTCGAGCAGCGCCGCCTTGAGCGGGGCTTTCTTGCCCTCAAACAGTCTAGCCAGCATCGCCCCGTCAAGTTCATTGCCTGCCGGATCAACACCAAGACCGGCCAGCGACGGATGTTCGTCGAGCCGGCCCTGTTCAGCCATCAGCATGAAACCAAAGCGGCGCGGGTCATTAAAGACGATGCGCGCCTTGCGGTCATCTGCGGTCGCCAGATGAAACACGGCATGGTCGTGGGCCTGCGCCTTGGACCGTTCGTAGTGAAATTCGCCTGGCGTATCACTTCCGCCGTCCACTTCGATCCGCCATGAGCCCGACATGCCAAGATGCGAAATCAGCGCTGCACCATCGTCGAAATAAAACAGCAGATATTTGGCGCGCCGCCCAAGCCCCGTCACCGTCAAACCCGTCAGACGCTCCGCAAACCGCTCGGGAAAGGGAAAGCGCAGATCCGGACGGCGCTGTTCAACGCCTTCAATCAACGCTCCTTCGACTATCGGCTGCAGACCGCGCCGGACGGTTTCAACCTCCGGCAGTTCAGGCATTCGCGATCTTCGGGCGGAAAGACGTTCCGTGTAGGCCTGGCGTCAAGCCAAGGTGCTCGGCAACCGTCTGACTCATGTCGGAAAATACAGGGCGCAGGCCAACTGACCCACCCGCCAGTCCGGGGCCCGTTCCGATGATCGGCACACGTTCGCGCGTGTGATCGGTTCCGCGCCAGGACGGATCATTGCCGTGATCGGCGGTCAGGATCAGCAGATCGCCCGGTTTCAGCCTGGCAAGCGCCTCTGGAATGCGCGCATCAAATTCCTCGAGCGCCGCTGCATAGCCCGGAATATCGCGGCGATGGCCAAATTCGGTGTCAAAGTCGACAAAGTTGGCGAACACGAAGTCGCCATCACCCGCATCGTCCATAGCAGTCAGCGCCGCATCAAACATCGCCATGTTGCCGATGCCCTTGCGGATTTCCGAAATGCCGCGATGGGCAAAGATGTCGCCGATCTTACCGATGGCAATCACCTTCGAGCCACGCTCCACCAGTCTGTCGAGCAGGGTCGGCTCGGGTGGCTGCACTGCGAAATCCTTGCGGTTGTGCGTGCGCTTGAAGTCATCGACGGTTTCGCCAAGGAAGGGGCGAGCGATGACACGGCCGATATTAAGCGGATCGACCAACTTTCGCACCGTCTTGCAGAGCTCATAAAGCCGTTCGAGCCCGAAATGGGTCTCGTGGGCAGCAATCTGGATGACAGAATCCACCGACGTGTACACAATCGGCTTGCCGGTTTTGATGTGCTCTTCGCCGAACCGCTCGATAATCTCGGTTCCCGACGCGTGGCAATCGCCCAAAATACCAGGCACCTTGCCCTTTTCGATGATAGCTGCCGTCAGGGACGCTGGAAACGACGGAACAGTGTCCGGAAAATACCCCCAATCAAACGGCACGGGCACGCCGGCGATCTCCCAATGGCCGGATGGCGTGTCCTTGCCCATCGACACTTCCTGGCCTGCGCCGAAAAAGCCGGACGGACGGGCTACTTCATCCATTCCAGCAGGATGCGAGCCTGTAGCGATACGCGCCGCCTCGCCCAGGCCAAGAGCCATCATATTGGGCAGACGCAGTGGACCGGACCGCAATCCTGCCCGATCACCCTTGCCGCTGGCGCATGCTGCTGCAATATGACCAAGCGTGTCGGAGCCTTCGTCGCCAAACATGGCGGCGTCAGCGGCTCCGCCAATACCGAAAGAGTCGAGTACGAAAATGAATGCGCGCGCCATTTCGGAGATTCTTTGTCCCGGTTGTGCGCCAAGAAATAGGTGCGAAACAGTCCGGTGACAATCAGGCATACAATTCTGGCGGCTTCTGCGCTCGGCTTGCTGACAATTTCAGGTGCAAAAGCCGGCTGGCGTGATGATATCGGCGTGTTTCGAGTTGGCATCGTGGCCCGGCCAGGCTCCGGGCCGGTCATCGAAGGTGCAGACAAGATTACCGCCGCCTATTCCAAAGCGCTTGGCATGCCGGTCGAGATCTATGTGGCGCGCGACTACGCAGATCTGATCGACGCACAAACCAGTGGCCGGATCGAGTATGCAGTGCATACATCGCTGTCCTATGCCACGGCAGCCCTCCAATGCGCGTGTGTCACACCACTTGTCGCGCCCGTCTCTGAAGATGGAACAGCAGGCATCCGGTCTGCTCTGATTGCCCGCTCCGATGGCCCGCGCCGTGCGAATGACATCGCCGCACACAAGGTGGCGTTCGGGCCGCCGGATTCGATTTCGGGGGCGCTGCTGCCGCAATCGGAATTCGAACTCAACGGCAAGCCATTCACCGGTGCAGAGGCGTTTCTGACGCCAGTGGCCAATGAGAGCGATGCGCTGAAGATGCTCGCGAACGGAACCGCGTCGGCGATGTTTGGTTTTCTGCCGTCGAAGCGATACGAAAATGCCAAAACCGGCGGCACGCTGGACGAATTGGCGTCACTAGGTCTCGACGACGCCGAAGTCCTGTGGACATCTGACTTTGTCCGCTACGGCCCGCATGCCGTGCGCATGTCGCTGCCTAGCGAGGCACGCAAGGCGCTGGTGGATTTCCTCACGGACCTGCATGACAGCGATGAGGCCGTCTATGATTTGCTGGAGCGCCGTTTTGGCGGCGGCTATGTTGCCGTCACGCCGGACGAATATCTGGGCGCAATGGCCCTGGCGCGCTCGATCGCAACGCCAAGGCAAGGATCGCAATAGCGATCAGCAGTTGCTGCAGGCGACTCGCGTCGCGATGCGTGGCCGCAGATAGTAGGCTTCCTTCATGTTGATCTTGTCGAAGGCCGACATCAGACCGGTGGTCTTCTTCGCGTCGGCGCTCCACACGATCATCGGCGTGTATTGAAGCGATGTCTCAACCTTGATGTAGAAGCTGTTGGCGATTCTCAAGTCGGCAGGAATGGTCTCGACCGTTCCGGCGGCCTTGTCGGCAGAAAACGCGCCTTCAACCATCTTGCGCGACCAGACAACCTTGACCTGCGGCGGCGTCGTGTTGGTCACTTCGATTGCAGTGATGATGACTTTCAGCTTGCTGCGGTCATAAGGCAGGATAGTCGCCTCGCCCAAGCGCATCATCGCATCAAGATCGCTTGTCGCGACTGTCTGCTGCTGTGTGACAAGGTCGGCGATCATCGATGCGCCGCGCCCGACCTTCTTGCTCGAGTCGATCGCAGGCGCGATCTCCATCGTGACGAAATACATCACCAGCAACAATGGAGCGATCAGCGCGAACTCGATCGCAGCGACACCGCGATTGTCGCTGGCGAGGCGGCCAGTGAGTTTGCCGGGAGCCTTGGCGAATGAGCGGAATTTGTTCAGCAAAGTCATCTCAATCTCCACTCAGTCTGTGAACGGTTCATTTTGCCAGGTCACTGAAGCATAGTGCAGGATCTTCCCGCCCTTCAGGTTGGCAAGCGATGAGCCAATAAAGTTGGTTATGACTGGCCATTCATAGAAGACACGCAGCGTGTTCTTGGTCATGGACTTGCCAGGCGAAAAGGTGAAATTCGACGACGCAAGTTCGCGATTTTGGCCTGTGCCGTTGAAGATTACCTTCAGGTCTGCAGCGGTCTTGAACGTGCTGACTTCACGCAGGTCGAATTTCAGACCTGGGCAGCCTTCCGAGACGAGAATCCGGATCTGGGCGCACAACTTGGTGCGGATCAATTCCTCAGTGAGGTCAGCCTTTTTGAGCTGGCCTGTACGCAACTGGCGGGCGATATTGTCGGTGCCGTTGGCCAGCAATTGCGAGGCCGCGAACGAAACGCAGCTCTCCAGGATGGCAAAGGTTAGCATGCTGAAGGGAATGATCAGCATCGCAAATTCGATTGCGACGCTACCGCGTTTGTCCTTCATGAACAAACGGCGCAGCCGCCCCTTGGGTGGCTCGTTCGCTTGTTTCTGGATCATAACCATTGATCGCCTCACTCATTCTTGAGCGTATAGCGTAGCGTCAATTGGTTGAGGTTGGGTTTGACGGAAGGGTTAACTGATCGTTTGCTTGCGAAGCAATTGGGGTCCGCCATTCTTGGCTGTAGTGACGGACCACCCGGTTAGTTGGCCTTCAGCTCGGACTCCGAAGTGCGCTCGGCGTCAGACTTGTATGCGCTCTCGCAATTGGGCGTGCAGGACAGGGTCTGCAGATCCGACCGGCGGTAGATACGAACCGACTTGGCGTCACCGCGGGTGACAAAAACCGATTCGTCGACAATCGGGGCGCCGTCAGCGTCGAGCACAACAAGGTTGGTGACACCAAATCCCTTGCCCGTCAGGACGAGCGTGGTCGAATCCTGAACTGCTGCGTCAGCGATCAGGGGGTTGCCCACCACGATCGTATCGGCTGGCCGGGCGAGTTTCACAACCTTGGCCTGATTCATGACGATCTGGATCCCGTCCTCCGAACTGTTGGCGGGCGCAGACGTTGACAGGCCAGCAATCATTGCGATTGCGGCGGCGAAGATGGCAGTCGGAACAGTGCGGATCACGGAGATCCTCCAAATCTGGAAGTTACCAAGACAAATTGCCTCGATTTGGTGAATCTTCGGTTAAGCCCCGAAACTGGCATTCAGGATTACATCGATGGCGGCAACAAAAATGCCCGCCTTACGCGCGCGCGTTTCTTTCTATCGACCCACGGTAGCAAGCTATCTAACGGTCCAAGGCAGTGGATCAAGCAACCAGCAGACCATCTGCGCTGGCTTTCGCTGCATATCGCGCCGCGTTCCATCTGACCCTGCAGCAACCGTTAGTTAACCATAACTCGCGCCGGGCGAAGGTAAGCTTTCAGTAATGCTGTTCCTTAAGCCGATCGCAACAGCTTGCACGTAGTTTGGCGTTATTCCGATCGGGACAAAAGAACACGACGGAAGTGCTGCAACACAGGTCTAACAGGAGACTGACATGTCCAAGCTTATCGTTCGCTTCGCAAAGAATGAATCGGGTGCAACCGCCATCGAATACGGCCTCATCGCCGCTCTGATCGCCCTGGCCATCATGGCTGGCGCATCGTCGCTCGGCAACGCTCTCGACAACAAGTTCAAGAAGCTCGGCAACTCGCTGAACAACGCTGGCTAATAGGCCAACGGGCCAGCTGGCAAAAGCTGGCGGCAAACAGAGAGACGTGCCCTGCACGGCTCTCTGATTTGCCGGAACCAAGGAACAGTAACGTAAGTGCCTTAGCGCAATGTCTAACAGGAGTTTGACATGTCCAATCTTATCGTTCGCTTCGCAAAGAATGAATCGGGTGCAACCGCCATCGAATACGGCCTCATCGCCGCTCTGATCGCCCTGGCCATCATGGCTGGCGCATCGTCGCTCGGCAACGCTCTCGACAACAAGTTCAAGAAGCTCGGCAACACGCTGAACAATGCTGGCTAACAAGCCAATGGCTGCGCCAGCCGGCGAAGGCTGGCGGCAAACAGAGAGTCGTGCATCGCACGGCTCTTTGTTTTGTCGGGACCAAGGAACAGTAACGTAAGTGCTTTAACGCAATGTCTAACTGGAGTTTGACATGTCCAAGCTTATCGTTCGCTTCGCAAAGAATGAATCGGGCGCAACCGCTATCGAATACGGCCTCATCGCCGCTCTGATCGCCCTGGCCATCATGGCTGGCGCATCGTCGCTCGGCAACGCTCTCAACAACAAGTTCAAGAAGCTCGGCAACACGCTGAACAATGCAGGCTGATCTGGCGCCGGCAAAAGCCGGCGACAATGGAAGGGCTGCGCACTGCGCGGCCTTTTCTGTTTGCGCGCGCGGCGAGCCTGGCGTCTGCAGTGCGTTTCACCAAGGATTAATCGGAAACGATTATTGTCGCATCAACTGGAGTGCGTAACATGCTGGCTGCGGCAATCTTTGTGATCTTCCCCTTCTGTATGGTCTATGCGGCCGTCTCGGACATGCTGTCGATGACAATCGCCAACAGGGTCTCGCTGCTGCTGATCGGTTCCTTCATGGTCATTGCGCCGCTCACAGGCATGGACTGGTCAACCTACGGCATGCACCTGGTTGCAGGCGGCATTGTCCTTATGGCCACATTCACGCTGTTTGCGATGGGCGCGATGGGCGGCGGCGACGCCAAGCTTCTGGCCGCCACGTCTGTCTGGATGGGGTTTGGCATCGAACTGATGCAATATCTCGTCACTGCCGGCTTTGTTGGCGGTATCCTGACCTTGGGCATCTTGTCATATCGGGGTTCGGCGCTGGCTGTGTTTACCGGACAGAATCGCATGTTGCGGAATTTTGCCGATACATCGCTGGGCATTCCCTATGGGATCGGCCTGGGCATCGCCGGACTGATGGTCTACCCCGACAGCGCCCTGATGAAATGGGCAGTCGCGGTCGCTTCGAGCGGCTGACGCCAAACTTCTTCACCTGATCGCCTCGCGCCGCCGCATCCCTATGCGGCGGCGTTTTGGCTTTTTAAGACCATCGTTTGCCGTCAACTTTCGATTAATCACGATTGTAAGGCTTGCGTTAACCTAGTTTTGACGTTTGCCGCGCAATTCTTGGGCACATCCAAATTAAATGGTGTGCGTGAGGTCGGCATGGTTGCGTCAAGACTAATAATAGCAGGAGTTGCGGTCGTTGCGGCCGGCGGCGCAGGCTATATTGCAAAGAACATGACTGCCCCACCTCCTCCGGTGGAGATCAGCCAGGCACCGGCCGCGCCAACCATCGCGACGTCCGAGGTTCTGGCGCTCAATGCCGATGTCCCGATGGGACAGCCAGTTCAAGGTCAGCTTTCCTGGGTCGCCTGGCCGACAGACGCAGTCAACGAGCATTTTGTGACGAAAGACGCAGAACCCGATGCGCTGGAAAAGCTGCAGGGATCGGTTGCGCGCGTCTCAATGTATCAAGGCGAACCACTGCGCAAGAGCAAGCTGATCGGTGGCGGCCAGCCATTTATGTCGTCGATCCTGCCGAGCGGCAAGCGTGCGATCGCAACCCAGATTGCGGCTGACACATCGGCGGGCGGCTTCATCTTGCCCAACGATTTCGTCGACGTCATCATGACGCGGCGCGCCGACGCACAGGGCTCGACCGGTTTCATCACCGAGACCATTCTCAAGAACATCCGCGTCCTGGCCATCGATCAGGCAATTCAGGAAGACGAGGACGGCCGCAAGGTCAAGGTTGGCGAGACGGCGACGCTCGAACTGACGCCTCAGCAGGCGGAAATCATCACAGTCGCCCAGCAGATGGCTGACAGGCTGACACTGGCGCTGCGTTCGGTTGTCGACACGCAAGAGGTTAACGCCGACGAGGCCGACTACCTCGTGAGCGGTAACGGCAGCGGCCGGCGCGGCACTGTAAGGCTCATCAAGAACGGCGTCATTTCAGAAGAGGGGGCGCGCAAGTGAAGCGTCTTGAGACGGGTCAAATCGCTATGAACACAATGTCCAACAGGTTGCATGCATCGACCATGGCATTGGCTATTGCCGCGGCGGGCACATTTGGCGGTCTGTCCGCCCTAACCCTGTCTGCGACCGATGCACAGGCGCAGAACGGAGAGGTCAAGGTCCGCTCAACGTCATCTTCCAGCCAGAGGCTGAAGCTCGGGCTGAACAAGTCGGTCGTTATCGACCTGCCAGCCGACGCCTACGACATTCTTGTCGCCAACCCGGCTGTCGCCGATTCGGTCACACGCACCGCCCGCCGTATCTATCTCTTCGGCAAATCGGTTGGCGAGACAAACATCTATGTCTTCGGCAAGAACGGCGAACAGATCGTCAGTCTTGACCTGACGGTCGAGCGCGACGTCGCGGGTCTGGTCGACTATGTCTCCCGTTTCCTGCCAAACTCGAAAATCGAAGCCGAACTGGTCAACGACAACGTCGTGCTGACCGGGACTGTCGACACGCCGCTTGATGCAAAGCGCGCGGTTCAACTGGCCGAAATCTTCGTTTCAGGCGGTGAAGCAACCACCGGACAATATTCCCAGACAGCGGCAGGCGGCGACGCCAGCGGCGGCGTGTCAATTGACAACCCGGATTCGGCACGGCGCTCCAGCAAGATCGTCAACCTGATCAAGATCATGGGCGAAGACCAGGTGACGCTGAAGGTCACGGTTGCCGAAGTCAGCCGCACCGTCATGAAGCAGCTGGGCGTCGGTCTGCTCGCCAACGGTTCCAGCAATGGTATTTCCTGGAGCACAATCAGCGAAAACGCGCTCGGCGGCGGGCCGGTCGGCCTCAACCGGTTCAAGCTCGGAACGTCGGCGATTGACAGCTACCTCAATGCCATGGAGCAGGCAGGCGTCATGAAGACGCTCGCCGAGCCGACCCTGACCGCCGTGTCTGGCGAGCAGGCCAGCTTCAAGGTTGGCGGCGAATTCCACGTTATCGATCGCGCAGATCCGGGCGAAGACGTAAACGATCCGGTTACCTTGAGCTATACCAAGGTCGACTACGGCATCGGGCTGGACTTCAAGCCGGTCGTGCTGTCTCCCGGCCGTATCAGCCTCAAGGTTCGTACGTCGGTCTCCGAGCCCACAAATGAAGGACCGTCCGTCAGCGGCTCCCGCGGAACACTGGTCAACGGCCTGTCGCTTCGCAAGCGCCTCGCTGATACGACTGTCGAACTGCCCTCCGGCGGCTCAATGATGATTGCCGGCCTGGTGCGCGATGACGTCCGGCAGACTGCCGCCGGCCTGCCCGGCGTAGCGAAACTGCCGGTGCTTGGCACCCTGTTCCGCAGCAAGAGCTTTGTGCGCAATGAGACCGAGCTGGTCATCATTGTCACCCCCTACCTGGCGCGCCCGACGGCCCGCAACGATCTGGCCAGGCCGGATGACAATCTGAATCCCGCCAGCGATGGCGCAAGCTACTTCCTTGGCCGCGTGAACCGCGTCTACGGCAGCATGAAAACTGACAAACCCGCCGGACGCTACCACGGCGTCGTTGGCTACATTTACAAGTGATCGGGGATTTTGAGATGCGTGCTGGGTTCCTGAATTCCCTGCGCAGAGGCGGCAAGGCCGCCATGCCAATCATGTTTGCAGTGTCGGTTGCCCTTCTTTCGGGCTGCGCAGCGATGAAGCGCGATCACGTCATTGTCGGCTCTGTGCCGGATGACTATCGTACCAATCATCCGATCGTCATCGGCGAAAAGGAAGAGAGGATCGACATTGCGGTTGCGGTCGACGGCTACCGGCTGACCCGGGGCCAGCGCGATGCGGTTGACGGTCTGCTCTATCGCTATGATCCGTCGTCTGGCTCGCCAGTGACAATCCTGGTGCCACAGGGATCGGCCAACGCTGCGGCAGCTGCCACGATGGCTGCTGAACTGAGCGACTTCGTTCGCCGGACGGGCATCAACAATGTCATCATCAATCATTATTCGGTCGGCTCGGGCAGTGTCAGCGCACCTGTGCGCGTCAGCTACTTCTCAATCCAGGCATCAACCGGCAAATGCGGCCGCTGGCCGGAAGATCTGACCAAGACATCTGAAAACAAGCACTACGCCAATTTTGGTTGCGCTTCGCAGAACAATCTGGCGGCGCAGGTCGCCAATCCGAACGATCTTGTCGGGCCAAGGCGGCCTAGCGAAATCGATGCAGAGAAGCGCGGCGCAGTTATCGACGACTATCGCAACCAGGCGGGCGGTTGGGCCAGCCAAAACAACTACGACTGGTAAGGGGCGGAAAATGAGCAATCTTGCCTATGACAGCGATCCTGCAAAGGAATCGGTCTCTTCGGAGCCCGAACCGATTGAGCAGTTCCGTCCCCTACCACGTATCTCGATCCAGGCGTTTTGCGAGACGGAAGGCGTTGCCCGGCCCATCGAGCGGTCGGGTGAGGACCGCCGCATGGCGAAGACCCATTTGAAAGTTCACATGGGTGGCCTCGAGACCGCACTTGAGCTCTTCCAGACGGCGCCAACGCCAAACCTGATCATTCTGGAATCCCGCGCCGAGCCGCGTGACATGTTGAACTCGCTTCGGGCACTGGCCGATGTTTGCGACCCTTCAACCAAGGTCATCGTGATTGGCCACTACAATGACATCTGGCTCTATCGCGAACTCATCAGATCCGGCATTTCGGAATATGTCGTCGCACCAATTTCACTCGCCGACATTCTGAGCGTCGCATCCAACATTTTCGTCAATCCAGACGCCGAACCACTCGGACGCAGCATTGCGTTCATCGGCGCCAAGGGCGGCGTTGGTTCGTCCACCATCGCGCACAATGTGTCCTGGAGCATCTCCTCGTTGTTCAAGTCGGAGGTTCTGGTCGCCGACCTTGATCTGCCGTTTGGAACGGCAAACATCAATTTCGATCAGGATCCAGCCCAGGGCATCGCTGAGGCAGTGTTCTCGCCGGAGCGCATCGACGAGACCTATCTCGACCGGCTTCTGGCCCAATGCTCGGAACATCTCTCGCTGCTGGCTGCTCCGTCGACGCTTGACCGGACTTACGATTTCGACCCAGACGCATTTGCCGGCATCATCGAACTTGCGCAGCGCAATGCGCCAACCGTTGTTCTCGACGTCCCCCACGTCTGGAATGGCTGGACGCGCAGCACTTTGAGCCAGGCAGATGAAATCGTCATCGTGGCGACGCCTGAACTGGCAAATCTTCGCAACACCAAGAATCTGGTCGACATGCTGAAAAAGATGCGGCCGAACGATGCTCCGCCCAAGCTGGTCATCAATCAGGTGGGCGTGCCGAAGAAGCCGGAAATCGCCCCGGCAGACTTCGCCGACCCGCTTGGCATCATGCCAATCGCGGTCATTCCGTTCGACCCGCAGACCTTTGGCAACGCTGCAAATAACGGCCGGATGCTGGGCGAAATCGACGCCAAGAGCCCGCTTGTCGGCATGATTAACGAGATCGCCCACGTCGTCACCGGGCGGAGCGAAGTCAAGGTCAAGAAGAAGAGCCCCGGGATCGAACAGCTTCTCGGACGACTGAAGTTTTCAAAGAAGAAGTCGTGACTGCTAACGCAGTCTGGCCGCAGATCGGGAAAGCACAATGTTTGGCAAACGTGGCAATGATGGCGGATTCGGCGGGGTAACGACCCGGCCGCCGGCAGCCGCGCCTCCGCAAGGAAGCGCGCCAGCGCAAAAGGCTGCAGAATCGCCTGCCCCCGTGCCGCAGAAGCGGCTGGAGGCGGCCGCATCCGCTGGTGTCGCCGCGCACGCGCGCAAATCGACGACACGTGAGCGCAGCGAAGCTTACTACGACACCAAGAGTCAGGTCTTTTCGGCTCTTATCGACACGATTGACCTGTCGCAGCTGTCCAAGCTTGCGCCTGAAAGCGCGCGCGAAGAAATTCGTGACATCGTCAACGACATTATCGCCATCAAGAATCTTGCAATGTCGATCGCCGAGCAGGAAGACCTGCTCGAGGACATCTGCAACGACGTGCTGGGCTATGGCCCGCTCGAACCGCTGCTGGCGCGCGACGACATTGCCGATATCATGGTCAATGGCGCCAAGCAGGTTTTCATCGAAGTGAACGGCAAGGTTGAGCAGACCGGCGTCCGGTTCCGCGACAACCAGCAATTGCTCAACATCTGCCAGCGCATCGTCAGCCAGGTCGGCCGGCGCGTTGACGAATCCTCGCCGATTTGCGACGCGCGTCTGCCAGACGGTTCTCGCGTCAACGTCATCGCGCCCCCACTCTCCATCGACGGCACGGCGCTGACGATTCGTAAGTTCAAGAAGGACAAGCTGACGCTCGATCAGCTGGTCAAGTTTGGCGCGATTACGCCCGAAGGCGCCGAGGTGCTGAAAATCATCGGCCGCGTCCGCTGCAACATCGTCATTTCCGGCGGCACGGGCTCCGGCAAGACGACACTGCTCAACTGCCTCACCAACTACATCGACCGCGACGAGCGCGTTATCACCTGCGAAGACTCGGCTGAACTTCAGCTGCAGCAGCCACATGTGGTGCGTCTGGAAACACGCCCGCCGAACCTCGAAGGCGAAGGCGAGATCACCATGCGCGATCTGGTCAAGAACTGCCTGCGTATGCGGCCTGAACGGATCATCGTCGGCGAAGTGCGCGGATCTGAAGTGTTCGATCTTCTGCAGGCCATGAATACCGGTCACGACGGCTCGATGGGCACGATCCACTCCAATAGCCCACGCGAATGTCTCAACCGTATCGAGGCGATGATCTCGATGGGCGGCTTCAGCCTGCCACAGAAGACCGTGCGTGAAATCATGGTCGGCTCGATCGACGTCATCATCCAGGCTGCGCGCCTGCGCGACGGTTCGCGCCGCATCACCCACATCACCGAGGTGCTGGGCATGGAAGGCGATGTCATCATCACGCAGGACGTCGTCGTCTACAATATCAAGGGTGAAGACGCCAACGGAAGGCTCATCGGCGAGCACGTGTCTACGGGCGTCGGGCGGCCAAAATTCTGGGAACGCGCCAAATATTACAACGAGGAGCACCGCCTGGCGAATGCCCTCGAGGCCATGGAAAAAAGAGCTGAATAGTCCTCATGTTTGGCATCGACACCACCGTTCTTGCGTTCATCGTCCTTGCCGGCATCAGTGCGGGCGCAGTTGCCTACGCACTGCTGTTTGCGCGTATCGAGAATGAAAACACCGCCGGCCGGCGTCTTGAAACTGTCAAGCGCGCCGAAACTGACCGGGCTGTCATCGCGACGGCGCGCGACAAGGCTGCGGATGCTGCAAAACGCAAGAAGTCGGTCCAGGATTCGCTGAATGATCTCGAAGCGAAGCAGAAGGCGCGCGACAAGAACACCAAGCGTCCTCCGCTCAAGATCCAGATCCGCCAGGCTGGCATGACGATGACGATGGAAAAGTTCTACATCTATTCGGTGGTCACCGGTGTTGTTTGCGCCGTGCTGGCATTTTTCGGCGGGGCTCCGCTTTGGGCGGTCGGCGGCGCAGCGGCCGCTGGTGGGCTCGGCCTGCCGCGCTGGTTCGTTTCGTTCCGCCGTGCGCGCCGGGTCAAGGCGTTCCTCAACGAGTTCCCCAATGCACTCGATATCATCGTGCGCGCCGTCAAGTCCGGCCTGCCGCTCAATGACGGTATCCGCCTGATCGCGACAGAAGCTCCCGAACCGGTCAAGGGCGAGTTCCGGCGCATTGTCGAATCGCAGCAGGTCGGCTTGTCGATCCCGGATGCTGCCATGCGTATGTCCGAAACGATGCCCTGCGCAGAAGCCGGCTTCTTTGGCATCGTCATCCAGATCCAGCAGCAGGCGGGCGGCAATCTGTCCGAGGCGCTGGGCAACCTGTCGCGCGTGCTGCGCGACCGCAAGAAGATGAAGGCGAAGGTTCAGGCCCTGTCCATGGAAGCCAAGGCGTCCGCTGTCATCATTGGCGCGCTGCCGTTTCTCGTTGCCTTTCTCGTCTACCTGTCGTCGCCCACCTACATCATGCCCCTGTTCACGACGTCGACCGGCCACATGATCCTCGGCTGCTCGGCAGTCTGGATGACGATGGGCATCCTCGTCATGCGCAAGATGATGAACTTCGAGGTCTGATCCGATGGACTACATCGCCAAATCGCTGTCTGATCCGGCATTCCTGATCGCCATACTGGTCGGCGTCGCGGTGTTTGCCACCATGCTGACGCTGGTGCCGTCGTTTGGCGGACCAAGCCTCAAGAATCGCATGAAGACGGTGGCTCTGGAGCGCGACGAATTGCGCGCCAAGCAGCGCGCCCGGCTGGCCGCCGATTCCGAACGCCGCCGCAAGGGTTTGCGCGAAGAAGAATCCAAGGGCATGCGCGATATCGTCGAGCGTCTCGACCTGAAGCGTGCGCTGGCCGACGAATCGACCGTCGCCAAACTGCGCAATGCCGGTTTCCGCGGCAACAACCCGCTGACGAAGTTCCTGTTCTTCCGCCTCGTGCTGCCATTTGTCGGCCTGTTCCTGGCTGGCGCCTATGTATTTGTGCTTGGTGGCCTGCCGGAGCAGCCGTTCTTCATCAAGGTTTTCGTCTGCATCGCTTTCGCCTATGCCGGCTTCTACGCTCCCATTCTTTACGTTTCGAACCGCGCCTCCAAGCGCAAGGCATCGATCACCAAGGCCTGGCCGGATGCGCTTGACCTGATGCTGATCTGCGTCGAGTCCGGCATGAGCGTCGAAGCGGCCATGCGGCGCGTCGCCGAAGAGATTGGCGCCCAGTCGGTGGAACTGGCGGAAGAATTCGTGCTGACCAACGCCGAACTTTCCTTCCTGCCTGAACGCAAGCAGGCCTACGAGAATATGTCGACCCGCACCGGCCTGGAAGGCGTCAAGAGCGTGACGCAGGCTCTGATCCAGGCGGAACGTTACGGCACGCCCGTTGCCCAGGCGCTGCGCGTTCTGGCCAGCGAAAGCCGCGACCAGCGCATGAACGCGGCCGAAAAGAAGGCTGCGGCGCTGCCGCCAAAGCTGACCGTGCCGATGATTCTGTTTTTCCTGCCCGTGCTGTTTGCCGTCATTCTGGGGCCCGCCGGCATCCAGGTTAGTGAACGCGGCATCTTCGGCGACAAGAACGAGACGAGCAGTAACTGATTGCCGCTCAATGCCCGACCCGATCCGCGCGGTAACAGCCCCTCCCCTCGCCGGGAGGGGTTTTGCATTTGGCCGGCCATTGGCTATTGCGGGCGCTGCATGCACAGATGTTCCGCCGCAGTCCTGGCCTGAACCTCCATCGAGGGCAGCTCAGAACATACAAACGCGAGCATCTGGTGCACGTCGCGCCCGGCATTGGTCCCCTTCGATTGATACCCACCAGACGCGAAAATGGCGCGTGCCATTTCCAGCCGCGCCATCGCAAATTCTCTCAAGGATTACCTGCCGCCTGGCCAAATCCGGAACGGCAACGGTCCGAAAACCGGGATCGATTTTCGGACCGTTTCGGCCGATTCAAAATGTCAGAGCGTCCTTTCCCGTCCGATTGAACGACCGGCGCTCCAATCAGGGCCTCAATTGGTGTCCTTCTTTTTCTTCTCGTCCTTCTTCAGGTCGTTCCAGGCATTTTGCTGCGACAGCATCTGGCGCATATAGTCGACATTAGCCTGCGCCTGATCAGGCGAAAGCTCCTGGCGTGCGATCTGCTCGGCCTCGTCAAAGCGGCCTTGCAGGCCGACCACCAGCGCCAGATTCTGCCGCACCCGGCTATCTGCCCCCGGCATCTCGACTGCTTTGCGCATATGTGTCTCGGCAGTGCGCAGATCGCCTTCCATCAGGTACGACATTCCCAGATTGGACAGGATCGACGGTTCGTTGGGCTTCAGGTCCGCGGCCTTGTTGAACAGGGCGCGCGCTTCATTCTTCTGGCCGAGCTGGTCGAGGATCGAAGCTTCCGCCGAAAACAGCTTCCAGTCAGGATATTCCGGTGTCTGGGCGCGGCGGATGGCGTCCAGCGCCGGTTCGAACTGGCCGGCACCGGCGAGCGACTTTCCGTAGGCTGCGAGAACCTGCCGGTCCTTCGGCAGCGCAATCGCCAGCTTGCGCATCACCGCCAGCGACTGTTCGGTGCGGCCATTCATCTGCAGCAGCGTGGCGTAGGACATGGCGGTCGCCTTGTCGGTCGGGTTTTTCGCATATTTCTTGCCGAGCCTGGCGGCCTCGCCATTCAGTTCGGCTTCTGACATCTGCGACATACGCGACGCCGACGGTCCTATCGATCCTGTCGTCGGGTTCCGGTTGGCGCAACCCGCCAGGCCGGCTGCAATCATCACGATCGAAACACTTGTTACGAGTTTGGCTGAAAGGGTGCGCGCGGGCATTCACTACTCCCGGAAAATCGGTTCAGCGCCATTGGCGTCAATGGCTCAGAAATATTCCGTTAACCCTAACGGTTGGTTAAAGTGCTGCTTCGATCATCCGTGCGCCAAGGAACTTTCCCCCATGCCCGTCACTCTCAGCGCCAAACGCGGCAAGGCCGCGCGGCCAATTCATCTTGTCACCAAGGACAATCTCAAATCCGCAGATCTCAACGGCAACGAGCTTGCCTGGGCCAAGGCAAACGGATTTTCCGGCGATGCGGGCCGCGTTTTGCTGCTGCCGGCGGCAGACGGTTCTGTCGCCGGGGCGCTGTTTGGCCTTGGTGCAGACAACGACGGCTTTGCCCCACTCGGCACCGGCCATTTGGCGCGCACCCTGCCCGCCGGCGCATGGTTCTTTGCCAACCCGCCGGCGGATGCCGCCAACGCCGTGCTCGGCCTGATGCTTGGCGGCTACAGTTTTGCCGCCTATGGCAAGACACCGTCGCGCGACATTGATTTCGCGCCGCCGTCCGGTGTTGACGCTGAACGGCTGACACGCATTGCAGACGCCGTCACACTGGTGCGCGATCTCATCAACACACCCACCAACGACATGGGGCCTGACAATCTTGAAGCCGCGGCACGAAAGCTTGCCACCCGGCACAAGGCAAAGATTACCGTCACCACCGGGGACGCGCTTCTGAAGGCCAATTTCCCGATGATCCACGCAGTCGGCCGCGCATCGTCCGTTGCCCCGCGTCTGATCGACTTCAGCTGGGGGCCAAAAACCGCGCCAAAGGTGACACTGGTCGGCAAGGGCGTCTGCTTCGACACTGGTGGCCTCGACATCAAGCCGGCATCGGGCATGCTGCTGATGAAGAAGGACATGGGCGGTGCGGCCAATGTGCTTGGTCTGGCGCATATGATCATGGACGCAAAGATGCCGGTGCGGCTGCGTGTGTTGATCCCGGCGGTCGAGAACTCGATCTCAGGCAATGCCTTCCGCCCTGGCGATATCCTGCGCAGCCGCAAGGGAATCACGGTTGAGATCGGCAATACCGACGCCGAGGGCCGGCTGATCCTGGCCGATGCGCTGACCTATGCGGATGAGGAAAAGCCCGATCTTTTGATCGACATGGCGACGCTCACGGGTGCTGCGCGCGTTGCGCTTGGACCGGACCTCCCGCCCTTCTTCACCGATGACGACAGACTTGCCAGCGAGCTGGCCGAAGCGTCCATCGTTGCAGCTGACCCGCTGTGGCGCATGCCCTTGTGGACGCCTTATGACAGCAAATATTCGTCAAAGATCGCCGACATCAACAACACCAATACCGACGGCTTTGCCGGTTCGATCATCGCCGCACTGTTCCTGCGCCGCTTTGTCAGCAATGCCAAAGCCTGGGCGCATTTCGACGTGTTTGGCTGGAACCCCGCCGACCGCCCGCACGGCCTTGCCGGCGGCGAAGCCCAGGCCATCCGCGCAATTGAGCGGGTGCTAGCGGGAAGGTTTGGTGGAGGAAGCTGAGGGGCGGAGCTAATCTGACTGCCCCCTCCACCACTAATTGGTCCCCCTCCCCCGCTTCGCAAGGGAGGATCAAGGTCGAGGCCGTCCGCAACGC
>DAINRF010000026.1:0-52301 GCA_036742015.1 Mesorhizobium sp. | reverse complement strand
CGCGCTGGTCCGGCGCTATCAGTCTTTGCCTTCCCCGACCGCTGGGGTAGGTACATGGGCGATATAGAGAAATTTCTGGAACAGTTCTAGACACTGAAAGCGGAAATTTGCCGTTTTGATTCACATCTGGCATGCGGCCTGATGCCTATTGCCGCGGCAATCGCAGACTTCGGCGCAACAAGGGGAAAAGATGCAGCTTTCAGTCTCGAATCTGGCAGGCGAACGCGGTGGCGAGACCGTTTTTGAGCAGATTTCGTTCGAACTGGCCGCTGGCGATGCTCTGGTGATCCTTGGCGAGAACGGTTCCGGCAAGTCAACGCTCTTGCGCGTGCTCGCCGGTCTGCTGCCGCAGGCTTCCGGGACGGTCGATTTCTCCGGCGGCGGCGAGGACTGGACAGACCTGATGTCGGCTTCGCATTATCTCGGTGAAAAGAACGCCATGAAACCAGCGCTGACGGTGCGCGAGAACCTGTCCTTCCGGCAAAAATTCCTCGGCAACCCATTCCACTCGGTCGACGAGGCACTGGAAGAAGTCGGCCTGCCCACCGTCGCCGATCTGCCATTCGGCTATCTGTCCACGGGCCAGCGCCGCCGTGTCGCCATTGCCGGCCTGCTGGTGTCGTTCCGCCCGGTCTGGCTGCTGGACGAGCCGACCGCCGGGCTGGACCTTGGTTCGGAACGCCGCTTCGCAAATTTGCTTGCCGGGCATCTGGAAGACGACGGCATCATCATCGCCGCTACCCACACGCCGCTGGGGCTCGACCGGGCGCAGGAGCTGGTGATGGGGGAGGCGGGGTGAAGATGTCACGTTACCCCTCATCCGACCTTGCCTTTGGCTCGGCCACCTTCTCCCACAAGGGGAGAAGGGAAGCTGCACCTATGTTGCCGCCAATATCGACGGCAGAAGTTTGGCGAAAACGGCCAATGCAAATCTCCCCCTTCGCCCCTTGTGGGAGAAGGTGGCCGAGCGAAGCGAGGTCGGATGAGGGGTCCTGGCCAACTCACCAAGGCCTCACCCCATGCTAGCCCTTTACCTGCGCGACCTGAAACTCGGCGTGCGCGCTGGCGGCGGCGCGATTGTCGGCCTGCTGTTTTTTCTGGCGGTCATCACCGCCGCTCCGTTCGCCATCGGACCGGATTTGAACCTGCTTGCCCGCATCGGTCCCGCCATGCTGTGGATCGGCGCGCTGCTCGCCAGCCTGCTCGGCCTCGACCGGCTGTTCCAGGCCGACCGCGACGACGGCTCGCTTGATCTGCTCATCATGTCGTCTGACCGTCACCTGCTGGCGCTCACCGTTTTCGTCAAGTCCGCTGCCCACTGGACCGCAAGCGTCCTGCCGCTGGTCATCGCAGCGCCCGCCATGGCCTTGCTCATGAACATGTCGGCAGCGTCGGGCTTCGGCACGGCGCTGACGCTTCTCGCCGGCACGCCGGCCATCGCATTCATCGGCGCTGCAGGGGCGGCGGTTGCTGTGTCGCTGCCGCGGGGCGGCCTGCTGGTGGCAGTGCTTGTCCTGCCAATGGTCATCCCGGTGCTGATCTTTGGCGTTTCGGCTGCCTACGCCATCGACACCGACCCGCTGCCCTTTCTGCCGCCCTTCCTGATGCTCTGCGCCGTGACATTGTTTTCTGCGGTTATCGGCCCCGTTGCGGCCGCACTGGCGCTGCGGTGGAGCGGGGATTGAGAAGACAAATTGCGGTCCCCCTCTCTGGCGAAATCTAGCACTTGGCTCGGGGACAAGCCCGCTCGCCAAGATACTGATTTCGTGGCCCGGCCCTTCGCTTTCGCTTCGGGCGTTCGTTCGTTCGAAAAGCCCATTTGGGGGCTTTTCGTTTGCTGCGCAAACCACTCCTCACCCCCCGCCCGGGGGAGATAATCGCGCTATCGTCTCCGAAAATTGCAAACGTTGGAGATTGGCGGGAACTGCGCTGCCTCTATCTCTCCCCAGGAGGGAGAGAAAGCAAAATCAGTCACTTAGCCAAAGCGAAGCGACGCTAAGTGCTAGATTTTGCAAGTGAGGGGGTCATTGCCGAGCAGGTCATCTCAATATTTTTTTCGCCAATTCTATCAACGCCCCCCAAACCTCACCCAAAATACCTCCAACGCAACCCGGAGACACACATGGCAAGGGAGGGCAGACAAGACAGCAGATTGCAGATGCTTCACCGCATCGTTGCGATGTTGTTCGCCTTGTCTGCACTTGCCGAGCGCACCACCAACCGCTCACGCATTGTCCGCCGCACGCTGTGCTGGATCCTCGGCCTCGTCATTTTTCCTGTCCGCGAGATGATCGCCGAAACGGGGCTCGAACTCGGCTTCGACATCGTCTTCTCCGACATTGACCTGATGCACTCCGACGACAGCGCCGATGATCTCATGCGTATTTCCTCAGCCTTGAGCGAACTTGGCCGGGCGCTGTCCTTTCTCGTTGCTCACATCGAGCAACTCGATCTCGCCGAGCGTGAACTGGCGCTGCAAGCCGTTGAGCGCCACGTCACAACCTGTCTCGCCGCTCTCGCGCCGGCCTTCAACCTTCCTCTCGCCCGCACGCCAGCGCCCGACACGTCTTAGCCTCAGACCTTGCTGTCACTTTCACGGCCCGCCGGCATCCGGCGCAGGCCGCGTTTCCGCGCGTCTTGTCACCGTTGCGCAGTCGTGCGAACCCGTTGGGCAATTGCGAGCGTTGACTTTCGCCAGCCTTGCACTGCCAATTCGCAACAGGAAATAGAGTGGAGGATTCTTGACCGATGAGCGACCGTCAGGATCTCGGCAGCTTTGACTATGTAATTGTCGGGGCGGGGTCGTCAGGCTGCGTTCTGGCCAACCGGCTGAGCGCGGACGCGTCGAAGCGCGTGCTGCTGCTGGAGGCTGGCGGATCGGACAAATACCACTGGGTCCACATTCCGGTCGGCTACCTCTACTGCATGGGCAATCCGCGCACCGACTGGGGATACGAAACCGAGAAGGAGCCGGGGCTGAACGGCCGCTCGCTCGCCTATCCGCGCGGCAAGGTGATGGGCGGCTGCTCGTCGATCAACGGCATGATCTATATGCGCGGCCAGGCGATCGACTATGATCACTGGCGTCAGCTCGGCAATGAAGGCTGGGGCTGGGACGACGTGCTGCCGCTGTTCAAACTGTCCGAAGACCATCAGTCGAAGTCGGGTCCGTTCCACGGGCAGGGCGGCGAATTGCGGGTCGAGCGCCAGCGCCTGTCATGGCCGATTTTGGACGCGGTGCGGGAAGCTGCCGCAGAAATGGGCGTGCCAAAGGTCGATGACTTCAATTCGGGCGACAATTTTGGATCGGCCTATTTTGACGTCAACCAGAAGGCCGGCTTTCGTTTCAACGGGGTGCGCGCCTTTATCAACCCGATCAAGCATCGCAAGAATTTGACGATACTCACCCACGCCCAGGCCGAGCGCATTGTGTTCGACGGCAAGCGCGCGAGCGGGCTTGAACTCAGGCTCAACAGCAAACCGGCGCGGGTCTCGGTTTCGGGCGAACTCATCCTGTCGGCGGGTGCCATCGGCTCGCCACAGATCCTGCAACTGTCCGGCGTTGGTCCGGGTGCTCTGCTGCGGAAACACGGCATCGAGGTCGAGCACGAGCTCGCCGGCGTCGGCGAGAACCTGCAGGACCATCTGCAAATCAGAACCGCGTTCAGGATCAAGGGAGCTGCGACGCTCAATGAACGGCAGGCCAGCCTTCTGGGCAAAGCTGGCATTGCGCTTGAATATGCTTTGAGCCGCTCAGGCCCGATGTCGATGGCGCCGAGTCAACTTGGCATCTTCATGAAGTCCGATCCGCGCTTTGACACGTCGAACATCGAGTTCCACGTCCAGCCGCTGTCCTTGGAAAAGTTTGGCGAGCCGTTGCACCCATTCCCTGCGATCACGGTCTCGGTGTGTAACCTGCGTCCGGAATCGCGCGGCACGGTGCATGTCACCTCGCCCGATCCGGACGTGTTCCCGAAGATCGCGCCAAACTATCTGTCGACGGATGGGGACCGGCAGGTGGCGGCAGATTCCATCACCGCCGCGCGCCGTCTCATGGCGACGAAACGCATGGCTGAGTTTTCACCTGAAGAATTCAAGCCGGGTAAGCATATTTCGTCGGCCGAAGATCTCGCTCGTGCGGCCGGCGACATTGCCACCACGATCTTCCATCCGGTCGGCACCGCAAAAATGGGCCATGACAGGATGTCGGTCGTTGACCCGCAATTGCGCGTTCACGGCCTTCAGGGCCTGCGCGTCGTTGACTGCTCGATCATGCCGACCATCGTTTCCGGCAATACTCATGCGCCTGCCGTGATGATCGCCGAGAAGGCGGCGCGCATGATGACAGCTTAGACGCTGCCACGCGTTGTCCGATGGGCGGCCAGTGCCCGTTCGCGCGCCTGTGCATGATCGACTACTGGCAACGGATAGTCGCGGCCAAGCACGATCCCTGCTTCCGCCATCACCGGGACCGGAGCCAGCCAGGGCTTGTGCAGGAAGCGATTCGGCAGACTGTCCAGCTCCGGCACGAAGCGGCGGACATAGACGCCGTCCGGGTCAAACTTCTCGCCCTGCAGCACCGGGTTGAAGATGCGGAAATAGGGGGCTGCGTCTGCGCCTGATCCCGCCACCCATTGCCAGTTGGCCGGGTTGGACGCCGGGTCGGCATCGGCCAGCGTGTCCCAGAACCAGCGCTCGCCTGCGCGCCAGTCGGTCAGCAGGTGCTTGGTGAGGAACGATGCGGCGATCATGCGCACGCGATTGTGCATCGTCCCGGTCCGCCACAGTTCGCGCATGCCGGCGTCGACGATCGGGTAGCCCGTCTGACCCTGTTGCCATGCCTTCAACGCCTTTCGGTCGTCCGCCCACGGGAAGGCATCGAACGATTGTTGAAAGTTGCGGCTGGCCAGATCGGGATTGTGGAACAGCAGGTGGTGGCAGAATTCGCGCCAGCCGATTTCTTTGCGGAATTTCGCCGCGCCGCTGCTGGCGTTCCTGCCGCGCAGCGCGGTGAAAATCTGGTAAGGCGTGATCTCGCCATGGGCGAGGTGGGGCGACAGACGCGACGTTGCCGGGAGCGCGGGAATGTCGCGCTTGTCTGCATAGCCAGCGAGGCCGTTCTCCAGAAATTCCTCCAGCGATTCCCTCGCGCCGTCCTCGCCCGGAGCCCACATCTCTCGCAGGCCGGCCGCCCAATCGGGCGATGCAGGCAGCGGGACGAGCGTTTCCAGCTTTTCGGAGAAGACCTTGCGGGCAAATGGCGTCATCCGCCCGGGCGGGTCGATCGGGTCGCGTGGCTCCGGCCCCGACGCGAGCGCATTCCAGAACGGCGTGAAGACCTTGTAGCCGCCGCCGGTCCTAGCCGTCAGCCGCGACGGCTCGTGCAGCAGACAGCCGTCAAAACTCTCGGCGCGAACGCCTCGTTCTGGCAGACTACGCTTGAGTTGCGCGTCCACGGCGATTCCCGCCGGATTGTAGCGGCGGTTCCAGAAGACGGTTTTGGCCCCTGTGCCGGCGACAAGGTCATTGACGACATCTACCGTAGCGCCCTGGCGCAGCAGCAGCGTCAAGCCAAGCATTTCAAGCTTGTCTGCCAGCGACGCCAGCGAGTGATGCAGCCACCATCTCGATGCTCCGCCATAGGCGCGCACGCCTTCGCTCTGCTCGTCCAGGACAAAGACGGCAATCACAGGCCGGCCGGTGTCTGCGGCGGCGGCCAGCGCGCCATTGTCGGCGATGCGGCGGTCGTTGCGGAAAAGCACGATGACGGGTTCGCTCATTGCCTTTGTCTGCCCTGTGTTGTGATCATGGATTTCAAATAGCACGTGCTCCCGATTTGCGTTGTTTTGTCTGTTGTCTCCGTCGCAGCCGGAGGGCCGGCGGCTATCGGTGGGCAGCACCGGGTTGAAGCCTGCCGATCAGGGGCCTATCGTCCCCGTCCGACAGTGCAAAGGACCGCATCCCGATATGGCAATCTTTGACGCCTACGAACAACATGATCTGATCGGCCTCGCTGGTCTTGTGTCTGACGGCGAGGTTTCGCCAGGAGAATTGCTCGACGAGGCTTTGGCAAGGGTCGAGGCGCTCAATCCGAAACTCAACGCGGTGACCATGCTGCGCGAAGACGTTGCGCGAAAATCAATCGCCGATGGTCTTCCAGACGGTCCGTTTCGTGGTGTTCCCTTCCTGCTGAAGGATCTCGGTGCGGAAGCGGTCGACTTTCCGTCCAACAATGGATCGCGGCTGTTTGCCAATACTGTCTATGGCAAGGACTCGGCGATCTTTGATCGTCTGCGCAAGACCGGGCTGGTCACGTTTGGCCGAACCACCTCGCCTGAAGGCGGCGTGGGGCCGGTCACCGAAGCTGCCGTCTATGGCGGCCCGACCCGCAACCCGTGGAATCTCGACCATACACCCGGCGGATCGTCGGGTGGCGCGGGTGCGGCGGTTGCCGCTGGCATCGTGCCTGCGGCGCATGGATCAGACGGCGGCGGGTCGGTGCGCATTCCGGCGTCGTCCTGTGGACTGTTCGGCTTCAAGGCCACGCGTGCGCGGCTGCCTGACGGTCCTTATGCTGGTGAAGGCTGGGCCGGCATGGCGATAGACGGATTTCTCACCCGCTCCGTGCGCGACACGGCGGCCTTGCTTGACGCCACACAGGGGCCTGACCTTGGCGCGCCCTATGTCGCACCTGCGCTGGAGGCTTCCTACACAAATGCGCTGGAACGCAATCCGCAAGGCTTGCGCATTGCCCTGCTGACAACCTCGCTTACAGGCCAGCCTATCCATGCCGAATGTCAGGCAGCAGCAGAGAACGCTGCGCGTCTGCTCGAAAGCCTTGGTCACCATGTCGAAATCGCGAAACCCGATGCCGACACGCGCGGCATGATGGCAGCCTGGACAAAAATCGTCGCCTGCGGTTCGGCGTTGTCGATCCAGTCGACGCTCAACAAGCGTGGCTTGCCGCTGGCCGATGCACCTATCGAAAACATTGCCCGCAGCGCGGTCGCCTATGCCGCCACAGTTTCTGGGGCCGACTATCTCGAAGCGATCAACAAGGTACACGCCTATGGCCGCGAGATGGCGGCCTTCTTCGAAACCTTCGACATTTTGCTGACCTCGACGCTGGCAGAGCCTCCTGCCGCAGTCGGCCGCTTCAACCATGAGCGGGGAGACTATCTCGATTACCGGATGGGTCCTGGCCGGGTGTTTGACTATTCGCCCTATACAGCGGCCTTCAACGCGTCTGGCCAGCCGGCGGCGTCGCTGCCGCTGCACTGGACGGCCGACGGTCTGCCGGTCGGCGTGCATCTGGCGACAGCCTATGGCCGCGACGAGATCCTGATGGGCCTGTGCGCCCGCATTGAAGAGGCCGCGCCCTGGTTCGACCGGCGGCCGCCGCTGCGTTACACCCCGCGCTCGTAAGTCATCGCGCCGCCGCAGAAGGTTGCAGCGACCTTGACGGCGGCGATCTCGCCCGGAGCAGTCTTCTCGATGTCCCGGTCGAGAATGACGAGATCGGCCAGCATGCCGGGCTTGAGCATGCCCTTGCTGTGCTCGGCAAATTCGGTGAACGCGCCGTCGCGGGTGAAGCCGGCGATGGAATCCATCAAGCTCTGCCGCTGGTCGGGCGCGCCCGGGAAGGTCGGCTGGCAGGTCATTGCTGTTGCAATGCCGAGCAGCGGGTCAAGCGGCGCAACAGGCCAGTCGCTGGCAAAGACCAGCCGCGCGCCAGTATCGCGAATGGTCTGCCAGGCATAGCCGGACTTCATCCGTTCGCGCCCCATCATCGTCAGTATCGGCTCTGGCGGGTAATATCCGCCCGGCGCATGGGTCGGTTGCATCGACGCCAGCACTCCGAGATTGGCAAAGCGGTTCAGGTCGGCGGGCAGCAGCATTTCGATGTGCTCGATACGGTGGCGGCTGTCGCGCCGGCCATTGGCCGTCTGCGCTGCCTCATAGCTGTTGAGCGTGCGGTTCACTGCCTTGTCGCCAATGGCGTGAACCGCAATTTGCAGGCCGAGTCTGTCGGCCTCGACGCAGATCGCATCAAACTCGTCCTGCTCGAAATAGGACATGCCGTGCTGTCCCGGCATGCCGCAATATTCTTCCATCATATGCGCAGTGGTCGACTCGATGACGCCGTCCATGAAAATCTTGACGAAGCCACCCTTCAACCGGTCGGACTTCCAACGCCGCCCCATTTCGGCGGCCTTTTGCAGATCGGCCAGCGGCATGCCCGGCAACATGCGGAACGGCAGGTAGCCGCGCACATTCATGCCGCCTTCGCGCTCAATCTCGGCCAGCAGGTCGAACTGGTAGAAGTTGCCGTCCATGTTGTGGAAGCTGGTGATGCCCAGCGAGGCGCAATAGGCGAGCGCTTCGCGCAGCGTCTTTTTGTCGACCCCGCGCTGCATGGCATTGGGCGGCGACTTCGGTTCCGAGCCAGTCAGGCCCAGCATGTCGCGGCCGCCGGTCGGTGTCAGCGCGCTGACCGGAGCGAACGCCTCGAACTCACGCAGCTCGCCTGTGGCCCTCCCGTCAGCGCCCATTACGATCTCGTTGCCGGGTGAGACGGCGAAGCCGTTCAGTATCCCCGCAGCTTCAAGTGCGGCAGTGTTTGCCCACATTGTGTGATGGTCGCTTGCAAATAGCGCCAGCGGTCTGTCAGGCAATATCTGGTCGAGCAGATGCCGGGTCATTGGCTGGCCGTCGCCAAACATGAAGTAGGCGGCCTGTTCGACCATCAGGATCTTGGCGTCTGGCTCGGCCGCCGCGCGTTCCCGCACCGCAGATGCGATCGCATCGAAGCCGGTGACACCCGCAAGCGAAAGGCTGTTCAACTGCGCGCCGCCCGGGAACAGATGGATGTGGCTGTCGATGAAGCCCGGGAGCACCGCCGCGCCGCCGGCGTTGATGCTCCTGGTTGATGGCGATACAAATTCGCTAACGTCGGCGCGCGATCCAACCGCCAGGATCTGGTCGCCCGAGAAGGCGATCGCGCTGGCGCGGGGCCTTGTCTCATCCATCGTCAGGATGTTTGCATTTTCGATGATGATGTCTGCTCGGCTCATTTTTATCTCCTGCGCCAATGAATAGCGTTCTGTCTTGCCGGAAGCCAAGCGGTCACATAGGCTGCAATAAATATTGGGGATCAGAGGCGTCTGCGCTCCTGTCCAAACAATGCAATATAGGTGGCGCGAGCATGCCGGAACAATCCGGGGCTGATACAAGGCACGTCGCGATTGAGGCGAAGAAGATCGTCAAGAGCTTCGGCAGCGGGCCGAACGCCATGCGGGCGCTCGACAATGTCTCGGTGGCGATTCGCGAAAACGAGTTCTTCACGCTGCTTGGGCCGTCCGGCTGTGGAAAGACCACCCTGCTCAGACTGATCGCCGGTTTTGAGTATCCGACCGAAGGCGCAATCCGGCTCTATGGCGACGACATTGCCGGACTGCCGCCGTTCAAGCGGCCGGTCAACACGGTGTTCCAGAGTTACGCTCTTTTCCCACATCTGACGGTGTCACAGAACGTCGCTTTCGGGCTGGAAATGCTCGGCCGGCCGAAAGACGAGATTGCCGGTCGCGTCTCCGAGATGCTGAAGCTGGTGCACATGGAAAAGCTTGGCGACCGGCGCACCGATCAGATTTCGGGCGGCCAGGCACAGCGTGTTGCCCTTGCCCGGGCGCTCGCTCCAGCGCCGAAGGTGTTGCTGCTCGACGAGCCTTTGTCTGCACTCGATTACAAGCTGCGCAAGGAAATGCAGATCGAGCTCAAGCGTATGCAACACGATACCGGCATTACCTTCGTCTTCGTCACCCACGATCAGGAAGAAGCGCTGACGATGTCTGATCGCATCGCTGTCATGTCAGCAGGCAAGATTCTGCAGGTCGGCTCGCCGCGCGATATCTACGACAAGCCGGCAGACCGGTTCGTTGCCGCCTTCATAGGCGAAACCAATTTTCTGTCGGGATCGGTGCGCGAAGTGTCTGATGGCCGTGCGCGCGTTGCACTGAAGTCGGGCCAGGAGATTTCTGCAACAACCGCTGAAGGGTTCGAAGCGAAGAACGATGCGACAATCGTCGTCCGGCCTGAGCACGCCCAGGCGGTCAAGGAGGGCGGGCAACTCGCCGGGGTGGTCGAAAACGTGGTCTATTTTGGCACCGACACAAACATCCACATCCGGCTGGAAGGTGGCGATTTGTTTATGGTGCGTCAGCAGAACGCGCGCGACCGCTCCTGCGGTTTCGAGATCGGTGACCGTGCTGGCGTCAAACTCGAGGCCGATGCGGCCCAGGTTCTGAGGGATTAGGGGCATTGGCCAGCGCATCGGAAATAGCTGATAGCGTCCGGGCCAAAGACATTCGCTCGCGGTGGCTGCTGTCACTGCCTGCTCTGTTGATCATCTTTGTAGCGGCTATCGGGCCGTTGTTTGTCATGCTCGCCTATTCCTTCATGGTGAAGGGCGACTATGGCGATGTGAAATTCGGCCAATTCTCACTCGACGGCTGGTTCTCTGTGTTCATGCAGCGGGACATCTTTGACGACACGCTGTCGGTGGCCGATGCACATCTGTCAATCATCTGGCGGTCGATCCGACTGTCGTTGATGACAACCGTGCTGACGTTGCTGCTCGGTTTCCCGACAGCCTATTTTATCTCGACGCGGCCTCGCGCCTCGCGCGAAATGTGGGTGTTTCTCGTCACTATCCCGTTCTGGACAAACCTGTTGATCCGCACGTTCGCCATGCAGCAGGTGATCCGCAACGAGGGTGTGCTGAACGGCGCATTGCAGTGGCTCGGGATTATCGATCAGCCGTTACAGATCATGTTCACCGACACGGCCATCCTGTTCGGCATGGTCTATGTCTACCTGCCGCTGATGATCCTGCCGCTCTACGCCAGTATGGAGAAGCTTGACTTCCGTTTGATCGAAGCAGGCTACGACCTCTATGCCGGCCGGCTGCAGGTGTTGTGGCGGATCATCATTCCGCTGGTCAAACCCGGCGTCATCGCGGGTTCAATTCTGGTCTTCATTCCATCGCTTGGGGCCTACGTTATTCCGCGCATACTGGGCGGGGGCAAAAACATGATGCTCGGCAATTTGATAGAGCTGCAATTCGGCGCCGGGCGTAACTGGCCGCTGGGTGCGGCTCTGTCGATCACCCTGATGATCGTCGTGATGGCGGCGCTGATGGTCTATGTGCGCAATGTGACGAAGGACGATGCGCGTCATGGCTAAGAGATACTTTGATATCCGCAGCCAGCCCGGCTTTGTCTCCATCGCGATGGTGACGTTTTTCCTGCTCTATCTACCGATTGCGGTGCTGGTGGCTTATGCCTTCAACTCCAGTTCGTCGATGACATCGTGGGGTGGGTTCTCAACGCACTGGTTCGCCGAAGCCTGGCAGAACCAGACAGTGCAGGATGCGGCCTGGCGATCATTCATCATCGCCGGCTGGGCGGCCACAATTGCAACAATCGCTGCGACAATGGCGGCGCTCGCCACTACCCGCACGCGAGCCTATCCGGGGCTCGGCTTCAAATATGCCTTCATCAACCAGCCGCTGATGGTGCCGGAAATCGTCACTGCCGTTGCGCTGCTCATCGTCTTTTCACGCCTCAAGGTGTGGACCGGCTATACGGGGCTTGGCTACCTGATCCTGGCGCATACGGCTTTCTGTATTCCATTTGCCTATCTGCCGATCCGTGCGCGGCTTGAGAGCATGGACACGACGCTGGAGACCGCAGCTGCGGACCTCTATGCAACGCCATGGGCGGCGTTCCGGAGAGTGACGCTGCCGCTGCTGCGGCCCGGCATCATTGCCGGCTTCATGCTGGCTTTTGTAATTTCGCTGGACGACGTCGTCATCACCGAGTTCGTCAAGTCGGGCGGGCAGGATACGCTGCCGACCTACATGCTTGGCCAGTTACGCCGCGAGGCGACACCGGAAGTCAATGCAATTGCCACGGCATTCCTGGCCCTATCCGTGGTTCTGGTTACTGTGTTCTACTTCATCAACGCCAAGAAAAATTGAGACCAATGGGAGAAGCAAGATGAGATGGAAATCGACTGCCGCGACAGCGGCGATTGCGATCATGGCCTTTGCGGGCGGCGCTGCCGCCGAAGGCTCGCTCAACATCTATAATTGGGGCGACTACACCAGCCCTGAAATGATCAAGAAGTTCGAGGATCAATACAAGGTCAAGGTGACGATCACCGACTACGATTCCAACGATACGGCGCTCGCCAAGGTGCGCGCGGGCGGCCACGGCTTCGACATTGTCGTTCCCTCCGCGAACTATGTGCCGATCTGGGTGAAGGAAGGCCTGCTGCTTGAAGCCCGGCCGGACCAGATGGAAAACTTCAAGAATGTCGACGAACGCTGGGTGGACGTTCCTTGGGATCCGGGCCGCCGTTACACCATTCCGTGGCAGTGGGGCGTTTCGGGTATCGGCGTTAATACCAAGGTTTATGGCGGCGACATCAACACGTCTGCAATCTGGCTTGATCCGCCAGCCGAACTGGTCGGCAAGATCAATGTCGAACCGGAAATGAACGACGTGCTCTATGCAACCATCCGCTATTTCGGCGGCAAGTGGTGCACCGACGACAAGGAGCTGTTGAAGAAGGTTCGTGACAAGCTGGTCGAGGCCAAGCCGAAATGGCTGGCAATGGACTATTCCGTCACCGAAAAACTGCCCGCCGGCGACTATGCCGCCGTTTACTACTGGAATGGCGCAATCTTCCGTTCGCGGCTTAAGAACGCCGACATCAAGTTCGGCTATCCGAAGGAAGGTTATCCAATCTTCATGGACAGCGTGGCGATTATCAAGGACGCCAAGAATGTCGACAACGCCAAGCTGTTCATGAATTTCATCATGGCGCCTGAAAACGCGGCGATGATCTCGGCTTTCGCCAAATATGCCAACGGTATCAAGGGCTCGATCGACCACATGCCAGCCGACATGAAGGATGCGCCGGAGCTCAATGTGCCGGACGAATTCAAGGACGCAGGCGAATTCCTCGATTCCTGCTCGCCGGAAGTGGTCGCGCTCTATTCGCGCATCTGGACCGACATCAACAAATAGTATCGAGAGCGGGACGGACAGGTTGATCGCCTTGTCCGTCCCCAAAACGCACATGAATGATCTGACATCCCTTGACGCGACTGGCCTGTTCCGCGCTCTCGCGGTTCGCGACTTGTCTTGCGTCGACGTGATGACAGCTTGTCTCGACCGGATCGAGGCCATTAATCCGTCCATCAACGCGATCGTGTCGCTGCGGCCGCGAGAGGAATTGCTGGCCGAGGCGCGGGCTGCCGACATTGCCGGCTTCCGGGGTGTTTTGCATGGCCTGCCGATTGCAGTGAAGGATCTGGTCGAAGTAGCTGGTATCCGTTCCACCCACGGTTCGCCGATCTTTGCCGATCACGTGCCGGTCAAGGACGATCTCGTCGCCGCGCGTCTGCGCGCTGCTGGCGCAATCCTGATCGGCAAGACCAATACGCCCGAATTTGGTCTCGGGTCGCACAGCTACAATCCTGTGCACGGCGTCACACGTAATCCTTATGATCTGTCGCGCACAGCTGGCGGGTCGAGCGGCGGTGCGGCGGCTGCGCTCGCGGCGCGGCTGGTCCCGCTGGCGGACGGTTCGGACTGCATGGGCTCGTTGCGCAATCCGGCGGCGTTCTGCAATGTCTACGGGTTCCGGCCAAGTTTTGGCCTGGTGCCGCGCGACCCTCTGGGAGATTTGTTTTTCAGCCAGATCGCTACGGAAGGGCCAATGGCGCGCACGGTGCGCGACCTGGCGTTTCTGCTTGACGTGCTGGCGGGACCGGTGGGCTGGGACCCACATGCTATCCCGCAACAGGGCTCGTTTGTTGACCGGCTGGACGGTCCGAACCGCGCGAAGCGTATTGCCTGGATCGGGAACTGGGAAGGCTATTATTCCGTCGAGCCCGAAATCCTGTCGCTGTGCGAAGCCGCGCTGAAGACCTTCACTGAAATGGGAATCGACGTCGAAAAAGTTACGCCTGATTTCGACCCTGAACAGCTGTGGCATGCCTGGCTGGCGCTGCGCGCCTTTGCCAATGCCGGCGGCAAGCGGGCGCTTTACGAAGACCCGGAAAAGCGCGCCATGCTGAAGCCCGAACTGATCTGGGAAATCGAGCGCGGTCTGGCCGTTTCAGCCATTGAGACTTACGACGCAAGTGTCGTGCGTTCTGAGTGGTATGCGGTGGCAGCAAAACTTTTCGAAACCTATGATGCGGTGGTGATGCCAAGCGCGCAGATATTTCCTTTTGATGCCAGCATGACCTGGCCAAAAACGGTCGCGGGACGAACGATGACGACCTACCATCAATGGATGGAAATCGTGGTGCCGGCGTCGATTGCAGGCCTGCCTGCGCTGAACGTCCCCGCCGGTTTCTCACGTTCCGGCCTGCCGATGGGAATGCAGATCATTGGCCCGCGCGGCGGCGATCTCGATGTTCTGAAGCTCGGCGAGGCCTATCATCAGGCGACCAGATGGCCGGAACGTTATCCGCCCGATCCCGATCCATCCAGCGTCGCCAGCGCGCCGTAAAGCTCGGGCCTCCGGTCGCGGAACAAGCCCCAGGCGCGCCGGGCATGTGCAGCTTCATCTAGATCAAACGTTGCCGTAACAATCTCCTCCTTCTCTCGGCTCGCCTTGCCGGCCAACTGACCAGTCCAGCCGGCAATGAACGACGAGCCGTAGAAGGTGATGGCGCGGCCTTCCGGAGCGTCTTCGGTTCCGATACGGTTTGCCGCGATCACCGGCATCAGGTTTGCGCCTGCGTGGCCGCGCATGACCGTTTCCCAATGTGGCTGGCTGTCATAGCCGGGGGCAGGCGGTTCCGACCCGATCGCAGTCGGATAGATCAGAGCTTCAGCGCCCATCAGCGCCATGGCGCGTGCAGCTTCTGGAAACCACTGGTCCCAGCAGATGCCGACGCCCAGCCGCCCGAACCGGGTCTGCCAGACCTTGAAGCCGGTGTCGCCGGGAGAAAAATAGTATTTCTCTTCATAGCCCGGGCCGTCGGGAATATGGCTCTTGCGATAGAGGCCCATCACCGAGCCGTCTGCATCGATCATTGCCAGGCTGTTGAAATGCGCCTGGCCTGCGCGCTCGAAGAAGCTCAGCGGCAATACGACGCCAAGTTCGCGTGCAAGGTCGGAAAATCGCGCCACCAGCTTGTTGTTTTCATAAGGCGCGGCCAACTCAAAAAAGCCGGGACGCTCAACCTTGCAGAAGTAGGGCGTCTCAAATAGTTCCTGCAGCACGATGACCTGGCCGCCGGCGCCGGCCGCCTGTCGCACCAGCGTCTCGGCTCGGGCTATGTTGTCAGTGGCGCTGGCGCTTGCAGCAAATTGTGTGACTGCGAATGTGACATTTCTCGACATGAGCTGCTTCCGTCTTCAGTAATTGCACACCCTAAATCCTTTCGGCCCGAGTGCGCCACTGTTGATGGCAAGACATCGGCACATTGGGTTCTGGCGCCGCCGGTGTGATAAGTGAACTTAATTCACTTTATCTCGAGCTGACGTCATCCCAAAATCAGGATACGGCCTTGCTTGTTGAGATCTGGCCGATGTTCCTCACTTTGGCCTGTCAAAAAACATTGTATTCGGCGAAAGTTCGAGATAGAACTTTTTCGGGAGCTAATGAGGTAGTTTCATTACGGTCGTTTTGCAGAGTTCCGTAATGAGGCAGATCGCGAGGAGGAAACGCGATTGACAGTGGGAGGAGGAGCTGCGGGGCAGCCTGCGCGCGGCGAGCGCGTGCTGACCTGTCAGGGCATCGAGCGGTCCTTCGGCGGGCTGATGGCGCTCAAGGGCGTTGATCTGCACGTCGACAAAGGCGAGATCTTCGGCCTGGTTGGGCCAAACGGTTCCGGCAAGACGACGATGGTCAATGTGATCAGCGGCTTCTATCCCCCGAACGCCGGAAGCGTGACGCTGTTTGGCAAGGACATGACCGCCATCGCGCCGCACAAGATTGCGGCTCAAGGCGTGGCGCGCACCTTCCAGAATCTCGCGCTGTTCAAGGGCATGAGTGTGCTCGACAACATCATGCTCGGCCGTCACACCCATATGCATCCGAGCGCGCTCGCATCGCTATTCTACTGGGTCTGGGCCGAGAAGGAAGAGCTGAAAAATCGCCGCGCCGTCGAAGAGATCATTGAGTTCATGCAGCTCGAGGATATTCGAGACGAACCGGTTGAAGTCATCCCGATCGGTCTGCAGAAGCGGGTCGAGCTGGCGCGCGCGCTGGTGGCGGAGCCCAGATTCCTGATCCTTGACGAGCCGATGGCCGGCATGAACCAGGAAGAGAAGGAATATATCGCCCGCTTCATCCTCGATGCACGCGATGAACGCGACACGACGATCCTGATCATCGAACATCATATGGATGTGGTTACCGCGATCTGCGACCGGGTTGTGGTGCTATCCTATGGCGAGATCATCGCTCAGGGCGAACCAAATGCGGCGATCTCCGATCCGAAGGTTGTCGCCGCCTATCTCGGCGAACGTGCCGCCAAGCGTCATGCGGGAGTAGCCACATGAGCGCCGCAACCCGGTCCGAACTGACGCTCAAATCCTGGCCGGTGCGCGAAGACGGCTGGCCGGCTACTCTGGTCGCGGCGGTCGCGCGCAACGCCGCCGAGCAGGGCTCCCGCATCGGCTTTCGCGAGCGCGAGCACGGCATCTGGCGTGAATGGACATGGCGGCAGACGCTGCACGATATCCTGTCGATTGCTGCCGGGCTTGAAGCGCATGGCCTGAAGCGCGGCGATGCGCTGACGGTGGTTGGAGACAACCGGGCTTCCATCTACTTTTCGATGATTGCCGCCAATGCGCTTGGCGCCTTTCCATCGCCGGTTTTCCCGGACGTTCCAGTTGATCAGTTTGACGGCTACATGCGCTTTGGCGATCCCAAGATTGCACTGGCCGAAGACCAGGAGCAGGTCGACAAGCTGCTGGACTTGCGCGCGCGCACCGGCCGCCCCGAAACGATCGTCTTCGACGATCCGCGCGGCATGGCGGCCTATGAGGACGAAGGTATTGTGGCGCTGGCGGCGATCCGTGACGAAGGCGCGAAGATCCTGGCGAAGCGGCCTGAGCTTGCCGCTGATCTTGTCAACCGCACCGGTAGCGAAGACATTGCCGTGCTGCTCTATTCGTCTGGCACGACAGGGCTGCCCAAAGGCATTCCGCTGAAAAACCGGAACGTCATCGGCGGTGTGCGCAACGCTGAAGCGGGCGGTTATTTCCGCCGCCATGAAGAGCTGTTCGCTTACTTGCCGACTGCATGGGTCGGCGACTTCATCTTCACGCTGGGCGCTGGCGTTGTGCTGGTCGCCACGATCAACATTCCCGAGCGCCAGGAGACCGCCCTGCATGATCTGCGGGAAGTGGCGCCGACCTTCTATCTGGCTGCGCCCCGCGCGTGGGATAATATGCTGACGCGCGTGCAGGTTGGCCTGGCTGATTCGACGCCGCTGAAGCGGCGCCTGTTCGACTATTTCATGCCCAGAGCGATCGACATCGAGCGCAAGCGGCTTGCAGGAAAGCCGGTGAGCTTCGCTGACAAGCTCAGTTATGCGATTGGCAGCGCTCTGGTCTATGGCCCGATCAAGGACTTTCTTGGTCTGTCCCGCGCCGAACGCGCCTTTACCGGCGGCGAGGCCATGGGTGATGAGACTTTTCTGTTCTTCCGGGCTCTCGGCATCAAGCTGAAGCAGTTTTACGGGCAGACGGAAACCTGCGCCCTGTCTGCTGCGCAGGTCGAAGGCAGCGTCAAGGTGCATACGGTCGGTCCAGCTATGCCGGGCGTTGAGATCCAAATCGCCGACGATGGCGAGATCATGCTGCGATCTGCCTCTGTCATCGATGGCTACATGGATGATCCCGAAGCGACCGCGAAAGCATTTACGGACGGCTGGCTGCGCACGGGCGACGCCGGTTATCTCGAGCCGGACGGACATCTTGTGGTGCTCGGCCGCGTCAGCGAAGTTGTGCGCACGAAGGCGGGTGAGCGCTTCATCCCCAACTTCATTGAGAACCGCATCAAATTCTCGTCGTTTGTCCGCAATGTCGCCGTGTTCGGCGCTGGGCGCGACGAGCTCGTGGCGATTGTCTGTATCGACTACGAGGCCGTCGGCCACTGGGCCGAGCGGCGCTCGATAACATACGGCTCCTATGCAGAGCTGTCGCAGAAGCCGGAGGTGGTCGATCTGATCGCGGGCGTTGTTGCACATGTCAACCAGAGCCAGCCCGAGGCGCTGCGGATCCGGCGCTTTGCCAATCTGCACAAGGACTTCGATGCCGACGATGGCGAGATCACGCGCACCCGCAAGCTCAGGCGCAACGTGATTGAGGACAGCTACAAGCTGCTGATCGACGCGCTCTATGCCCACAAGGATCGCGTCACGTTTGAAGCAAATTTCACTTATGAAGACGGCACGCGTGGCGTACTCGCCCGCGAGCTTGAAATCCGCGAGGTGACTTCCTGATGGATTTCCTGCTGATCCTTGAATTGGCCATCAATGGCGTCTTTGTCGGGCTGATGTACGCGCTTGTCGCGGCTGGCATTGTGTTGATCTACAAGACGTCTGGCATCGCAAATCTTGCCCAGGGCGCGCTTGCGATGACTGGCGGCTACGCGGCCTGGGCGTTCACCGCGCTGGTCGGGTTGCCGATCTGGCTCGCGATCCCGATTGCGCTCATTACCATGTTTCTGTTTGGCGCGCTGCTTGAGCGTTTCGCGTTGAGGCGCATGGTCGGCCAGCCGATCATCATGGTGATCATGCTGACTCTCGGCCTCGAAATCATGTTGCGCGGCATCCTGCCCGGCGTGTTCGGCGTGGCGGTCAAGCGGCTTGATGTCGGCATCCCGAATACCCCGCTGTTTCTTGGCGACATCTTCTTGAACCGGGCCACGCTGATCGGCGGCTCGGTGTCGTTCGTGCTGATCCTGCTGTCGATCTGGTTCTTCAATTCGCGCCTCGGCATCATCATGCGTGCGGTGTCGGACGACCAGACAGCGTCCTGGTCGGTCGGCATCCGGGTCGAGCGTGCGATCGCCATCGCCTGGGGCCTGTCGGCTGTCATGGCGACCACTGCGGGTGTCTTGTGGGGCGCAACGCAGGGGGTCGACTGGTCGCTGTCGCTGCTGCTCATCAAGGCGCTCGCCATCGCCATTCTCGGGGGGCTGGATTCCCTCCGGGGCGTCATAGTCGCGGGCATCATCGTCGGGCTGGCTGAAAGCCTCGCCACCGGCATTCTTGATCCGATCGTCGGAGGCGGCACGCGCGACGTTGTCGCTTCGGTCATTATTGTCCTGACGCTGCTGCTCAGGCCGCACGGCCTGTTTGGCCGCGAACATATCGAGAGGGTCTGAGCCGATGTTCTACCGTCGCGCCGGCGTTCGCCACACCCGCTATCAGGACGAGCGCCAGATCTGGCCGCTGGTGTTCGACCGCAGACTTGTCCAGATCATTTTCGTTCTGGCGCTGGTCGCACCTTTTCTCGTCGACCGGCTCTATCTGGTAAGCTATCTGCTGCCCTGGGTCATCTGGTCGACGGCGGCGCTTGGGCTCAATTTCCTGATGGGCGGGGCAGGGCAGATCCATCTCGGATATGGCGCTGTCATCGCCATCGGCGCTTACTGCTCGGTGCATCTGGTGCGGGCAGGCGTTCCGTTCGAGATTGCAATGATCTGCGGCGGGCTGCTGAGCGCGGCAATCGGCATGATCTTTGGCGCGGCGGCGTTGCGGGTGAAGGGCCTTTATCTGGCAATGGCGACGCTCGCCATGCAGTATATCGTCGACTTTGTCATCGTGCAGTTCCCGTCGATTTCAGGCGGCACCCAGGCGACGCTTCAGGCGCCGGCAGTGACGTTCCTCGGCTTTGACGTGACAGGCGACTACGCACCCTACTATGTCGCGCTGTTTGTCTGCATCGTCGTGACGTTGTTCATGCTGAATGTGCGCCGCTCCAGTTTTGGCAGAGCGCTCGCCGCTGTGCGTGAGAAAGACTATGCGGCGGCGGTCATCGGAGTGAACACGTTCCGCTACAAGCTGCTTGCTTTCTGGGTGTCGTCCTTCATCGGCGGCGTCGTCGGTTCGGTTCTGGCCATCTGCTACTATCGCGCCATCTCGCCGGACCAGTTTCATCTCGAGCTGTCGATCCAGCTCGTGGCGATGGTCATTGTCGGCGGCCTGGGCTCGGTGCTTGGCTCCTTCTTCGGGGCGGGGCTGATCCTTTTTGCCCCGATCGTGCTCAATCAGCTCATCGGGGTCATTGCCAGCGGGCTCGGGCTCGACATTCCGGTCGATCTGAGAAGCCACCTTCCGCTGATGCTTTATGGCGCGATGATTGTTGGTTTCCTGCTCTGGGAGCCACTCGGGCTGGCCAAGATCTACGCGAATATGAGGAATTACTTTCTGGTGTGGCCGTTCCGGCATGCCAGGCAGTGATCGAACAGACGACAGGATAGTGGAGGAAGTGAAGATGGAACGCAGAACATTCATGACCGGCACGGCCGCGGCCGCGCTTATCTCTCAGTTGCCGATTTCAATCGCGCAGGCGCAGGGCAAGGTGATCAAGTTCGCCATGCCGCAGGATTTCACCAAGGTCTATACCTTCGTGACAGCGGAATACAGCCAGGGCCAACGCGACTACATCTCGCTGATAAACGCACGCGGCGGCGTCGGCGGCTACATGATTGAGGCGGACGTGTCGGACCATGCCAATGATCTGCCGCGTGCTATCGAAGCCTATGAGCGCGCAAAATCCAACGGCGCCGTTCTGGTCGACCCGCTGTCGACACCGGTGGCGCGTGCCCTCGTGCCGCGCGTGCTTGAAGACAAGATCAATATGGTGACGGCGTTTTCCGGCCGCTCCGATGCTGCTGACGGTACGGCATTCCCCTACATTTTCCCGCTCTCGCCCAATTACTGGACACAGGCGGGCCTGCTCGTTGATTTTTTCCGGCAGAAGGACGGCGACCTGAAGGGCAAGAAGATCTGCTTCGTGCACATCGATACGCCTTTCGGCAAGGAGCCGCTTCCGATCCTGCAGACGCTGGCCGAGAAGCAGGGCTTTGAGCTGGTTGCATTCCCTTACACGCCGCCGGGCAACGATCAGTCGGCGATCTGGCCACAGGTGCGCCGCGCCCGTCCAGACTGGGTGATGTTCTGGGGCGCTGGCGTTGGCCAGACCACTGCTCTGACGGAAGCGATCCGCAACGGGCTCGACATGAGCCGGATGTCGTCATCGGTCTGGATTTCTGAATCCGACATGGACGTTGTCGGTGCCGAAGCCGCCAAGGGCGTGCTGAAGGTGGAGCCTTGCGTCTCCGGCCGCGATCCGAAGATTATTCAGGACATCCTCAAGGAGGTTGTTGGCCCGGGCAAGGGCGCGGGGCCGGAAAACAAGGTGGGCACCGCCTACTACAATTACGGTGTGATGATTACAGCCGTCATTCTCGAAGGTGTTCGGATGGCGGTTGAGAAAGCCCCTGACGGCCCGGTCACCGGTGAGTGGCTGAATGCAGGTCTGCAGTCGATCAAGGACTTCACCGCCGAAGGTCTGATCCCTTCAACGACCGTGACGCCGGAAGATCACCAGGGCGGCGGCGGCGGACGTATCGCACACTGGGACGGCGAGAAGTTCGTCGCCGACACGGATTTCTTCACCGCCAACCAGGATGTGGTGTGGGAGCAGATCCGCAAATATTCCGAGGAGTTCAAGAAGACCGGCAAATAGCCGCTGCTTGTCTGCGACCCCGGCTGCCGCCGGGGCCGCACCCCAACCTTGAGAAACGGACTGACTGATGTCGCTGCTTTCGCTCAACAATATCGAGGTCGTCTACGACAACGTTTTCCTTGCTGTGAAAGGGGCGTCGATCGACGTGCCGGACCATGGTCTTGTTGCGTTGCTGGGCGCAAATGGTGCGGGCAAGAGCACGATCCTCAAATCGATCTCAGGCCTGCTGAAACCGGAGCGCGGGGCGGTGACGCGCGGCCAGGTGACCTTTGAAGGCGAGGACATGCTGGCGCTTGATCCGCCGGAGCGGGTCAGGCGTGGCATTGTCCATGTTCTGGAAGGCCGGCGTGTGTTTGAACACCTGACGCCGCAAGAGAATCTGCTGGCGGCAACCTCGATGCACAAGGACCGCGCCGAGGTAAAGCGGCTGATCGACGAGATGTTTACGATCTTTCCGCGTCTGGCGCAGCGCAACAACGCCAAGGCTGGCTATCTGTCGGGCGGCGAGCAGCAGATGCTGGCAATTGCGCGCGGATTGATGACCAAGCCGAAACTGATCCTGCTTGACGAACCGAGCCTTGGCCTCGCGCCATTCCTGGTCGACGAGATTTTTGACACGATCCGCCGCGTCAATGCCGAATCCGGCACCGCCGTATTGCTGGTGGAGCAGAACGCGGTTGCCGCGCTCGACGTCGCCCAGTCGGCCTATCTGCTGGAGCAGGGGCGCATCGTGATGAGCGGCACAGCCGAAGTGCTGAAGGCCAATCCGGACATTCAGCAGGCCTATCTCGGCGGCGGCAGCAATGTCGACTACCACGCCGTCAAGCACTATCGCCGCCGCAAGCGCTGGCTGGCGTAAGCGGTCGCCGGGGGCACTACCGCCCGCGTCCGGCGGCCCGGTCTTCGTTGAGCTTGTTCAGCATGCGCCCGTGGTGGAGCCACATCGCCTCGCCGAAACGCTCCAGCGGCATGTCATCAAATTCACCGATGAAAGCGACATACTCCATATGCGGGCGACCTGCCTGGTCAAACGGCTGAAAGATCGAGTCCTCGCGCCCGTCGAATTCAAGCGGCTTGACGCCATGTTTCTCGCACAGCGCCAGGTCGAAAGCGGGCGTCGCCTTGACCCATTTGCCGTCCAGGAACAGCGACGTGTAAGCGTGCCAGTAGAAGATGTCGTCATCCATGAGCGCGGCTACTTTGGGTGGTGCGAGATGATTTCGCACATTGGCGAAGCCAAGCTTCGCGGGAATCCCGGCCGAGCGCGCCAAAGCTGCCATAGCGATCGCCTTTGGCACGCAGAACGCCTTGCTGGCTTGCAATACATTCGACGCCACAAACTGCTCAGGGTCGAGACCGAAAGCGCGCATGTCGTAGGGAATTGCGTCGCGCAGCGCATAGTAGAGATTGACGGCCCGGGTCCTGTCGTCGCCTTCGCCGGCATGCGCCGCGACAAAGCCGCTAATAACCGGATTGTCGCTGTCGATGAAGCGGGTTGAGGCAAGTGTCGATTGCATCGTCATGTCTCCCTGGTGCGCCGCTTGACTGATTTCCAGATGCCGGTGGCCGAGGCGATAATTCGATCTCCGACCTTGCAACTGGTGCGCATGAACATCAGCGATCTGGTTTCGCTGACAATTTCCACGTCTGCAATAATGAGATCGCCGACAACGCTGCCGCCGGTGAACTGGCAGTCGAACCCGACGGTGAAGAATGCAGAGTCCGGACGAGCCATGTGTGTCGCCCAGCCAAGCGCCTCGTCCATGAAGGTCATCAGCATGCCGCCGTGCGGCCGGCCGGTTGTGTTGTCGTGTTTTGGCGCAACGCGGAAGCAGAACTGAAACTTGCCGTCGCGCTCGCGTGAGTAAAATGGTCCGACGAGAGTAATGAAAGCGCCGTAGCGCACCGGCTTCCAGCCGTCGGCGATCAGTTCAGCATCCAGTTCATTTTCGTTGCTCAAGAGCTCAGCCTTTGCGCTTTGCGAAGAAGGCTGCAATCTGTGCCTTCATTGCGGGTGCGCGTCCAGCCTCACCTTGCAAATCACGTTCGAGCGCAAGCTGTTCGTCGATGCCGAATTCGGACGCGCGGTCAATCAGGCGCTTTGTGCCTGCGAGCGCACTGGCGTCCAGTTTGGCCAGTCTGGCGCAGATTGCTTCCGACATTGCAGCGAGTTCGGCATCGTCTGTCAGCTCCCAGACAAGGCCCCAGGCAAGCGCCTTTTCCGCAGAGATGCGGTCGCCAAGCAGCATCATCCCTGATGCGCGCACCCGTCCAAGCATGCGTGACAGAAACTGGGTGTTGCCGGCGTCCGGCACCAGTGCGATGCCGACAAAGGGTTCGTAGAAATAGGCCGAGCGCGCGGCGATGACGATGTCGGCGGCGAGCGCAATGCCCACCGCTGCGCCGGCGCATGGCCCATTAACCGCAGCCACAACCGGCAGGCGCGACTGACGGATTGCCAGAACGGCGGGATTGAAGTGCCGCTGCAACACATCGTCGAGTGCGGGCGTGACATTCGGGTCAACAGTTGCGAGGTCATAGCCTGCGCCAAACGCCCGGCCTTCGCCGGTGAGCAGGATCGAGCGGGCGTCAGGATCATTGCCTGCCCGCACGATGGCGTGGCGCAACTCATCCGCCGTCTCGTTGCGATATGCGTTCAGCTTGTCCGGACGATTGACGGCAATGCGAACACGGCCATTGGCGACCGAATAGGTGATGTCCTGATAGTCGCTCATATCCGTCCTCCAGAAAGCAGCCAGCGCAGTTGCGGCAACCGGTCCGCGCCGAACAGGCCTACGCCATCGACCACAAAATAGGGCGAGCCGATGACGCCGGTTTCGACCGCGTCTGTGACCGCCGCTTCGAGCCCGGTGCGGCCTGCCGGGCTGTTAATGGCGTCTGCTGCTTGTTGCACATCAATACCGGCTTTGCCGGCAATCTGCGACAGCGTCGACGCGTCAGATATGTCGAGACCATCGGCAAAATAGGCAGCGAGAAGCCGCCGGGCGAGGCGCAATGCTGCTTCGGGATCGGTTGCCTTCACTGCATAGAACAGCCGTCCCGCTTGATGCGCCGACAGCGGCATCTTTTGCGGCGGCTGGTAAGGCAGGCCGAAGAACGCCGCCGAGCGTTGCATGTCGCGCAGCAGATAAGTCTTCTTCGCTTCCGATTCGAATGGGGCCGAGATGCCTTGCGCCTTGAGCAGTGCCCACATCAGGAATGGCCGCCACTCGATCTCCCGCCCAAACTCCTGCCCGATCTGATCGATCTGCGCGGCTGCAAAATAAGCATAGGGCGAGGCGAAATCGAAATAGAAGCGGATGGGTGTCGGCATGTCAGCGGCTTTGCTCGAGCAACGATGACGTCATCCTCGGGCTTGACCCGAGGATGACGCAGCTGAATGGATTGCGTCTCAAAACATCGGGAATGATGCCTCTGAAAGAGGTGGTTCTCGCGACACCGAAATTGCCGGTTGCATCAGATACGATCACACCGTCACCCATCAGAACCTGAATACGCCATAACCGGCGTCACCCAGCGGCGCATTCAGCGAAGCCGAGATTGCGATGCCCAGCGCATTGCGTGTGTCGAGCGGGTCGATGATGCCATCATCCCACATCTGCGACGTTGAGTAATAGGCTGACAGCTGCTCGTTATAGGCCTTGCGGGTTTCCTCCCACACCCGGTCGACCTCTGCCTGGTCGACATGGCCCTCGCGCTTCATCTGGTTCAGCTTTACCTCGGCAAGCGTGTTTGCCGCCTGGTCGCCGCCCATCACGCCAATCTGGTGGTTGGGCCAGGTGAACAGGAAACGTCCGTCAAAGGCACGGCCGCACATGCCGTAATTGCCGGCCCCAAACGAGCCGTTGCACATGACTGTAAACTTCGGCACCCGCGAGCAAGCCTGCGCCATGATCATCTTGGCGCCGTCCTTGGTGATGCCGCGCCGCTCATATTCGCGGCCGATCATGTAGCCGGTGATGTTCTGCAAGAACACCAGCGGCGTGTTGTTCTGGTTGCACAGTTCGATGAAGTGGCCGCCCTTGAGCGAGGAATCGTTGAACAGCACGCCATTGTTGGCCAGGATACCAACCTTGTAACCCCAGATATTGGCATAGCCGCAGATCAGCGTCGTGCCATAGTTCGGCTGGTATTCATGGAAGCGGCTGCCATCGACAATGCGAGCGATGATCTCGCGCATGTCGAACGATTTTTTGATGTCGTCCGGAATGATGCCATAGATCTCCTGCGGGTCGTAGGCAGGCGCTTCCGGTGCTTCGTACTGGCAATCCCACTTCTTGGGGCGGTCCCATTGGGCGACGATCTCGCGGCCTAGATGGATCGCCTCGTCTTCGGTGGAGGCGGGATAATCGGCGCTGCCGGAGACGGATGTGTGCATGTCTGCGCCGCCCAGTTCCTCGACGGAGACTTCCTCGCCGGTGGCCGCCTTCACCAGCGGCGGTCCGCCCAGAAAGACAGCACCCGTTCCACGCACGATGACGCTGTAGTCCGACAGGCCCGGAATATAGGCCCCGCCAGCCGTGCAATGGCCAAACACCAGCGCCAGCTGCTTGACGCCCATCTTGGACAGGATCGACTGGTTCCGGAAAATCCGGCCGCCCATATATTTGTCGGGAAACACTTCCGACTGCAGTTGCAGGAAGCCGCCGGCGGAATCGCACATGTGAATGACCGGCAGGCGGTTTTCCATGGCGATGTCGAGCGCGCGCACGATCTTCTTGGTGGTCAGCGGATACCACGCGCCGCCCTTCACTGTGGCGTCGTCAGCACGGATGACGACTTCGCGGCCGGACACAATGCCGATGCCGACAATCGAGCTGGCGGACGGTGAATCGCCGCCATAGGCCATGTTGGCGGCCAGCGACGACAGTTCAAGAAAGGGTGTGCCCGGATCGAGCAGCTTTTCGATACGTTCGCGCGGCCGCATCTTGCCTTGCTTGGCGAGGCGGTCAAGATCGCGCTGAGGCCGCTGGTGGCGCGCAGCCTCTTGCTTTTCCCTAAACTCGGCGACAATGCGCCGATTGTGCGCTTCATAGCGGCGGAAATCCGCCGACGAGGTCGAGATCATCGACTGGATCTTGCGCATCCGTCAGGCCTTTTCCGTTTCCGGCTCGAGCGTGACGATGATCTCGTCCTTCTCGAACGTGTCGCCTTCACCCTTGAGGATTTTTGCAATGAAGCCATCGCGCGGAGCGGGCAGGGCGGTCTGCAACTTCATGCTCTCGATGGTGACGACCGATTCGCCTCGGGCGACTGCATCGCCCGGCTTCTTCTGCAAGGAAACCACCGCCCCAGGCATTGGCGCCTTGACTGCATCGGCGGAGCCGCCGGCGCCGCTGGCGGCGGAGAAGGGGTCGACAAAGCCCATTTCGTAGGTGCGGCCGCCAAACCGGACGAACTGTCTCTCGCCAAGCTCGGCCCGTGCAAACTCGACCCGGCGGCCAGCGACATTCATCAGATTTCGGCCGTCGCCGATCACAGGCGGGCGCGATACTTCGTGTTCCTGGCCGTCGATCAACAATACAAGATGCGGCCGCCGCCGCGCGACCGTGACCTGGTGAACCTTGCCGTTGACCGTCAGCTCAAACGCCATTGTCAGTTCCTCCAGCCTCCGATTGCGGCGTAAGGCTCCGGCGTCGCCAGTGCGAGGTCGTAGAAATCGCGGAAGCCAAGCGCGGCTGCGGCAAGCGCCGCGACAAGTGCTGCGTCGTCTGGCGCCGGCTCTTTCAGGTCTTGCCGGTGCTCGGCGACAAACCCGGTGTGCAGGTCGCTGTCGCGAAAGCTCCGATGATTGAGAACGCGGGCGAGGTAGTCGGTGTTGGTGGTTACGCCAAGCAGCGCCAGTTCGTTCAAGGCGGTTATTGAACGGTCAACTGCCTGGCGGCGGTCTGCGCCGTGAATAACAAGCTTTGCCAGCATTGGATCGAAATCCGCCGTCACCTTCTGTCCCTGATCGAGCGCGTTTTCAAAGCGCAGCCAAGGTTCCTCCGGCACGCCGAGATATTGCACCGTGCCGGTCTCGGGCATGAAGTCATTTTCCGGGTTTTCAGCACAGATACGGCATTCGATGGCATGGCCATTTGCCTGCACGTCAGCCTGCTTCAACGGCAGGCCGAGCCCGGCGGCAATCTCGATCTGGCAACGAACCAGATCAAGGCCGGTAATCATCTCGGTGACGGGATGTTCGACCTGCAACCTTGTGTTCATCTCCAGGAAGAAGAACCGTCCGTCAGAGCCCAGGATATACTCGACCGTGCCGGCATTTTTGTAATTTGCCGCAGCCGCTAGCCGGACTGCCGAGGCGCAGATGTCGGCGGCCAGTCCTTCAGGCAGGTTCGCCGAAGGAGCCTCTTCGATGATCTTCTGGAACCGGCGCTGCACCGAGCACTCGCGCTCGAACAGATGGATAGCGCCGCCTTCGCCGTCGCCCAGAACCTGCACCTCAATGTGGCGGGGCCGGTCAACATAAGTTTCTGCATAGACGCGGCCGTCGCCAAAATAGCGTTGGGCCTCGCTCGAAGCGATGCGCGCGGCCTCACGCAGGCTGCCTGCGTCGCGCACGATGTTCATGCCCTTGCCGCCGCCGCCTGCAGCCGCCTTGATGAGCAGGGGAAACCCGATCGCCTCAGCCTGGGTCACAAAAGCGTCGAGATCGCCCGTTGGCATCACCGAGGGAGCGACAGGCACACCATGCTTTTCGGCAAAATTCCGCGCCGAGATCTTGTCGCCCATCAGCGAAATGGTCTGAGCATCTGGCCCGATAAACGCGATCCCCGCATCTGCGACCGCAGCGGCAAAGCGCGCGTTCTCGGACAGGAAACCATAGCCCGGATGGATCGCATCTGCGCTGGTGGCCTTGGCGGCTGCAATGATCTGGCCGATGTCGAGATGGGCGGCAACCGGCGTGTCGCCCCTGATCTCGACCGCTTCATCGGCCATGCGCACATGTTTGGCGCGGGCCTCAACACCGTGGTGGATCGCCACAGAGGCAATGCCCATTTCGGCAAGGGTTCGCAACACCCGGCATGCGATCTCGCCGCGATTGGCAACCAGGACTTTTTTGAACAGCGGCGCGGTCATGGTCTACTCCGCATCCCACCCGGCCAACAGGCCGCCCTTGTCGAGCCAGACGGCAGGCACATCGACAGGGAAATCCATAAGAATCTGGGCCAGCGCCTTGCCCTGCGGGTCATGGCGCAAGGACGCAATGCCGCCGCCGCCGAGGCCCTCGTGCAGCATGAAATTCAGTCCGTCGAGGCCCGGCCATTCAAACCGCTCCACTTTTCCCTGAACATAGTGGGCGAAATAGTGAGCCACGGCGCTGGCGGTTGCGCTGCGGCGGATCCACGGTAGAAATCTTGGGTCGCGCGCCAGCACGCCAATATTGCCGATGTCTCCCTTGTCGCCGCTGCGGCCGTGGGCGAGAGCGAGAAGTGGAACAGTCGCGAGAGGGGCGCTGGCGGCCGGCGTTTCGCCCGCAATTTCGGGCGCAAGGTCAGGCGCGGGTTCATTGGGCAGATAGGGCGCAACACCGTGGGCAGCGCCATCAATTTCATAGGATACGGAAATGCCGGATTTCGGCGCAAGGAACGAGAACAGCCGTATCACCGGTTGTGGCTCTGGCCTGCCGCCAGCAAAGCCGGTGATGCTCTGGGCCATGGCGGTTGCCGCCGGATAGATCTCGCGGCCAAAGATGGCCAGCGCGTCCTTGTTCGGGTGGCGCACTGCGATCTTCAGCACGACCTCGCGGGTCCGTCCGGCGGTTGACTGCGCGCCATAGCCGCTCTCTGTGCCCAGCACCTCGACGGACGTATCGGAGAAGCCCTCGAACCCGGCCGCAACCATCAGCCTTTCGGAACGCTTCAGGATAGCATTTGCTGTCGCTTCGGCGCGCTCTTTGGCGTGACGGCCGGAAATCATCATCGACACCTGCGCCCGGTAGCCGTCTGCATAGGTGGCGCTGACCTTGTAGCTGTCGGTCGGCGCCGCGCCTGCCGCGCCGCTGACCTTCACACGGTCCGGCCCGACCTGCTCGAGCCGGACCGTGCTCCAGTCTGCGGTCACGTCGGGGAGGACGTAGCGCCTTGGGTCTCCAACTTCGTAGACAATCTGCTCGGCGACTGTGGCGGTCGAAACGAGACCGCCAGTGCCTTCCGGCTTGGTGACAATGAACGAACCGTCGGCGGCGCATTCGGCGACCGGAAAGCCCATGTCGTCCCAGTTGCCGGCGACCAGCCGCCAATCAGTGAAGATGCCACCGGTGGCCTGAACTCCGCATTCGACCACATGGCCGGCGAGGCTGCCGGCCGAGAGCAGGTCGTAGTCGGTCTGCTTCCAGCCGAACTCGTGGATCAGAGGTCCAAGCACAACTGCGGAATCGACGACGCGGCCGGTGATGACCACATCCGCCCCGGCAGCCAGCGCCCGGGCAATGGGGAATGCGCCGAGATAGGCGTTGACGCTGGCAAGGCGCTCGGGCATCGCTGCGCCAGAGAACATTTCCGTGGTCCCGGCGGCTCGATAATTGTCTGCGAGCGCGGACAGGTCGTCGCCGGATACAACTGCCACTTTCAGCTTGACGCCCTGCTCGGCAAATATCGCCTCAAGCGCGTCGCGGCAAGCCTGGGGATTGACGCCACCAGCATTGGTGACGACTCGGATCTTCTTGCTGGCGATTTCCTTGGCGAGCGGCTTCATCACCATCGACACGAAATCGGTTGCGTAGCCCAGCTCGGGGCGCTTGGCCTTCATGCGCGCCAGGATCGACATGGTGATCTCGGCCAGATAGTCCATCACCAGATAGTCGATGCCGCCCTTGCGGACGAGCTGCGCCGGGCCTTCGGGACTGTCTCCCCAGAACCCCGCGCCGCAGCCGATGCGAACCGTCTTTGCCATCGCCGTCTATTCCGCTGTCCAGTTGGGCGGACGCTTCTCGTTGAATGCCGCCATGCCTTCGCGGGCGTCCTTGGTGCGGCTCATGTTGGCCAGCATGAACTGCGCATATTCGAGCGCCGAGTCCGTGGTCATTTCGCGGATTTTCGTGAGAGCCTGTTTTCCAAGACGGATACCGGTCGGTGATTTGCCGGTGATGCGGGCAAGCAACCAGTCGAGTTTTGCGTCGAGCTCGGCGGCAGGCACCGCATAGTTGACGATGTTCATCGCAACCGCATCGCGCGCCTCGATCAGCTCGCCGGTGATGCATAGCTCCATCATCCGCCGGTAGGGCATGACGCGCAGAAGATAGGGCAGGATCATCATCGGGAAGATGCCGACCTTGACCTCGGTGACGCCAAGCTTCGCGTCTTCGCGTGCGACGGCCAGATCGCAGGCGCACAGCAGACCAAACCCACCCGCAAGCGCCGGACCGTTGACCCTGGCAATGATCGGCAATCTGCACGCATCCATGCGCAACAGTAGTTGCGCAACCGGATGCCGGGGATCGGCAGCTTCAATCGTGAACGGAGTGCCGTCGGCCTGCAATTGCAGGTCGCCGCCGGCGCAGAACGCCTTGTCACCTGCTCCTGTCAGAACGACGGCGCGAACTGTCTTGTCGGCTTCGGCAGCGTCCAGCCCGGCGCGGATGCCAAGCACAACCTTGTCGTTCAGCGCGTTGCGCCGTTCCTCGCGGTTGATAATGATCCACTGGACTGCGCCGCGACGCTCCAAGATTACGGGTTCTGTCACGTTGTGCCCCATGACTTTGTCCATTTGCTTTCCTATTAATGATTTGAGTTCATCAACAATGTCAACTGTAACCTTGCAATTTGAGAGGAACGCTTAGAATTTCAGCAGTTCAGCGCCAATTCGGGCTGTCTTTTCACAAACAGGCTTGCGAATATGATGAAATGGTCTCATTAACGAAAGCGAGCCTACCCCATTTGTGGGCTTGCGCGACGGGAGGAGAGCGGAAATGACGGGTATTGCCGGGCACAACCAGACTGAGAGCAGGTTTGATCTCGATGCCGATCAGCAGATCATCCTCGACAATGCAGACCGGTTCTCGCGCAATGAACTCTACCCATTGTCTGAGCGAATGGACAATGAAGAATGGTGGCCGGAAGACGCCTTTCCGAAGATCGGTGAAAACGGCCTGTTCGGTATCACCATCCCTGAGCAATATGGCGGGGCGGGGCTGGATTTGGTTGCCGCTGGCCTTGTGTTGCAGGGCATGGCGCGATGGAACCATGCCATGGCGCTTTCCTGGGTGGCGCATGACAATCTGTGCGCCAACAATATTTACCGCAATGGCAATGAGGCGCAACGCGCCAAATATCTGCCGGATCTCTGTTCAGGCAAGAAGGTCGGGGCGCTGGGCCTGACCGAACCCGGCGCGGGATCTGATGCGCTCGGTTCGATGCGCACCACTGCGCGCCGCGAGGGTGATCACTACGTCCTGAACGGCTCAAAAATCTACATCACCAACGGGCCGGTCGCCGACGTGCTGCTTGTCTATGCAAAGACTGACAAGGAAAAAGGTGCGCATGGCATCTCGGCATTTATCGTCGAAAAGGACATGCCGGGCTTCAAGGTGGCGCAGAAGCTCACCAAGATGGGCTATCGCGGCAGCCCGACCGGCGAACTTCTGTTTGAGGACTGCCGGGTGCCGGCGGAAAATCGCGTCGGCGGCGAAAACGCAGGGGTTTCGATCGTGATGAGCGGCCTTGATCTGGAGCGTGCAATGATCGCGCCGCTGTGCCTGGGAATTGCCGAGCGGGCGCTGGAGCTTTCGGTCGAATTCGCCAAGACAAGAAAACAGTTCGGCAAACCTATCGGATCGTTCCAGATGGTGCAGTCGATGCTGGCGGACATGTATGTGCAAGTCGAGTCCATCCGCGCATTGACCTATCACACTTTGTCAGCGGCGGCGCCGCTTGAAGTCGGCGGTGGTGGACGCGGTGATATCCACAAGCTCACGGCTGCAGCGGTGATGTTCTCCGCCGATGCCGTGCACAAGGTGCTCGACCTTGCCGTGCAGGTGCATGGCGGATCAGGCTATATCTGGGAATCCGAGATCAATCGCCTGTTTCGCTCGACCAAGCTGCTGGAGATCGGCGCTGGGACGACGGAAGTGCGCAAGATGATCATTGCCGGCGAACTGCTCAAGGGAATGGAGCGTTGAGCGACAGCGAAGCGCAATTTGGCCTGAGCGATGGCGATCTTGCGGCTCATCCGACGGTCTATGCGGCCGGGTCATTTGCAGGCCAGGTTGTGGTGGTGTCTGGCGGGGCGGGTGGCCTCGGCCGTGCGGCCGCCTGGCTGTTTGCGCGGCTCGGCGCGCATGTCATCGTGTCTGGCCGCAGCGAAGGCAAGATCGCCGAAGTCGTCAGGTCAATTACCAGCGCGGGCCTGAAATGCTCGGGGCACACGGTCGACGTACGCAATCCCGACGAGGTCGCCGCATTCTTCGACACGGTCTGGGCTGAACATGGCCGTCTCGATATCCTGATTAACAGTGCTGGAGGGCAATTTCCGCAACCGGCGATCGATTTTTCTGTCAAAGGCTGGAATGCCGTCATCAATACCAATCTGAACGGCACCTGGTTCATGATGCAGGCGGCCGCACGCAAGTGGCGTGATGCAGGCCGGCCGGGTTCGATCGTAAACATCGTTGTCGTCACTTCGCACGGGCTTTACGGGGTGTCGCACACGATTGCTGCGCGGGCCGGGGTGATCGGCCTGACGCGCAGCGTGGCGGTGGAATGGGCGCCGCTTGGCATCCGCATCAATTGTATTGCTCCTGGCGCCATCGAAACCGAGGGCTGGAAGGTGTATTCACCCGAAGCGCGGGTGGCCTATCCGCGCTCAAATCCGATGATGCGGGTTGGCGATGCCTGGGATATTGCCGAAGCCTGTGTCTATCTTGGTGGACCGGCCGGCAAGTTTGTGACAGGCGAACTGTTGACTGTAGACGGCGGCGGCCAGCTCTGGGGCGAGACCTGGACGACTGGCAAGCCGGACTATTTCAAGGAATGAATGCGGCGAAGCAGCTTTTGGGGGAGATCAGGCAATGAAGGAACTCAAGGTTGGCGAGATTGTCGAGACTGGCGGGCGGACTGTCGGCGAGGGCGACATCAACCTGTTTGCAGGCCTCGTCGGCGATTTCACGCCGGTCCACATGGATGAGACATTTGCGGCGACGACACCGCATGGAGCGCGCATCGCACATGGCCCGCTGACCATGTCGACAGCGATCGGCATGGCTACCCAGACCGGATATTTTGGCGAGCGCGTCATTGCCCTTGTGAATATCGGCTGGGACTTTTCAGGTGTCGTAAAGATCGGCGACACGATCCGCGCCCGCGTCAAGCTGGAGGAATTGCGGCCGACCTCCAAACCAGGCCGCGGGCTGGCGACCTATGGTTTTGCCGTGTTGAATCAGCGACATGAACAGATACAGCAAGGCCGCATGAAGGTCATCGTGCGGCTTGGGGATTGATACCGGCCGGCCTTATGATGTTGCGCCGGATTCCGCTTTCAGCCGCGCTTCCATTTCGTGGCGCATGATTTTTCCGGTCGTCGAGCGCGGAAATTCCTCAAACGGAATGAAGTGCACCGCCTTTGGGCGCTTGTAGCTCGCCAGTTCCCGGCGGCAGAGCTGTTCGACGTCCGCTTCCGTCAGCGCCTCGTCCGTGCGGGAGACGAATGCCACCGGCACCTCACCCCAGCGATCGTCCTTCTGGCGGATGACAATCGCGTCGCTGACGCGTGGGTCCGACAACAGCACACGTTCGATCTCGGCGGGATAGATGTTCTCTCCGCCTGACTTGATCATGTATTTTGCACGGTCGACAAAATCGAAACTGCCGTCGGCGTTGCGGCGGAACAGATCGCCCATGCGGAACCAGCCGTCACGGAAATCGCGGGCGTTGGTCTCGGGCGCGTTCCAGTATCCGCTGAAGACCGTCGGTCCGCGCACTGCCGCCTCGCCCGGCTCGCCATCGGGCACATCATTGCCGTCCGGATCAACCAGCCTCAGATCGCAGAACGCACTCTTGCGCTTTGACAGGCTTTTTGGAACTTCGCCAGGTGTCAAAAGGCATGAGGATCCCGGCGGCAGGCCGGTTTCCGTCGACCCGAACGAATTGAGATAGGGCGACCCGGTCAGCCGTGTCAGATCGGCGATCAGCGCAGTCGGCACAAGATCAGCCATCGCGCCGATTGCACGGATGCCCTTTGGCCGGCGGCCGGTCTTTTGCAGCAGTTCAACCACCGGCTCGATCGTGCCCGGCATCAACAGCATCCAGCCGAGATCTGCACGTTCCATAATCGAAACGATGCGTTCTGCATCAAACCCGTCGACAATGTAGACAGTCGCCCCAGACATGAATGCCCCGATGACCTGATCGGTCGAGCCCATGTGGAACATCGGCGCCCAGGCGATGAAGCCGTCGCTTTCGCGCGCGTGCAGGTCGACCCGCAACACCATGTTGCGCGCCATCTCTGCCCGATGGCTGATCAGCGCGCCTTTCGGCATGCCGGTCGTCCCACTGGTGTAGAGGATCACCAGCCCGTCTTCCGGGTCGACCGCAGGCAGTGTGGCAAGCGGCTTTGCGCCGGCCAGCATCGCCTCATAGTCATCTTCGATCACCAGCAGTTGGCGGTTCTTCAGATCGAGCGAGCGCGCTGTCCCGGCAAAGCGCTCCGACACGATCACAAGCCGCGGTTCGACCAGATCAATGCAGTGCTGCAACTCGCCCTTGGCGAGACGCCAGTTCTGGCAGGCGATGATGGCCCCAAGACAGGCTGCGGCCAGTTCAAGCTCGGCATATTCGAGCCGGTTTTCCGACAGCAATGCAATGCGGTCGCCACGTTCGATGCCGATCGCTGCCAACGCGGACGCCAGTCTGAGAACGCGCTTGTCCAGTTCGCCGTAGGTGAGTTTTCGGTCTGCGGTCTCGACTGCGATCGTGTCGGGGGCGCTGCGCACATTGGCGCGGAATTGGCCGTGCACAGTCAACTGGCCTGCGGTGTGTACGTCATTCTGCCATGTCGATGTCGGTGTATGCATCGGCCTCCTCGCAGTCCGGTCCGTTCAGACCTTACGCCGGTTTTGCCGCAAATGTCTCCAGCCGTTCGACGGCGCGCTCAATCCTTTCGGCAAAGTCCGGGGCCTGCGAAGCAGTATTGGCCTGGAGCCCGCCGAGGACCAGATCAACGATGGCATCTGCAGTCGCGTCCGGGTCAAAATCACCTTCGCCGCGCAGAAATGCCCATGTGTGATGTTCTATGCAGCCATAGATCATATCCCGCACAAGCCTGAGCCTGATGCCGGGCCGCAGCTCCCCGGCAGCGATGCCTTCCTTGATGATATCGAGAGTTTGGCGGGTATATGCCCGGTTGAGCTCATGCACGGCGGTCTGGCTGTAGTCGCGGCCGGTGCGCAGATACTGGAACATCAATTCGCAAAGCGCCGGCTCTTCGTGGATCGTCATCAGGTGACGCCAGATCATGAAGCGCAGCCGATTGCGTGTGCCGCGAATGCCGGCAAGCTGCTGGGCATAGTCGGCCAGCATGGAATCGTACCAGTCTTCGATCACCTTGACGAGGAGATCGCGCTTGTTCTCGAAATAGCGGTAGATCGAGCCTTCGACGACATTGGCGCGCTCGGCAATTTCCGCGAGTGGCGCGTCCTCATATCCACGCTCTCGAAATACCGAACGGGCAGCATCCATGATGTCGGCGACCCGCCGTTCACGCGACATGCGGTGAACCCGGCGGCGTACGGGTGCGCTTCCCATCAGGATACTCCCGGCTCAGGTCCGTCGCGGGCCGCCACTGGTTCTGAATTGATGCGCGTAGACATGCCCTGCTGCTCTATTGCTAATGAGCAACTTTCATCATTTGCGCCCTGATCGCAATCAGAAATTGCCCAGAGACATAGGTTGAAGTGACCAAATAACGATTGGCAAGGGGGCGATGCCGCCTAAACCAATCTCATTACGCTCTTGATACCAATGGATTTCGTCTCCGGGAAATTATCAAATTGGCTGCTCGCTGCGCCAATGTGGTCGCGCATTGACGGGTTGCCAGTAGCCATCCGGCTTCCACTCCGTAGAACTCGGTACGGCCCTTGATGAGCCGTTCGGCGCGCGGATGTGCAGATCCTTCAGGTCATTCATCGTATTCGGCGATTTGCTGGCAACGGGCGCATGAATTGTGCGCCGTCGTGCGGGGATATTTGCGCCGGAATATTCGGGTTCAAGGCAATTTTCGACAGGTTCAATAGCGCGATTCTGTTGGCGTTGGCCGGACCCGCGGCAAGGGCAGCACAATCAGCGAGGCGCGGGGAAGCGGCCGCCCTGATCGCGAATGGCCAAAGGCCAAAAACACAAAAGCCGCGGATGTCCGCGGCTTTTATGTTTCGAGAGAATTTGGAGCGGGTGAAGCGATTCGAACGCTCGACCCTAACCTTGGCAAGGTTATGCTCTACCCCTGAGCTACACCCGCTCACGCGGCCCTCGGTCCGCAAGCCGGGCCTATATGGCCGAACCGCTCCGGCTTTGCAACAGGGAAAATGACAGCACATGCGATGAAGTTGAAACTGGGCGAATAGTCTCAACCGGTTCTTTTGGCTTGGCACGGCGATCCCGGCGTCTTACGTGTTCGTACGAATTTCCCGGACGACGAACATGACCAAGTCTGCTGACGACCTGTATGCGCTGCTTGCTGACCTCGGCATCAAGACAAAGACACTGGAGCATCCGCCGCTCTACACGGTGGCCGAATCACAAGCCTTGCGCGGCGAAATTGCCGGGCGGCACACCAAGAACCTGTTTTTGAAAGACAAGAAGGACAATTTCTTTCTGGTGACCGTTGGCGAAGACGCCGATGTCGACCTCAAGACAATTCACACCCTGATTGGTGGCGCGAGCAAGGTGTCTTTTGGCAATCCCGAGCGGTTAATGGAATTTTTGGGAGTGATTCCAGGCGCCGTGACCGCGTTTGGCGTCGTCAATGACACACATGGCCGGGTGACGGCGGTGCTCGATGAAGAATTGATGGGGCATTCCGTCGTCAATTGCCATCCGCTGGTCAATACAGCCACGACATCAATCGCGCCGGCAGACCTCGTGCGCTTCATGCAGGCAACGGGGCACGAGCCTCTGATCTTGAAAATCGGACGATAAACGCCAAAATTGAAGGGTGGGCGGCCGGGTTTTGGCCGGTGCCCCAGGGAATCAACGATGAGCAATGACAGCAATCCTTTCGCGCCGGCGAGTGGCGGCTATTCCACCAATGTGAGCTTTGGCGGAGCGCCGGCTGCTACGCCTGCTCCGGCGGCGTCCGCTCCGGTCGCGTCAGGTGACCTGATAAAAGACACCACCACGCAGGCGTTTTCAGCCGATGTCATTCAGGAATCGCGTAATCAGGTCGTGCTGGTCGATTTCTGGGCGCCCTGGTGCGGCCCCTGCAAGCAGTTGACGCCGATCATCGAAAAGGCGGTTCGCGCCGCCGGCGGGCGGGTCAAGCTGGTGAAGATGAACATTGACGACCATCCGCAAGTGGCCGGACAGCTGGGCGTCCAGTCGATCCCGGCTGTCATTGCGTTCAAGAACGGCCAGCCGGTCGACGGTTTCATGGGCGCGCAGCCCGAGAGCAAGGTTGCCGAGTTCATCGAACGTGTTGCCGGACCCGGCGACGAGCAGACCGCCATCAAACAGGCGCTTGAAGACGCGCAGGCGCTGCTTGAGCAAGGTGACACCGAAACCGCGCTGGCCATCTTTTCCGAGATCATTTCGGTTGCACCCGACAATCTCGCCGCCATCGGCGGCGCTGCCGGAATTCTGGCCGACCGCGGCGAACTGGATGCAGCACGTCAACTCGTAGATGCCGTTCCAGAAGACAAGGCGTCTGATCTGGCAATTGCCAGCGCCAAGGCAAAGCTGACGCTCGCTGACCAGGTGGCGGGGCTCGGCAATCCGGCCGAGCTTGCCGCGCGGCTCGAGGCCAACCCGAAGGATCATCAGGCAGGGTTTGATCTCGCGATGATCGACAATGCGCGCGGCGACCGGACCGCTGCAGCTGATCGCCTGCTGGCGATCATGAAGGCCGACCGGACCTGGAACGACGATGGCGCGCGCAAACAATTGCTGCAATTTTTCGAAGCATGGGGGCTGACCGACGACGCGACCTTGTCGGCGCGGCGCAAATTGTCGGCGCTGCTATTTTCCTGAGCGGATGGCGCAAGACGCCGGGCTTGAGATTGGCGGCGCGCGCCCCACATTGTGGTAGAGTAGGATCCGGGCGGATGTAAAACGCCGCTTGCGGTCGGCCCTATTTGGAGACGCAACCTTGCGCGCCGGTAATGCTCATTATCGAGGCCTGAATGACCTGCCCGGTCAGGTCCCTGTGTTCCCACTCAGCGCGGCTTTGCTTTTGCCGGGCGGACGCATGCCGCTCAATATTTTTGAGCCGCGTTATCTGGCGATGGTCGATGCAGCGCTTGCGGGCGATCGCATGATCGGCATTATCCAGCCGAGGCTTGATGGTGCGATGCGCGCCGACGGCGAGCCAGAATTGTGTGAAACCGGCGGACTTGGCCGCATTACATCTTTTGCCGAGACCGGCGACGGCCGATACCTGATTTCGCTCGAAGGTGTGTGCCGTTTTCGCGTAGTCGAGGAACTGGCGGTGCGCACGCCGTTCAGGCAGTGCCGCATCGCAGCGTTTGCGCATGATCTCGAAGACGACAAGGCGGCAGCCGAGCTCGATCGCAATGCATTACTCAAGGCTTTCAAGGCCTATCTCGACGCCAACGGTCTTGAGGCTGACTGGGAAAGCATTCGCCGCGCGGAAAACTCGACGCTGGTCAATGCCCTGTCGATGATGTCGCCTTATGGCGCAGCCGAGAAGCAGGCTTTGCTCGATGCCCCGGATCTGAAAACGCGTTCTGAAACCCTCATCGCGATCACCGAAATGGCGCTGGCGCGCGATGATGATGAGTATCCGTCAAGCTTGCAGTGACGGGATGCGGAGTGCTCGCGGGCCGTCGCAATTGGCCGGACTCATCCGCCCGGCTTGGCGGGGTGCATCTGTCAGAAAGGCCGGCGAGCTGGCTGCCGCAGCGCGGCGCGCCGCCATTTGCTTGCAAATTCGCTCATCTCACCGTCATGATCCTTGCTGTTTAACGAGGCTGCGATGACACGTGACGTCCCATCTACGCAGATTGACCCAAAACTGCTCGAACTGCTGGTCTGTCCGCTGACCAACGCCGCGTTGCAATTTGACGCCGAGCGTTCCGAACTGATTTCGGTGAAGGCGCGGCTTGCCTTCCCGGTTCGCGACGGCATTCCGATCATGCTGCCGTCCGAAGCGCGCCCGCTTGAAGAAGCCGAATATAGCCGGCGTAAGGGGCGGCGCTCTCCATGACCGGCTGTTACGATTTGCCCTGCTTTTCACTTGATTATTGAAAATTGCGCCCCTTGGGCATGACTTCGGCGACCTGCCGCGTTGCGTCATCGGCTGTTGCAGCGGCATTTGCCGAAGCAAGTCCTGCATCGATCCCACGCTCAAGCGTGTGCCTGTGACGCCACTGCACCGTGCGCCGATCTTCGTCGATGGCGCGCTTGACCTCATCTGTCGGGCCGTAAGGGTCGATCATAGTGGCTGCCTCGGAGAGGTCCGACAGCCAGGGCGTCAGGTCTTGCATCGCATCCGCAACGATGTGCACGACGCCCGATTCGCACTGTAACTGGCCGGTGACGCGGACGAATTTCGAGCCCATGACCATGGTGCGGAATTGCTCGAATTTTCGTGCCCAGATGATGACATTGGCGACGCCGCCCTCGTCCTCCAGGGTGAGGAAAATCGCATTGCCCTTGCCGGGCCGCTGCCTGACCAGCACGAGGCCGGCCACCGAGACGCGGCGGCCATTGCGGATATCGGACAGATTACCGTTCGGCGTGATGCCGGCGGCGTCGAGCCGGGGCCGCAGAAACGCGACCGGGTGCCTTTTCAGCGACAGGCCAAGCGACCGGTAATCATGGATGACATGCTCTCCTGCCGGCATGACCGGCAGGCGGGTCGATGGTTCATGGTCAAGCGCCGTCAGGTCGCCCTGACTGAACAGCGGCAGATTTTCTGCAGCGCTGCGGCCATCCAGCGCCTTGACCGCCCACAGCGCCTCGCGGCGGTCGAGTCCGATCGAGCGGAAGGCGTCGGCCTGCGCCAGCTTTTCGATCTCGTCGATGTTGAGCCCGGAACGCAGCCACAGGTCACGCACCGAGCGATAGCCGTTGCCGCGCCGCGCAACAAAGGCAGTCATCTTTGCGCTTGGCAGGCCCTTGATGCGGTTGAAACCAAGCCGCACCGCATAGCGGGAGGCGATCACCGATCTCATCTCCGCGTGACGCGGGTGGATGTCCGCCGGATCAAAAGCCTGTTCTTCAAGCGTGCAATCCCAGTCCGACAGGTTGATGTCGGCCTCGCGCACGTCGACGCCATGTTCGCGCGCGTCGCGCACCAGCTGCGCGGGAGCATAAAACCCCATCGGCTGCGAGTTGAGGATCGCGGCGCAGAATACGTCCGGATAATAGGTCTTGAACCAGCATGAGGCATAGACAAGCAGGGCAAATGACGCGGCGTGGCTTTCAGGAAAACCGTATTCGCCAAACCCCTCGATCTGCTTGAAGCAACGCTCGGCAAAATCGCGCTCATAGCCGTTCGCCACCATGCCTTCGACCATCCGGCGGCGGTAATTGCCGATCGTGCCGTTGCGCTTGAATGTCGCCATGGCGCGGCGCAATTGATCGGCTTCGCCGGGTGAAAAGCCGCCGGCGACGATGGCAATGCTCATCGCCTGTTCCTGAAACAGTGGAACACCGCATGTGCGCCCGAGGATCGCCCGCAATTCTTCGCTGGGATAGTCGACCTTTTCCTTGCCGAGACGGCGGCGCAGATAGGGATGGACCATATCACCCTGGATCGGGCCGGGGCGGACAATCGCCACTTCGATCACGAGGTCGTAGAATTTTCGCGGCCGCAGCCGCGGCAACATCGACATCTGCGCCCGGCTTTCGATCTGGAAGACGCCGAGCGTGTCGGCGCGGCAGATCATGTCATAGACTTTTGGATCTTCCTGCGGGATCGTCGCCAATGTCAGCGGCCGGTCATATTCATCGCGCCGTTTGTAGTGGTGTTCGAGAAATTCAAAGGCGCGGCGCAGGCAGGACAGCATGCCGAGCGCCAGAATATCGACCTTGAGGATGCCGCAAGCGTCGAGATCGTCCTTGTCCCATTCGACCATCTTGCGCTCGTCCATCGCCGTCTTGACGATGGGTATGATCTCGTCGAGCCGGTCCTTGGTGATGACGAACCCGCCGACATGCTGTGACAGGTGGCGCGGGAAGCCGGCGATTTCATTGGCGCGGGCAAAAACCAGTTCCGTGACCGGGTCGGCAGTGTCGAGACCGGCTGCGGCTGCCTCCCGTTCGCCCAGTCTGGAACTTGACCAGCCCCAGATCGAACCTGACATCGCGCTTTGCGCATCGTTCGACAGGCCCATCGCCTTGCCGACCTCACGCATGGCGGACCGGCCCCGGTAGGAAATGACGGCAGCGGCGAGTGCGGTGCGCTTGGCGCTGTATTTCTCGTAGATATAGGCGATGATCTTGTCGCGGTTCTCATGCTCAAAATCGACATCGATGTCAGGCGGCTCGTCGCGTTCGGTCGAGATGAAACGTTCGAAAAGAACCGCCGTCAGGCTTGGGTCAACCTCGGTAATGCCGAGGCAAAAACAGATCACCGAATTGGCAGCCGAACCACGCCCCTGACAAAGTACCTTTGCCTGCTCGCGGGCAAAACGCACGATGTCGTGCACGGTCAGGAAGTAGCGCGCGTATTTCTTTTCGGCGACGATCTTGAGCTCATGGATGATGAGGCCGTGAACCTTGCCGGATACGCCCTCCGGGTAACGCCACCTGGCTCCCTCCCATGTCAGGCGCTCGAGTTCGGTCTGCGGGTCAACGCCTTCGGCCGTCGTCTCTTCAGGGTAATTATGTTTGAGTTCGTTGAGCGAGAAATTCAGTTCGGATGCGAATTTTGCCGTCTCGGCGATCGCCTCGGGATAAAGCCGGAACAGCCGCGCCATTTCGCGCGGGGTTTTCAGGTGCCGCTCGGCATTGGCGGCGAGCGCATAGCCACATTCGGCGACGGTCTTTTTCAGCCGGATGGCGGTGAGCGTGTCCTGCAAGGGCCGCCGCGCCGGATCGTGATAGAGCACGTCATTGACCGCCATCAGAGGCAGGCCGGCGGCGGCCGCCAGATCGGCAGCCTGACGCAGACGGAAACGGTCATCGCCCTGATAACCTGCGCTGACGGCAAGCCGCACAGCGCCGGGGAACCGCCGCTTCAGGCGCGCCAGCCAGCCGGGTGGCGGCGGCGTGTCGATGCCGGGCAAAACCGCAAGCGACATATGATCGCCCCATCGCCACAGATCGCGCAGCAGGAGGTTTGGTGCGCCTTTTTCGCCGCGCATGTTTGCGGTGGTGAGCATGCGGCACAGATGCCCCCAGCCCTTGCGGTCGCGCGGATAGGCCAGCATGCCGGGCGCGCCATCTGAAAACACCAGCCGCGCGCCCGGATAATAGGGCGTGCCCGTAATCTTTGCCTGGCCCCAGCAACGCACTACGCCAGCGACTGTGTTGCGGTCGGCCAGACCCATCCCTGCATGGCCAAGCGTGCTGGCGGCCGCAGCCAGTTCTTCAGGCCGCGACGCGCCTTCGAGGAACGAAAAGTTCGACTGGACGCTGAACTCGACATAGGCCGGAGACAAGGCGGCGTTCATGCGAACATGCCCTGCATATACCAGCGCGGGGCGGCGTCCTGTGCGCCGTAGAGACCTTCGCGGTAGAGCCAGAAACGGCGGCCCGTATCATCTTCGATGCGAAAATAGTCGCGGGCGCGTTCAGACCCTGCAGCGCGCCACCATTCCGGCTCGATGCGTTCCGGCCCTTCAGCCCCCACGACAGCGTAGGAGACGTTGCGCCAACGGAACCGGCCCGGCGGACCATCGGGAATTTCGGCGGCGGTGACGTCGACCGCCTCGGCATGTTCAAACAGGCGCAGCGGCCGCTCCCGGTCGGGCATGGGCGCAGCGGCCTGCATTGCGGATGCGGGGCAAAACGGTGCGGCGCGCTCAGGCAGGTGGCTTGCCATTGTCTGCACCCGGTTGATGGCATGTGCGCCAAAACGGGCGCGGACCCTGTCGGCAAACAAGGCCATATCGCTGCCCCTGTCGGGTTCGGTCGCATCAAGCCGCGCCTGCGCCGCGTCAAAGGGGGCTGCTGCCAGCACCGCCAGCCGCACCAGATCGAACCCGTAGCCGGGATCTATCACCACCGCGCCGAGCTTTTCGCGGAACAGGCGGCCAATGAGTTTTGGATCGCGCAGCGGCTGCGACGAGAGGACCGGCACGCGGGCGACCTCGCCGTCGACCCGGAACAATTGCAGTTCGAGGTGGCGTGCGCCTTCCTCGCGCCGTTCCAGTTCGCTCCTCAATTGCCGCGCCAGCGCCGGCGTCAGATCCTCAATGTCGGACAGAAGCGAAATGGGATCGAAGAAGCGGCGTTCAACCGACAGAAGCGGCGGCGTGAGGCGCGGCGACACCGGTTCACGAACCTGACCAAGCGCCTGATCGAGCCGCAGCGTCACGCTCTTGCCAAAGCGGCGCACCAGCGGCGCGCGCGGGGCGGCCATCAACGCGCCGGCCACCCGCAGGCCGACGCTTTCAAGATTGGTGACGATTGCACCGTCAAGCCGCAGCGCCGACAGCGGCAATGGCGCGATCAGGTCGGCTTCCTCGCCGGTCTCGACAATCTGGCCATTGGCATGGCGGGCTGCAGCCCAGGCAGCGCCCGGCGTGGAGGCGACGGCGCCACGCGCGTCAAACCCCTGCTGGCAGAGCCTGGCCAGCACATCGTCCAGCATGGTCCGTTCGCCGCCAAACAGATGGGCGCAGCCGGTAATGTCGAGGAAAAGCCCGTCAACGCCGTCGACCGCCACCAGCGGCGTGTAGCGATCACACCAGTCGGCCAAGGCCTCCAGCATCGCCTTGTCGGCGTCGGGCTCAAGCTCGATGATCTCGATGGCCGGATGCATGGCGCGCGCCTCGGCGACGCCAAGTCCGACCCGCAGTTTCAGCCGCTCAGCCCGCGCGTCGAGCGCCGCCACCCTCTGGGCTGCGCCGTCGCTGCGGCTGAACACCAGCGGCGGCGTCGTGCCCGCCTGTGAACGCCAGGACCTGCCGAACCGCTGCCGCATTGTCCGTTCCGCTGGCAGATAGGGAAGCCACAGCGCCAGAAATCGCTGTGCGTGAAGTTCGTTCCTGAAAAGCTCCATGGCTCCACTCCAGGGTGACGGTGGCAGGGATGGCGGTACGGCTCTTGCCGATGGCGAGATGAAAGGCAGGCGGCCCGATCGAACCGGTGAGCGGTCCGGACAGGGTGTTGCGCGGGGTCGAGGGGGCCGACGACACCAGCAGTCGCAAGGGCGCCGCGGTCGGCGTTGCCTGCGCTGCGGCGCGCAGCAGCAATATCGGCTGCCCTGCCAGCAGCGCGCGCCGGTGCAGGCGGCGCGTGGCGGTGAGGTCAAGATCGCGCGGATTGCCGCCGATTTCGACCAGCATGGCGGCAAAGACGCCGGTTGCGGCGGCTTCTTCGGCCACCCACAGCGCGTCGACAGGCTTTGGCACGGTGGCAAAGAGCAGGTTTTCAGGCGGCAGGCCAAACCGGCGGGCGACGCCCGGCGCATAGGGGCGGCCGGTCTCGCGCCAGAAATCGCCGGTTGCGATCCACAGGATCGGGTTCGCCGGACCCGGCGCGCCCGGCATCAGCATGGCAAGCGCCAGCGCAAAGCCCGATACGGCCACCGCATCACGCATGGCAGCTGCATGGATTTCGGTCAGGCCAAGGCGCGGCACGCCGCCGCCCAGCGCCTGGTCAAACGCGTCAGCGCCCAGCGGCACAAGATCATGCGCGGCAACCCCGCCCCGGCGCAGCAGGATCGGCGCAGCGTCTTGGCCAGCCTCGGGAGCGGCAGATGCAGGCCCTTTCGCTGGCGCATCCAGCGGGGTCTCGATCCGTCCCTCAATGCGGGCAATCTGGCGGCGCAGCGCAAAAAGCTGCTCGCGCGCCGTGGCGGGCTGCGCCATGACACTGCTCTCCGGTCAAAATGTTCTTGCTCTGTTCTTATAGATTCCGAATCCGGCCGAGAGAGTCAAGCGCGGCAAAAAAGAATTTATTCCTTTCCGTTCGGGCAGGGTGCCGCATCTCTGCGCCGCGAGTGCGGGCAGAGAGCATCGCCATGGGTGCGCCGGCAGGGCCTGACGCGCACAGGCGGCCCAAGTCCACAGAAAGCGAAGAAAGGCTTCAATCCGCGCCGGAAACCGCCTATATGCGCCCTTCCACAAGGACAACCTATGGCCCGCATCGACAATTCCCGCGCCTGGCGCGACCTGCACTCGCCCTCGCTTGAGGAGCTGGAAGTGCTGGCGCTTGACGCCTATGCGCATCTGCCTGCCGAGTTTCGCGAGCTGACCGGCGAGATCGTCATCCAGCTGGCCGAGTTCCCGACCGACGAGATCATGGACGACCTGTCGCTGGAGACGCCGTTTGACCTGCTCGGCCTGTTTGAGGGGCGCGGCATCGCCGAACGCTGGAACCCGGCGACGGGCGAGGGCCCGAACCGCGTGACGCTCTACCGCCGCGCCATTCTCGATTACTGGTCGGAAAACGAGGAAACGCTGGGCGACATCGTCAACCACGTGCTGATCCACGAGATTGGCCACCACTTTGGCCTGTCGGACGACGACATGGAGCGCATCGAAGAGGGCGTTGCCTAGCGATGCGCAAGCGGCCTGCGGCGCGCCTGCTCGTACTGGACAGAAGCGACCGGGTTCTGCTGTTCCGCTATCAACATGATGACGGGCCGCTGGCCGGCCAGATCTACTGGGTTCCGCCTGGTGGCGCGCTCAACCCCGATGAAAGCTATGAAGCCGCCGCCCGGCGCGAACTGAAAGAGGAAACCGGGATTGAGGCGCAGGTCGGCAGCCACGTTTTCGTACGCCACCTCCAGTTCATGATGCCAGACGGCGAAATGGTCGAGGCGGAAGAACGCTATTTCGTGGTCCGCAGCGACGCATCCGTCGACATCTCGGCCAATCCTGACCCGGTCGAACGCGCCTTCATCAGCCATGCAAAATGGTGGACACTGGCCGAATTGCGCGATGCAACCGAAACAGTGTTTCCCGAGAACATTGCCGACCTGCTCGCCGCGCAGATCAGCTGAGCCCTATTGCTCGCCGAGCTTCATGCCGGGCTCGTAATCCTTGCCGTCGACATCTTTCACCACGGCCTGGCCGCAGCGCATCGTGTTTGTCGCGGCGTCAAAGGCATAGGTCGGCGAGCCGAACAGGTGCCAGCCCTTGTTCAGCGCTGCCGTTACCTTGTGGCAGAAGGCCGAGTCGTCGGGACCTGACAGGAAACGGTAGAGTCTCATCTCGTTAGCCTCGCAAGATTCATTATTTAGCCGGCTTTCGCCAATAGTTTCTCGGCCTGGGCCAGATGCAACCGTTCGACCATGCGCCCATCGATGGTAATCACGCCCCTACGCGCATTGGCTGGCTCTGCGAAAGCGGCAACTACGGCGCGCGCGCTGGCCAATTCACCGGCGGATGGCGAAAAGATGCGGTTTGCGAGCTCGATCTGGCCGGGATGGATCAGCGTCTTGCCGTCAAAGCCCATGCCCGCGCCATCCTCGCATTCGCGCGCCAGCTGCTCGAGATCGGAAAAATCATTGGCCACGCCGTCCAGCGCGTCAATGCCGCCAGCGCGCGCCGCCAGCACGATCTGCATCAGCCAGGGCGTGAGATAGCGCCGGTCGGGCGTCATGCGCACACCGGTTTCCTTGACGATGTCGTTTGTGCCCGCCACCAGACAGGCCAGCCGCGCGCCACGGTCGCGGCCAAGTTCGGCGATCGCGCCAATGTTCATCAGCGCCTTGGGCGTCTCGATCATCGCCCACAGCCACATGTCAGGCCCGGCATAGTTGTCGTCGAGCTGATCGTTCACTTCCAGAATGTCGCGCGGCGTCTCCACTTTTGGCAGCAGAATGCCGTCGGGGCGGGCCTCGCGCGCGGCGGCGAGATCATCTGCGCCCCATTCGGAGCTCATCGCATTGATGCGCACGATGATTTCGGCAGGGCCTGTCTTCGGGCGAGCCTCCAGAAACGCCTGCATGGCGCGCCGGGCGTCCGCCTTGGCGTCGGGCGCAACCGCGTCTTCCAGGTCGATGATCGCCACGTCGCAGGCAAGTTCAGGCAGCTTCGCCAACGCCTTGGCGTTGGTGGCCGGAACATAAAGAACAGAACGGCGGCGGCGGGCGGGACGGGTGCTCATCGCGCTTTCATGCGCTGGCGCGTTGCCGAGTGCAAGCCTTATGCAGCCTGCGCGCCGCGCATCTCGACCAGCCGGTAATAATCGGTCAGCGTCTTGCCGCGTTCGGGTTTGAACAGCCGCCCGGCGGGCGACATGTTTGCGATCCGGTCGATGCGGAACTCGCGGAAATCGCCACGCATCTCGCACCAGGCAATCAGCGTCCACACCTTGCCCCAGAAGGTCAGGCCAAGCGGGCGGATGTCGCGCTGCGTGGCGCGGTCCTCGACGTCGCGATAGTCCAGCGCCAGCACCTGCCGGCCGTCAATGGCAAGGTCGAGCTCGTCGAGCGCGCCGCGCACGGTGGTGCTCACCACCACGTCCGGCACATTGATCGCCGTCTGGCGGATGCGTTCGCGGCCGTCCTGCGGGATCACCGCGCCGATCTTCACCAGCGCCTCGGCCGCGGCGCGGGCAATGGTTGCGCCGCCAAAGGCCTGCACCATACGCGCGCCAGCCACCAGCGCCACGATCTCGTCGCGGGTGAACATCAATGGCGGCAGGTCGTAGCCTTCGCGCATGATGTAGCCGACGCCCGCCTCGCCATCGATCGGCACGCCGGTCGATTGCAGGTCGGCAATGTCGCGGTAGATGGTGCGCTCCGACACTTCCAGCCGTGTCGCCAGCATCTGGGCCGTCACCAGACGCCCGCCGCGCAGGTGCTGGACGATCTGGAACAGCCGGTCGGCGCGTCTCATGGCGTTGGTCCTTGTTGCCGGACCTTATGCCATACACCTCCTGACATCATTCTGTCAGGAGGTGTCAGGAAGGCGAATTATTTTGATCCCGCCATCCGGGCTCCATTTTGCCCCCGGCTTCAGGTTCCCGGCTTCACTGGCACAGTGTAGTTCAGCGGCAGGCGGCCGCCGTCGGCATAGATCGTCTGACCGGTGATGTAGGACGCGTCGTCCGACGCCAGGAAGGCGGCGATGGAAGCGATTTCCGAGGGCTGGCCAATGCGGCCCATCGGGGTGCGCGACAGGATCTTGTTCCTGGCGGCCGGGTCAGAATTCACTGAAGCCAGCATGTCAGTCATGATCGAGCCGGGGCCAATCGCGTTGACGCGGATGCCATAGGGCGCGAGCGACAGCGCCATCACCTTGGTCAGCTGGCTGACGCCACCCTTCGACACGGAATAGGGCACCTGGTTCGGGATGGCGAACACGGCATTGACCGAGCTCATATTGATGATCACGCCGGCCGGGCCGCCCGCGTTGACACGGTCCACCATGCCCTTGGCCACCGCCTGGCCAACCAGGAACGACCCCTTCAGGTTCACCCGCAGCACACGGTCAAAATCCTCTTCCTTCAGGTCGAGAAAGTCTGCCCCGTGCACGATGCCGGCATTGTTGACCAGCACGTCGATTTCGCCAAAGGCTTCAAGTGCTGCCGCCACCAGATTGTGGGCGTCGAGGCGCGAGCCGACATCGGCCCTGACAAACCGCACTTCGCCCAGCTGGCTCAGATCGCTCTCGGCCTTTTCGCCGCGCACGGTATCGACATCGGCGATCACCACGCGGGCCTTGTCGCGCAGAAAGCGTTCGGCAATCGAGTAGCCAATGCCGCCAGCGGCGCCGGTAATGATGACGGTTTTGCCTTCGAGCGGCATGTGAAACTCCTTTTCTGATTTGGCGGCCTTATAGCGGTCCTTGACGCCATTGTGCAGGGCGGAGCGCGCCGTTGATTGTCGCGGGCCTTCAAATCGTCATCTTTGTTTCCCCTTGGTTCATGTGAACAAGGATTTTTGCATGGCCAGATCCGCCTCCGCACGCGCCCTGCGCGGCCACATCGCCTCGCTGGAGACGATGACCAAGTTTGTACTGGCGACGCTGGCGCTGGCGTCGGGCGTCTACACCTATCTCGGGGTGCGGACGCTGCTCGACGGCAGCGCGACCATGGTCTTCTTTGCCGCCATCATCTACTCGGCTGCGGTTTCGGTCGGCATTTACGGTTTCTGGACCTACATGATGAGGTTCCTGCCGGAACTGCGTGACGGCGCGTCGCGCGCCTCCATGCTGGCGATGATGGCGCTGGGCTCGGCGATGATCATCGCCATGTCGTCCTGGCTGAATGCCGCCGCGCTCGCGGGATCCGCCGCAGTCGAGCAGCATCTGGCGGTAACGCTTGAGGGCTACACGTCCGATCTCGATCAGGCCAATGCCAACGCCATCGGCGCGCTGTCTCTGCTGCCCGACATCCAGCGCGCCTCGGAGCGGTTTGCCCGGCTGGCTGATGATGAGCGCAATTCCGGTGCATTGACCGGCACCACCGGGTCCGGCTCGGTCGTGCAACTGCTCACCCAGATGTCGGCGCAGATGAAGGAGCTCGAGAGCACCATCCTTGCCTCGCGCGAAACGGTGGCTACCTCGTTTGAACAGGGCCAGGCGCATCTGGCAAAGATGCGCGAGTTGGTCTCGGCGCCGGGCGCCATCCAGCCGCGATCGGATGAGTTTGCGCGCGAAAGCGTGGCGCTGGCCGGTGTCATTTCCTCGCTTGAGCGCACCTCGATTGCGCCCTCGGTCAGCCGCGCCGCCGCAGACCTGTCCGCCGGTTTCATCGCCCCGGTCGCAGACGGATCATCTGCTGATCTTGCCAGCCGGCAGGACGCGGTGATGGCGACTGTGCGCGCCTCGGTTGCGCAGCAGTCCAAGGCGCTGTCGGACGCGGCAGCTGAAATCATGGCGCAGCCAAAGGTCGACGAACGGCGCTATGTGCCGCTGACCTCGGCTGAAGCCGTGCTGCGCTATGCCGGCGACTTCATCCCGAGCTGGGCCGGTGCGATTTCCATCGATCTTCTGCCAGCCGCGCTGGTTGGCATCATGGCCGTTGTCTATGGCGCGTTGCGCCGCGCCGAAGAGGGCGAAAACGACCTCGACCGTATTACCGCCGCCGACATGATGCGCTCGCTCGACGTGCATGAGGCACTGTCCCTGAAGCGCCGTGCTGCACTGGCGGCAGAGCCCGATCTGGAAGAACAGGCAGCCGAAGAACCTGCCTCGACGCCTGCGCCGGCGGCGGAAAACGTCACGCCACTCTCCATGTCTGAAAGGCGGCGGCACGAGACATGACCCTGCAGCCGCCAGGCCAGACAGAGCAAAACCGTGCGACACGCGCCCGCGAGGCTGTGCTGCGTTACCTGCGCCGTTTTGACGAGGGCGAGGTCATCCGCTGGGCGTTTCGCGGCATGTTGATCGGCACCATCGGCGTGCTGGCGATGGATCTCTGGGAGCTCAACCAGCAGTCTCCCGGTACCGTCGAGCAGCCGGGTGCGGAGACCAGTTTCCTGCCGCCCGAGGTCGAGTTGCGCGAGCCGGCCGAAAAGGGCATCGACCCGCGCAGCTATCTCAAGGTCGACGAGACGAAACTGCGGCAGCCGATGGCGTTCACGCTCGGCCAGGGTGGGGTGCTTGCTGCCGAGGGCATGATTGATCCGGGCGCGGCGGAGCGGCTCGCAACTGAACTCGAAACACGTGGCGAATATGTCGAGACGGTTTCGCTCAATTCGCCCGGCGGCTCGGTCGACGACGCCATGGCAATAGGCAAGCTGCTGCGCGACAATGGCGTCGCCACAGAAGTGGCCGACGGCGCGCTGTGCGCCTCGTCCTGCCCGCTGATATTTGCCGGCGGCGAAAAGCGCATTGCTGGCAAGCAAGCAGCCATCGGCGTGCATCAATTCTTTGCGGTTGGCGAGGTCCGCGCCGGCGCTGAGCAGGCGATGTCGGATGCGCAATCCACCACGGCCCGCATCACGCGCTACCTCACCGATCTCGGCGTTGACCCGGCGGTGTGGCTGCATGCGCTCGATACGCCACCGCGCGAGCTCTATTATTTTTCAGCCGACGAACTGAAGACCTACAAGCTGGCGACCGAGTAGGGGCGCGGGGATTGTTTGGGCGATTGCTTGTAAACATCGCCCCCTCCACTGCCTTCGGCGGTCCCCCTCCCCCGCTTCGCAAGGGAGGATCAAGGTCGAGGCCGTCCGCAACGCAATATCCTCCCCCTGTTTACGGGGGAGCGACTATCTGTTGTGTCAAGTTGCATTGATGATCTCCGCTCG
>DAINRF010000025.1:0-53855 GCA_036742015.1 Mesorhizobium sp. | reverse complement strand
AAACACACTTTCCAGGCGTGCGCCTTCAACCACTCGGCCACCTCTCCGCGGCCCCATGGACGGATCAGATCCGACCGGGTGGGCGTCATCTAGTCGAACATTGCGGCAATGCCAAGAGCCGCAACGCAACATGAGTGACGGTTCGCGGCTCAAATTTGCGACCTGCAATTGATGAAAGCGCCCTGACGCTCTAAATCGGGACCGCGAACGGAGGACGGCGCAGCAGCCGCAAACACATGATTCGTCTGCTTTTCAGACTGCTGTCAGTGATCTCGCTGGCTATCGCCGTCATCATGGCGGTGACTGACGCAACCCGCTCAATCGCCATTTCCCACCTCGAGCCCACGCCACTGGGGGCTTACTGGCTGCAATATGCACCTGATTCACTGGACGCCACCCGCGTCTGGCTGGTGGCAAGAGCCGAATGGCTCTGGGACCCTGTCCTGCTGACCTTCCTGAAGTCGCCCGGCTTTGCAGTGTTTGCGGTGCTGGCCTTCATACTCTACGCCATAGGTTTCAAGCGGCCGGATCCTGCCGGAAGGCTGGCGGCCTGACGATACTTGAAACTCAGGCCGGCTGCCTCATCAAAGAAATACCGATGCTCGAGGCATGACGATAGGACATCAATGTTCTTCCTGAACGACATGCTGGACAAGAAGCTCAATTTGCCCAAGCCCGGCGACGAATTGCCCGGCAGGGCAAAAGCCATCACCACAGCTTCGCGTCACGCCGTGCTCAAACGACCGCTGAAAGCGCCAGCGCCGGACGGATTCGAGGTGATCTATTTGGGCATGGGCTCGTTCTGGGCGGCCGAGCGCCTGTTCTGGCAGATACCGGGAATATGGCTCACCGTTGCGGGCTATCAGGGCGGCGTGACGCCAAACCCGACCTATCAGGAAACGATGACCGGTCTCACCGGCCATGCAGAGGTGGTGAAGCTCGTCTTTGACCCGGCAAAGCTCAGCCGGGCCGAGCTCCTCAAGACGTTCTGGGAAGAGCATGATCCCACCCAAGGCATGCGCCAAGGCAATCAGGTCGGCACGATCTACCGATCGGCCATCTACACCACCAGCGATGCACAAATGGCAGAAGCGATCGCCAGCCGCGGCATTTATCAGTCAGCGCTGACCAATGCGGGCCTTGAGCGCATTACCACAGAGATCACGCCTGCCCTGGCGTTCTACCATGCGGAAGCCGAGCATCAACAATATCTGCATAAGAACCCGAATAGTTCGAGCAAACTGCGCGGGACAGGCGTAGAATACGCCTTCGACAGTCCCGGAAACGAGTGAATTCGACGGCGCTGCAATTTTCCGGACGGTCAAAAATACCTGATGAATTTTCCCTCTCACCGTGCAAGATTGCGGACGAGCGGGCACACAAGCGCCTGCGACACAAGGTTTTCGCCTGTCTGGCGGCAACCTCAAGGAAGATAACCAACAGGGTGTGGATCAAATGAAGCGTATCGTTCTCGGCCTGATGGCCGCAACAGCTATGACGTTTTCTGCCTATGCGCAGGACATCAAGCCGGGCCTCTTGTTCGATCTCGGCGGCAAGTTCGACAAATCGTTCAACGAATCGTCCTACAACGGCGCAGAAAAATTCAAGGCCGAAACCGGCATTGAATATCGTGAATATGAAATCAAGGGCGAGGAAGAGCGGGAGCAGGCGTTGCGCCGCTTCGCCGAAGACGGCAACAACCCGATCGTTATGGCCGGCTTCTCCTGGTCAACCGCGCTGACCGGTATCGCCAAGGAATTTCCTGAAACCCAGTTCACAATCATCGATGGCGGCGCCGATGGCGAAAACGTCCGTTCGGTGATCTTCAAGGAACAGGAAGGCTCCTATCTGGTCGGCATTTTGGGCGCGATGGCCTCGCAGACCAAGAAGGTCGGCTTCGTCGGCGGCATGAACATCCCGCTGATCAGCGCGTTTGGCTGCGGTTATGTCGGCGGCGCGAAGTCTGCAGGCGCGACCGACGTCTTCCAGAACATGATCGGCGACACGCCAGAAGCCTGGGGCAACAAGCCCAAGGCGACCGAAATCGCCAAGTCGCAAATGGAGCAGGGCGCAGATGTCATCTACGCAGCTGCGGGCGGCGCTGGTCTCGGCGCACTGGAAGCAGCTGCCGACGGCGGCAAGCTCAGCATCGGCGTCGATTCCAACCAGAACCATCTGTTCCCCGGCAAGGTGCTGACCTCGATGCTCAAGCGCGTTGACGTCGCAGTCTACAACGCCTTCATGGACGCCAAAGATGGCAAGTTCTCGCCTGGCCTGAATGTTCTCGGCCTCAAAGAAGGCGGCGTCGACTATGCAGTGGACGACAACAACAAGGCGCTGATCACGCCAGAAATGTCGGCAGCGGTCGAAAAGGCCAAGGCCGACATCATCGCAGGCACAGTCACCGTTCACGACTTCCGTTCGGACAACAAGTGCCCTTACTGATCGGTTGATCGGTCTCAGATCTAGTGTTGCCGCCGGCGTTCGCGCCGGCGGTTTCGTTTTGCGGACAGCGTCAGTTTCCGGCCTGACGCTCTCCGGCAATGTCCTCAAGAATCGGACAATCTGGCCGCTGATCACCGTGACACGCATCGATCAGCCTGGTCAGCGTCGAGCGCATTGCACCCAGTTCGGCAATCTTGTCATCGATCGCCCTGACGTGATCGCGCGCCAGGTTCCTGACGTCCTGACTGGCTCGGTTGTGATCGCCGTAAAGTCCCAACAAGGCGCGGCAATCTTCGATAGTGAAGCCTAGGGCTCGCGCCCGCTGCAGGAAGGTCAGGCTGTGGATGTGCGCATCTGAATAGTCACGGTAGCCATTGCCGGCGCGCGGGGCTGAAATCAGGCCGATCTCTTCATAGTAGCGGATCGTCTTTGGCGGCAGACCGGATTTCTGCGCTGCTTGACCAATATTCATCTCGCCGTCCTTTTCAGCATCCAACTGCCAAGAATGTGTTGCTCAATTGCAATATGGTGCTTGCTAAGGCGCATCGCCAGCGCATCGAGCCAAATCAGCGGGTTGGCAATTGCACAATTCGCACTTTAGAAATGATGTTCGAATTACGGCTCGATTCGGGCCTTTCGCCGTATTTCAACGCAGGGCAGGAAATGACACTCAAAAGCGTATTGATTGCGGTCGGTCTGGCATCCGTCACCGCACTTGCAGGCTGCACCACAGACTCGTCGACGCTGTTTTCCAATCCGTACACGACGAAGCGCGATGCGGGCTACCAGATTCCGTCGATCCCGCAGTCGAAGATTCCGGAACAGTTCCGTCGCAAGGTCGTCACCTATATGACGACCGAAAAGCCCGGCACAGTGATCGTCGATACGGGATCGAAGCATCTCTATTACGTGATGGGCGGCGGCAAGGCTGTCCGCTATGGTATCGGCGTTGGCCGCGAAGGTTTTGAATGGAAGGGCACATCGCGCGTTGCGTTGAAGCGCGAATGGCCGGTATGGACACCTCCTGCCGCGATGATCAAGCGCCGCCCGGAGCTCGCCAAATGGCGCGGCGGCATGCCTGGCGGCCTCGACAATGCGCTGGGCGCACGCGCCATGTATCTCTACACGAAGAGTGGCGACACCGGTTACCGTCTGCACGGCACACCGGAATGGTGGTCGATTGGCAAGGCCATGTCGTCGGGCTGCATCCGCCTGATCAATCAGGACGTGATCGACCTCTACAACCGCGTCGAAATTGGCGCAAAAGTTATCGTCAAATAGACACAACCGTCCGCAAGGACGGACCTGCGGGGGCGGGGGCCAAAAAGCCGGGCGGAAACGTCCGGCTTTTTGCTGTACGCAACCAAATGCTGAGCCGTGCACACCCGTTGCGCCCTTCGGCGTCTTTACGGGTCTGGACTGTTCAGGCATGAACTGTGTTGAAGGACCACCTATCCGGTCCTATTTTCATAGAGGCGCATCGGCGCGGCCCGATTTCTGGAGGATTTTTGATGGCGACGTCCAAACCCGCAATTGTCGGCTCAGGCCATACCAAGTTCGGCAAGCTTGATGCCCGCACCATCGAAGACCTGATGAAAGAAGCGGCCGCAGAAGCCCTGAACGAGGCCCAGGTCGAACCAAAAGACATTGACGCAATCTTTGTCGGCCATTTCAATTCCGGCCTGTCGCCCGACGGGTTTATCGCCTCGCTGGTGCATCAGCTGTCGCCTGATTTCCGCTTCACGCCATCGACCCGTTACGAAAATGCCTGCGCATCCGGCTCGGCAGCGATTTTTGGCGCGCTGACAGCCCTGAACGCCGGCGAGGCCAAGACCGTTCTCGTTGTTGGCGTAGAAAAAATGACAAATCGTTCGACGCCCGACGTCACCAAGTCTCTGGCCGGCGCCGGTTACCAGAACGATCCGGTCGAAGCCGCCCTGTCCTTCCCGCAAGTGTTTGCGCTGGCCGCCCAGGGTTACGGCGAACGTTACGGTTCGCCACTGGAATCGATGGCGAAGATTGCCTCCAAAAACCACATCAACGCGCTCGGCAACCCGCTGGCGCAGATGCAACGCAACATGAGCTTCGAGGCCTGCAACACGGTGTCGGAGAAGAACCCGCAGATTGCGCCGCCGCTGCGCCTGTCTGATTGCTCACTGATCAGTGATGGCGCTGCTGCCCTTGTCATCACCACCGACAAGTCTGTCGGCGGTGACAAGCGCGTCGGTTTCCGCGGCACCGGCCACGTCAATGACTTTCTGCCGATCACCGGACGCGACTTCATCGCTTTCGAGGGCCCTGAAAAGGCCATCGGCAATGCGATGAAGAATGCCGGCGTGACCATTGGCGACATCTCGTTTGCCGAGGTGCACGACTGCTTCACCATCGCAGAACTGCTGATCTACGAAGCCATGGGGCTCAAGCCGAAGGGCAAGGGTGGTCAGGCGCTGGAAGAGGGCATCGTCTATGCCGATGGCAAGCTGCCGGTGAACCGCTCCGGCGGCCTGAAGGCAAAGGGTCATCCGATCGGCGCGACCGGTGTATCGATGCATGCCATCGGCTATCGTCAGCTTACCGGACAGGCTGGAGACATCCAACTGACAGACCCTAAGCTGGGCCTTGTCTTCAATATGGGCGGTTCAGGCGTCGCCAACTATGCATCGGTTATCGAAGCCGTCTGATCGATATCACGGGGCGGATGCGGAAAACCTCGTTGCGTCGGCCCCGTAATAGTTGACGTAGCGCGCCGAGATCGATGCGACCGGCAGCACCACAAAAACATCCGTCGTGCCAAACTCGCGGTCGATGACGCATTGCTGGCTGAAGCGCGCGCCGAGCCTGAGATATCCTTTGATCAGCGGAGGCATCTCGGCGATCGCGCGTTTGGCATCTACGGCTTCTGCCGGGACAAGATCCATCGCCATTCCCCGGCCACGCGCCGGTGCGATGCTCCATTCTTGTTCGGCCGCCACCTGTTGCGCCAGGAACGAAAGCGACTGCGCATGCGCCGCAGGCGTGGTGCCCGGAAAGGACGCGCAGCCTGTCATCACATCCACCTTGTGGCGGCGGGCATATGCCCAGATTCCCTGCCACAAGAGTTCAACCGTGCGCCGCGAGCGATAACCGGGCAGCACGCATGAACGGCCAAGTTCAAGAAATTTCAGGTCCGGGTGACGCGCCGCCAGCACGTCGATCTCGAATTCCTGTGTGGAATAGAACCCGCCATTTGCTGCCGCCACATCCTGCCGCAGCAGGCGGTAGGTTCCAACAATCTGCTTGTAGGCCGGGCCGGCAAGCGCCGTATCGATCACCAGCAGGTGGTCGCAAAATGCATCGAAACGGTCGATGTCGATGCTTCCGTCGCTGGCGTCACCACGACCGGCCTCAGCGCCAAAGATCTGATGGCGCATCCTTTGCGCGGCCAGAATTTCCGCCGCATTGCGCGCAAGCCGAACCTCCAGTTGACCAATCCGTCCGAGCAATGCGCCTTGCGGGATGACGGGCGCTTCCGCCATCTTGCTTTCAGCAGTCCGATTGATCGTCAGTTGCATTGATGAATCTCCGGTCGTCCGCCTCAATCCGCGAGATAGAAGAAGACTGCAACAGGATCATGACGCAGGCTTGGCTGCAATAAGATCAGGCGGCCTGGGCGTGACTTTCGATCTCGGCAACCAGACGAGCCGGGTCGACCGGCTTGGTGATCAGGCCGCTCGCACCATGTGAAATGACGCCTTGCCGGGTCATTTCCTGATTGTCGGCGGTCAGCACGATGATCGGCATCGGCGCACGGCCTTCGCTTTCCTCAAACTTGCGGATCAGTCCGATAGCGTCGAGACCATCCATGACCGGCATGTGCAGATCCATCAGCACGACATCAAATGCCCGTCCACCCGGCGGGGAAGCCACAGCATCGACTGCCTGCTGCCCATTGACGACGACATGAACATTGTGCCCCGCCTTGCCGAGCGCCACCCGCGCCAGCAGGGCATTGATCTCGTTGTCCTCGGCGAGCAAAATGTTGAGACCCGTCGCCGTGGGCCCATCGGCTGCCTGCTCGGTGCGCGATACGGGTTCGCCTGACAGGCCGGTTGCGCCATTGAGCAATTGCCGCACCAACGTGTCGCCTCGCAGCGGACGCACCAGAAAGCCCGAATAATTGTTGGCGCGGAATTCAGCCAGACGGCCGCGTTCGCTGGGCGCAATGACAGTCATCACAGCAACCTGCTGTCCAAGCGCGGCCCGCAGCTCGGCGACAACGCGCCCGTCAGCGCTTTCCATCGCAGCGTCCGCCAGAACAGCCGTCGCTCCAAGCTTTGCAGCCTCTGCGATCGCCTGATCAACGGACGACACGATGACGTGCCTTCCGCCATGGACGTCGATCATCGACCCGATGGCTGCCGCTTCAGCCGCATTGCCCGACAGAACCACGGCACGAACCGGGTGCAGCACAAGCAGGTCCCTGCCCGCCGCCAGATTGTCGCCCGTCAGCGGAATATCCATCGCAAAGGTCGAGCCGCGCCCGATCTCGCTGTCAACGCTGATCTTGCCGCCCATTGCTTCGGCAATGCGCTGCGAGATCGCCAGCCCGAGCCCCGCGCCGCCATGCCGGCGGGTCGACGTGCCGTCTGCCTGCTCGAATTCCTCAAAAATGCGGGCGCGGTCTTCCGGCTTCAGTCCGGGGCCAGTATCGGCCACCTCGAAGCGCAGGCGCGGCGTAGCGTCATCGCCGATCACCCGGACAGTGACGGCTACGCCTCCCTCGTCGGTAAATTTCACCGCGTTGCCGACCAGATTCAGCAACACCTGCCGCAACCGGCCGGGGTCAGCAACGATACGCTCTGGAACGGCCGGTTCAATGACACAGGCAAGGCCGACACCCTTGCCATAGGCGCGCGCCGCCAGCAGTTCGACGACATTTTCCGTCACGTCGCGCACCGACATCGGCACTGGCTCCGGCTGCAAACGCCCTGCCTCGATCTTCGAATAGTCGAGCAGGTCCTCGATCAGCGCCAGCAGCGAAGTCGCGGAGGTCGAGACCGATTTCACATAGGTGCCCTGCTCCGGCGTCAGCGCCGTGTCCTCCAGCAGCTTGGCCATGCCCATGATTCCGTTCATAGGCGTGCGGATCTCGTGGCTGACCGTGGCGAGAAAGCGTGATTTTGCCTGGCTGGCATGTTCAGCGCGTTCGCGGGCGGCAGACATCGAGGCTTCAGCCTGCTTGCGCGCCGTGATGTCGCGCGCAATCGCCCTGTGACTCGCCCCGCTGGCGCCTGCGCCGCGCACCGACTGTTCAATCCAGGAATACCATCGTGTTCCGTCCGCAGTCTGGATCGCGACGTCCGCCGATGTCAGGTACACGCCGTCGGCAAAAGACGCGTCAGGCATAACGCCAACGTCAATGCCGAGGTCTGCCAGCGTCATGCCAGCCAGCGCCGAGGTCTCCGACCCGATCAGGTCGGCGAATACGCTGTTGGCGTAGACAATCCGGCCAAGCCGGTCGCGGTGCACCACCACGTCGCCCAGTGAATCGATCAGACCGAGGAAGCGCTCTTCGCTTTCCTGCAATTCCCACATCCGGTCAGCATAGTGTTCGGCATCGTCGCGGCGGACGGCCTTGCGCTGTTCGGCCACAGGCTTGTCACGCAGCGACAATGCGGCAAGACCTGCCGCTCCAGCAGCGCCAGCCAGCAATAGCGCAACAAAGCTGCTATCAACGCCTGTGAGCAACAACGCCGCCATCACCAGCAGCACGCAGGCAGCGGCGACAGTGATTGCCTGCGCAGATGCATAGCGCCGCCACGCCTTGCCGGCGCGGCTGCCCGATTCCCCAAAAATGTCCGATACGGTTTTTGTCATCCCGCACGCAAGCTAACCGCCAAGCGCGTGAGGAATGCTTTGTCCGTCTGCTAAAATTGTATCGAAATGTCGAAAATAGCCGCCACAACCGACCGTATCACGTCATGTCGACAACAACTCGGCCACGAATCTTGCCTTCGACGATCAGTTCTGCAGCGTCGAAAATGCCATCAAACCCGATCGTGCTGCTCATCGCCTCCAGCTTTTCTATGTCAAGATCAGTTGCGATGCGCCGCCAGGCTTCCATGCGTTTCGCTTTCGGGGCCATCACGGAATCAATACCAATCAGGGTGACGCCGCGCAGGATGAATGGCGCGACGCTGGCGGGCAGGTCCATGCCCTGAGCCAGTCCGCAGGCGGTGACGGCGCCGCCATAGCTGGTCATCGCCAACACATTCGCCAGTGTGTGGCTGCCTACCGCGTCGACGCCGCCGGCCCAGCGCTCCTTGCCCAGCGGCTTGCCTGGTCCTGACAATTCGTTGCGGTCGATGATTTCGGTTGCGCCGAGATCCTTGAGATAGCCTTCTTCATCGACGCGTCCGGTCGAGGCGATGACGCGGTAGCCAAGCTTGGCGAGGATTGCGATGGCGACCGAGCCAACGCCGCCAACTGCGCCGGTCACGACAATCGGTCCGCTGCCGGGCGTCAGGCCATGTTTTTCCAGCGCCAGCACTGACAACATGGCGGTGTAGCCGGCGGTGCCCACCGCCATCGCCTGCTGTGGCGTCAGGCCGTCGGGCAGTGGAACGAGCCAGTCGCCGTTGACGCGCGAACGTTCGGCATAGGCGCCATGATGGGTTTCGCCTGTCCCCCAGCCGTTCAGCACCACCTTGTCGCCGGCTTTCCAGTCAGCGTGGCTGGACGAGATGACCGTGCCTGCAAAATCGATACCCGGCACAAGCGGAAAGCGGCGCGCGATTGGAGCTTTTCCGGTGATCGCCAGCCCGTCCTTGTAGTTGACCGTCGTCGCCTCAACGGCAACCGTCACGTCGCCATCCATCAGGTCGGCATTGCCGATCTCGGTCACCGCTGCGGACTGTTTCTTGTCTTCATCACGGGTAATCAGAATCGCTTTGAAACGGTCGGGCATTGATCGTCACTCCTTCCAATCATCAGGATCTAGCATCGTCGGGGCGGGGGTCGCGACGCCAGTCGATGAACTCCTGCAGGATCACTAACCCCGCACCGAGCGTAATGAACACATCGGCGAGATTGAATATGGCGAATGACCACACTGGCGTGTGGAACAGGAAATAGTCGACCACATAGCCAAGCGTGGCGCGGTCGATAATGTTGCCCAGCGCCCCACCCAGGATCAGCGCGAATCCGATGCGGGCAAGCGCCTGGTGCGCCTGCGTGCGTGTCGCCAGCCAGAGAATGAACAGCATCACAAGACCGGTGAACACGACCATTACCTGATCGCTCAGCCCCGACAGGAACGAAAAGGCGATGCCGGTGTTGCGCGTATGGAACAGCGCGAAAAACGGTAGCAGGTCGATCTGCTCGTAGAGCATCATGTTGTCGACAACCGCGATCTTGATGATCTGGTCCACCGCTGCGCAGACAAGCACCAGAACAGCACTCGCCAGCAACCAGCCCCGGCTCACGGCCCAGCCCCGATCTTCAGCGCGCCGCGCCTGATCTCGAACAGCATGACGCCGGTGGCAACCGCAAGATTGAGCGAGTCTGCGCGGCCGGCCTGCGGGATCAGCACCAGCCGGTCGCACGCATTGGCCAGCGTTTCGGGCAGGCCCTGCTGCTCATTGCCCATCAGCAGAAGCACCGGCTTTTGCCCGTAATCGACGGTCCGATAGTCGACCGCACCCTTGAGATGCGTCCCCACAACCAGCCCCTGAAACCTGGCCCGCCAGGCGAGAAACTCGCTCTCGTTTGCACGGACAACCGGCACGGCAAAGATCGACCCCATCGTAGCGCGCACTGTCTCGACCGCAAAAGGGTCGGTCGTGTCGCCAACAAGGATCACGCCTTTTGCGCCGACCGCGTCAACTGTGCGCAAAATGGTGCCGAGGTTGCCGGGGTCACGCACCCGGTCGAGCGCTACCCAGACCTCACCGCGCTGCGGCACAACGTCGGAGAGTTTTGTCCAGCGCTGCTCGAACACGCCGACCACCATTTGCGGATTGTCGCGGCGTGTAATCGCCGACAGCACCTTTTCCGAAGCTTCCAGCACCAGACCGCCGGAAGCGACCGTGCGTGCTGCCGCCTTCTCGACCGCCGGATTGCCCTTGGCTGCCTTGGAATAGACCAGCGCCCTGATCGACCAGCCCAGTTCAAGCGCATCGATTATGAGTTTCAGTCCCTCGGCCAGAAACGCCTGCTGCTGGTCGCGGAATTTCTTCAGCACCAGCGACTTGATGTCCTTGACCAGCGGATTGGCGAGGCTGGTGACTTCCTTGACCTGGCCCACAGGCCTGCGATCGATCATGAGGCCACCCATCTTGAAAACAGCGAAGTCGACAAAGCGCGGGCTGCCGACTGTTCCCGGATCACCAGTTCGCCTGATTCAACCCTGCCGCCCATGCCGGCAAACGTGTCGCGCATCAGCGCATGAATAGCGAAGAATGATGATCGGATCGAATAGGCGGTCAGCACCACCGCCAGCGGCCGCGGGGTCAGGATATCGCGGCACAGTTCCACCATTGCCGGCAGGTGATCGAACAATTGCCAGACCTCCCCCTTCGGCCCGCGGCCATAGGCTGGCGGGTCGAGCAGAATGATGTCGTAACGGCTGTCGCGGCGCGCCTCGCGCTCGACAAATTTCATCGCGTCGTCACAGATCCAGCGGATCGGTTTTCCGGTCAGCCGCGCCACTTCCTGATTTTCACGTGCCCAGCCAATGGCCTTTTTCGAGGCGTCGACATGGGTCACTTCAGCACCCGCACGCGCAGCGACCAATGAGGCAAGGCCGGTATAACCGAACAGATTCAGCACCTTCACCGGCCTTTTGGCGTCATGGATCAGTTGCTCCATATGGCTCCAGTGCGGCGCCTGTTCCGGAAACACGCCGACATGGCGGAACGAGGTGAAGCGGCCGAGGTAGGACAGGCCGTCATGCGACATCGGCCAGGTCTCGCCCAGCGGCGATTTCGGAAAGCGCCAGCGGCCAACGCCTTCTTCGTCCGTGTCGCCGGTGAATACCGCGTCGACATTCAGCCAGTCACGTTCCGGCAGTGCGCGCCGCCAGATCGCCTGCCCTTCCGGGCGCACGATGCGATAGCCGCCATAGGATTCGAGTTTTTGGCCGTCGCCGGAATCAATCAGCGCATAGTCGGCATTGGGCGCGACTTCGAGGATCAGCGGCAGTTTTTCGCCGGGCAATGCGCCTTCGCGTCGTGGCTGGTGGATTTCGGGGCGCGGCGCAGCGTCCGTGCGCGGGCCTTCCTGCGACTGGCGATAGATCTGCGGCCTTGGCTTGAAATCGCCGCCCCGCTGCCCGCCACCTTGAGGCAAACCACCCTTTGGCGCGCTGCCCTTGGACGCACCGCCCTGGAAGGGTCGGCGTTTGTCGCGCGGCGGTTTCAATGGCGTTTCCTCAGCATTCCGGCGCTTCTGCCACACGGGCAATCGGCCTGCAACAGAACCAGGCGCGATCAGGCGTTGCCGGTCGCACGATAGACATGGATCGCGGCGGCGAGATCCTCAAGCGCCGCGCCGACCGACTTGAACAGGGTGATCTCGTCCGCACTCTGGCGGCCGGTCTTTTCGCCACGCGCCAGTTCGTGCAGGTCCGCGACAATCGCGTCCTTGGCAAGCACGCCTGACGCCAGCGGCTGAACGATATCGCCGGCCTCCTTTGTCGCGCCAGCGCGGGTATCGACATAAACACGCGCCCGGCGGATCGCCTCGTCATCGGCCTCGCGCATCGCCGGCGTGAACCCGCCGACGAGATCGACATGAACGCCTGGCTTCAGCCGTGCGCCTTCGATCAGCGGATTGGTCGAAATCGTAGCAGATGAGACGATGTCGGCCCATTCGATGGCGCCGCCCAAATCGGACGCGACGGCCGCGTCAAAACCATCAGCACGCAGGGCGGCGGCCACCTTTTCGGCATTTGCCGGCGTCCGGTTCCATATCCTGATTTGCCTGATCGGGCGCACCGCCGAATGGGCACGGGCCAGAAATGTGCTGAGCGCGCCGGCGCCAACCACCAGCAGTTTCGAGGCATCCGGCCGCGCCAGATAGTCAGCGGCAAGCGCCGAGGCGCAGGCGGTGCGCCATTGCGTAATGCGTGGGCCGTCGATCAGGGCGCGCGGTTCGCCGGTCTTGCCGTCGAGCAGAAGATAGAGGCCCACCACGGCAGGCTTGTTGATCGCATTGTTGTCAGGCGAAACGGTAACAACCTTGACGCCGGCAAATCCGCCATCCGAAGTCCCCGCCTTCATCAGATCTGTCCATGCCGGCATCAGCAGCAAGGTGGAAGCCGCGCCATCCGGCCGTTCAATCGTATGGTGATGACGAACCGGCTGCACGGCGCCGTCGCGAAAGGCCACACGCAGTGTTTCGACCAGACCAGCAAAGTCTAGCCCGCGGTCAACGTCCGCAGCCGAAATCATGCGCATGGCAAATCCTTGATCAGACGCGTGGCGCTGGCAGCGACGCCGTATTGGCCGCCGGCTGCGACGGGGCTGGTGGCGCGGGGCGGCGTTGCGACAGTTCCTGCACCAGTTGATGCACTTCCTTGCCCTTGGCGCGCGCCTCCTTGCGGTAGCGGCCCTGACTCCACCAGGTTGCGAAACTGCCCAGCAAGACACCAACGACAGCGGCAAGAAACAGCATGGCGAACAGCGGCAGTTGCAGCGTCAGGCCCGGGCTGCCGGGGTTGAACGGATCCATGGTGAAGGCGACGGGCGTCCGATTGGCCACGGCCAGCGCCACCAGAATAATCGCCAATGGCACAAATACGACGATCCACAGCACTCGGTTCATCATCAGGCTCCTCCGCTCAATCGTCGAGATTGAGGCGCTCCCGCAATTCTTTGCCTGTCTTGAAGAACGGCACCCACTTTTCTTCAACTTCGACCGCATCACCGGTACGGGGATTGCGGCCCGTGCGCGCCGGACGGTTCTTCACCGAGAACGCGCCGAAACCACGCAGTTCAACTCGATTGCCAGCGGCCAGCGCCTCAGTGATCTCATCAAAGATCGCATTCACAATGTTCTCGACGTCGCGCAGGAAGAGGTGCGGATTGCGGTTCGCAATCACCTGCACAAGTTCAGACTTGATCATGCGAAACTCCCCCGGACACACACATTATTATCAACGATTTCAGGCTTGTATCGCGCGGCTCATTTCCCGGCAATCAGGTTTCAGGTTGCCAGACCGACAGGAGACCGTCAAGGAAGATACGATCCAGACCGAGCTCCTTGAGCAGGCTTTCATCAATCGCCGGCAGGCCGAGCGCCGCGCCGATCTTGCGGCCAAGCGAAGATGTCATGAACAATTCGGCGGTCGTCTGGCGCGGCTTCCACTCGATAATCTCCAGATCCTTGTCGACGCCCTTGGCGACAAGCCACTGTTTAGCCTCTTCTTCTCCGCCAAGGCTGTCGACCAGCTTGCGCTGCAGCGCCTGGCGGCCTGTGAAGATCGAGCCGTCGGCAAGCGCCAGCACCTGCGCGCGGTCGAGCGGGCGGCGCTCGTCAACCAGCGTCACGAACCAGTCATAGGAATCCATGATCATGGAGCGCAGCATGGCCTTTTCGGGCTCGGTCGTCGGATTGAACGGCGACGGCTCTGCTTTCAGCGGGCTCGACTTTACCTCATCAACGCTGATTCCGAGTTTTTCCATCGCGCCGGTAAAGTTTGGCAGTTGCACCAGCACGCCAATCGACCCGACAATCGACGACTGCCGCGCGACGATCTGGTCAGCAGCGCTTGCGATCATGTAGCCGGCAGATGCAGCAAGTGTGCCGACTTGCGCAACGGTCGGCTTGGACTTGGCCAGTTCACGGACCGAGTTGAAAATGGCCTCGCCGCCAACGGTGGTTCCTCCCGGCGAGTCTATGGAAAGGATCACGCCTTTGACGGCATCGGATTCGCGAATGTCCTTCAACCGCTTCAGCAGCTTTTCGTCTTCGGTGATCGTGCCTTCAATGCGCACCTTGGCGATATGGGCAGCTCCGGTCCCGCTAACGCCGCTGCCCAATGACCAGAACGCAGTTCCGATTATGGCAAGCGCCGCGACCGTAATCGCGACAATGCGCCAGAACGTCAGCTTGCGGCGCAGGCGGCGGCGGTCGATAACGTCATCAGCATTGATCGGCATAGGTCGCCCTTTCGCGGAAATCTGAACGGCAGGGCCGTGCAGATGTAGCAACTGGCGGTTTCTAGACCAGCGCGCGCCCTGTCGCCACCCCTCCGGCAGCATTTGAACGTCAGGTGTCCGCGCCAAACTTGCCGCCATTGGCAATTTCATCCAAAAATAACCATATTGAGATGAAACCCAGATGGACTTGGCCTGTCGCCCGGATGTGGGCGTGTTTATGCGCGAGATCGCGCCGGGTTTCGGACAAGGCAAGGACCGAATGAATTCAGCAACAACAGCGACCGGCGCGCGCCGTCTGCCAAAAGGCCGCCCGGCGGCGCGGCGCGACGATAGCGCATTCATGAATGCTGAACGTCACTCGCGCCGCGTGCGCTGGCTCAAGACGGTCCTTCCAGTTCTGGCGGTCATCGGCATTCTGGCGTTTGTCGGCTGGTCTTACCTGTCCATTCCCAGAATTGAAGGCGTCAGCGCAGATGGCCTTGCCATCACCGACGGCAAGCTGGTCATGGCCAATCCTAAACTGGATGGCCATACCAAGGACAATTTGCCCTACTCGATGACTGCAACGCGTGCGGTTCAGGACGCTGCAAAGACGGGCACAATCATGCTTGAGGAAATCGACGCAAAATTGCCGCTTGACGCCAAGAACACGGCCAATGTGATTGCCGCCAGCGGCATCTATGATAATGAGAAAAATACGTTGAAGATCGACAGCGATATCAAAGTCACCACGACCGATGGCATGGTTGCGAATTTCAAGTCTGCGGATGTGGACATGCGGGCAGGCTCGTTCTCAACGCAGGATCCTGTGAAGATCAACATGAATCGCACAGAGATCGAGGCGGAGACGATGAACGTTACCGAAAACGGCAAGGTGATGGTCTTTGAACGCCGCGTCCGCGTAAGAATCGCGCCCGAGACCGGCGCCAAACCCGGAGAGACCAATGCGGCTCAATAATTTCGCCTGCGCTACCGCTGCGGTGCTGCTGGCGCTGACTGCGCAATCGCTGGCGCAATCCTCCAGCCGCGCGACCGGCCTGAAACTGTCCGGAGACCAGCCGATCCAGATCGAAAGCGACAAGCTGGAAGTGCGGGAGACTGACAGCGTCGCCATCTTCACCGGCAACGTGAACGTCGTTCAGGGCGCGACACAGCTCAAGGCTGGCAAGATGACCGTCCACTATGCAGCGCGTACCGGCGGCTCGAACGCCGCGCCAGCAAGCGTCGCCTCGCAAGACAGTTCTCAGATCGAGAAGATGGAAGTCGACGGCAAGGTCTACGTCAAGTCGAACACCCAGGTGGCGACAGGTGACCGGGGCACCTTTGACATGGCCACCGAGGTCATGGTCCTCACCGGCTCGCAGGTAGTGCTGACTGATGGGCCCAATGTCGTCGTCGGCTGCAAGCTCACCGTGCAGATGAAGACCGGACAGGCCAAGCTTGACGGATGCGGCAATGGCAATGGCCGGGTCAAGATGCTCGTCAAGCCAAAGTCCCAGTAAGCGAACCAGCCTTTGACAGTACAGCAGAAAATTCCGGGCATGGCGGACCAGAAGCAGGACGCCACGGTCGTTGCTGAGGACCGCGAAAAGCTGCGCGGCACACTCATCGCCCGCAACCTGACCAAGAGCTACAAGGGCCGCCAGGTGGTGAACGGGGTGTCGCTTGGCGTGCGCGCCGGCGAAGCCGTCGGCCTGCTCGGACCCAACGGCGCCGGCAAGACAACCTGCTTCTACATGGTCACTGGCCTTGTGCCCGTCGACCAGGGCACAATCACGCTAGACGGATTCGACGTCACCAGCATGCCGATGTATCGGCGCGCCCGTCTTGGCGTCGGCTACCTGCCGCAGGAGGCCTCGATCTTTCGCGGCCTGTCGGTCGAAAGCAATATCCGCGCGGTGCTTGAAATCGTCGAATCCAACCGGGTTGAGCGCGAAAAACAGCTCGACGCGCTGCTCGAAGAGTTTCACATTGCGCATCTGCGCAAGTCTCCCGCCATTGCGCTGTCTGGCGGCGAGCGGCGGCGCCTGGAAATCGCCCGGGCGCTTGCGTCCAAGCCGAACTTCATCCTGCTCGACGAACCGTTTGCCGGTATCGACCCGATTGCGGTCGCCGACATCCAGCAGCTGGTGCGTCATTTGACGGGGCGCGGCATCGGCGTTCTGATCACCGACCACAATGTGCGCGAGACGCTCGGCCTGATCGACCGCGCCTACATCCTGCACGCCGGCGAGGTGCTCACCCACGGGCGTCCTTCAGACATTATCAACAATATCGACGTGCGCCGCCATTATCTCGGCGACGACTTTACCCTTTAGGAAGGCCGCCTAGGGTAAGGATTGCTTGACAAGCAAAAGCCGGGCCAGTTTGATCCGGCGCCGCCACAGGGGCGGTTCGTCAAGCCGGATGGAGTATAGGGCGCGATGGCGCTGACGGCCAAATTGCAGATGCGGCAGTCGCAGGCGCTCGTGATGACGCCGCAACTCATGCAGTCGATTCGGCTGCTGCAGTTCACGCATGTCGAGCTGGAACGCTTCATTGATGAACAGATCGAGACCAATCCGCTGCTTGAGCGCACGGCTGCCGAAGACTGGGCCGAGGAGCCGCTGGCGAGCCCGGTTGCCGAACCTGCCGGCACCGGCGAATGGCTGCAAAAGGACCTCGAGTCCGACGCCGGTTCCATCGCAGCCAAACTCGACACTTCGCTCGATAACGTCTTTCCCGATGAGCCCGGCGTCTCTGAGGCGCTTGGACCAGATCTTGCCGCGCAATGGAAGTCGAACCAGTCGTCTGGCTCATCGACCGGCGAGGGCTTTGACTTCGACTCAATTGCGGCGCGCGGCGAAACGCTGCGCGATCATGTCGCCGAACAAATCGCCTTCACCTTTGCGGATCCTGTGGAGCGGCTGATCGCAATCGATCTGGCCGACGAACTGGACGAGGCCGGCTATCTGCGTGCCGGCCTTCCCGAAGTTTCCGGGCGGCTTGGCGTCGACCTTCAGTCCGTCGAGGCTGTGCTGAAACGCTGCCAGACCTTTGATCCAGCGGGGATTTTTGCCCGCGACCTCGCAGAATGCCTGCGCATCCAGCTTATCGGTCGTGACCGGCTCGACCCGGCGATGACCATCATGGTCGACAATCTCGACCTGCTCGCCAAACGCGATTTCCAGACGCTGAAGCGCCTCTGCGGCGTCGACGACGAAGATGTCATAGACATGCTGGGAGAGATCCGGCTGCTCGATCCAAAACCAGGGACGGCGTTCTCGACCGGCGTCGCTGACGCGATTGTCGCCGACGTCATCGTCAAGGCAGCCGCTGACGGAAGCTGGGCGATAGAACTCAACTCCGAGACTTTGCCTCGGGTTCTGGTCAACCAGACCTATTATTCGCAGGTGTCTGCGTCAGCGAAAGCGGGACCGGACAAAGAGTTCCTGGCCGAATGCTATCAGAACGCCAACTGGCTGACGCGCAGTCTCGACCAGCGGGCCAAGACCATCCTCAAGGTTGCAGTCGAGATCGTGCGCCAGCAGGACGGGTTTCTGACGCAGGGCGTACGTCACCTGCGGCCGCTCAATCTGCGCATGGTGGCGGACGCCATTGGCATGCACGAATCGACCGTGTCGCGCGTCACCTCCAACAAATACATGTTGACGCCGCGCGGCGTGTTCGAGCTTCGCTATTTCTTCACCGCGGCAATTGCCTCGGCGGAAGGCGGCGATGCGCATTCATCGGAAGCCGTGCGCGACCAGATCAAGAGCCTGATTGATGATGAAGCGCCGGCGGATGTTCTGTCCGACGACGCCATTGTGGATATCCTGAAGAAAACCGGCGTCGACATCGCGCGGCGCACTGTCGCCAAATACCGGGAGGGAATGAATATCCCCTCGTCGGTGCAGCGCCGGCGCGAAAAACGCGCGCTTTCGGCCTCGGGCGCGTGAAAACAGCTGGACTGGCGCCCTGCCGCTGTTTCGTTGACATTCCCCGGCCAAGTGACTAGAAGCCGCCTCCCATGAGGCCGGGGGCTTGATGGCGGCATGAGCCGGAGCGGTAGGAACATCAACAACCCATTCTGGCCAGACGCCCTTTTGAACTTGTGCCGTGCCGTCACAAGTATAAGATTCACCCTGTTCGAACTCGTTGGAAATCAGTCAGAAAAGGTCAATTCTCAATGAGCCTGCGAATCTCTGGCAAGCATATGGAAATCGGAGACGCTTTCCGCTCGCGCATCCAGGATAGGATCGGCGACGCCGTCGCCAAATATTTCGATGGCGGCTTCAGTGGCCATGTTACGGTCGAAAAGAATGGCAGCCGTTACAGTGCAGACAGCGTGGTGCATCTGGACACCGGCCTGACGCTTCAGGCGACTGGTCAGGCACAGGACCCGCAGCTGGCATTTGATGCTGGCGCCGAAAAGATCGAGAAGCGCCTTCGCCGATATAACCGACGGCTGAAGTCGCACTCCTCGTCGGCCAAGGGTGCCGAAATCATCGACATGTCATATCGTATTGTCGGTGCCTTGCCCGACGATGACGAGGAGCTGCCTGCCGATTTCGCTCCGTCCATCGTGGCTGAAAGCGTGATGTCACTCAAGGCGATGTCGGTGGCTTCGGCGGTGATCGAACTCGACGCCAAGGACAGCCCGGTCTTCGTGTTCCGCAATTCCGGCAACGACCAGCTCAACATCGTTTATCGTCGCCCTGACGGGAACATTGGCTGGATCGACCCTTCGTTGAGCGGCAGCCGCAGCTAAATGCGGCCTTCGGCCAACCGGCGCGCCCACGGCGCAGTCTGACTAAGGAACTCTCAAATGGATCTGAGCGACCTGATCGAAGCCAAGGCTATCCTGCCGGCTTTGCGGGCCAACTCGAAGAAGCAGGTTCTGCAATTGCTGTCTGAAAAGGCTGCAGAGCTGACCGGTCTTCCCGAGCGCGAAGTTTTTGACACAATCCTGCAACGCGAGCGGCTGGGGTCGACGGGTGTCGGCAACGGCATCGCCATTCCGCATGGCAAGCTCAACGGCGTGAACAAAATTACCGGCGTCTTCGCCCGGCTGGAAAACCCGGTTGAATTCGAGGCGCTGGATGATCAACCGGTTGATCTGGTCTTCCTGCTGCTGGCGCCCGAAAGCGCCGGCGCTGACCATTTGAAGGCTCTGTCGCGTATTGCGCGCGTGTTGCGCGACAGTGGGACGGTCGAAAAGATCAGGGCAACAGGCGACGCTGCGGCCATCCATTCCTTCTTGTCTGAGCCTCCGACAACCTCTCACGCGGCATAAGCCGCGCGAGCTGTCACGAATACGGTCAACATGCCTGCTGACTGTCACAAGTGCAGTCAACCCAGTCGCTGGCTGTCACAAATGCAGTCAGTGAATGCTGACTGTCACGAGGTCATTTTCATACGCCCCTGCCACGGCCAGATCGCGCTGGTCGGCAAGCAGGATCGGGCGTCCATCGGCAGCAAACAGCGCCCACAGCTTCATGCCGGATTCAATGTCGGCAATGCCGGGGAACCGCGACTTCAGGTCGTCGCTGTCGATTTCGCGCAGATAGGCGACCGCACCCTCACCCACATGGGCGAGTTCGATTTCGGTCATGGCGTGTCTTTGATCAGTAACCATTCGAGCCTCCTTAACGGCGGGCCTCCCGTAGGCCGACCCGCTTAGAGCTTCAGATTCCGGATCTGACCGACAAGAATCAGTCTTTCACCGAAATGTTTATTTTTCGTACCAGCCGGTCAGGCTCCGGCCGGTCCAGGTCGATCGAGAGCAAACCGTTCTTCAGGTCTGCGCCTGCAACCTGCATGCCATCGGCCAGAAGGAAGACGCGCTGGAACTGCCTGGCGGCGATACCGCGATGCAGAAATTCGCGCTGGGTGTCATCCTGCTGGCGTCCACGCACGCAGAGCTGGTTCTCTTCAACAACGACTTCAAGATCGGATTCAGCGAACCCGGCGACAGCCAGCGTGATGCGCAGGCGGTCGCCTGCGCCATTGGCGCCGCGCAACCGCTCGATATTGTAGGGCGGGTATCCGTCTCCGGACTTCGCCACCCGTTCGAGCGTCTTTTCCATAGCCTCGAAACCCAGCATCAGCGGGTTCGAGAACGGCGTCATACGGCTCATCTCTTGTCCTCGTTTGAGCGACCCAACTTCAACGCCCGATATGGCGCGCTGAAGCTTGTCCCTGATATGGTCGGTTATGCCGCGTGATTCAAGCGTAGCGGCGAATGAGGGGAACATGACTGCAAGACAGAAGATCATCATCGACACCGACCCGGGCCAGGACGACGCCGTGGCCATCCTGCTGGCGCTGGCGAGCCCCGAGCTCGACGTGCTCGGCATCACCGCAGTTGCCGGCAACGTGCCGCTGAAACTGACCGAGAAAAATGCCCGCAAGATCTGCGAACTGGCCGGAAAGCCGGACACAAAAGTCTTTGCCGGCGCGATCCGCCCGCTGATGCGTGAACTTGTCACCGCCGAGGAAGTTCACGGCAAGACCGGCCTCAACGGCCCCGACCTGCCAGAACCGGTGATGAAACTGCAGCCGGAATATGCGGTTGACTGGATCGTCGACACACTGATGGCCGAAGCGCCCGGCACCGTGACGCTCGCCGTGCTCGGCCCCCTGACCAATATCGCGCTGGCGCTGGTGCGCGAGCCAAAGATCGCCAAACGCGTCAAGCAGATCGTGCTGATGGGCGGCGGCTACTTTGAACAGGGCAACGTCACGCCTTCGGCCGAGTTCAACATCTATGTCGATCCGCACGCCGCCGATGTTGTGTTCCGCTCCGGTATCGACATCGTCATGATGCCGCTCGACGTCACTCACAAGGCGCTGACCAAGAAGGACCGTGTTGAACGCTTCCGCAAACTCGGCACCCGGGTCGGCATCGCCACCGCCCAGATGCTCGATTTCTTTGAGCGCTATGACGAGGAAAAGTATGGTTCCGACGGCGGACCGCTGCACGATCCATGCGTGATCGCGTATCTGCTCAATCCAAACCTGTTCAAGGGCCGCACCTGCAACGTCACCGTCGAGACCATGTCGGAACTGACCATGGGCTCAACAGTGGTCGACTGGTGGGGCGTGACGAAGCGCCCGAAAAACGCACTCGTCATGCGCGACATCGACGATGACGGCTTCTTTGATCTGCTGGTGGAGAGGCTGGGACGGCTATAGGGGGCGGATCCCGCGGGCGGCGCTTCCCTCCCCTTGCGTGGGGGTAAGGAGCGGTTTGCGCAGCAAACGAAAAGCCCCAGAATGGGCTTTTCGAGCGAACGAACGCCCGAAGCGAGAGCGAAGGGCCCGTGGCCGGGCGAAGCCCGGTCGGGAGGGGTAACCTCAGCAGTGCTCGATGCCCCCTCCACCACTACGTGGTCCCTTGCCGGGGCGAGCCACGGGTCTCGCCCCGGCAAGGGACCGCCGAAGGCGGTGGAGGGGGCAAACAGCACGAAACCAACACCCTCAAAAAAAATATTTCACAAAATCTCTCCCCCTCCCTCACCACTCACCCACAATGTCTCCAACGCAACTCGGAGGCACACATGGCAAGGGAGGGCAGACAAGACAGCAGATTGACCATGCTTCACCGCATCGTTGCGATGCTGTTCGCCCTCTCTGCTCTTGCCGAGCGCGCCACCAACCGCTCACGCATTGTCCGCCGGACGCTGTGCTGGATACTCGGTCTCGTCATTTTCCCCGTCCGCGAGATGATCTCCGAAACCGGGCTCGAACTTGGCTTCGACATCGTCTACTCCGACATTGACCTGACGCACTCCGACGACAGCGCCGAAGACCTGATGCGTATTTCCTCAGCCTTGAGTGAACTTGGCCGGGCGCTGTCGTTCCTCGTCTCCCACATCGAGCATCTTGATCGAGCCGAGCGCGAAGTGGCGCTACAAATAGTCTCGGCACGCATCACGCGCTGCCTCGGCGCGATCATACCGGCATTTGGCATCGCGCACACGCGCGCGCCCTACCCCGACACGTCTTAGCGCCCGATCAAGCCCGAAAAAAATCCATCAAAATTGCTGCGGCCGGACCTACGGTTTCGCAGGCTCCAGTGCGCGCGTCACCTTGCCGTCGCTATCAGTTGTCGTCGACACGACCACTTTGTCGCCCCGTTCCAGTTGGCGCGGCAGTATTTCGGGCAAGATCACCACTTCAGTTCCGTCGTCCAGCGTCACGGTCACGCGTCCACCAGGTCCCGGCAGGTCCTCGATTGCCAACACGCGGCCCGGAACTTTCACCGTCTGGATCGGCGAATCCGTGTCGCGCACCGCCCAGATCAGCAGCGGCGCTCCGAATAGCAGCACGATAATGCCGATCGGCGCATAGCTGAACAGCCGGCGTACAAAGGGAGGCGTATCCATCAGAGCTTTGCCTCGACCTCAGCGGCGAGCGGTATTGCCGGCTGTGCGCCGGGCTTCAGACAGGCGAGTGATCCAGCCACCGCAGCGCGGCGCAGCGCCTTGTCGAGCGGCATGCCCCTCGCCAGGCTGTCGCCGAGATAGCCGCAAAAGGTGTCGCCAGCGCCCACCGTATCGACCGGCTTGATCGGAAGGGCGTCGGCCCTCACATGGCCATGCGGTCCGTGCGCCACCACGCCATCGCGCCCCAGCGTCACGATCACAGTGCGCTTTGTCTTGGCGGCATAGGCCGCCATGCGTTCCTCGCGTGTGCGCCCGCTCAGGCTCAGTTCGGTGGCGTAGAGGTCGAACTCGGTCTCGTTGGCGACCAGATAGTCGGCCTCGGAGACAAAGTGCGCGGCGTCAGCCCGGAACGGAGCCGTGTTGAGGATCGAGATGCAGCCCAGCGCGCGGGCCCGGATCAGCCCGGCGGCCACTGTCGGCAGCGGGATCTCGTGCTGGAACAGCGCCACCTTTGCGCCAGCCAGCGCCTCGTCCAGCACATCGGCCCCGACCAGTCCATTTGCGCCGGGCACAACCGCGATGACGTTCTCCGCATCGCCGCCGACCAGGATCACCGCCACGCCTGTCGCGGCGCCTGCTTTCGTCACCTGGCTCAGGTCAACCCCGCCTGCCTTGAGCAGCGCCAGCGCTTCCTTGGCAAAGGCGTCATGGCCGACTGCGCCCACCATGCGTACGTCCGACCCGGCGCGCCGCGCCGCCAGCGCCTGGTTTGCGCCCTTGCCGCCGGGCGCCGTGCGGAAATTGTCGCCCAGCACCGTCTCGCCCGGCGAAGGCAAACGGCCGACCTCGGCGGTCAGGTCGAGATTGATTGACCCGATAACAGTAATCATGAAGCATTGTCCCCAAGCACTTGCCAACAAACTAGAGCGTTTCAGGTTGAGTTGAAAAGGCGGCAACCCCATTTCATTGTTGCGCTTGGTTGCGTCGTCCGTCTGCCAGGTCAGATAGAGTATCGCCGCCACAAGGCGGACAGTTTGAGGCAACGTAATGACGCGACGCAGATCATCATTCGGTTTCCTTGGCCGCTTCGGGCGGTCGGAAGACCTGCGCCGTCTCGATGCGGCGCTGCGCGCGGTCGACCTGCACCCGGCGCTTGTGCCCGAAGGCGTCAAACTGGCGCTGGTCAATCTGCTGAAAGACCGGCTTGGCGATGAACCGCCGCTTGAAGCCTATGCGCCGGCCGCGGCGCTGTTTGCCTATTGTGCGCTCGGGGCTGGCGCGTTTGCGCACGCCAATGGCGACGCGGCACTGGAGGACGTATCGGCCCGCATCGACCGCGCCATGTCGGCGGGCGACGGTCTTGACGCCGACATCGTGCTGCTCGCCCACCATGCCAAGATGATCCAGCCCGACATTGTCGCCCATCACGGCATCGAAGTCGGCTGATCACCGTCAGGCGCGGCAGAATCGCCCGCCCCCTTTCGCGTTTGCGAAAAACACTGTATGAGCCCCACCAAATCGACCGGCTTGCGCATCCTGCGCGCCCCCGAACCTTCAAAGTGACCAAATGGAAATCCGTAACATCGCGATCATCGCGCACGTCGACCATGGCAAGACCACGCTGGTCGACCAGCTCCTGAAACAGTCCGGCTCGTTCCGTGACAACCAGCGCGTCGCCGAGCGTGCGATGGACTCCAACGATCTGGAAAAGGAGCGCGGCATCACCATTCTCGCCAAGGCGACGTCGGTCGACTGGAAGGGCACGCGCATCAATATCGTCGACACCCCGGGCCACGCCGACTTCGGCGGCGAGGTCGAGCGCATTCTGTCGATGGTGGATTCGGCCATCGTTCTGGTCGACGCCGCCGAAGGCCCGATGCCGCAGACCAAGTTCGTCGTCGGCAAGGCATTGAAGGTTGGTCTCAAGCCAATCGTCGTCATCAACAAGATCGACCGCCCGGACGCGCGCGAAGTTGAAGTCATCAACGAGGTGTTCGACCTGTTTGCCGCGCTCGACGCGACCGACGAGCAGCTCGACTTCCCGATCCTCTACGGTTCAGGCCGCGATGGCTGGGTCGCCGAGAAGCCGGAAGGCCCGAAGGACCAGGGCCTCGCGCCGCTGTTTGACCTCGTGCTCAAGCACGTGCCGGAGCCGACTGTCGAGCCGGGCCCGTTCCGCATGATCGGCACCATCCTTGAAGCCAACCCGTTCCTCGGCCGCATCATCACCGGCCGCATCGCGTCCGGCTCGCTGAAGCCGAACCAGGCGGTCAAGGTGCTGCACCATGACGGTTCACTGCTGGAAAACGGCCGCGTCTCAAAGATCCTCGCCTTCCGTGGCCTTGAGCGCCAGCCGATCGACGAAGCGCATGCGGGCGACATCGTCGCCATTGCCGGCCTGTCGAAGGGCACCGTCGCCGACACGTTCTGCGACCCGTCTGTCTCCGAGGCGATGACCGCACAGCCGATCGACCCGCCGACCGTCACCATGTCCTTCCTCGTCAACGATTCGCCGCTGGCCGGCACCGAGGGCGACAAGGTGACCAGCCGCGTCATCCGCGACCGCCTCTTGAAAGAAGCCGAAGGCAATGTCGCGCTGAAGATCGAAGAGTCTGCCGACAAGGATTCGTTCTACGTCTCTGGCCGTGGCGAATTGCAGCTCGCGGTTCTGATCGAAACGATGCGCCGCGAAGGTTTTGAACTTGCCGTGTCGCGTCCGCGCGTCGTGATGCAGAAGGGCGAGGATGGCGAAGTGCTCGAGCCGATCGAGGAAGTCGTCATCGACGTCGATGAGGAACATGCCGGTGTCGTCGTCCAGAAGATGAGCGAACGCAAGGCCGAGATGATCGAACTGCGCCCGTCCGGCGGCAATCGCCAGCGTCTGGTGTTCTACGCCCCGACGCGCGGCCTGATCGGCTACCAGTCGGAGCTGCTCACCGACACGCGCGGCACCGCCGTGATGAACCGTCTGTTCCATGCCTACGAACCCTACAAGGGCGAGATGGCTGGCCGCACCAATGGCGTTCTGATCTCCAACGATCAGGGCGAGTCTGTCGCCTACGCGATGTGGAACCTCGAAGAGCGCGGCCCGATGGTCATCGATCCGGGCGTCAAGGTCTATGCCGGCATGATCATCGGCATCCACTCGCGTGACAACGATCTCGAAGTGAACGTGCTCAAGGGCAAGAAGCTGACCAACATCCGCGCCGCCGGCAAGGACGAAGCCGTCAAGCTCACTCCGCCGATCCGCATGACGCTGGAGCGCGCGCTCGCCTGGATCCAGGACGACGAGCTGGTCGAGGTCACGCCGAAGACGATCCGCCTGCGCAAGCTTTATCTCGACCCACATGAACGCAAGCGTTTCGAGAAGTCCAAGGTCGCCGGCGCGGCTTGATCCAATGAAGCGGGGACTGTTCGCATTCCTCGCATTTCTCGGCGGAGCCATCGCGGGATGGCTCATGATGCTCGGCGGCTACATCGTTCTGTCTTCAGTCGAATTGCTGTTCGACCGTGAAGGTGCCGGCGCAATGGCCTTCGCTTTTTTCATCGGCCCGGTTGTCGGGCTGATCTGCGGCCTGATTGCTGCTGTATGGAGTTTGCGGCGGCCGCAGTAGTCCGCCCCCTCCCTCGTCCGCCACAACTCGTTTTCTCCCCCACCCGCTGGACCGCCGCATAATTGCGCCGGCGAAACAGGAGGCTGGATGACATGAGCAAACTCCCACCGTTCACAAATCGACGACAATGCGTGTCGTGGCAATCTGCGCCGTCCACCACTAGATGTGGCGCAACAGGCGCTCATGCGCCGCACTCCATTCATCGGCGGACATTCTCATGAAAAAGATCGGCTTTCTCTCTTTTGGCCACTGGAACCCCTCGCCGCAGTCCGGCACGCGCTCGGCATCCGATGCGCTGCTGCAATCCATTGACCTCGCGGTCGCAGCCGAAGAACTCGGCGCGGACGGCGCATACTATCGTGTGCATCACTTTGCCCGCCAACTTGGCTCGCCCTTCCCGCTTCTCGCGGCCGCCGGCGCGCGCACCAAAAAGATCGAGCTCGGCACCGCTGTCATCGACATGCGTTACGAGAACCCGCTCTACATGGCCGAAGACGCTGGCGCTGCAGACCTGATCTCTGGCGGGCGTCTCCAATTGGGTATTTCGCGCGGCTCGCCCGAGCAGGTGATCGAAGGCTACCGCTACTTTGGCTACAACCCGCCCGAAGGCCAGACTGACGCCGATATGGCGCGTCAGCATGCGGAAGTCTTTCTCGACGTCATTCAGGGGCAAGGCTTTGCCGAGCCCAATCCACGCCCGATGTTCCCCAATCCGCCCGGCCTGCTGCGGCTTGAGCCGCACTCCGAAGGTCTGCGCGACCGCATCTGGTGGGGCGCGGCAACGACGCCGACGGCTGAATGGGCCGGCAAGCTTGGCATGAATCTGCAATCGTCAACGCTGGTGTTCGACGAGAGCGGCAAGCCGTTCCACGAACAGCAGGCCGAGCAGATCCGCGCCTTCCGCGCCGCATGGAAAGAAGCGGGTCACACGCGGACACCGCGCGTGTCGGTCTCGCGCTCGATCTTCGCGCTCGTCAACGACATGGATCGCGCCTATTTTGGCCGCGAGGACAGCCAGGACCATTTTGGCTATATCGAGCCCCAGAAGCGCGCTGTCTTCGGACGGTCCTATCAGGCCGAGCCTGACAGACTGATCGAGGAGCTGAAGAAGGACACCGCGATTGCGGAAGCCGACACACTGCTGCTCACCGTGCCCAACCAGCTTGGCGTTGAATACAACGCCCATGTGATCGAGATGATCCTGAAGCACGTTGCGCCGGGTCTCGGCTGGCGCTGACGCCAGTCCGTTGCGGCTGGAGCGTAAACACAAGGCCAGCACAATCTGGCCTTGTGGCTTGGCATTGCTGCCCTCTGGTATATTTGGCTTTCAGACGGTAGGCGCATGTCTCAACAATTGAGCCTCGTGCCTATGCCTCCCATCCTGACCCGATCTTCCCAGACGATCCCGGTGCTGGTCTGCCTGCTGGCCGTGTTCTTTCTGGCCGCCATGGACGCGTCAATGAAGTCGCTCGTGCTGGTGATCGGCGTCTACAACACAGTTCTGTGGCGCAGCTGGCTGGCGGCAATCGTCATCGGCTCGGGTTGGGCGGCGACTGCCAAGACAAGGCCCACCGGCAAAGTGATGAAGCTGCACTTCCTGCGCGCGTTCGTCGTTGCTTTTGTGCTCATCCTGTTCTTCTGGGGGCTGGCGCGCCTGCCGCTGGCAGAAGCGATTGCGCTCAGCTTCGTCGCACCGCTGATCGCGCTCGCCATGGCGGCGCTGCTGCTGGGCGAACGCATCAGCAGGCATGCAATCTGGGCGTCGCTCGCGGGCATAGCCGGCGTCATCGTCATCATCGCCGGCCAGCTTGGCCACGAGACCTATTCGCCAGACGCGATGATGGGCGTCGCCGCCATTCTCGGCTCGACGGTCTTCTATGCCTACAATCTGATCTTGGTGCGCCAGCAGGCGCTGGTGGCCAAGCCGCTCGAAATCTCGTTCTTCCAGAACCTGTTCGTCGCGCTGTTGATGACGATCGCCGCGCCCTGGCTGGCGGTGATGATGCCGCGCGAACTCTGGCCGCTGCTCGCAGGCGTCACGGTGCTGTCGGTCGCTGGCCAGATGCTGATGAGCTGGGCCTACGCGCGCGCCGAAGCGCAATATCTGATACCGGCGGAATATTCCGCTTTCATCTGGGCAATCGCGCTCGGCTGGTTCTTCTTTGACGAGACCGTCACCTGGCCGACGATTGCGGGTGCGGCGCTGATTGTCGCCAGCTGCATCGTGGCGGCGCGGGCGAAACCTGAGCTGGCCGAACCGATCACCGCCACTGTATGATTGGCAGTTGACGCGGGATGTGGCCTTTTGGACATCATTCCCAACCGCCACTGGACCGGCTTGACCCATGACGCTTTCCGCCCTGCTCATCTTTGCCGCAGCACTCGCCGTATCCGCCGGGTCGCCTGGCCCGTCGATTGCTGCCCTTGTTGCCCGGGTGATCACCAAGGGCATGAGTGGTGTCTTGCCGTTTCTCGCCGCCATGTGGATTGGCGAAGCGATCTGGCTTTCTGCGGCGGTGTTCGGTCTGGCCTACATCGCGCAGACGTTCCACTACGCCTTTGTCGCGCTGAAATGGGGTGGCGTCGCCTATTTGCTCTATCTCGCCTGGAAGATGTGGACCGCGCCAGTCGCTGTGGGTGAAGGCGACATGCCAAGCTCGGATTCGCCGATCAAGCTGTTCATGGCCGGCATGGCGGTGACGCTCGGCAATCCCAAGCTGATGATGTTCTATCTGGCGCTGCTGCCATCGATCGTCGATCTTGCGTCGGTGACTGTCATCGGCTGGGCAGAACTGACCGCGACAATGCTTGTCGTGCTGATCGCCATCGATCTTGCCTGGGCGCTCGCTGCAGCCCAGGCCAAGCAGTTCCTGAAAAGCCCGCGCGCCGTTCGCATCGCCAACCGCGTCAGCGCCGGCACAATGGCTGGTGCGGCGGCTGCGATCGCGTCGCGGGGATGACGCGCCACCCCGTCCACCTGCTCGCTGACCATCAGCCGGACGCGGCAGCGATTTGCAGCCGGCTCTGTTGACGGTCCCGCAGCCGGGCTTGGTATTGACAATAAAATTGGAGACAGCGGAGAATACCGGGAGCAGTCGATCATCGGCTCCAGAGATGGTGCATTTTCAATGCCGCCAATTGAAGTCCCGCCAGAGGTTCAAAACCCGCTCATCCTGACCGCAGCGGAACGCGAACGGGTACATCGGGACATCATGATCGGCAGCGTCCCTTCCGGGACGTTCTTCATCATGAACTTCCTTGCTGCAGTCATTGCGGGCTATGGGCTGCTGCAAGATTCGCCTGCCGTCGTGATCGGCGCAATGCTGGTTGCGATGATGCTTGGTCCCATCGTCGGACTTGGCCTGGCGGTGCTTCAACACGATCCGGGTCTGCTCAGAACGACGATCAAGAGCATTGTGTTGGGGACGGTGTGGGTCATCGCGATTGGCCTGGTCATCGGCCTCGTCCACAATGAACATGTTCTCACCGGGGAGATTCTCGGGCGAACATCGCCCAATGTCATGGACTTGATGATAGCTCTGGCCGGTGGTTTCGCCGGTGCGCTGGCGACAGTCTCTTCAAGACTGCCTGTCGCAGTTGTCGGAGTGGGCGTGGCGACCGCGCTGGTGCCGCCGCTTGTCACCTGCGGCATCCTCCTCTCACATGGCCAGTTTGCCCTTGCCGGCGGCGCCTTCCTGCTGACGCTGACCAATATGGTGGCAATCCAGTTTGCCTCGTCAGTCATCCTGTGGCTCGCTGGCTTCCGGCGTGACAGGCAAACCGACAAGCAGGTGAGTTTCTGGCGGATGAACCTTTGGTCTGCAGCGCTTCTGGTCATCCTGGGCGCCATTTTGACCGCCAACCTGACCGTCGCCTCGACCCGGCAGCGTCTGGATCTGGACGTTGCAGAAATCCTGCGTGCGCATCTCAATCAGGGCAATAATCGTCTTGTTGAGTCGCGCCTTGTTCTCGACAGTGAGTCCCAGGTTACCGTGATGGCTTTTGTCCAGGGTGACCACACACCGTCAGATGCTGACATCCAGACCGCCCAAACATCTCTGCCCCGATTGCCAAATGGCCAGGGCCTGCACCTTCAGGTTCGATATGTGAAGGTGGCGATTTTGAACGCCGATCCTTAGAGCCTTTCAGGTCCAAATGGAATCGTTCAGCCGAGCTTATGGCCAGCGCCTGCCAGCAGGTCGCGCGCCCGAACTGTGTTCTCGCTTTTGATCAGCAGGTAATCGGTATCAAAGGTCGAGACCAGAAAGATGCCGATGCCGGCCTCCGACAGCGGCCGAATGACCGCCAGCGCGATGCCTGTCTCGTCAAAGGCGAACGGTCCCATGAACTTGAAGCCGGTCCAGCCCGCCTCATGGCGCACGGTTGCCGGAACCCGCTCAGCCAGGCAGACGACGGACAGTTCGTCGGCCGTCCGGCTGATTGAAACGAAGCCAGCACCATTGGCCCAGGACGGGATCGGACCATCGCTCTCCAGCCTCGCTACGGCATAATCGCCGTCGAGCTGCTGCAACCTGACAGAAGCCACGGCCTATCTGGCCATCGCATGATATTCGTCGTTGGGCCGCATGTCCGTTGCAGCTGCTACGCGGTTCGACATGTTGAAAAATGCCGCCGTCGAGCCGATGTCCCAGATGCCCCGATCCGAAAACCCGGCCTTGCGCAACGCATCACGATCGGCATCGTCGATCTTGGCCGGCGTCTCGGTCAGCTTCACCGCAAAATCAAGCATCGCCCGCTGCTTGGGCGTCAGGTCAGCCGCGCGATAGTTCATCACCATTGCCTCGCCCAGTTGTGGATCGCCCGACAACTGACGCACCGCCGCGCCGTGGGACGCCAGACAATAATAGCAGTGATTGATCGACGACACTGCGACCGCGATCATTTCGCGCTCCAGTTTGCTCAGTTCGGAATCGCCCAGCATCAAATCGTTGTACATGTCAGAGAAGGCGCGCAGCTTCTTTTCGTCGAAGGCGTAGGCCGCCAGCACATTTGGCAACATGCCGAGCTTTTCCCTGGCTTTGGCGAAATATGCCTTGGTCCCGTCACTCAGCTCCGCCTGCGGCAAATCCAGCGCGATAATGCCGTGCTTCTTCGTCTTGGCCATTCGTTACGTTCCTTTCATACAGATTTTGCAGTGTGCAGCCTCTGTAGCGGTCGCATCAATGATTTTCTCTGCTACGATAACGAAAAATGCAGTCTTGGGAGGACGCAGCATGCCGACGGGGAAAAGAGCCGCTTCAGGTGGTGAACCTCAAACTGCCCCTTCGGCACAGTCTTTGCTGGAACAGCTGATTGCACGAGCGCCGGGCGAAGACCTGGCGGCCTATGATGACCCGGCCATCAAAAAAACTGCCGAGATCGCTTATGCGGCCCTGAAGAAACACAAAAAGGGCGACAGCCTGGTGATCATCGACCGCGAGAGCGGCATCGTGCGGCAGGGCCGCAAGGCGACGGCGATCACTGTGGTCAATGACAATATGCCGTTCCTGTTTGACTCGGTCATGGGCGAGATCGGCGAACTGGGCGTCGAGCCCTTTCTGGTCATTCATCCGGTCTTGCAGGTCACTCATGGCAAGTCGGGCGTAACCGCCATTCTAGACGATGGCGCATCGGCCAAGACAGATGCCGACAAGGTGAGCCTCATCCATGTTCAGGTGCCGCAGATCACCGAGGCGCGCGCCAAGACGCTGGAAGCGGCGCTGGCCAGGGTGCTGGCGGACGTGCACGCCGCCGTCAGTGACTGGAAGCCGATGCTGGCGCGGTTTGATCGCGCAATCGCCACCTATCGCTACACCGACCTGCCGATGAAGAAGGACGCTGTGGACGAGGCTGTCGCGTTCCTCGAATGGCTGCGCAACGACAATTTCACCTTTCTCGGAATGCGGGACTACCACTATTCCGGCAATGAGAAGACCGGCACGCTCGAGCGCAGCGACGCGCCGGGGCTGGGCATTCTGGCTGATCCGAACACTCTGGTGCTGCGATCCGGCACCGAAGCTGTCATCACCACTCCAGAGATTCGAGCCTTCCTGAATGGTCCCGATCCCCTGATCGTCACCAAAGCCAACACCAAGTCAAAAGTCCACAGGCGCATCTATCTCGACTATATCGGGGTCAAGACCTTTGACGCCAAGGGCAAGCTCGACGGCGAGTTGCGCATCGTCGGCATGTTCACGTCCACCGCCTACACGCGCTCGGTCGCGTCGATCCCCTATTTGCGGTCCAAGGCGCAGGCAGTCATCGACAAATCCGGCTTCGATGCCGCCGACCATTCCGGCAAGGCGCTCATCAATGTCATTGAATCCTATCCGCGCGACGAACTGTTCCAGATCGACGTGCCGACACTGCGAAAATTCTCGTCTGCCATTCTGGCGCTTGGTGAGCGGCCGCGTGTACGCGTGTTGCCGCGTGTCGACCGTTTCGACCGGTTCGTGTCGATCATCGTCTATGTGCCGCGCGACCGCTACGATTCGGTCGCGCGAGAGAGAATCGGCGAGTATCTCAAGCAGGCCTATGACGGCCGTCTGTCTGCCTACTATCCGTCATTTCCCGAAGGCGGACTGGCGCGCGTGCACTTCATCATCGGCCGGTCAGTTGGCAAGACGCCAAAGGTAGACCCGGCCGCTCTGGAAGCGGCAATACGCGACATCGTGCGCAACTGGCATGACGCGATTGCGGAAGTTGCTGAGGAGACAGGCGCGGACCGCCGGCTGGCCGACATTGCCGAGCGCTTTCCGCAAAGCTATCGCAGCTCATTTACAGCTGCAGAAGCCCTGCACGACGCCGGCATTGCCTCCCAGGTTTCTGCCAACAATCCGATTGCCATCGACTACTACCGCCACGCTGACCAGTCGCCTGAACAGGCGGCGCTGAAGATCTATCATTTTGGACAGCCAGTCGCGTTGTCGCGGCGTGTGCCATTGCTGGAGAACATGGGGTTCGGGGTTATTTCGGAACGCACCTTCGAACTGGCGGACGGCGAAGGCGACAAGATCTTCGTGCACGACATGGAACTGGAGAACGCTTTCGGCAAGCCGATCGAGCTGAAAGACAGCGGCAAGTTGCTTGAAGACGTGTTCCTGTCCACCTGGCGCGGCCAGTCCGACAATGACGGCTACAATGCGCTGGTGCAGACCGCCGGCCTTGCTGCGCGGGAAATTCTGGTTCTGCGCGCCTATGGCCGCTATCTGCAACAGGCTGGCATCCCGCAGAATCAGGAATTCATCGCAGGCGTTCTGAACCGTTATCCGCAGATCGCGCGCGCTCTGCATGCACTGTTTGTTGCGCGGTTCGATCCGACGGCTCAGAAGGACGCCGATGTCCAGGCCAAGCACCTCAAATCAGCGATCAAGGATGCGCTGGGCGACGTGCCGTCACTGGATGACGACACCATCATCCGCCGCTATCTTAACCTGATCGACGCGAGCGTGCGGACCAACCATTTTGCCGTGACCCCGGACGGCGTATCGCTGGCGATCAAGCTGGAATCACGCTTGATCGATAGCCTGCCCGAACCACGACCATGGCGCGAGATTTTTGTCTACGGCACCGAGGTTGAGGGCGTTCACCTGCGCTTTGGGCCGGTAGCCCGCGGCGGGCTGCGCTGGTCCGACCGGGCGCAGGACTATCGCACCGAAGTGCTCGGCCTGGTCAAGGCGCAACAGGTGAAGAACGCCGTCATCGTTCCGGTGGGCGCCAAGGGCGGCTTCTATCCAAAACTGCTGCCTGCTGGCGGCAATCGCGACGCGGTCTTCGCAGCCGGCACCAAGGCCTATGTCAACTTTATCTCGAGCCTTTTGTCGATCACCGACAATCTCGACCAGCAGGGCGTCGTGCCGCCAAAAGATGTCGTGCGGCGCGACAATGATGACCCCTATTTTGTGGTCGCCGCCGACAAGGGCACGGCGACCTTTTCAGATACAGCCAATGCAATCAGCGAGGCGCATCATTTCTGGCTGGACGACGCCTTCGCATCGGGCGGCTCGGCGGGATACGACCACAAGAAGATGGGCATCACCGCGCGTGGTGCGTGGGAGGCGGTGAAACGCCATTTCCGTGAGATGAACCGTGACATCCAGACAGAGCCATTCACCACCGTGGGCGTTGGGGACATGTCAGGCGATGTGTTCGGCAATGGCATGCTGCTGTCGCGCCAGACCCGGCTGATCGCCGCGTTTGACCATCGCGACATTTTTATCGATCCCGACCCAGATATTGAGGCGTCGTTTGCGGAGCGTGAGCGGATGTTCGCCCTGCCACGTTCATCCTGGCAGGACTACGACAAGAAAAAACTTTCTGCGGGCGGCGGCATTTTCCCGCGGTCGCTGAAGTCGATCACGTTGTCGCAAGCAGCGGCCAATGCGATCGGCCTCCAGAATACAATTGCGTCGCCAACAGAGATCATGAATGCAATCCTCAAGGCGCCGGTTGACCTGCTCTGGTTCGGCGGCATTGGCACCTATGTCAAAGGCACAACCGAGACGAATGCTGACGTCGGAGACCGCGCCAATGACGCCATCCGCGTGTCGGCGCCCGACGTCGGTGCCAAGGTGATCGGCGAAGGCGCCAATCTCGGCGTCACCCAGCGCGGCCGCATCGAATACAGCCTTGCCGGCGGCGCGTGCAATTCGGACGCCATCGACAATTCCGGCGGCGTTAATTCGTCTGACGTCGAGGTCAACATTAAGATCGCGCTGGCAAGCGCCATGCGCGACCAGCGGTTGACGCGGCCGGCGCGCAACAAGCTGCTGGCGGAGATGACCGAGGAAGTTGCGGGACTGGTGCTCAAGAATAATTATGAGCAGACGCTGGCAATCTCGCAGGTGCGCCAGCGCGGCCTTTCTGAACTGGCGCATCAGGCGCGATTCATGACCATTCTGGAAGAACGGGGTCTGCTTGATCGCGCGGTGGAGACGCTGCCGTCCAATGCGCGTCTGGCGGAACGTATGGCGCGCGGCGAGCCGCTGACGCGGCCGGAAATCGGCGTGCTGCTGGCCTATGCCAAGATCGTGCTGTTCTCGGACATCGTCGCTTCGGACATTCCAGACGATCCCTATTTCGAGCGCGACCTGCTTGGCTATTTCCCAGACAAGATGGAGAAGAAATACCGGCAAGACATCGAAAGCCACAGGCTGCGCCGTGAGATCATCACACGAGTCATCTCCAATGACCTGCTGAACCGGGGCGGCCCCGCATTCGTGACCAAACTGCAGGAGAGCACCGGGCGCACGGTCCGGGAAGTGGTGCGCGCCTTCGCCGTGGTGCGCGACGGTTTCGAATTGCCCGCCATGTTTGCCGGCATCGATGCGCTGGACAACAAGATCGACGGCCAGTTGCAGCTTGAACTATATGGACGCGCCTACCGGCTGATCTTTGCTGCAACCGCATGGGACCTGAAGAACGGACTTGAGGATGAGCCGATCGGCAAGCAGGTCGAAGCTCTGCGCAGCGCCCGCAAGGCGCTGACGTCGCAATTGACGGACCTCGCCCCACCCGACATGCGGGATCGCTTCACTGCTCAACGGGACTTGCTGCTGGCGTCAAAAGTGCCGGCGCCGCTGGCCGAGCGCCTGGCGCGCATTGAGCTTGCTGAACTGGTGCCCGACGTGGCGCTCGTCGCCCATCTCGCCAAGGCCGAAATTGTCGAAGCTGCAAAGGCCTATTTTGCCGTCACGGAAGCTCTGCAGATCAGCCGTATCGAAGCGGCGGCGCAGGCGCTTTCACCGCCGGACTATTATGATGCGATGGCCCTGTCGCGCGCCGAAGACACGATCGAAGCCGCTCGCCGCGCGATTGCCGTCGCAGCGCTGAAAAATCACGCCAAGGCCGCTGATCCGGTCGCTGCATGGATCGAGGCCGGAGGCCCACGCATCGGCCGCCTGCGCGAACGGCTGCAGGCTTTGACCGAGGGCGGCGACATCACAGTTTCGCGGCTGACCGTTGCAGCCGGCCTGATGGCCGATCTGGCATAGGCGAGGAAAGCAAAACGCGGAGGGTGTTTCCGCCCTCCGCGTCAAATGCTTGAAAGATCAGTAGCAGCCGGTCAGACGGTCACCTGCTCCACATGCTGAACTTCCGGCACGAAGTGCCGCAGCAGGTTCTGGATGCCATGCTTCAGGGTCGCCGTCGATGACGGGCAACCGGCGCAAGCGCCCTTCATGTTGAGGAACACCGTGCCGTTTTCATAACCACGGAAGGTGATGTCACCGCCGTCTTGCGCCACAGCCGGACGGACGCGGGTGTCGAGCAGTTCCTTGATCGTCACGACGATTTCTTCGTCGGCCTTGTCATAGAACTCTTCACCGTCTGACGCACCGCGTTCGGTTGCGCTCGACGCTGTGTTGAGCACCGGGCGGCCGGCCATGAAATGCTCCATGATCGCGCCAAGGATCGCAGGCTTCAAATGCTGCCAGTCGCGCTCGTCCTGTTTGGTGACGGTAACGAAGTCGTAGCCGAAGAAGACGCCGGTGACGCCGGGAACGGTGAACAACGCGCCAGCCAAAGGCGATTCGGCATCTGCATTTGCAGCGTCGCGGAAGTCGGCCGTGCCTTCGGGCAGAACGACTACACCCGGCAGGAACTTTAGCGTCGCGGGATTTGGGGTCGCTTCGGTCTGGATAAACATGTCACGCCTCCTGGCGGATCATTCAACAGATTGGAATGATTCTAAAATAGCGACAGCCTCACCGATTGCAAGCACAAAGCTGGCAAGCGCAAAACGGCCTATGCCAGACTATTTATGTCCTCATCAGTCAGATTGTAAGGAACAATCGTCACGGGGATCGGAAATGCCGCGGCCTTGCCCGCGACCGATGCGACGAGAGGGCCCGGGCCCTCTTTGGCGGCGCCTGCCGCCAGCACCAGGATAGCGATGTCCTGATCTTCCTCGATCAATTTGTGAATCTCGGCGGTGGCCGCACCTTCGCGGATTACCAGTTCCGGCTCGATGCCGTGACGCTCGCGCACCATGGCTGCAAACTTGTTCAGCGCCGACTGAGCGACTTCGGTCGCCTCTTCGCGCATGATCGCCTCTACGCCAAGAAAATGCTGGAATTCTGCGCCGTCAATAACAAACAGAAGGATGAGCACACCGCCGGTTGTCTTGGACCGGCGCGATGCATAGGCGACGGCCCGTTCGCATTCGGGGGTGTCGTCGATGATCGTCAGAAACTTCCGGCGATGGCCGGCTTCGCGGCTCAGACGTTTGGAGACCATTCACGTTGTCCATTTGGGCGGTGGCCTTGTCGTGATGGCTGACCGCCTAGGCTTGTTCGCGCGCAATCTGCCACCGGGCAAGCCTGACCGCAAGGCACGGCATAACTCAAGCGCCAATCAGTCCTGCAGCAGGCCGATAATGTTGCGCACGTCATGCATGGTCGCCTCGGCAAGTTTGCCAGCCCGCTCACCGCCATCGCGCAGAACGCTGTCAATGTGAGCAGGATCGGCCATCAGACGGCGCATCTCATCGGCGATTGGCGCCAGCTTGGCCACCGCCAGGTCGGCGAGCGCCGGTTTGAACACCGAAAATTGCTGGCCGCCATATTCTGCCAATACTGCCTGACGGGTGGTTTCAGCCAGCGCGGCATAAATGCCGACCAGATTGTCGGCGTCCGGGCGATCCTTCAGCCCGTCAACCTCCGAAGGCAACGGCTGCGGATCGGTCTTTGCCTTCTTGATCTTTTTGGCAATGGTGTCAGCTTCGTCTGTCAAATTGATACGTGACAGGTCAGACGGATCCGACTTCGACATCTTCTTGGTGCCATCGCGCAGGCTCATGACGCGTGTGGCCTCGCCCTCGATCACCGGTTCAGTGAGCGGAAAATAACCATTGACGGTTTCGTCGCCGACCTTCATCTCGACGCCGAGGCCCTGAGCCGCAATGCGGCCGGAAAAGTCATTGTTAAATTTCTGGGCGATGTCGCGGGTCAGTTCCAGGTGCTGCTTCTGGTCGTCGCCGACAGGAACGTGCGTCGCGCGATAGAGCAGGATGTCGGCGGCCATCAGGCTCGGATAGGCGAGCAGGCCAAGCGAGGCGTTCTCGCGATCCTTGCCGGCCTTGTCCTTGAACTGGGTCATGCGGTTCATCCAGCCAATGCGCGCGACACAATTGAAGATCCATGCCAGTTCCGCATGCTGCATGACGCGCGACTGGTTGAAGACAATGTGCTTCTTCGGATCGATGCCGGAAGCAAGAAATGCCGCCGTGATCTGCCGCGTCTGGTCGGCGAGATCATCATGGACAAGCTGCGCTGTCAGCGAATGCAAGTCGACGACGCAATAGATGCAGTCGCTGATCGACTGCAGGGCGACGAATTTCTTCAGCGCGCCGAGATAGTTGCCGAGATGCAGATTGCCAGTAGGCTGGACGCCCGAAAAGACGAGGTTCTTGAACGACATTGTGTGGTTCCGTGGCTGGTGGAGGGCCCAAGCCCCCGGGCGTATTCCCGTTCGGGGCAGGCGAAACAGCGCGGCTTATGGCGGAAGCCGCGCATGGGATCAAGGGGCCGGTGGTGGTTCCTTAATCTTGGCGCCGCGCCGCATGTTTCTGCGGATCATGCCAATGTTCGCCCCGCCGATTGCGAAGGCGACGCCGAAATAGACGACCATCGCCAGACCAATCAGCCCGCCCAGAACCAGCAACTGGGTGATCAGCGGCGCGTCGGGCGAAAAATGGCCGTCGACCCAGCCCAACGCATACCACAGCGCCGCCGCCATGATTGCGGCAGCCAGAACAAGACGGGGTATACGTGTCAGCAGCGCCGTGTCATTGCCCCAGTGGCCGCGCCAGACAAGCGTCGCAAACAACAGCGCTGCGTTGACCCAGCCTGCGACCGACTCGGCCGTGGCGATGCCGGTTTCGCCCAAGACCGGGAAAAGAGTCAGCGCAAGCGCGACATTGACCGCAACCGACACGCCGGCAAACATCATCGGCGTACGTGTATCTTCACGCGCGAAGAAACCCGGCGTGAACGCCTTGATCATCACGAAAGCAGGAAGCCCAAGGCCAAAAACCGCCAATGCACCAGCCACACGCTCAGTCGTCATCGGCGTGAACGCACCACGCTCAAACAGGACCCGGACAATCTCCTCCGACATGACAAGAAGGGCGCCGGCGGCTGGCAGCGTCAGGAAAAGGGCGAACTCGACAGACCTGTTCTGCAGGTTGGCTGCGTCCTTGTTGTGACCTGCCTTCAATGCCCGCGCCAGTTCCGGCAACAGCACCACGCCAACCGCAATGCCGACAACACCCAGCGGCAGCTGATAGACCCGGTCGGCATATTGCAGAACCGAGATCGCGCCTTCTTTGCTCGATGCGATCATCTGGCCAATCACCAGATTGATCTGGGTGATGCCGCCGGTGATTGCCGCCGGGAATGCCAGCCACAGCAACCGCTTGACGTTGGGCGTCATGCGGGGGCGGCGGATACCAATCCTGATACCGGCGCGGCGCACCGCGACAAGAACGACAAGCAATTGCAATAGACCAGCCGCCAGCACACCCCAGGACAGGTCGTAACCGGTCTTGATGCCCTCGTGGCCGTTCCAAAGTGCAAAGAGCAGCACGCCCGTCAGCACCACATTCAGCAGCACCGGCGTGATTGCGGCAATGAAATAATGCTGCAACGAATTGAGGATGCCGCTCATCATCGCGGTGAGCGACATGCACATCAGATAGGGGAACATGATGATCGACATCCGCACCGTTATGTCGAACTTGGTTGCGTCGTCGGCAAAACCCGGCGCGATGACCGTCTTCACAAGCAGCGGCATCGACAACTGCATGACGATGGTCAGGACCAGCAGCACCGTGAACAGAATGCCAAAAACTTCTTCGGAGAATTTTCGTGCACCGTCGACGCCATTCGCCTCGATTTCCTTGGCAAAAAGCGGAACAAAGGCTGCGTTGAATGCGCCTTCGGCAAACAGGCGGCGGAACAAGTTTGGAAAGCGGAACGCAGCGTAGAATGCGTCGGCCACAGGGCCGGCGCCAAGTGCCGCCGCCATCAGCGCCTCGCGCGCAAAGCCGAGGATCCGGCTCGCCAGCGTTGCGCCGCCGACGGTTGCAAATTTCGCGACTAGGCTCATGCGAAAGCTTTCCGGATGATCCGATATTGGCAGGCCGTCATTTGGCCGCCGCCAGTTCGTTGGTCTTTGCCTTGCTGCGATCACGTGCGCCGTTTTCTAGCGTCGCGATCAGGCGCTCGCGGATCGCTGCCTGCCTTGTCGGGTTAGCAATCTTCTGGCCCGTCAGATCGGTGACATAGAACGTATCGATCACCTTTTCGCCAAATGTGGTGATGTGAGCGGATGCAATATCGAGCGACAGGTCAGAAATTGCCCCGGTTATCTCTGACAGCAAGCCCGGCCGGTCGAGGCCAATCACCTCGATAACCGAAAAGCGGTTCGAAAGCGCATTGCGCACCTCGGCGCGCGGCTCGATGTGAAATGCCTTTGAACCGCGTCTGGGCTTGGTTCGCTTCTCGATGATGTCGGACAGCCAGCTCTTGCCAAGCAAAGCGTCCTCGATCAGCTTGCCGACGCGTTCGGCGCGGCGGCGTTCATCCTCGTCGCGGTCAAACTCACGGCTGATGAGAATCGTGTCGAGCGCCCTGCCATCGGTCGTCGTAAAGATCTGCGCGTCGACGATGTTGGCGCCGGCTGCCGCACAGGCGCCGGTGATGATCGACAGAAGCCGCGGGTGGTCAGGCGCCAGAACAGTGATTTCCGTCACGCCTTCGAATTCGAGCGTGCGCACGCGGGTCGACAGCTTCTTGCTATCTGAGCCGACGCTGCGGATCAGTTCGGCATCCCGCATCTGCTGTTCCAACGAAACAGTCAGCAGGTAGTTGTCATAGTGCAGCTTGACGATGCGGCTGCGGTCCTCTTCGGTCCAGCCGGCCAGCGCGCCGTCAAGCTGTTGCCGCGAGGCAGCCACTCGTGTTTCGCGTGCAACTTCCGAGAACCCGCCGGTCAACAGCAGTTCGGTTTCGTAATAGAGCGTTCGCAGAAGCTGGCCCTTCCAGCCGTTCCATACTCCGGGGCCAACGCCTCGAATGTCGCAGACTGTCAGCACAAGCAGCAGCTTCAGCCGCTCGACTGTCTGCACCTTGTCGGCAAAGTCCTCGATCGTCTTGCGATCGTTCAGATCGCGCGTCTGGGCCGTCATCGACATGACGAGATGATTTTCGACCAGCCATGCGATCGTCTCGGCATCAGATGCGTTGAAGCCCATGTGTGGCGCAAGTCTTCGCGCGATTTTTGCACCTGCCTCGGAATGATCTTCCGGGCGGCCCTTTGCGATGTCATGAAACAAGACGGCAGCGTAGAGCAATTCGCGTTGCGCCTTCAGGCTCGGCATCAGCGAATGCGACAATGGATGTGACTTTGCGCCGTCGCCATGCTCGATCTCGGCCAGCACCCCAACACATCTGATCAGGTGTTCATCGACGGTATAGTGATGATACATGTTGAACTGCATCATCGCGACAATCTTGCCGAAATCAGGGATCAGCTTGCCAAGTAGACCAGCCTCGTTCATCCGGCGCATGTTGAGTTCCGGATTGCGGTCTGATGTCAGCACTTCCATGAACAACCGGTTGCCTTCTGGGTCGCGGCGCAAATTGCGATCAACCAGCTTGAGTGAACGGGTCAGTAACTTCAGCGCATCCGGGTGGTATTCCAGTCCATGCCGGTCAGCCAGCCAGAACAGCCGCATCATGTTGACCGGATCACGCTCAAACACCTGATCATCGGCAATGGTGATACGATTGTTGTCGACCAGAAAATCGGTCGTGCCGGGCAGCTTCTTGCGGCGGCGTGAAAAGCTGAGGAACAGCCGGTTGAAACCTGGTTCGTGTTTGGCCTGCTCTTCCTCCAGCGTTGCGCAGAAGATGCGGGTCAGGTCGCCGACATTCTTGGCCGTCAGGAAGTAGTGCTTCATGAAACGCTCGACAGCCGACAGGCCGGGATGGCTGGTGTAGCCAAGCCGATCGGCGATATCGCGCTGGATGTCGAAGTGGAGGCGTTCTTCGGCCTTGCCGGTAGCAAAATGCATGTGGCAGCGAACCGCCCACAGAAAGTCCTCCGCCTTGCGAAACTGGCGGTATTCCTCTCCGGTGAAGACGCCCTTGTCGACCAGTTCAGCGGCCGTGCGCACCCGGTAGTAATATTTGCCGATCCAGAACAGTGTGTGCAGGTCGCGCAGGCCACCCTTGCCGTCCTTGACGTTCGGCTCGACCAGATAACGGCTTTCGCCTGCCTTGCGGTGACGCTCATCGCGCTCGGCCAGCTTGGCCTGAACAAATTCAGAGCCGGTCGATTTAACGACTTCAAGATCAAAGCGCCGGATCAGCTCGTCATAGAGCCCGCGATCGCCCCAGAGATAACGGGCCTCCAGGATAGACGTGCGAATGGTCATGTCGCCAGTCGAAAGCCGCACACATTCGTCGATGGTGCGGGTGGCGTGGCCAACCTTGAGTCCCAGATCCCACAACATATAGAGAATGTATTCGATGACCTGCTCGCCCCAGGGCGTCTGCTTGTAGGGTAAGGCAAAAAGCAGATCGATGTCGGAGCCCGGCGCCAGCGTACCGCGACCGTAACCACCAACCGCAACAACGGCCATGTGTTCGGCAGTCGACGGATTTTGCGCCCGATAGACGTGGTGGACTGCAAATTCGTAGATCGCGCGGATAACGACATCCATGAGATGCGATAGACGCTCGGCGCAGGCCGTTCCGCCGCCATCGTCGATAAGCATGGTGTCTGCCCGCTTGCGGCCATCGGCAATCGTGCGGCGCAGAATTGCCAGCGCCTGATCGCGGACATTTGAACCATCGCCGTTGTACGGCGCAGTCAACGCGATGAGTTCGCGGCCGAGCGCCTCACCGTCAACAATCTCGTCCAGCTTGAGGGGTATTCTTGCCATCGGCGGCGTCTATAGCGTGATTTGCAGGCGCTGGGGAGTAGGCTCCGACAACCCGTCCGCCGCTGCGCTGCCCCCGGGCAATCAGGTTGCGCGCAATTCGCTCATCTTGGGCAGGAACACTGTCAGAAGCCCCAGGAAAGGCAGGAACGAACAGATCCAGTAGACATAGACAATGCCATAGGCGTCGGCAAAGAAGCCGAGCACCGCCGCCGCGAGACCGCCAAAGCCGAATGCGAAACCGAAGAAGATACCGGCGACCATGCCGACACGACCCGGCAGAAGCTCCTGCGCAAAAACGACGATTGCCGGAAAGGCCGACGACAGGATCAGCCCGATGATGACCGACAGGACAACTGTCCCGGTGAGGCCGACATAGGGCATCAACAATGTGAACGGCAGCACGCCGAGGATCGACACCCAGATAACCGCACGGGTACCGATTCGGTCACCAATCGGACCGCCGGCTATCGTGCCAAGCGCCGCTGCCGCCAGAAATACAAACAGCAGGACCTGTGACGTCTGCACCGACACGCCAAAACGCTCAATGACATAGAATGTGTAGTAGCTTGATATCGACGCGAGGTAGGCGTTCTTGGTCAACGTCAGCAAAGCCAGGACGGCCAGCGCGGTCATCACCCGACTGCGCGGAAGGCGGATTGTGACCTCACCGCCACCGCGCTTTGCCGCGTCAGCACGCGTGACTGCATACCATCTGCCAACACGCCACAGGATGAACATACCCAGCATGGCAGCGGCGGTGAACCACGCCACACTGCCCTGCCCGCGCGGGACAACGATGAATGCCGCCAGCAGCGGTCCAATAGAAGAGCCAAGCGAGCCGCCTACCTGGAACATTGATTGCGCCAGACCATAACGCCCACCTGATGCGAGACGCGCAACGCGCGAAGCCTCGGGGTGAAAGATCGCCGAGCCAATGCCAACAGCCGCCGCACCCAGCAGCAGCATCGGATAGGTATGCGCGGAGGCCAGCAGCACGAGTCCGATCAGAGTCGATCCCATGCCAAAAACAAGCGAATAGGGCAATGGCCGGCGGTCTGTGTAGATGCCGACAAGCGGCTGCAGCAGCGAGGCGGTGACCTGGAACGTAAGAGTCAGGAAGCCGATCTGGCCAAATGTCAGGCCAAAATCGCTTTTCAGCATCGGATAGAGCGCCGACAGCAGCGACTGCATGATGTCATTCAGCATGTGGCAGACGCTGATTGCAGTCAGAATGCTGATCGCTGCCGTACTCGCCTTTACCGTCGTATTCGACGGCGTTGTGATGTCCGCCACGCCGGGAACCCTTGCGTCGATGAAATTGCGGTCTAGGCCCGTGTGGCGGCACATACAACGGACCAAGCGATAATGGCGGCTAGTGCCAGCGCCCGTCTGGCAATCGCTCGTTCTGCGGTCCGTCAGCCCAGCTTGTCGAGCGAGGTCAATTTCGCAAGGATGCGGTCAAATGCGGCGTAATCGTCTGGTGTCAGCAGGTCGGTCACCGATTTCTGGTAGGCGAGCGCCAGCGGCGCAATCTCCGAATAGGCATCTTTTCCCGCATGCGACAAAGACAGGAACTCCTCGCGCCGGTCGTCGCTGTTGGCCTGTCTCGCCAACATGCCTCTGCTCTCCAATGCAGCGACTGCGCGGCTGACCTTGACCTTGTTCATCCTCGTGTGCGCCGATATCTGCTTGCCGGTCATCTTGGGGTACTCTCCCAGCGTCGCAATGATACGCCATTCAGGAATGCTGATGCCGAAGCGATCACCATACAGCTTGGCCAGACCTTCGCTGACCACTGTTGCCGCCACGTTGAGACGATAGGGCAAAAAACGGTCGAGCGTGAGCCTTCCGGTTTCGGACTCTGAATTGCACCCGGGCGTCGTTGACTTTGGTTTCAAGTGAAACTATTCTGCATTAGTTTCGTTTGAGACTAAAATTCAGGACTCAGGAGGTCAAGTCATGAACGCGCCGCAACCTAACCCTGCAGGCACCGCCGCAACGGGTGCCGGCATCACGCCGGGATATATGTCCGGCTTCGGCAACGGGTTCGAGACAGAGGCGCTGCCAGGGGCACTGCCGATCGGGCGGAACTCGCCACAGAAATGCGCCTATGGCCTATATGCAGAGCAATTGTCTGGATCGCCGTTTACGGCGCCACGCACCACTAACGAACGCAGCTGGCTTTACCGTATCCGCCCGACCGTGATGCATTTCGGCAAATTTCAGCCAGCTGACATCGGCCTTTGGCGGACAGCCCCTGCACCTGAAACGTCACTGCCGATTGCACCCTACCGCTGGGACCCGATGCCGATTCCGACCGAATCGATGACCTTCGTCGAGGGGGTCCGGACCATGACGACCTGCGGCGACGCCGCCAGCCAGGCCGGCATGGGTGCTCATCTCTATTTCATCACCCGCTCGATGACGGATGAGTATTTCTACAATTCCGATGGCGAGATGATGTTTGTGCCGCAGGAGGGCGATCTTCGCCTTTGGACCGAGTTTGGCATCATCGACATCGAGCCGGGCGAGATCGCTGTGATCCCACGCGGCGTAAAGATCCGCGTCGAATTGCGCGGAAAGCCGGCGCGTGGCTATCTGTGTGAGAACTATGGTGGTGCATTCACCTTGCCGGAGCGCGGCCCCATCGGCGCAAACTGCATGGCCAACCAGCGCGATTTCCTGACGCCATGCGCCGCCTATGAAGACCGCGACGCCCCGTCAAAGATGTATGTCAAATGGGGTGGCGAGATGTGGGCCTGTGATCTCGGCCATTCGCCGCTCGACGTAGTGGCATGGCACGGAAATTACGCGCCCTACAAATATGATCTACGCAAATACTCGCCGGTTGGGCCGATCCTGTTTGACCATGCCGATCCGTCGATCTTCACTGTGATGACGTCGCCGTCCGAGACGCCCGGAACCGCCAACATCGATTTCGTATTGTTCTCCGACCGCTGGCTGGTAGCGGAAAATACGTTCCGTCCGCCATGGTACCACATGAACGTGATGAGCGAGTTCATGGGCCTGATCTACGGCGTCTATGACGCCAAGACCGGTGGCGGGTTCGCTCCCGGCGGCGCTTCGCTACACAATATGATGCTGCCGCACGGGCCCGATCTGGACGCGTTCGAACGGGCTTCGAATGAAGTTCTTGCCCCACACCGGCTGTCAGGCACGATGGCGTTCATGCTCGAGACGCGGTTTCCCCAGCGCATCAGCAAGTTTGCCGCAGAAAGCCCAGCGTTCCAGAAGGACTATGCCGGTTATGGCAAGGAATTGAAGAGGTATTTCGACCCCAAACGGCAATGATGATGTTGAACAGGTGCGCTGCATGCCGAACGGTGTTTGGCATGGCTGGCCCAGGCTGTTACACCGGTTGCACCTGATTCGCGCAGCCTGGAAAAATTAATGGAGCGACTGGCCGGAAAGGTCATTCTGCTGTGGGGTATCCGCCGGGCGGCGGTCGCATTTGCGGCCGGCGCCTTGGCTGTACTTGCGCAAGCCCCGTTCGACTTTCCCGCAGTCTGTTTTGTCTCATTTCCATTGCTGGTCTGGCTGCTGGACGGATCAGTCGCCGAGCGCGGCAGCAGTTTCATCCGCCGTCTGATGCCTGCGTTCGTAACCGGATGGTGGTTTGGCTTCGGCTATTTTCTCGCAGGGCTTTGGTGGGTCGGCAATGCCTTGCTGGTCGAAGCTGACAGCTTTGCCTGGGCGCTGCCTTTGGCCATCCTCGGCCTGCCGGCCCTGCTCGCTTTCTTCTACGGTTTTGCAGCCGCCGTCGCGCGCATTCTCTGGTCTGACGCTCTGGGGCGTGTTGCGGCACTGGCCTTCGGCTTTGCACTTGCCGAATGGCTGCGCAGCTTTCTCTTTACCGGTTTTCCCTGGAATGCAATCGGCTATGCGGCAATGCCGACGCCATTGCTGATGCAATCAGTGTCACTTGTGGGCCTGACCGGCATGAACGCGCTTGCGGTGTTCGTATTTGCCTCGCCAGCGCTTCTTGGGTCGTCGCGGCACCGCCGGCTGGGTCTTGGCGCTGCCGTGCTGATTGTCGCCGCTCACATCGGCTTTGGCGTGTGGCGGCCGATTCCGGCTGCCGAGAAGAGCCTAAATATCCGCGCTGTCCAGCCCTCCATCGACCAGTCGGAGAAGTGGGATGCCGCGGTGCGGGACCGCATCTTCAAGACTTATCTGGACATGACAACGGCCGAGACGGCCGACGGCAAGCCGAAGCCAGACCTCATCATCTGGCCTGAAACGGCGGTCCCATTCCTTTTCACCGAGCGCCCGGAGGCCTTGGCTGAGCTAGGCAGCGTGCTGCAGGATGGGCAGATGCTGCTCACCGGGGCCGTGCGGAGCGAAGGCGCGACTGAGACTGATGCGCGTTTTTACAATTCGATTGTCGCCGTCAATGACGGGGGCGAGATCGCCGCGGCATTCGACAAAATTCATCTTGTTCCGTTCGGCGAATACCTCCCGTTTGAGGAACTTCTCTCCCGCATCGGCTTGACGAAGATCGTCGCCACCCCCGTCAGTTTTTCACCCGGCGTATCGCGCGAACCGATCACTGTATCTGGCGGCTTCAAGGCAATTCCGCTGATCTGTTACGAAGCGATTTTTCCCTACGAGCTAGCGAGCGTTGCAGGCGACGGCGACTTCATTCTTAATGTCACGAACGATGCCTGGTTTGGCGACACACCCGGCCCTTACCAGCATTTCCGCCAGACTCAGGTGCGCACAGTCGAGACCGGCTTGCCGTTAATCCGGGTGGCAAACAACGGCATTACTGCTGCCGTTGGGGCAAACGGCCAAATCGTCGACGGACTGGCGCTTAACGCGACCGGGACGCTTGACGTCAGCCTGCCAATTGTCCGTGTGTCACTTCTGGCGGGCCCTCCCAATCGAAATGGTCTCGGCCTGATCATGTTCTTTTTTGTGCTGGCTTGTGCTATGAGAGTGTTCCGGCGGCTTAGTCGAATTGACAGCCGTTCATTTTGACTAACATAGTGATTTGATCGCATTGCCCGTTGGGCAGATGCCGAGCCTTGGAAACCGTAATAATTTTCGAGAATTTTTAGTAGATATTATTTTCAATATTGGTCAAAAATTGAGATGGTAGAAAACAAGAAAAAACCCAACCCAATTGATATTCATGTTGGCAGCAGGGTTCGCCTTCGTCGGAACATGCTTGGAATGAGTCAAGAAAAACTAGGCGAAAACCTGGGAATTACTTTTCAGCAAGTTCAGAAATATGAGAAGGGAACCAATCGGGTAGGCGCAAGTCGACTTCAGGCGATTGCATCGATTCTCGGAGTTCCGGTTTCATTCTTTTTCGAGGATGCACCGGGAGGCAGTCCAAGTGGATTTGCTGAAGACGACTCAGCCCAATACGTTGTCGACTTCATGAATAGTTCGGAAGGACTTCAACTGAACCGCGCCTTTGTCCGGATTGCAGACGCAAAGGTCCGGCGCAAGATTGTCGATCTTGTGCGCGTTCTGGCTGATGATTCCGAACAGGGATGACCTCATGCCCGGCGACGGGATTCAGGGTCGTTCATCAAAAGAACCGCATTTGCTTGACTGTGACGCCTAGCCTTCATATCAGGACGCCGGTTTTACGGCTTTCTGAAGGTAGTTCTCGTGGCGCGCAGCAATTATCTGTTTACGTCTGAATCCGTGTCCGAGGGACATCCGGATAAGGTATGCGATCGCATCTCCGACGAAATTGTCGACCTGGTTTACCGGGAAGCGAAGAAAGCAGGAATGAACCCCTGGCAGGTGCGCGTTGCTTGCGAGACACTGGCGACAACCAATCGGGTCGTCATCGCAGGCGAAGTGATCGTGCCGGACACCTTGCTGAAGAAGGCAAAGGACGGCTCGATTCTGACCGACGCGGGTGATTTCCCGATCATCAATCCGTCCAAGTTCAAATCAGCCGCGCGCAAGGCGATCCGCGATATCGGGTATGAACAATCGGGTTTCCACTGGAAGACCGCCAAGATTGACGTGCTGCTGCATGGCCAGTCGGCCGACATCGCGCAGGGTGTTAACAACGCTGCCGACAAGCAGGGCGAAGAAGGCGCAGGCGACCAGGGCATCATGTTCGGTTACGCTTGTGACGAAACCCCGGACCTGATGCCGGCCCCGATCTATTACTCGCACAAGATTCTGGAACTGCTGGCTGCCGCCCGCCATGAAGGCAAGGGCGACGCCGGTAAACTGGGACCCGACGCCAAGAGCCAGGTCACGGTGAAATATGTCGACGGCAAAGCCTCCGAAGTGACCCAAATCGTGCTCTCGACCCAGCATCTCGATGAGAAATGGGATTCGAAGAAGGTTCGCGCTGTCGTCGAGCCGTATATCCGCGAGGCTCTCGGTGATCTGAAGATTGCCGCCGACTGCAACTGGTATATCAACCCGACTGGCAAGTTCGTGATCGGCGGCCCGGATGGTGACGCTGGCCTGACCGGACGAAAGATCATTGTCGACACCTATGGCGGCGCAGCGCCGCACGGCGGCGGTGCGTTTTCAGGCAAGGACACAACCAAGGTTGACCGTTCTGCGGCTTACGTGGCCCGTTATCTGGCCAAAAATGTCGTGGCGGCAAAGCTCGCCGACCGCTGCACGATCCAGCTTTCCTATGCGATCGGCGTTGCTCAGCCTCTGTCGATCTATGTCGACCTGCACGGAACAGGCAAGGGCGTGAGCGAAGACCAGATCGAGGCGGCTATCCGCAAGGTGATTGACCTGTCGCCGACCGGGATCCGGAAACATCTCGACCTGAACAAGCCGATCTACGCCAAGACCTCGTCCTATGGCCATTTCGGCCGCAAGCCGGGTCGTGACGGTTCTTTCTCCTGGGAGAAGACGGACCTGACAAAGCAGCTGCGCGCCGCAGTCGCCGCCTGACGGCGGCACGATGAGTGAGGAACGCGGATATCGGACGGCTGAAGCTTTTTTCGGCCGCAGGCATGGCAAGACGATCCGCCCCAGGCAGGCCGATGCGCTGGCGAAGGGCCTGCCGGCGTTAAGGCTGGACCTGCTCGCGCCGGCACCGGACCGGCTATCAACGCTCTTCGATACTCCGGTCGAGAAGATCGTTGTCGAGATCGGATTTGGCGGCGGCGAACATCTGCACAGCGCCAGCGGTCTCGCACCCGACACAGGTTTCATTGGCGTCGAGCCGTTTGTGAACGGAATGGCGACGCTACTTCGCTCACTTGAGCGCGATGCACGGCCAAATGTCAGGCTCTATGATGATGACGCTGTCCGGGTGCTGGACTGGTTGCCAGCTGGATCGATCGACCGGGTCGACTTGTTCTATCCAGATCCATGGCCCAAAAAGCGGCACTGGAAGCGCCGCTTCGTCAACCAGCCAAATCTAACCAGGATCGCGCGGGCCTTGAAGCCTGGGGCCCATTTCCGGTTTGCGTCGGATATTGGCCACTATATCAACTGGACTCTTGTCGAAACCCAGCGGCAAGGATCGTTTGACTGGCAGGCCGAGACAGCAAGCAATTGGCACAGGCCTTATGACGGCTGGCCCGGCACTCGTTACGAGGCCAAGGCTATTCGCGAAGGCAGGCCCCCGGCCTACCTGACTTTCGTGCGGCGCTGACCGAGATTGAACGGACGCGATGGCGGCTCTCAAACGTTGAGCCGTACAACCACACTGCCGCGCTTATGGCCGCTGTCGGCGATCCGATGCGCTTCGGGCATATCAGAAAATGACAGCACACTGTCTATGACCGGCCGATACTTGCCCTGGGTGAACAGGCTAGCTACCAGTTCGATATCTTCCCGACGTCCGCCGCTGGGTCCTGCAATCACCTTGTAACCGCTCGCCGACTGGAATGGGGCTGCCAGCATGCCGAGCAGATCCGCCGCAACCAGCAACAGTCGACCGCCGGGCGCCAAGGCAGGCTTGCATTTGTCAAAGGTAAAGTTGCCGACAGTGTCGAGAATGACGTCCCAGGTCGAGCCGGAAAGCGGATCTTGCGACTTGTATTCGATGATTTCGGTAGCCCCGAGCGACCGGACGAGATCGGTATTGCCGGCGCTGGTTACACCCGTCACCTCAGCGCCGAGGTTGACAGCAAGTTGAACGGCGGCAGCGCCAACGCATCCCGAAGCACCATTGACGAGAACCCGGTCACCCGCCTTGACCTTGCCCCTTCTCAGGAAGCTCAGCGCGGTGCAAGGGCCAAAACAGAGCGCTGCCGCTTGCTCGAAGCTTGCGTCGTCAGGCATTGACGCCACAGTGCCCTCAGACAGCATCGTCAGGTATTCGGCATGTCCCCCCATCTTCACATCCGGGAACGCAAACACCTTTTGGCCTGCCTTGAACCGGGTAACGCCTGTGCCGACTTTTTCGACGATGCCCGCCACTTCGGCTCCGAGCACCGGCTGACGCGGTCGGCCAAAACCGAAGATCAACGGCATGAGCGGGCCGAAACCTCGCGGCACGCTGGCAGACCGAATCCGACGGTCGCCCGAATTTACAGTCGTCGCATGGACGCGGATCAGAATTTCACCGTCCTTGGGGTCCGGACGAGGAACCTCGACGAGTTCCAAAACTCCCGGGCCACCATAGGCGCTGACTTTCCAGGCGTTCATTCAGCTCCCCCTTGTGCTGCATTGTGCACATCGCTCATCGCCGTCACCTCTGCAAGCACCGCGAGTGAGGATCAAGCGGCCTCCTGACCGTCAACAGCCCGGAGAACGCAAGAAGAAAGCTAATCTGATGAGCGCCGGATCAGTAACGATTTATCTCGCGGAACCGTGCGGGATCAATGCCAAGGCGCTTCAGATCGCGCGGATCAGGTGCGCGGCGATTGTCGACTGCGGTCGAGGCGGCAATGGCGCTGCCAAAAATATCGAGAAGGCCGAGCAGCCTTCCTGAGAAGATGCCACGGGTCATGGTGAACCTGTCTTTCGTTGTGCCATACCGTAGAGGCGGCAGGTTGTTTCTGTATTTGCCCAAAATACGTAGGCATGCGGACTACATTGTGTGAGATGACACCACGCATCTCTGCCATGCGCGTTGTGCAATGCAGCATGACGAATATTCCGCTGGTCTTGCCTTTCCGACGCAGTCCCACTATATGGAATTCAAATTCTTGGTCGGTATGACGAAGAGTGGGTCCACCCGGTCCCGCTCTTTTTTGTTACCTCCGGCCCGGATCGCAAAACTGGAACCCGATGACGGACGAAACCACCAACAACATTCCCGGCGAAGACGACCGCATTATCCGCGAAAGTGGAATTGATGCGCGGATTGCTTCAATCATTGCCCCGGCAGTGGCCGGCGCAGGGTTCCGGCTGGTGCGGGTCCGCCTGAGCGGTCAGAATGGCTTGACCCTGCAGATCATGGCCGAACGGCCGGATGGCTCCATGACGGTCGAAGACTGCGAGGCGCTCAGCCAGGCGATCTCGCCGGCGCTGGATGTCGACGATCCGATCGAGAAGAACTACAATCTTGAAGTGTCGTCGCCCGGCATTGACCGGCCGCTGGTGCGCAAATCCGACTTCGCCAATTGGCAAGGTCACCTGGCCAAGTTCGAAACATCGCAACTGGTGGCCGAGCGCAAACGCTTCAGGGGACGCATCGCTTCGGCGGACGATAACAGTGTGACCGTTGATCGCGACGCTCCGGGCTATGGCGAGGCGCCAACGGTGGTCATCCCGTTCGATTCACTTGCGGAAGCGCACCTCATCCTGACCGACGATCTGGTCCGCGACGCGCTGAGCAAGGACAACCGGGCAAAGAAGGACGCCCGCAAACAGCGCCGCAAAGGCGATGACAAGGACGACGCCGGCACAGCTGGCGAATGAGAATTTAGCTTTGCCGAGGCGAAAGCCACGAGGAGACAAACATGGCAGTCAGTGCAAACAGGCTCGAACTCTTGCAGATCGCAGATGCGGTGGCGCGCGAGAAGTCGATCGACAAGCGTATCGTCATCGATGCGATGGCCGATGCAATCCAGAAGGCAGCGCGCCAGCGCTACGGCCAGGAGACCAATATCCGCGCAGACATCAATCACCAGACAGGTGAGATGAAGCTGCAGCGGCTGATGGAAGTGGTCGAACAGGTCGACGACTATGCGCGCCACATCTCGCTGGCCGATGCGCGCCAGCGTAACCCGGACGCCCAGGTTGGCGACTATATTGCCGAGCAGCTGCCGCCGATGGACTTTGGCCGCATCGCCGCTCAGTCTGCCAAGCAGGTGATCGTGCAGAAGGTGCGTGAGGCCGAGCGTGATCGTCAGTTCGACGAATACAAGGACCGCATCGGCGAGATCGTCAACGGCACGGTCAAGCGCGTCGAATACGGCAA
>DAINRF010000024.1:0-55451 GCA_036742015.1 Mesorhizobium sp. | reverse complement strand
CACCTTGTGGCGCAGCCAGTTGGCGATGTGCTGCGAGGAAATGCGCAGCGTGGCGCGGTCTTCCATCAGGCCGACATTGTTGATGTCCGGCACTTTCGAGCAGCCGACGCCCTGGTCGACCCAGCGCACGACGTAGCCCAGAATACCCTGGGCATTGTTGTCGAGTTCGCGCTGGATGTCTTCAGGCGTCCAGTTCGGCCGCGGGACGACCGGGATCGACAGAATGTCGTCGAGCTTGGCTTTCTTGCGCGACTTCAGCTCGTCCTGCACCTGGTGCACGTCGACCTTGTGATAATGCGTGGCGTGCAGGGTCGCAGCCGTCGGCGACGGCACCCAGGCGGTGTTGGCGCCAGCCTTCGGGTGCGCGATCTTCTGTTCCAGCATCGCCGCCATCAGGTCCGGCATGGCCCACATGCCCTTGCCGATCTGCGCGCGGCCTTCGAGACCACATTCGAGGCCGGTGTCGACATTCCAGTTTTCATAAGCCTGGATCCAGGTCGAGGCCTTCATGTCGCCCTTGCGCATCATCGGGCCGGCTTCCATCGACGTGTGCATTTCATCGCCGGTGCGATCAAGGAAGCCGGTATTGATGAACACCACGCGGTCTTTCGCTGCGCGGATACATTCCTTGAGGTTGACCGTTGTGCGGCGTTCCTCGTCCATGATGCCCATCTTCATCGTGTTCTTGGGCATGCCAAGCAGCTTTTCAACACGGTCGAAAAGTTCAACCGCAAAGGCCACTTCTTCCGGCCCGTGCATCTTCGGCTTGACGACATACATTGAGCCAGCGCGCGAATTCTTGCGACGTCCCTTCGGTCCAATGTCGTGCAGGGCGATCAAAGCGGTCACTGCCGCATCCATGATGCCTTCCGGCACTTCATTGCCATCCTTGTCGAGGATCGCCGGATTGGTCATCAGGTGGCCGACATTGCGCACCAGCATCAGCGAACGGCAGACGATCTCATATTTCGAGCCATCAGGCGCGTTGTATTTGATGTCGGGGTTGAGTTTTCTCGTGATCGTCTTGCCACCCTTGGTGACTTCCTCGGTCAGATCGCCCTTCATCAGACCAAGCCAGTTGGAATAGGCAACGACCTTGTCTTCAGCGTCGACTGCCGCAACTGAATCTTCGCAGTCTTGAATGGTGGTCAGAGCTGATTCCAGCCAGACATCGGAAATGTGGGCAGGATCGGTCTTGCCAATTGCAGACGTCGCGTCGATCAGGATTTCGATGCCGAGGCCATTGTGGCGCAGCATGATGGCATCAGGCGCGCCCTTCTTGCCCAGATAGCCGGCAAAGAACTTTGCCTTGGCCACGGATGTCGTCTTGCCGCTCTGCAAGGTGACGACCAGCTTGCCGTCCTTGACTGCAAATGATTTCGCCTCAGTCCAGGATGCGCCCTTCAGCGGCGTCGAATCATCAAGAAACTGCCGCGCCCAGGCGATAACCTTTGCTCCGCGCTTGGGGTTGTAGCCCTTGCCCTTGTCGGCGCCGTCGGTCTCGGGGATTGCGTCGGTGCCGTAGAGCGCATCGTAAAGCGACCCCCAGCGGGCGTTTGCAGCGTTGAGTGCATAGCGTGCATTCATCACCGGCACGACCAGCTGCGCGCCGGCCAGCTTGGCGATTTCAGGGTCGACATTCTTGGTCGACACCTTGAACGCCTCGCCTTCCGGCACAATGTAGCCGATCTTTTTGAGGAATTTCTTGTAGGCGGCCTGATCGACCGGACCTGGATTATCGCGGTGCCATTGATCGATCTTCGCCTGAATGTCGTCGCGCTTCTTCAACAGCGCCCGGTTCTTTGGCGCAAGATCATTTACGATGTCAGCAAAGCCCGCCCAAAAGTCTTTCGGCTTGACGCCGGTACCTTTGGCAGCGCTCGCAACAAAATCATAAAGCGGCTTCGCCACCTTCAAACCATTGGCATCAACCCGCTCAACCATTCTGCTGCTCCTCAAAAAACAAGCGCTAGTGCGCTAAGACAAGCAGCGCGAGCAGTCAACCAAGGCTGCGATTTTTGCCGAAATCGGGATCGCTCAGCCGGCCTGTGAAACGAATCCGAAATCATATCCTGATAATGCGAAGAGTTGATGAGACCGATTCCGGCGATTTCGACCGACCATCAGGAGATCGTCTTCGTTCAGACGGAGACGCTGTTCGCCCAATGGATCAATGCCGTTGCGAGCGCCGCAACGGTATTGATCATGCTTGCCGTCTATTGGCCGTCCAACATCAGGGGCGCTGTCGCGGTCTGGGCGGGGGCAGTCATCGTGCACGTGGCCGTCTGGCTGACGCTAACCGTCAAATGGCGCAATTTGCCTGATCAGAGGGCTGTGGCCCACACCTGGCGCGACGCCTATCTGTCCATGATGATCATCAACGGTCTGCTTTGGGGGGCCGGCGCTGTCCTGACAATCCCGAACGGATCGGCCGACCAGTCGGTGTTTGCGACTGTCATGGTTGTCGGCGCAGTTGCCATGACCTTTCCATATTCGATCCATTATCCGGCTTTCCTCGCCTTCGAGATCCCTACGACGATAGGCGGAGGACTTGGATTTGCGATGAACGGCACTTCCACAGGCTGGATTATTGGGATCATGTCGCTGATTCTATGTGCAGGCCTGGCGGAACTGGGACGGCAGCTTGGCGTCCGCCTCCTGGCCGCGTCGCGCCTTGCAATTGAAAATGCGGAGCTTGTAGCGACGCTCAAAGACAATGCCGCCGAGATCGAACGCGCCAATGAGGAGCTGCGCCGGGTCAGCATGCTTGATCCGCTGACTGGTCTGGCAAACCGGCGCCGGTTTGTCGAAACCCTGAGGAGCGAAGGCCGCAAGCCCGGTGCGACCCTGCTTTACATCGACGTCGATCATTTCAAACAGTACAATGACAGTTACGGGCACGGATCGGGCGACGAATGCCTGATCGCGGTCGCTCGCGTGCTGACGCGCTACGCCGAGATGTATGGTGGGCACGCCGCCCGCCAGGGCGGAGAGGAGTTCAGCCTTCTGCTGGCCGAAATGAGCACGGACACCGCCGGCATGATTGCCGAGACGCTGCGGCTTGAGATCCAGGATCTGCACAGCGGCGGAGCGCGGATCGCCCGTCCCGTCACGGTGAGTATCGGTTACGCGCATCGCGTGCCTCAGATGAATGACGACCAGTTCATGGATCAAGCCGACGCTGCCGCCTATCGCGCCAAACGCGCCGGCCGCAACCGGGTCTGCGGCCCTGACGACAGCGGGGAGGCCACAAAGTTCCGCGCCGCGATTGCCTGATCAGTTTCCGATGCGCGGAATGCCGGCCGCCATCCCCGCTCTACCGTGGATCTGAAGCCATTCCGCCTGCAAAGCATCCAATTGCGAGACCGGCCGATACGAAAAATTAGCGGGACAAAACTAAGGTGACCTGAAACTGGACCTTTTGTCTTGAAGGAAACCGAACAACTGGCGGGCGCGCGAGCTGATGCAGTTTATCAGCTCGTGCCAAACGCGCTCGCAAGCTGCTTTGGCGCGGCAGTCATTGCCGTGACCTATTGGGAAGCGGACACCGCACTCCTGCTAGGCACATGGGTCGCGGTCGTAACGCTTCAGGCCGCGTGGCTGATAGCGCTCCAGTTCATGCGCCGAAAGCGCGTTCCTGCCAAATGGACGAACAAAACCTGGCTCAACGTGCTGACCGTGAATTTCGCCATTTCAGGCACGATCTGGGGCGCTGGCGCTTTCGCTGTGCTGCCAATTGGAGATTCAGACCAGAATCTCGTCGCCAGCATGATGGCGCTCGGCGCTGTCGTCACGACCTTTCCGTTCATTTTGCACCTGCCGGCCTATCTGGCGTTTCAGGGCCCGCTGCTTGCCTTGGCGGCCGCCGGTTACTGGCTCAGCGCCAGCCCCTATGGCTGGATGCTGACCACCTCCTGTGCCGCACTGTTTGTCATCCAGGCCGTACTCGGAAAGTCGATGGGGCGGTCGCTGAAAGAGGCGCTGCGGCTGTCGATTGTCAATGCCGAACTGATTTCGCAATTGTCTTCGCAAGCCGACGACCTGCGCGGCGCCAATGAACAGCTGGCCCAGCTGACCATGACCGATCCGCTGACAGGCCTCGGCAACCGGCGCGCGATGATGCAGGCATTGCGGATGGAGCGCGGCAATGCGGGCTGCGCTTTCCTGACCGTCGATGTCGATCACTTCAAATCTTATAACGACTCATTCGGCCACGCGGCAGGCGACGAATGCCTGAAAGCCGTCGCATCCATATTGATCGACGCAGCCGCGGCTTCGGGTGGTGTTGCGATACGCCAGGGCGGTGAAGAATTCGCCCTGGTGCTGCGCAATACAAGCGACAGAAGCGCGCTGGACTGGGCGGAAACGGTCCGGATCGCGATCGAGCGTGCGCATGAAAGCAAAGATGAGCTGAAACGGCCGATCACCGTCAGCGTTGGCTATGCGACCGGCCTGCAGTCGAGAAGTGTCGACGATCTGATGGCGGCCGCAGACGCAGCCCTCTACCGGGCCAAGGGCAGCGGCCGCAACCGGGTGTGCGGCTCCGACGATAGCAGCGAGATCGCCCAATTCCGCGCGGCGATTGCCTGATCAGTTTGCGATGCGCGGGCGGCCGGTAGCTGTCGCCAGCAAGACCGCTTCGATAAAGGTGCGCTGCCCCTCGATTGTCGCTGCCCTGACATCGCTCGTCATTTCTATTTCCGCCTCGCCTGCGCCTGCCTCCAGCGCCTTTTCCGCCACGCGGCTGCGTAGATCTGCGGCCGCTGCTGCAACCGCCTCGTCCTCGGTGCGAAAGTCCCGGATTGTTTCGCCAACGGCCATCCGAAACAGGCCCTCTTTGGGCTGACTGATCCGCGCCTCGGCCGAAACGCGCACTTGCCCCACAACCGAGCCCAGCGCATTAGCAACATCGGTGTCATCCGGCACCACGCATCGGTTGCCGACCAGGCCAGGCAGATTGGCATAATGCAGCGGCGCCGACGCGCCGAGGCCGATCACCGGCCGGTCAAGGGCCACAGAAAGCCGCCCAATGCCCTGTGCGCCATCCAGCGCGCGCTGCACCAGCACCTGCGACACGACCGCTGCGCCATCAAGCCCGTCTTCGACAAAGGCGGTCTCAAAGATCACTTCGGCTGACCGCCTGGTCAGCGCATCGAGCACGCGGCGGGAAATCGCCTCCGGGCTGGCGGCAATCGGCTGACCGCGTCCGTCGCGCCGCCGCGCCAGCAGTTCCGCACCAAGGATGGCGCAGGACGCATCCCAATTGAACTGCAGACCAAGGCAATGCGCTGCGTCCGATGGCGTAAATCCGGAAATGTGGATCAGCCCGCGCGCCACCAGCCGGTTCAGCGTCGCCACCTGCGCGTTGTTCGACAGAAGCTGGTCGAGCGGTCTTGGCTCGGCCGTCACCTGGTCAAACAGTTTCTGCTCCTGGGGCATCAATCCTGCGGCCAGCCGGTCCGGCACGCCGGTTCGCAGCGCAAACCGTCCGTCCAGGCGTCCAGGATTAGGCGCGCGCAATTGCCGCTCGAGATGCGCCCGCAGCACTTCGCCAAAATTCACACCAACCAGTGACATGGGTGCAAGGCGGCGCGGCCCAAGCTGGATTCGCGGCACAAGCCCGCTGTCCTCAAGCGCTACTTCCGAATCGCCGCCGAGGCCGAAGGTGCGCATCGCCACCGCTTCAACCATGGTCCGGAACCCGCCAACCGTCGCCCCTTCAGGATCAAGGCGCGGCCGGCCTGCGTCGAGCACTGCGACATCGGTCGTGGTGCCGCCGATGTCTGAAACCACCGCGTTGTCGAGCCCGGTCATATGATGAGCGCCAACCAGGCTTGCGGCGGGACCGGACAGGATGGTCTCGATCGGCCTTGAACGGGCAAAAGCAGCTGACACCAGCGCACCGTCGCCGCGCACAACCATCAGCGGCGCATTGATGTTGCGCCCGGTCAGAAAGCCATCCGTCGCCGACAAGAGCCGGTCGATCATCGAGATCAAGCGCGCATTGAGCAAAGTCGTCAGAGCCCGGCGCGGCCCACCAAGTTTGGACGTCAATTCATGCGATGCCGTCACCGGCAGGCCGGTCGCTTCGCGGATCATGTCGCGTGCCGCGATTTCATGCGCCGGGTTGCGGGTGGCGAAATAGGCGCAGACAGCAAAACCAGACACCGTTGATCCCAGCGCCGGAAGCGCAGCTACAAGCGCCGACAGGTCGAGTGGGCGGGCATTGCCGTGCACGTCGTGGCCGCCGCCACAAAACACAACCGGGTCGGCGCCAAGCGCCGTGCGCAGCCCGTCGCGGTCAAGGTCTGCTTCTGCGAAGCCGATCATCACCAGCGCCACGCGGCCGCCCTGCCCCTCCACCAGCGCGTTTGTGGCGAGTGTCGTCGACATTGAGACGAGCTTGATCGCTGACGTCTGGATCCCGGCGGACGCAATCACCTTGTCGGCGGCACCGGCTATGCCCACCGCCAGATCGTGGCGGGTGGTCAGCGATTTCGCCTTGGCGACGACCTGTCCCCTGGGGCCGCCCGCCTGTGACCAGAGCACGGCGTCGGTATAGGTGCCGCCGGTGTCGATCCCGAGAAAAAGTGGAGATGTCATGTGCCGCATCTGGTTCCAGAGTTTTCCCCGATTACGAGGTTTTGACGGACTGGTGAAGTTTGCTGACAAAAAAACCATCGGGCCAGCATCTGCCGCTTGACCTTCCAGTTGCTGGAAGCCCTAGACAAGGCGCAGCAACCTGATTGGAGCCATCCGTGAAAAAGCTGATCGTAACTGCATTTACCATCGCCACTCTGTCGGGGGCGGCTGCTTTCGCCCAGATGAACCACTCCGGCCATGGCGCAATGAGCCCGGCGTCGCAAGCCTATATGGATGCGATGACCAAGATGGACACGGACATGAAGGCGATGAAAATGACCGGCAAGGCCGGCATTGATTTCGCCCTGATGATGATCCCGCACCACCAGAGCGCCATTGACATGGCCAAGGCCTATCTCGCCAGCGGCGAGACGGACCCTGAACTGACAAAACTGTCGAACGAGGTTGTCGCTGCACAGGAAAAGGAAATCGCTTTCCTGCAGGACTGGCTCAAGCGAAACGGCAATTGACGCAATGATGGGCCGGCGGGCCTTTCAGCCCGCCGGTCCACTTGTTCAGGCCAGCAGGCTCGACACCGAGCGCCATTCGGCCTCTGTTTCGAACCAGATACCGCCAATGTCATGCAGCGTGTCGGTTCCCTGCGTCGCATGTGTTGCTGTGACCGAACCGTCCGCATTGCGGGAAAAATCCCAGTCGGCAATTGAACCGGCCAGATCGACCTGATTGTACCCCGCGCCACCGTCATAGACGTCATTGCCGGCGCGGCCAACAAATGTGTCATTGGCAGCGCTTCCAAAGAAGTGGTCTGCGCCTTCGGTGCCTCTCAAATATCCGCCATTTGCACCAGCATGGATCTCGTTCGCCGAGCCGGCGGCGGCTGTTGCCAGAGACGCAACTGACGCCCATTTTGCCGATCCGTAGAAGAAAACGCCGTCAATATGGGTCAGTGTCTTGGTTCCATAAGCGGCGCTGACCGCCTTCACTGACCCGTCTGCGTTCTTGGAGAAGGTCCAGTCTTCGGCAGAGCCATTCAAGTCGAGCTGGTTGTAGTCGCCGCCTCCACCGTCAACGATGTCGTCGCCCTTCCTGGCGTAGAACACGTCAACGCCTGCGCCGCCCATGAAGTGATCTGCGCCGTCTGTGCCGGCATAATAGCCGCCTGCGTCCGACGCATGGATCATATTTCCCGGACCTGTGCCGCCGCTTTCTGTAATCAGCGAGGACAGCGACGCCCATTTGCCTGAGCCGTAGAAGAAGACGCCGTCGATTTCTGTCAGCGTCTTGGTGCCAAAGGTGGCGTTCACCGCCTTGACCGAACCATCAGCATTGCGGGTGAAGGTCCAGTCTGACGCCGCGCCGTCGAGGTCGACCTGATTGTAGTCGCCGCCTGCGCCATCAACAATGTCGTCGCCTTTCCTGGCGTAGAAGATGTCGTTTGCGCCAGCGCCCATGAAATGGTCGCCGCCATCGGTTCCAGCGACATATCCGCCTGCCGCCGTGGCGTGGATCATGTTCTTGTCAGACGGCGCCGGATGTGACGAGGCAACCAGTTCAACCTTGTCGAGCAAGCCGCCTACACCATCGGTATCGCCAGCCACGGAGCGGAAGGCCAGCACATCATTGCCGCCGGTGCCGGAGGCGTGGAAATGATAGTGCGACATGGTTGACCCTGTCGGCGTCACCGTCCCGATTACCTCGCCATTCCAGAGCACTTCCATCTTCGACGAAGCGATGTAGCCGGGGCGGCCTGCATAGTCGAAAGAGATGCCGTAATATTTGCCGGCCTCGGTCTTTACCGTCTGCGACAACACGCCATTGCCGTTGTCGACCTCGACAACGTTCTGGCCATCGGTGCCGGTGACGCCATTGTAGCCGCCATTCCAGACCTCGATCTGATTGGTCGAAGACTGCCATGCGCCGGCTTCGCCGTTCTTGAGCAAGCTGTAGGTATTCGCCTTTGCGCCATTGGCCACTTCAAAGCTGCTGTTGGAAAGCAGATTTGTAGCCGGCGCATGCTCGCCCGAGGCCTGCTTGACCGACACCATGTCGACGTCGATGTCGAAATCGGCCTGTCCTTTTGGACTGACATCGGACAGCCGGATAACTGTCTGCGAAGACGTCGCGACAAACGTCATCTGATATTCATTCTTGTCGCCATTGACCCGGACAAGTTCCGAACCGACGACTGATGCGCCGTTGAGTGCGTCCATCCTGATCTGGCCGTTTGCGTTCGCCGGGCCGATATTGATCGATGCATTCATCTTCAGCGTGTAGGTCTGGCCTGCGACCGTATTGATGGTCTGCGTCAGCACGCCCGTGTGGGCATTGGTCCAGCCGTCGAAAGCAAAGAACTGGCCGCCTTCGGCAGCGCGTCCGGCGGAATTTGCCGTTCCGCCCGCACCGGAAAGCGTCCAGCCGCTGACCGCGCCATATCCCACGGATCCGTGTTCGAAGCCGCCATTGGTGATAAGCTCGACACCGCCTGAAGCCGGCGTTTCGGTCAGCGCCACCTTGTCGAGCAGACCGCCAAGCGTATCATTATCGCCAGCGACGGAGCGGAACGCCAGAGTATCCTTCGCGCCTGTTCCGGTCACCTGGTATTTGTAGATCTTGTGAGCGGCGTCGGTTGGCAAAATTGTCGCCACAACCTTGCCGTTCCAGAGCACTTCCATCTTCGAAGACGCGACGGCGTCAGGCCGCGCGGCAAAATCAAATGACAGGTCGTAGGTTTCGCCTGCCTCCGTCTTGATCTGTTGCGAAAGTGTGCCGGTGGTCGCCTCGATTTCGGCGGCGATCCGGCCATCCGCTGTCTCGGTCATGCCAAGACCCTCGGACCACATTTTGATAACGCCCGTCGAGCCCTGCCAGCCGCCGACCTTGCCGTTTGCGAATGTAGTCCATGACGTTTTTCCGAGATCGCCCTGGAATGCTTCGAAGCTGCCGTTGATGACCAGATTGTCCGGGTCTACGACCGACGCATCCAGCAATGTTCCGCCACCGCCATCAGCTTCATAGGCCGAGATTGTAGGCTCGACAGCGATGATCGGCGCGACGGACGGAACGCCCTTGTCGTTCCAGGCAAACAGCATCCATGAGCCAGCAGTCATGTCGTTGACGTTGGCAGGCGTCTGCACTGTGATCGTGTTGCCAGGTCCCTTGGTGAAGGCAAGATCAACCGAACGGGCGTCCATGTTGAACGTGTGAGTCGTCGCACCGGTCTTGATGAAGGTCAGCTTGGTGATCGCCGCTGCATTGTCGACAGTGAACGTGAAGTTTTCGCCCGGCTCGATTTCCTTCGGCGCACCGGTAATGACCGGGCGAGCCGCCTCGTTGCCGGACGCATCGAACAGGTATGGAGGCTTGTAGATCTGGGTGTTGAGGTAGTTGTTTTCGGCCATGCCGGCCGAGCCGCCACCGCCCACCAGCACCGTGCCGTCAGCCAGCAGAACCGAAGTCGAATGATAGAGGCGCGGATACATTTCCGCCGGCGTCTTCGACAGCAGGCCGGTGTCCGGATCCCACAGCGCCGCCTCCATGATCGCGCCGCGCTCGGCGTTGCCGCTGTTCGTGCCGCCGTTGATCAGCACCTTGCCGTCGGCGAGCAGGGTCATGTTGGAATAGTTGCGATCCTGACCGGCCAGCCCGATCTTGGCGAATTTCGGCGTGGCGCCGGTGATGTCCATGGTCCACAATTCGCCGTTAGACGCCATGATGAGGGTCTTGCCAGCCTCATACATGATGGCTGGCGAGACGGAGTCTGTTGCGAACGGCAATACCCCGACCTTGCGGATCGACCCCAGTCCCGACGGGTCTAGCGCCATCAACTCGATGACGCTGTTGGAGCCTGTGCCGGCGGCATAATAAAATACTTCGCCGGTTCCGCCGACCCATGCACGTGGATAAGTCCAGCTGTGGGCGACCTCCTGATCGTAGGCGCCCGGCAGTTTGCGCCAGCCTTCGCCCTCGGTGAAAATTTCGACCACACCGCCAGCACCCAGACCGCCAATATTGAGGATCTGGCCGCTTGAGAGGCTGACCATCGTGTTATACCAGCGCGCCACCGACATTTCGCCTTCTGGCGACGTCGACACCTGATGGGTCGTGTTCGAGAAGAAATTGGAATCATTGACCGGCTGGTTGGGCGCGCCAAGCGGCCGGGCGTCGCCGCCCGATATCAGTATTTTGTCTGTGCCCGGGATAATGATCGCCGCCGAGCAGAAAATATCTGTTGGCGTGTGGGTCACGTGATCGATGGTCAGATGCGTCTTGGTCACCGGATCATACAGATCGTGATACATGGTCGCGCCCTGTCCGCCTGACAGGTTGGTGCCGAATGTCAGCACCTTGCCATCCTGGGTGACAACCGAATGGATCGGGATGACTGGCCAAGGCTGAACGTCGCCCCATTCGCCCCCGATGTTGCCGGCGCTCGCTTCCTGCACTGACACCTTGTCGAGACCGACATCGAAGTCGGCCTGGCCGCCTGGGCTGGTGTCGGCAAAGCGGATCGTCGTCTGCGGACCGGTCGCGGTAAATGTGACTGTGTAGGTGCCCCAGCCGACGCTCTTGTTGCTCGACAACTCGACTTCCTGCGACTTGATCAGAGCGCCGCCGCTCAGCATGTCGACATTCATCGTGGCGTTAAACCTGTCGGCGGCGTTCTGCTGCCAGCCGATACCTGCCTTGAAGGTGATCGTGTAGGTCTTGCCTGCCTGGGTGGCTATCGTCTGGGACACTGCGCCGCCATGGGCAGGCCCGTCGGCGCTCAGGTTATACCAGCCGGTTCCGTCGGCCGCGAGACCCGCCGTGCGGTCAACGCGGGCATTGCCGGCGCCGGTCCAGCCTTGAGGATTGACGCCTGTGCCGGTTTCGAACGAACCGTTGGTAATCAACTCAGTGGCCATGATTTTCCTCTTTGAAAAGATCAGATCAGTGACCCGATCTGGATCAGTCTTCTGCGTACCAATGTTTCGTTGCGTCACCTTGCAAGCGGCGGGCCAGTTCGCAGCTTTTGACAAAACGGTTGGCCCGTTGTCACCGAAGTGGCGGATCTGGCACGTTTCGGCCTTCTGGCATCGAGATTGCTACACGATGACCGAGCGGCACAGTGAAGAGGTATCCAGCCTCCGGAACGGTGCGAAACGGGACAAGTCCTCTTTCGCCGTCCCTATCTGAAACAACCGGCTGCTCGAATGGACGGAACAAAATGTCGGGCCAGGTGAACGATAGACACCGGAAGGGCTGGAAAGGCACGGGACCGCTGATCGCGCTTGCCGCCGCTGCCGCCGCTTTGGCAATGCTCGCCCAGGCGGCAAATTCAGCAGGTCTGCCCACCGCCGCCATAACCGGGCTGCGCGGCGCATTGGGGCCGGACGGAATGACAGCAGCCGTGGTGACCGCAGTGGGTCAAATATCTGCCGCGCTGCCTGTCATTCCAACCCATCCGCTGCGCACTGCACTTGTGCTGCTGCATGTCGCTGGTCTGACCGCCGGTATGGGCGCGGCGCTGTTTCTCGATTTCTTCCTCCTGTCACGCCTCTACGGGCGGCCGGTCGACAGCTCGACCGCGGACTTGCTCGAATTCGGTTCGCGTATCGTGTCGGGGGGGCTCATTCTGCTGTGGTTGACCGGCCTTGGCCTGTTTGCGTTCTACTACTTTGAAGCGCCTTTCGCGCTGCAGAACCCTAAACTCATCGCCAAGGTCACTGCTGTCAGTGCGCTGACGCTGAACGGTTTTGTGTTGCATGCGCTGGTTCTGCCCTGGGTGCGCAGGCGGCAGGGGCAACCGCTGCTGTCAGGCCTGCCACTGATGCAGTCGCTGCCCATAATCGCCGTCGGCATCACTTCGGGCGTCTCATGGGCGTTCTGCTGCGTGCTCGGCATGGTCAAGGAACTGAACGGTGTTGTTCCCGCCTCCACGCTGGTTGAGTGCTACTTCTCAACGCTCGGGCTCTGCATTGCCGCCGCCGCCATTGGCCATCTCGTCTTGGGCAAGCCGCAGCAAACAAGGTCACAGGCTTTCAGCACGCGTTAACCCTATTGGTCTATGAACATGGCCGGGGATGTGTTTGGAGTTCGGTCTTGGCCGCGTTGGATAGCCACTCGGGGATAGGTGCGCCTGCGGGCCGCCTGCTGAATGTGCTGCGCCATCATGGTCCGGGTCATTTGCGCGCCATGATCGGTTTTGCCATCGTCTCCAATCTGATGGTGCTGGCCCCATCATTCCACATGCTGCAAGTCTATGACCGGGTGCTTGCGTCCGGGTCGACTGCGACATTGATCTACGTCACCCTCATCGCCATCGCCGCGCTTGGCGTCTATGCCTATTCGGAAACAGCCCGGCTGCGGATCGCGCAGCGGTTTGCCGCTGCCTATTCCGTGCTCGTGGCGCGCACCATGTTTGCCCGGCTGGCGCAGATGCCCGATGAGTCCGGCGCGGCCAGTGCGTCGCTACGAGACTATGGCGCCGTCAAATCCTTCTTCGGCAGCAAGGTCTTTGTCAGCCTGTTCGACCTGCCTTTCCTTCCGCTGTTCCTGTTGCTGCTCTATTTCGTCCACCCGGTCATCTTCCTGGTTACGCTTGCCGGCAGCGCCGTACTGATCGGCATGGGTTATCTCAACGCCAAGCTTGGCGAAGCCAGCCGCGCCGCCAGCCGTAAGGCCGACGCGGATGCGGTTGGCTTTGCTCAGACGGCATTTGGCCACGCCGGTCATGTCCGGGCAATGGGCTTGTTGCCTACCTTCATCAATGTCTGGGGCCAGAAATCGGCGGCAGGCCTTGTCTGCGCCGAAGAGGCGGCGCGCGTGTCGTCGGCCTACTACGCGGTTTCAAAGGCGTTCCGGCAGGTGCTCCAGGTTGTCATCATGGCCTGGGGCGCGTGGCTGGTGCTTGCCGGCGACATGTCGGGCGGCATGATCTTCATGGCGTCGATGATTTCGGGCAAGGCGCTGGCCCCGATCGAACAGCTGATCGGCAGTTGGGAGACGATCTCAAAATCGCTGCCGGCGCTCGACAACATCGAAAAACTGACCGGTGATGACAAATCGCTCAAACCGCGGCCGCCGATGCCTCAGCCGCGCGGCTACCTGACCGCTGAAGGTCTGGTCTATCAGGCTTCACCCCAATCCAAGCGGTTGATCGACAATGTTTCCCTACAAGTGGTTCCGGGCGAAATCGTCGCCATTGCCGGGCCGTCAGGGTCTGGCAAGTCGCTGTTGACGCGCCTTCTGGCAGGCGCGCTTTCGCCAACGGCGGGCGCGATCCTGCTCGATATGGCCTCCCAGGAGCAATATCCGACAGCGCAATGGGGCCGCAATGTCGGTTACCTGTCAGACGACTTCGTGCTGTTTCCGGGCACGGTCGCCGCCAATATCGCGCGCTTCGACAGTGCTGCCGACATGAACAGCGTCTACGAAGCGGCCAAGCGCGCAGGCGCACATGATGCAATTGTCGGCCTGCCCAACGGCTATCAGACCCGGATCGGTGACGGGTCGACCTGGCTGACCATCGCCAACAAGCAGCAGATCGCGCTTGCCCGCGCCTTTTACGGCAAGCCGCGCGTGCTGATCCTTGATCAGCCGACATCACACCTTGATCAGGCCGGTGAAGGCGCACTTGTCAACGCTCTGGGCGACGCCCGCAGCGAGGGTGCAGCGATCATCGTTGTGTCGCGCCGCGGCACTATCATGAACCTTGCCGACCGGCGCATCATCATTGTCAACGGCCGCGCAGAAGCGATCCAGCCAGAACCGAGGCTACGCGTTCCTGCTGCGCCCGCCATGCACGCAGCCCCCTCTGAAATGGCTGCATCATGACGCAGCGACCGCAGCCACCACAAAGGGAAGACGACTGGGCGGCAAGCGTCGAGACAAATGTCTCTGACGTTACAGGCCGCGCAGGCAAGGTTTTGCTGGCCGCGCTTGCCGGATTTGCCGGCTGGGCGGCGCTGTTCCCGCTCGATTCTGCGGTTCACGCACCAGGCCTGCTGGTGGCCCATGGCCAGAACAAGCTGCTGCAACACAGGGCGGGCGGCGTCGTGCGCGAAATATTCGCCACCGAGGGCGACCGGCTCAAGGCAGGCGATCCCGTGGTGGCGCTTGACCCGAACGTCAATCGTGCAGAACTGGAACGGCTGCGGGCGCGCTATGCGCTGGCAACGGCCATGCACAGGAGGCTTGAGGCCGAACAAGGCGGCAACACGCCTATTTCTTCTGCAGGCGAACCATCCGCCAGCGACCGCCTCGCTCTGCGTGGGTCCGTCACCGGTCTGAGCGGCAATATCGACCCCATCACTACCACCTCTGCCAGCGGCAACGCCGCTGCCAGTGCGTTCGACAAGGCGCTTGCCGATGCACAACAGCGCGAATTCGACCAGGGCCGGCGGTCGGTGAATTCCGAGCTTCGCGCGCTTGAAGAGCGCATTGCCGGACAAGAGCGTCAGCGCCAGGGGCTGGCAGAGCGTCAATCGCGGCTGCAACAGCAGGTCTCACTGCTGCGCCAGCAATATGAAGCGGCTCGCTCGCTGGTCAACAGCGACTACCTGCCCAAACAGCAGATGTGGGATTTGCAAAGCCGCTTGCTCGAACGCGAGGCCGAACTGCAATCGGTGGATTCCCAGCACGATGCCGCAGCCAATTCGATTGCCGAAATCGAAGCCCAGGCTGACCGCGTGCGATCTGAAGACCTGCGTCAGTCATCCGAGCAGATCAGCAAGGCGCTGACCGAGATCGAAGAGGTTCGCGGCCAACTGGTTGCCGCCGAATCTGCCCTGAGCGATACGGTTGTGCGCGCGCCTTCGGACGGCACGCTGGTGCATTCAAAGGCCTGGACCATTGGCGGCGTTATTCCGGCTGGCGAAGCATTTGGCGAAATCGTGCCAACGGGTGCAAAACTGGAAATTCTGGTGCGGGTGCAGCCGTCAAGCATCGTCTACGTCAAGAAGGGCGGCAAGGCGAAGATCAAGCTGACTGCCCTGAACACGCGGCTGTTCGACGACATCCCGGCGGAAGTCACCTATGTCGCTGCCGACGCCTCGGTCGATCAACGCACCGGGGAACACTATTTCGAGGTGCGCGCCGCGCTCGATCCTGCCGCAATTGAAGGCGCACTCGCCGGCATGCTGACGCCGGGCATGGCCGGCGACGCAACGATCGAGACCGGTTCGCGCACCTTCCTCGCCTATCTGGTGCAGCCGCTCAGCGACAGTTTTGCGCGCGCCTTCCGGGAAACCCACTGATGCGCCGAGTGGCCTCTCTCGCACTGGCGGCCGTCACATTGTTGACCCCGGCTGCATTGGCGCAGCCGGGCAAGGAAGGCCTGCGCGGAACTCAAACTGCAACGCCCGGGGCAATTCCCGGGGCCTTGCCCGGCGTCAGACTGCGCACCAGCGTCGACCTGATCATCACCAGATCGACCAACCATTCGCTCCATCGGCTGGACGCTATCGGCCTTGGCCGCGACGCGCGGCAATTACGCGGCTCCATCGGCACGAGCCTGTTCTACAGCACCAGCGATGCGAGGCGGCTGCGCTGGCAGATCGCCAAGGCGCTGCACCCGGCTGTGGCCACTGGCTTGCGCGGCACCGTCGAAGCTGCCGTCTGGTCGAATTTCGGCCTGAGAGCCTCGCTGCACGACTTGCATGCGGCCGAAATGAATGTCTGGCGCGAGGCGCTGCGGTTTACCCCGATCATTGCCGGTGAACTTGGCGGAACCAACAGCGCCCCATCGTTCGAGGCGCTCAACACAGGCTCTCCTGGCAATGAACGTTATGGCGCGCTGAAAGTCTCGCTACCGCTGTTTACGGGCGGCGAACGCTTCTTCAGCGTCAAATCGGCCCAGAGCACCGCCCTGTCAGCCGGCTATAGCGCAGCGGCGGCGCGTGAATCAGTCGTTCTCGACACGGTCAACGCCTATCTACAACACGTCTATGCCGCGCAGGCGACCCATCTCTACAGCGAAGACGCACAGCGCCTGTCGGATCTGCTTACCGCCATGAAGGCGCAGCGCGCCAGCGGCTTTGTCAGCGGCGCCGATGTCGCCGAAGTTGAGCGGGAGCTGGCGGGCCGCCGCCAATTGCGCGTCGAAGCTCAGGCCCAAGCGGCAAAGGCGCGTGATCAGGTTGAGGGGTTTGCGGGCCACCATGTCGCTATCGGCTCCGAACTGCCGCACCTCGAACAGGCGCTGGCTGGCGGCTACGACCGGCTGTTCGCCCGCGCGATGCACTACAATTCGCGTATCCAGGTGGCGGCGCACGCGGCCGATGCCTCGGCCTATGCAAGCCAGGCGGCCTTTGGCCGCTATCTGCCGCGGCTCAACCTGACTGGCGAAATGTATCACGACTACAGGTCCTCAACACCCGCCGCCGACCGCGACCGCTGGAGCGTTGGACTGAAACTGTCCGTGCCGATTGTCGACCTGTCGACTGTCGCCGACATTTCCATCGCCAAGGAACGCGCCAGCGCCGAACGCTATCGGGCGATGGACACACGGCGCACGGTCAGGATCGAATTCGCCGCCATGTGGGAAGACTACAGGTCCAGCCGCGCCAGCGTGTATCTGGTTCGCGAACGGGCGCGCGCCCAGGCCAAGGTGGCGGCGGCCTCGCTGGCGAAATACCGGCAAGGCATGACCAGCATGCGCGATGTGCTGGAAGACCAGCGGCTGCTCACCGGCGCGGAACTCGACCTGCTGCAGCTGCAGGTGCGCATGAACTACGCGATCTGCCAGATCCTGCTGACAGCCGACGCATTCGACACGGCGATGCTGGCGCGCTGAACCGCCGGGCGGCTTGCGCGATGCTAGACCCTGAACAGCTCGCCTCGCGCCTCGCGAACCCACTGCGTCATTGCGTCGATTACGGTGCGGATACGAAGCAGTTTCGCCAGGCTGTTGCTGTAGCTGATATAGTAGGTGCGGGTGAGTTTGACGTCCGGCAACACCAGCCTGAGACCCGGTGACTGGACGGCCATGAAGTCAGGCAAGATGGCAATCCCGTATGCCTCCTGCGCCATGATCTGTTGGGCGACAATATTGGTACTGGTCAGCTGCGGATTGAGCATGTCGCTGATGTCGGACAGGTAGTCCAGTTCACGAACGAAGATCAGATCCTTGATATAGCCGATGAGCGGACGCCGGCTCAGCTCTGCAATGTCACGCGGCGCACCGTGCGCTGCCAGGTAAGTCTCTGATGCATAAAGGCTAAGGCTGTAAGTCGCGAGCTTGAGGCAGGTCAGATGGCCCTGCGTTGGCCGCGCAAAACTGACCGCAATATCCGCTTCGCGTTTTGACGGATTGAGCACCTGCGGCATTGCCACCAGCTCGAGATCAAGGCCCGGATATTTCAGGGCAAGATTGGCCAGCCGTTTTGCCAGAAAATAGGTTCCGAGCCCGTCCGGTGCACCGATGCGAACTGCGCCTGACAATCTCACGTCGGCGCCCGAAACTTCCGACGCCGCCATCAGCCAGCGCGATTCGATTTCCTCGGCAAACGGAACGAGTTCCTGCCCCTTCGCCGTCAGCTCAAAACCGGTCGGCAAACGCGCAAACAGTTTTGCCGACAATGCCTGTTCCAGCGCCGTTATGCGGCGCTCAACCGTGGAGTGGTTGACCCCGAGTTGTCTGGCCGCGCCAGTCAGGCGTCCGGCGCGCACCATTGCCAGGAAAAATCGCAGATCATTCCAGTCCCCATCCATGACTTTTCTATCCTCCGCTCATTTCCGCGCAACCGCTTCGCGCGAACAGGTGGTTTCCGCGCGCAAATGGTCGGCGCAAACTCGCAGATGTCAAGAATGGAACGGACGGGCTGACGCGAACGCTCCGGGCACAGGGAACGACCGGACCGTGTCGGACAACTCAATGGGAGGAACATTGTGAGAAACTGGAAATCGATCATCAGCGCGGGGCTTCTGGCCGGCTTGCTGGGTACATCGCTGCAGACTGCAAACGCCCAGGAGACGGACTCTGTGCGCTGGGGCGTTCCGATGGCGTTCGGCTCCAATCTCGTGGCGCTTGGCGACACGATGCCTTGGGTCAGCCAGCAGCTGGAGCGCGCATCAGACGGCAATATCAAGTTGCAGGTGTTTGAGCCGGGCAAGCTGGTGCCAGCGCTTGCCGTTTTCGACTCCGTCAGCGCGGGCACCGTGGAGGCAGGCTATAGCTGGATGGGCTACGAGATCGGCAAGGTCCCGGCCTCTGCCCTATTTGGCGCTGTGCCGTTCGGCATGGAAAGCCCCCAGTTCTCAGCCTGGATGTATCAGGGCGGCGGCGACCAGCTGCTGAAGGAACTGTTTGCGCCTCACAATGTCTATCCGATCTTCTGCGGCACGATCAGCCCGGAGGCGGCAGGCTGGTTCCGCAAGGAAATCAATACCGTCGCTGACCTGCAGGGTCTGAAATTCCGCGCTGCCGGCCTCGGCGGCCGGGTCTACCAGAAAGTCGGTGCGTCGGTGACCTTGCTGCCTGCGGGCGAACTGTTCCAGGCGCTCGAAAAGGGCGTGCTGGACGGTACCGAGTTTTCGCTGCCGACGGTCGACCAGCAACTCGGCTTCTACAAGGTGGCGAAATATTACTACCTGCCAGGCTGGCACCAGCCGTCAACCAACCAGTATCTCTACATCAATCTGGATCAGTGGAAGAAGCTGAAGCCATCGACACAGGCGCTCATCGAGACGACCTGCACCGCCGGTGTCTCCATGGCGCTCGCCAAGGCTGAAGCCCTGCAGGGCGAGACGTTGGCGAACTTTGAAAAGGACGGCGTCAACGCCCGCAAGGTCAGCCCCGAACTGCTCGCAGCTTTCAAGAAGGCGACCGACGAGGTGCTGACGGAGGAAGCCGCCAAGGACGAAATGTTCAAGCGCGTCCTCGACAGCATGAAGGCTTTCCAGGCGAAGAACGAGAAGTGGCACGATTTCGGCTTCCTGCCGCGCGACTTCAAGCACTGACACGGGATCTCATTCCCATGACAAATGGATTGATCTCCAGCGACCCCGCGCAAGCGGGGCCGTCTGGCCTCGTGCTGCCAACCACCCGGCTCTCACGCGCCATCGACTCTGTGCTGACATGGATCGGCGAGGCCGCGTCGTGGCTCTGGGTCGTCCTGATGCTGGTGATCGTCGGGCAAGTCGTGTTGCGATACGTCTTCTCGATCGGCTCGATCAAGCTTGAAGAGCTGCAATGGCACATCTTCGCCGTCGGCTTCATGCTTGGACTGTCGTTCACCGAGATCGCCGAGCGCCATGTGCGCGTCGACGTGCTGGCCGAACACTGGCCGCAACGGCGGCGGCTGTGGGTGGAACTTACCGGCATCCTGACTTTTCTGTTGCCGATGTGCGGCATCATCCTGTGGTTCGCGTTTCCATTCGTTCTCAGTTCCTGGCAGTTGAACGAAGTTTCGGCGGCGCCTGATGGATTGCCGTTCCGCTGGGCCCTGAAGTCCTTCATCATCATCAGTTTTGTCCTTCTTGGGCTTGCCGGCATCTCGCGCCTGTCACGCGTGATTGCAGCACTGCGCGCCGCTCGCTGAGCCAGCGGCGTCACAACTAGACAATTTGGGGAGTGGGCATCGTGCTGGCATACGAAATCATCGTTGTCGTCTTCATGGCGGCGTTCATTGCATCGCTGTTCACCAGCTATCCGATAGCCTGGCTGCTTGGCGGGCTATCGCTGCTTGTCGGTATCGCGGCTCTTGGGCTCAACAGTCTCGGCGTCGATACATTCCTGCTGACAGGCTGGCCAAAATTTGGCGCGATTGTCGACCGGATCGACGCCGTCATGTCGAACTGGGTGCTCGTTTCACTACCCATGTTTGTCTTTATGGGCCTGATGCTCGACCGGTCGGGCGTTGCTGAACTGATGATGACCAATTTCGTCAAGGTGTTCGGACGGCTGCGCGGCGGGCTTGCAATTACGGTCATCCTGGTCGGCATCATCCTTGCGGCCTCTACCGGCATTGTCGGCGCGTCTGTGGTGCTGCTGGCGACCATGTCGATCCCGATCATGATGCAAAGCCGCTACTCGAAAGAACTTTCCGCCGGCGTGGTTGCAGCATCCGGAACGCTCGGCATCCTGATCCCGCCCTCGATCATGCTTGTCCTGATGGCTGACCAGATTTCGGTGCCGGTCGGCGACCTGTTCATGGGCGCGCTCATCCCCGGTGTCATGCTCGGCCTGATGTATATCGTCTACGTAATCGTTGTCGGCATCCTGACGCCATCCAAGGCGCCGGCCCCGCCCGAAGCGCCGCCTTTGACCGGCGGGGAAATCTGGGCCGCCATCATGGCGACCGTGCCCACTGCAAGTCTTGTTCTTGCTGTGCTGGGCGCGATCTTCTTCGGCATCGCAACACCGACAGAAGCTTCCGGCATCGGCGCGTTCGGCGCAACACTGCTGGCCGCCGCAAACCGTAAGCTTGACCTGGAAGTGATCCGCCGGGTTGGCATCGAAACAACGCTCACGACCTGCTTCATCTTTGGCATCTTCATCGGCGCGACGATCTTTGCATTCGTGTTGCGCATGCTGGGCGGCGATGAGCTGATCGCCCATTCGCTGCATGGACTGCCATTCGGTCCAACCGGCATCGTCATCTTCATCCTGCTGATTTCCTTCGTTGCAGGCTTCTTCCTCGACTGGCTGGAAATCGTGCTCATCATCCTGCCCTTGGTCGCTCCGGTCATCCGGGCGCTCGGCTTCGATATGGTGTGGTTCCTGGTCGTCCTGGCGGTCATGCTGCAGACCTCATTCCTGACACCGCCCGTCGGCTTCTCCCTGTTCTACCTGAAGGGCGTCGTGCCCAAGGAGATCACCACACGTCATATTTATGTTGGTGTCATTCCCTTCGTGCTGATCCAGGTTCTTGCGGTCATCCTTTGCTTCCTGTTCCCGGAAATCGTGACCTGGCTGCCAAAGCTGATGTATGGCTGATGACTTTCTGGCGGATCGCCTCTTGACCTTCCAGTGACTGGAAGCCCTATCTGTGACAGGAATGAGAATTCCGGGGTAGCAAGATGTCCGATCACAATCACAACCACGCCGCTGACGACTCGTGCTGCGGCGGTCACGCCAAGATGGCCTCTGCGCCTCCTGCCGATGCGGTGATCCGCGACCCTGTCTGCGGTATGATTGTCGATCCTGCCGCTGGCAAGCCGACTGCGGAGGTTGACGGCCACACCTACTATTTCTGCTGCGAGGGCTGCCGTACCAAGTTCCTGGCCGATCCAGAAGCCTACAAGACCGCCAAGGATCCGGTCTGCGGCATGAATGTCGACCGCTCCAGCGCAAAACACTTCCTCAAGCACAAGGGCCAAAAGTTCTATTTCTGCTCGGCCGGCTGCAAGGCGAAGTTCGAGGCCGATCCGGAAAAATATCTCGCGGGCCGGCCTGCGCCCGAACCCATGCCCAAGGGCACACTCTACACCTGCCCGATGCACCCAGAGATCGTTCAGGAAGGCCCCGGCGACTGCCCGCTCTGTGGCATGGCGCTGGAGCCGATGACGCCAAGCCTCGACGATGGGCCGAACCCTGAGCTGATCGATTTTTCGCGTCGCTTCTGGATCAGCGCGGCTTTGGCGCTGCCGCTGTTCGTCATTGCGATGGCGCCGATGGTCGGCCTGCCTATTCGCGACTGGATCGGCGAACGCACCGCGATCTGGCTTGAGTTTGCGCTTGCGACGCCGGTCGTGCTCTGGGCGGCGATCCCGTTCTTCCGCCGCGGCTGGGCCTCCATCGTCAATCGCAGCCCGAACATGTGGACCTTGATCGCTATCGGTGTCGGGGCAGCCTATGGTTACAGTGTTGTCGCAACATTCTTCCCTGGCATTTTCCCGCACCAGTTCCGCGGTCATGGCGGCTCGGTTCCGGTCTATTTCGAGGCCGCCGCTGTCATCGTCGCGCTGGTGTTTCTAGGCCAGGTGCTGGAACTGCGCGCTCGCGAGCGCACCGGTTCGGCCATCCGCGCATTGCTCGACCTCGCGCCGAAAACTGCCCGGCGCATCGCAGCCGACGGGACCGAAACAGACGTTCCGCTGGACCAGGTCAAGCAGGGCGACCTGCTGCGCGTGCGCCCCGGCGACAGCGTGCCGGTCGACTGCGTCGTCGTCGAAGGCCGCTCGTCCATCGACGAATCGATGATCACCGGCGAACCGGTTCCGGTTGAGAAGGTTGAGGGCGATGCCGTCACCGGCGGCACACTCAACAAGAACGGTTCTCTCGTGATCCGCGCCGAACGTGTCGGTTCCGAAACGATGCTGTCGCAGATCGTCGACATGGTTGCGAAAGCCCAACGATCGCGCGCGCCGATCCAGGGGATGGCCGACCGCGTCTCCTATTATTTCGTGCCAGCCGTGGTGCTGGTCGCCATCCTCGCCTTCGTTGTCTGGGCGCTGGTCGGGCCTGAACCCTCCATGACCTACGCCATTGTTGCGGCGGTCTCGGTGCTCATCATCGCCTGTCCCTGTGCGCTGGGGCTGGCCACGCCAATGTCGATCATGACCGCCACCGGACGCGGCGCGCAGGCAGGCGTCCTGATCAAGGACGCCGAGGCGCTGGAGCGCTTTGCTTCCGTCGACACGCTTATTGTCGACAAGACCGGCACCCTGACCGAGGGCCGGCCAAAGCTGACCGACGTGGTGACTGCCTCCGGCTTTGACGAGGCGCGGCTGTTGTCGCTTGCCGGTTCGCTGGAGCGCGGCTCCGAGCATCCGCTGGCCGAGGCGATCGTGGACGGCGCGGAGAAGCGAGGCGCAAAACTAACCGCAACGACTGACTTCGAAGCCGTCACCGGCAAGGGCGTCTCGGGCGTTGTTGACGGCGCAAAGGTCTCGCTCGGCAACGCGGCGATGATGGCTGATCTGGGCGTCGACACCGGCGCGCTGAAGGCTCAGGCGCAGGCCATGCAGACAGAAGGCAAGACGGCAATGTTTGTCGCAGTTGACGGCAAGCCTGCTGGCATCATCGCTGTCGCAGACCCGGTCAAGGCGACAACCGCTGAAGCCATCCGCGCCCTGCATGATCGCGGTCTGCGCATCATCATGGCGACCGGCGACAATGAGCGCACGGCCAAGGCCGTCGCCTCAAAACTCGGCATCGACGAGGTGCGCGCCGACATGCTGCCCGATGGCAAACTGAAGCTGATCGAGGAGCTGCAGGCCAGGGGCGCAAAAGTCGCAATGGCCGGCGACGGCGTCAACGACGCACCGGCGCTTGCCGCAGCGGACGTCGGCATCGCCATGGGCACCGGCGCAGACGTCGCGGTCGAGAGCGCCGGCATCACGCTGGTCAAGGGTGATTTGACCGGCATCGTGCGCGCCCGCACGCTGGCGCAGGCGACCATAACCAATATCAAGCAGAACCTGTTCTTCGCCTTTGTCTACAACGTCATCGGCGTGCCGATTGCGGCGGGCGTGCTCTATCCGGTCTTTGGGCTGCTGCTGTCGCCGATGCTTGCGGCCGCCGCGATGAGCCTGTCGTCGGTCTCTGTCATCGCCAACGCGCTCAGGCTGCGTACTGTGAAACTTGACTGATCCATCGATCAGGCGACGGTGGCCGACATATGCCGGACGCCGTCGCAGCCTTCAGTCCACAGCGTGTTCGACCGGTCGCCTGCGCCACACTTGAATGACAGGGTTCGCCCGGCGATGGCTGGTGACAGGCCGCGATAGGAAAATCTGCCCGGCGGCCCTGCGCCCGGCCGCATCGACGCAAGATTCAGCAGCAGCGTTGCCTGGATCGGGCCGTGCACCACCAAGCCGTCATATCCTTCGACCCCGGTCGCATAGGGCAAGTCGTAGTGGATGCGGTGGCCGTTGAAGGTGATCGCCGAATAGCGGAACAGCAAAGTCGGCGGCGTCTCAATGCTGCGGACGATGCTCGCATCTTCAGGCGCTTGCGGCACGGGCGCCTTCCGTGGAGCGGATGGATCAGCCGCCTCGCGGTAAACAATGTCGTGCCGCTCACGAACGCTCAAGCCCCGCTGCGTCTCATATTGATGGCCGACCGCGACAAACCACAGATCGCCGGTGCGGCCTTGCTTGTGGACAATGTCTTCAATTGTCGATGTCCGCCTCACCTCGTCGCCGATGCGCAGCGGATCAAACAGTTCCAGTTCACCACCGGCCCACATCCGCCTCGGCAGCGGCACCGGCGGCAGCGTCAGGTTCTTCGCCGGGTGGCCGTCAGATCCAAGCTGCGCCATTGGCGCGATGGCCGGCGACAGGCACCAGTGGATCCCGAGCGGCGCTTCACCTTCTTTGCCTTGCGCCAGATGCCCGTCAAAGATCGCGGCAAAACTGTCTGCCAGTCTCGGTGTCACGACATCGTCCGACACCGATGTGCGGCCCAGCCATTCTGCAAAAGGTTTGTCCTGCCCGCTCATCACGCGCCTCAATAGGACCGGGGCATGCCGAGCACATGTTCGGCAATGTAGGAGAGGATCAGATTGGTCGAGATCGGCGCGACCTGATAGAGCCGCGTCTCGCGGAATTTTCGTTCGACGTCATATTCTTCGGCAAAGCCAAAACCGCCAAACGTCTGGATGCAGGCGTTCGCCGCCTCGTTTGAGGCGTCAGCGGCCAGCATCTTGGCCATATTGGCTTCGGCGCCGGCATTCTTGCCAGCCTCGTAGAGGCGGGTCGCCTCACGCACCATCAGTTCGGCGGCGCGCATATTGGTGTAGGCGCGGGCGATCGGAAACTGGATACCCTGATTGGCCCCGATCGGCCGCCCGAATACCTGCCGGTCGCTGGCGTAGCGCGATGCTTTCTCGATCAGCCATTTGGCGTCGCCAACACATTCGGCAGCGATCAGGATACGCTCGGCGTTCATGCCCGACAGGATGTAGCGAAAGCCCTTGCCCTCCTCGCCGATCAGATTCTCCGCCGGAATGCGGACATTGTCGAAGAATACTTCTGTCGTTGAGTGGTTCATCATCGTGCGGATCGGCCTGACCGTCATGCCGGCCTGCCGCGCCTGCTGCATGTCGAGGATGAACACCGATAATCCGTCGGTGCGCTTGGCCGTCTCTTCCTTCGGCGTCGTGCGCGCCAGCAGGACCATCAGGTCCGAATATTCGGCGCGGCTGGTCCAGATCTTCTGGCCGTTGACGACGTAGTGGCCGCCGTCACGGCGGGCAAAGGTGCGGATAGAACTTGTATCTGTGCCGCTTGCGGGCTCCGTCACGCCAAATGCCTGCAGCCGCAATTCGCCAGATGCGACCTTTGGCAGATAGCGCCGCTTCTGCTCCTCGCTGCCGTGACGCAACACGGTGCCCATCACATACATCTGGGCGTGGCAGGCCGCGCCATTGCAGCCGGCGCGCTGCACCTCTTCCAATACAGCAGCCGCCGCCGACAGGGTCAGGCCCGACCCGCCATATTCTTCCGGGATCAGCGTCGCCAGATAGCCGGCACTGGTCAGCGCCTCGACAAATTCAGCCGGATAGGCGCGCTCGGCGTCGAGCTTGCGCCAGTATTCGCCGGGGAATTGTTCGCAAAGTCTGCGTACTGCGTCGCGAATGTCCTGATGGTTCTCATGGTCCATATTCACCCGCTCCGCTTCCATACGCCCTTCGCTCTGCTGTCAAACAACGCCAGATCTCGCACCGGCCGCCCGCCCGGCAGATCCAGGATCGCCGCAACCAGCGCGTCGATGCGCTGCGGTCCCATGCCAGCCTCTGCCAGTTGTTGCCGCGCCTTGGCGGCCACCTCGTCAGCGCTGACCGGATTTTCGGGATCGCCCCTGGCCTGCCGGCGAACCGCGCGCAATTCAGCGCCATCTGCCGTCATGACCGCCACGTCTGCACCCCAGGCTTTCGGATAGCCTGCGTTGACCGGTTCCGAAAGACCGACTGTCACTTTCGCCCGTTCACCCGCCACACGCTGGCGGGCGTCCGCGTCAAAGCTTGCCTGCACCACCTGGCCTTCTGCCAGTGCAATCGCCACCGTATGCTGCAACGAGAATTTTGCGCTGTAGGGATCTGCGGGTTTCGGCCTGTCACACACGTCCAGCGCCGCCTGATAGGTGCCCACCGACACCGACGTGATTGCGCGCCCGGCAAGCTGGCGATGCAGCTCAAGCGCAGCATCGATTGCCGGATGAGTGTGGCGGCAGCACGGCCAGGGCTTGATCGACGTGCCGGTCAACTGCCAGCTCGCATCGGCGTCTTCCAGCACCTTGTCCGGCACAGGGCCGGGGCACAGCCCGGCATAAAACCCTTTCTCGCCCTCAAGGATTTCATCCGGCCCGGTAAAGCCTTCCGCCGCCAGCAGCGCCGCCAGAACGCCCGATTCAGCGGCGCGCGCCGTGTGCAGGTGCTTGCTCATCGCGCCCGTCGCCAGAAACTGCCACAGGCCCGACGATTGGGTCCCGGCATTGCCCAGCGCCCATACCGTCTGGTCCTCATCAAGACCCAGCAGATCGGCGGCGGCAAAGGCCGAGCCAAACGGTCCGCATGTCGAGGTATTGTGCCACACCCGATAGTGCGCCTTGCCGACCGAATTGCCGATCCGGCACATCGCTTCATAGCCGGTCAGCACCGCTTGCAGAAATTCGCGGCCGCCAAGATTGCGGCTGTCGGCAATCGCCCAGGCCGCAGGGATCACCACGCTGCCGGGATGGGTCACGGAATCGCGGTGGAGATCGTCCATTTCCAGAATATGGGCCAGCCCGCCGAGATAAAACGCCCGGCGTGGCATGTCGGATGTGTCAGGCGGCGCAACCGCCCGCAGCATGCGCGCCGGCTCAGTTCCAGTCGCACCAAGCGCACAGCCCAGCGTGTCGAGCACAAACAGCGCCGCCCACTCCAGATCCCGGCTGGAAACCGGCCTTGCCCGGATCAGCCGCGTCAGCTCTCGCGTCATGCTCATCGGCTGGTCTCTCCCTTACCGAACTCGCGCCGCAGCGTCCCGGTGTGCTGGCCAAGGCTTGGCACCGGACCTAGCGCCGCCCTGCGCCCGTCGACGACCACCGGCGCCGCCAGCACCTCAACCGTCCCGCCCGGCGTCTCGACCCTGCTTTTGCTCGCACTGCGATGGACATCGAGCGCCACCATATCAGACAGCCGGCCATAGGCGATGCGCGCCTCATCCAGCAGCGCGCTCAGACTTGCCAGCGTGCGCGCTCCAACCTGCGCCTGGACGAGCCCGTCCAGCGCCAAGCGATTCTCCACCCGCGCCACATTGGATGAAAAGCGCGGATCGCCGGCAAGCGCCGCGTCGCCCAGCACCCGTTGGCAAAACACCTGCCATTCGCGCTCGTTCTGGATCGCCATCAGAATCTGTCCGTCCACCACATCGAACACGCCGTAGGGGGCAATCGAAGGATGAGCGAGCCCGGCGCGGCGCGGCGGCTTGCCGCCGTAGCGGCTGGCCAGATAGGGCACATTCATGAATTCGGCGATTGTGTCGAACAGCGACAGTTCGATATGTGCGCCTTGGCCGGTGCGCTGCCTCACCAGCAAGGCTTCCAGCACCGCCGCATATGCCGCTTGCCCGGTCGAAATATCACAGACTGAAATGCCGACACGGCTCGGGCCTGACTGCTCCGATCCTGTCACGCCGGCGAGCCCCGCTTCAGCCTGCACCAGAAGGTCGTAGGCTTTGCGGTCCTGGTCCGGCGTACCCGGCGCATAGCCGCCAATATCGCAGGTGATGAGTTGCGGATGACGCTGCCTGAGCGCCGCGCCGCCCAGTCCCAGCCGCGCAGCTGCGCCCGGCGCGAGGTTCTGCACAAACACGTCTGCGGACGCGATCATCGCCTCGACCAGCGCCAGGTCGTCGCGCTGTTTCAGGTCGACGACGCAGGATTCCTTGCCGCGATTGATCCAGACAAAATAGCTCGACAACCCGTGTACATAATCGTCATAGCCGCGCGCAAAATCCCCCTCCGGCCGCTCCAGCTTGATAACGCGCGCGCCCGCATCGGCCATGCGCGCCGTCGCCAGCGGCGCAGCCACCGCCTGCTCCAGCGCAATGACAACTATTCCATCGAGTGCGCCTGGCATTGCTTTTTACCGCTTCGAATGTTCATGGCCCAAGAACACACGCCCCGTGCGCTCAGGTCAAACGGCTATGACCGGATTTCCACTTGGGCCAGACTCGTTCCTGCATTTTTTGGGGACACGCCTGCGTCATGCCGTGTCGTCATGCTGGCCAGCGCTGCGCTTGTCATTTATCCATGTGCGAGGGAGGACTGCCATGACCACCTACGCCAAGACATTGCGCGCCGCGACTTTTGCCATCGCCGCCTTGACCAGTCAGGCGGTCTGGGCCGCCGGCGCATTGCAGGTGCTCAAATCGCCAACCTGCGGCTGCTGCACGGCGTGGAGCCAGCACATGCGCGATGCGGGTTTCACCGTCACCGAAACCAATGTGTCCGATCCGCAGCTTGATGCCGCCAAACAGGCCGCCGGCCTGAAACCGGGCCAGACCTCGTGCCACACCGCCAATATTGAAGGCTATGTCATCGAAGGCCATGTGCCTGCCAAAGAGGTCAAGCGCCTGCTCGCCGAAAAGCCCGAGGCGCTTGGCCTCACCGTGCCCGACATGCCCTACGGGTCGCCGGGCATGGGCGATCCTGCGGACGCCGAGCCCTATGACGTGCTGCTGGTGAAAAGCGACGGCACGACAGAGGTGTTTGCGAGTTACAGATAAGGGGTGTTGAGGCGCCCACCCCTGTCACCGCTTCAAAGAATTCAAGCGCGAGAGCTGACTGGCCCGCGGTCAATCCAGTCCCCGAAATCCAGCCTTGCCACAGCGAACCCTCAAACGTCCAGATTGGCCACGCTCAGCGCGTTTTCCTGAATGAACTCGCGGCGAGGCTCGACCTCGTCGCCCATCAGGCGCGAGAACAGCGAGTCGGCGTCGGTCGCATCCGTCACCTTCACCTGCAGCAGCGAGCGAGCGTTCGGGTCGAGCGTGGTTTCCCACAGCTGCTCGGCGTTCATCTCGCCCAGCCCCTTGTAGCGCTGCATCGACAGGCCCTTGCGGCCAGCGGCAAAGATCGCGTCAAGCAAGGCGTTCGGGCCGGTGATCTGCACCGTCACGTCCTTGCGGCGCAACACGACATTGCCGGCATAGACTTCCGCCAGCCGCTCAGCGAACCGGTCGATGGCGCGCGCGTCGGCTGACTGGATCAGGCCGACATCGAGAACCGCCGTTTCCTTGACGCCGCGCAACGTGCGTTCCAGCACGTAGCCGCCGGCATTTTCGTTCGAGGTTGAGCGGTGGCCTTCCCAGCCGCGCTCGGTGTCTTCCGACACCGCGTCCAGCCGTTCGGCAATCGCACCGGCCATGGCTTCGGCGCGGCCGATGTCGGCCAGGACCTGGGTGTTGAACGCGCCGGCAATCGCCGCCTGCTCGACCACGCTGTGATTGTAGCGCGAATGAAGACCCGCGATCAGGCCGCGCACCGCCAGCGCGTCATCGACCGCCTTGCGCAAATCAGCGCCTGCCAGCACTTCGCCTGACGCCAGCGTCAGCGTTGCGTCTTCCAGTCCCGACTCCACCAGGAACCGTTCATATTCGGCCTGGTTCTTGAGATATTGCGAGCTCTTGCCCCGCGACACTTTGTAGAGCGGCGGCTGGGCGATGTAGAGGTGGCCGCGCTCGATCAATTCGGGCATCTGACGGAAGAAGAAGGTCAGCAGCAGGGTGCGAATGTGTGCGCCATCGACGTCGGCGTCGCTCATGATGATGATCTTGTGATAGCGCAGCTTGTCGATGTTGAAGCCCGACGTCTCGTCGCGGCCAATGCCGGTGCCCAGCGCCGTAATCATCGTGCCGATCATGTCAGACGACAGCATGCGGTCAAAACGCACGCGCTCGACATTCAAGATCTTGCCGCGCAGCGGCAGGATCGCCTGGTTCTGGCGCGAGCGCCCGCCCTTGGCCGAACCGCCTGCCGAGTCACCCTCGACGATGAACAGTTCGGATTTCGCCGGATCGCGTTCCTGACAGTCCGCCAGCTTTCCCGGCAGCGAGGAGATGTCGAGCACGCCCTTGCGCCGCGTCAGTTCGCGCGCCTTGCGCGCTGCCTCGCGGGCGGCGGCAGCTTCCACCACCTTGCCGATCAGCACCTTTGCTTCCGCCGGGTGTTCTTCGAACCAGGTGCCGAGCGCCTCGTTTACGAGATTTTCGACCACCGGACGAACCTCGGACGACACCAGCTTGTCCTTGGTCTGCGACGAAAACTTTGGATCCGGAACTTTCACCGACAGAACCGCCGTCAGCCCTTCGCGGCTGTCGTCGCCGGTGATCGTCACTTTTTCCTTTTTTGCAATGCCCGACGCCTCCGCATAGCTCGTCACCTGGCGCGTCAGCGCGCCGCGGAACCCGGCCAGATGGGTGCCGCCATCGCGCTGCGGGATGTTGTTGGTAAAAGCCAGCACGTTCTCGTGGTAGCTGTCGTTCCACCACATCGCCACTTCAACCGTAATGCCGTCGCGCTCCGCCTGGATCGCAATCGGTTTCTCGATCAGCGGCTTTTTGGAACGATCGAGATAACGCACGAACTCGACGAGACCGCCGTCATAATGCAGCTCGGTCACCTTCACGTCCGCATGGCGGGCGTCCGTCAGCACAATGCGCACGCCGGAGTTCAGGAATGCGAGCTCACGCAGGCGGTGTTCCAGTGTGTTGTAGTCGAACTCGACCATCGTAAAGGTCTGCGGCGAGGGCAGGAAACTCACTTCCGTGCCGCTGCGGCCCTCATAGGTGCCTGGCGCATTGACCACGTCATACGTTCCGGTCTGCACCAGCGGCGCATCGGCATTGCCGTGGGTAAAGCTCATTTCATGGATTTTGCCGTCGCGGCGGATTTTCAGCCGCAGCCAGATCGACAGCGCGTTGACCACCGACACACCCACGCCATGCAGGCCGCCCGACACCTTGTAGGAGTTCTGGTCGAACTTTCCGCCCGCGTGCAGCTGCGTCATGATGACTTCGGCTGCTGAAACGCCCTCTGTCGGATGCAAATCGGTCGGAATGCCGCGCCCATTGTCGGCTACGGTGCACGATCCGTCAGCATTCAGCGTCACCGACACCAGGTCGGCATGGCCGGCCAGCGCCTCGTCAATCGCATTGTCGACGACTTCATAGACCATGTGATGCAGGCCCGAACCGTCATCGGTGTCGCCGATATACATGCCTGGCCGTTTGCGCACCGCATCCAGGCCCTTGAGAACCTTGATGGAATCTGCGCCATATTCGGCCGGGCCGCCGTTGCCGTTTTCGGTCTCGTCGCTCATGTACAACTTTCGCTAGAAGGCGGAATTGACGGCCGCGCCGCGTGATATCGAATCGGTCGCAACCATCCCCGAAATATAGGCGTTCACGTCAGGAAAACCAAGGTTTGGCCGGGATTTGCCCGGCGGCTTCCACTGGCATTCCCCGTAGCCCCATTAATCCCCCGGCACCACCGGCAAGGCGCGCTTGTGGGCCGAGCTGCGGTAGAATTTGAGGATCTTCGCCTCTGACTCGTCGCTGATCTTCCTGCCTTCAAGGAAATCGTCGATCTCCTCATAGGTCACGCCATAGGCGTCTTCGTCGGGGCGCAGCGGGCGCTTTTCCTCAAGATCTGCTGTCGGCACCTTGAACACCAGCTCCTTAGGCGCGCCGAGCAGCGAGGCAATGGCGCGGATGCGGCGCTTGTTCAGCCCCGCCAGCGGCAGGATATCGGCGGCTCCGTCGCCAAACTTGGTGAAAAAGCCCATCAGCGCTTCAGCCGCATGATCGGTGCCGATGACGATGCCGCCCAGCGACCCGGCCAGCGCGTATTGCGCCACCATGCGCTGCCGCGCCTTGATGTTGCCGAAGTGGAAATCCTCGCCTGCCGGGTTCCACAGCGCCCCAGACGCTGTGCGCACCTCAGCCAGCATACCGTCCGCCGCCGGCTTGATGTTGACGGTCACCGTATGATCTGGCCTGATCGTCTTGATCGCCAGCGCCGCGTCCGCCTCGTCGCGCTGGGCGCCATAGGGCAGCCGCATGGCGACAAACTGCGCCTCGTAGCCACCCTCGCGCAGCCGCTTCACCGCCGCTTGAGCCAGCATCGAGGCGGTGGTGGAATCCACCCCGCCCGACACGCCCAGCACATAGGAATGCAAGCCGGACCGCCTTAAATAGCCGGCTAAGAACTCGATCCGCCGCTCCGCCTCGGCTGCAGCGTCAAATGTTCTCGCCACGCCAAGTTCGGCGATGATGGAAGACTGAAGAGCTGTCATCTGGCTGTTGTCCGGTGTCTGCTTGTTCCGGCATAGCCGAAGCGAAGCCAACTGGCAAAGTCAGCTCCTTAATCCCGGCGCTTCCTGGCCGGTTGATTCGACATATTCGGTGTAGCCGCCGCCATAGGCGTGCAGGCCGTCACCGGTCAGTTCCAGCACCCGGTTCGACAGGGCGGCGAGAAAATGCCGGTCGTGGCTGACAAACAGCATCGCGCCCTCATATTTCGACAGCGCCTCGATCAGCATCTGCTTGGTCGCGATATCCAGATGGTTAGTCGGCTCATCAAGGACCAGAAAATTCGGCGGATCAAACAGCAGCCGCGCCATCACCAGCCGCGCCTTTTCGCCACCCGACAGAACCCGGCATTTCTTCTCCACCTCGTCGCCGGTGAAGCCAAAGCATCCCGCCAGCGCCCGCAATGGCGCCTGCCCCGCCAGCGGAAATGAGTCCTCCAGCCATTCCAGCACCGAGCGGTCGCCTTCCAGCAGTTCCATCGCGTGCTGGGCGAAATAGCCCATCTTGACGCTCGGGCCGCGCGCCACTGTGCCGCCGTCAGGGTCCGAAGCGCCCGCCACCAGTTTCAGCAGCGTCGATTTTCCCGCGCCGTTCACGCCCATCACCGCCCAGCGTTCGCGCCGGCGCACCTGAAAGTCGAGCCCGTCATAGATCGTGCGGCTGCCATAGGCCTTTTTCACGCCCTTCAGCGTCGCTACGTCTTCGCCCGATCGCGGTGCTGGCTGGAATTCAAACCGCACCGTCTGCTGGCGCTTTGGCGGCTCCACCTTCTCGATCTTGTCGAGCTTTTTCACCCGGCTCTGCACCTGCGCCGCATGGCTGGCGCGCGCCTTGAACCGCTCGATGAAGGCAATCTCCTTGGCCAGCATCGCCTGCTGCCGCTCAAACTGCGCCTGCTGCTGCACATCGGCCTGCGCCCGCTGCGCCCGGTAAAATTCGTAGTCGCCGGAGTAAGACGTCAGCGCGCCGCCATCGATCTCGACAATTTTTCCGACAATGCGGTTCATGAATTCGCGGTCGTGCGAGGTCATCAGCACCGCGCCGTCAAATCCCTTCAAGAAGTTCTCCAGCCAGATCAGGCTTTCGAGGTCGAGATGGTTGGACGGTTCGTCGAGCAGCATCGCGTCCGGCCGCATCAGCAGGATCTTTGCCAGCGACACGCGCATCTTCCAGCCGCCCGAGAGCTTTGCCACGTCGCCGGTCATCATCTCGTCGGAAAAACCAAGCCCGCCCAGAATCTCCTTCGCCCGACCCTCCAGCGCATAGCCGTCCAGTTCGTCGAATTTGCCCTGCACCTCGCCGTAGCGTTCGATGATCTCGTCCATGCGGTCGGCCTGGTCCGGGTCGCCCATCGCCGCTTCCAGCACCGCCATTTCTGCCGCCAACGCCGACACCGGGCCGACGCCGTCCATCACCTCGGCAATGGCGCTGCGGCCGGCCATGTCGCCGACATCCTGCGAAAAATAGCCGATGCGCATGCCCTTATCGACCGAGACCTGACCCTCGTCAGGCTGTTCCTCGCCGGTAATCATGCGAAACAGCGTCGTCTTGCCCGCGCCGTTCGGCCCCACCAGCCCGACCTTTTCGCCACGCTGGATCGCAGCTGATGCCTCAATGAAGACAATCTGCTTGCCGTTCTGTTTGGAGATGGATTCGAGACGGATCATATGCGGGCGGCCAAATTCAAAGACCGCGCCGTGTGGAGTAAATGAGAGAGGAAGGCAAGTGGTGCTGGCGTTGGAACCCCGGGCTGGCCTTGCCCCGCCGGGCGGATGAAGCGGCGCGACCGGCGGCAAAGCAGTGGCGCGAGCACTGAAATCCATTGTCATTCCATCCAGTTTGACATTCAAAAATTAATGTAAGACAGTAATTTTTGAAAGCAGTAGGAGAATTTTCATGTCCAGCGATGCCACCTCATTCACCGCCGATCGGCGCCGGCTGCGGACAATCGCGTTTGCAGCGGAATGGCTGGCCGTTGCAGGCGTAGCGATGGTTGCCGGTTATGTGGGCTATCTCATTTTCATGCCCGGCGCGCTGGCGCTCTCCCTGCAGCGCGATGTCACGGGCATCGTCACCTGGCCAAACGGCTTCGCATTCGCCGCAGCCATCCTGTTAAGCCTTGTCCCGGCCGCCATCTTTGTCGTTGCCATGCTGGCCGTGCGGTCGCTGTTCCGGCTTTTTGGCCGGTCGGCAACGATCTTTCACTCTGATGTTCCGCCGCTGCTCAGGTCGCTTGGCCTGCTTGCCGTGACAGCTGCAATTGCAGGCGTCATCACGCGAATTGCAATCCCGCTGCTGATGACGAGCGCCAATCCGCCGGGGCAGCAGCAATTGATCCTCGCCATCAGCTCGGCAGACATCACATCCCTGATACTCGGATTGCTTCTGTTCGCCTTTGCGCTGGTGATGCAGGAGGGAATACGCCTCGACGAAGACAATCGGAGCATTGTCTGATGGCGATCACGGTCAATCTCGATGTGATGCTCGCCAAACGCAAGATGCGCTCCAAAGAACTTGCAGAACGCATCGGGCTGACGGAACAAAACGTATCCTTGCTCAAATCCGGAAAAGTCCGCGGAATGCGGTTCGAAACCCTGTCAAAGATTTGCTCCGCGCTTTCTTGCCAGCCCGGAGACATACTTGAGTATGTCGCCGAGGAAGACGGAGTTCAGTAGCGTGATAGACAATATGAAGATCGCAATTTCTCTTTTTATCTGTCTATCTATTCTGTCTGGCTGCGCCACACTGCCGGGCGCCCAGACTGCACGGGGACCTTCTGGCCCTGTCGAAGTCTCCTACCTGCCGGGCAGCGCGCCAACTGTGGTTTTTGAAGCAGGGCTGGGCGCGCACAAGGAAAGCTGGCGAGAGGTGTTTCAGGCTCTTTCCCGCACCAATGCGGTTTTTGCCTATGACCGCCCGGGGGTCGGACGCAGCGCCCCAACGCAACGGCCGAGGGACGGCGCGACAATCGTGGAAGACTTGCGCGCGCTGCTGCGGGATCGTGGGATCAGGCCGCCCTACGTCCTGGTGGGCCACTCGGCGGGCGGCCTGTACATGCAGCTTTATGCGAGACGTTATCCCGGCGAGGTTGCCGGGCTTGTCCTGGTGGATCCGACCCATCCAACCCAGTTCGAGGGCGATGGCGCGCTCGCCAAACGCGGATCGCTGGCCGTGGGCGCAATGGCGCTCGCCGGTAGCGTTGGGCCAATCCGCCAGGAATTTGAAGCACTGCCTCAAACCGGCGCCGGCGTGCTGAGTTCGCCGCCGCTCCCGGCCCGCATTCCTGCTGTCATCCTTCTGGCGCGCGATAGTGGAACGGGACCAGCCGCGGCGTTTGACGACGCAAAGCGTGCCGATTTTGCGCGGATCTACCCCACCGCCCGTGTGCGCAGAGTAGACAGCGACCACAACATTCCCGGACGGCGGCCTGAAGCCATTGTCGAGGCCATTCGCTGGGTCTTGTCGGCCCCGCCGCCGCGCTGAGGCCATTGGCTGCCGGCGGAATGAAGAGAAACTGCTTGCCCGTTCTGCTTGGAGATGGATTAGAGCAGGTCATGTGTGGGCGCCAAATTCAAAGACCGCGCCGTTTTGATCATAGGGGCGAGAATGGCAAGGGGTGAGGTGACCTGCACAGCCAATTAACTTAACGACTTGCGTTTAGTCGTGTTGACATGACATGAGCGCCAGATATCATGGGGCTTATGGAGATCGAGTTCTCAGACAAGCGATTGGCACTCATTGAAACCGAAGCCGCAGCTGAAACGCGACTTCCAGTTGCTGTGATCCATTCTGCGCGCCAACGCCTTCGAATTCTGAGGGCTGCGACCGATGTATCTACTTTGCGGAATTGGAAAAGCCTTGGCTTGCGAGTTCGCACCGATACGCCTGACCACTTTGTGGAGCTCGCTCCGAATTGGGCGATGGCAGTCAAAATCGTGGAAAAGAACAAAGCCATGACAGTTTTTGTGACGAGCGTAGAAGAAAGTCCCCGGGGGGTAGCATGATGACAAATGTGAGCCATGTGGCGGTCGAGCCACCGGGTGTGTTGATCAAGCTAGAATTAGACGCCCGCAATTGGTCTCAGCGCGACCTTGCGTTTATTTTGGGGCAGACTGAGCAGCAGTTGAATCCCCTCCTATCGGGCAAACGGAGCATCACACCCGATATGGCTCGTCTGTTGGGCGACGCATTCGGCACATCACCCCAGTTCTTCCTAAATTTGCAGAATATCTATGATCTACAGAATGCAAAAGAACCTGACCCTGCAGTGAAGACACGCGCCGGACTTCAGAGCCATTTTCCAGTTCGAGATATGATCAGACGCGGGTGGATCAAAGACGGGGAAGCGTCTTTGTTACAGTTGCAAATGAACCGATTTTTCGAGATGGCGAATGACGACGCGTTTGGCGAAGTCGCATTCGCGGCCAAACGCACTCACTATGATGAAACCCCGCCGCATCAACTGGCTTGGGTATTTCGCGTAAGGCAACTCGCTCGCCAGATAAAAGTCTCGCCCTACTCCCCAGAAAAGCTTGTGGCGTTGCTCCCTAAATTGCGCGGATTGATGATCGATCCAGAAGCAGTTTCGTCTGTGCCGAAATTGCTTGCAGACTGTGGCGTTCGTTTGGTTGTGGTCGAAGTTCTTCCCAACGCCAAAATAGATGGAGTTTGCACTTGGCTCGATGAAGATTCGCCGGTGATCGGTTTGTCCACGCTTTATGATCGGCTCGACAACTTTTGGTTCGTCCTGCGCCATGAAATCGAGCATGTGTTGCGAGGGCACGGCAAACTTTCAATCGGAATTGTTGACAATCTTACTGGGGACGGTGCCGAAGCCACAGAAGACGAAGAGGAGCAAGTCGCCAACGCAGCCGCTGCAGATTTCTGTATTCCATCAGCCAAGATGGCATCCTTCTATGCACGGAAATATCCATATTTCTCTGAGCGAGACGTAGTTGGATTTGCGGCGTTAATGGCGGTCCATCCCGCAATTGTCGTTGGTCAACTTCAACGGCGATTGAAGCGCTATGATTATCTACGAAAATATCAGGTTCCGGCTCGTCGTCATCTCGTCGAAAATGCCATTTCCGACGGCTGGGGCAGCACGGCGGAAGCACACCTCTAGGCATAGGAAAATACCATGGCGAGATTTAGCGAGCAAATGCAGGCGATATTCGATCGCTACACGACCGAAGTCAGTGCTGACCCTGTCTCTCTTGACGAAGTGGCTGCGTGGGCAATTGAACAGGGGCTCTATTTCCCCGCGCCGCGCGATGTCGTTAAGATCTGTCGCGATGCCCTGGCAGACAGCCTCCGGCAGGAAAAGCGGATTGATGCCAAAGGGCGAAAATACCGCGCCAAGCATTCGATTAGAACTCAAATCAAAGGACAGCAGCTTAGTCTATGGGCTGACATCGATACCGCGCCACGCTCATTTCTAGAGAAGTCATTCAGCCAACGCCGCAAGTCAATCACGGACGATTGTTTTCAGATCAAACAGGACGTTGATCACTACAACGACGAGCACCCAAGTGAAAATCCAATCCAAATGATCATAGATTTCACGGATGACGTTGCTGAATTGGAAGCGGCGAGCCGCTTCGGCTCGGAAGACGACGAGGCTGCGTAGTCCAAGATATGCATGGTCAGCAATAGCAGTTGACTCTCATCAAGCTGGAACACCCCTCATCCGACCTCGCCTTCGGCTCGGCCACCTTCTCCCACAGGGGGAGAAGGGAACACGCGTGTACGTCTCTGCCAATCTCAAACTCAGGCGATTGGCTGAAGCGGCAATTGCCATGCTCCCCCTTCGCCCCTTGTGGGAGAAGGTGTCGCCCCTGATCGAACGACAGTGAGATCAGGAAACAGGCGACGGATGAGGGGTCCTTTGACTGACCCCCAAAAAAATCTTTCCCCATTCTGTCCCCCCGCTTTCCACCTCCCCCACACTGTGCGCGTCGCAGAAAGGAGGCAGGGCATGGCCGCACATATCTCCATCGAAACCAACCGCACCGCGCTCCTGCGCCTTGTGACCAGCCTGATCGCCATGGCCGGCTGGGCAGGTGTGCGGTTCGATCTGCCCGGCGCTGGATTGAGACTGCCGCAGCCGGTGCGGCTTGCGATACTCAAACTGTTGCGTCCGGCGGAATCGGCCACGCGGCGGCTGGCGATTGCGCTCGCCAGCCAGATAGCACCGCTCAGCCCGTCAACACGCCGCCCGCCAAAACGGCCGCCGCCGGTCCTGCCCGAATTTTTCGAGATCGATCCCCGCAATGTCGTGCGGCCCGGCGAGCTCAAATCCGGCATTCAGCTGCCAGCCAGCGCCAGCCGCCGCGTCGGCCCGGACGGAACCCTGATCTCCTGGCTCATCCCGAAACCCGCGCCGCCTGCGCCAGTTGTCCAGCGCCGCGCAGTGCCGATGAACCGCACCGGGCGCGGCATCAAAATTCAGTCCAGGCGCGTCCGCCGGGCAACTTTCCCGCTGGTCGACCCGCTGCCCTCGCCGTTTCGCAGGCGGCGCAGCTTTTCGCTGGTGCGCAGCAAGCCACGCGTCCGCTCGCTGGCTTCCACCACGAACGCCCCCGGAAACTCACCCGATGGAAAGATCGAGGCCGGCGCTTTGGCGCGGCGCATTTTTGTGCTCACCGCAGCGCTTGAAGACCTGCCGGCACAGGCCCGGCGTTACCAACACTGGCAGCGCCGCCGCGCCGCCATCTTGGCCCGGCGCGCGCATGACCTCGCCTATGCCGAGCAGCGCCGCAAAACCGCGCCGTGCGGCGTCTATATCGGCGAACCGTCGTTCAAGCCCGCACGCCTGTCGCCGCTCAAACCCGGGCGTCCGCCCGGCGGGCGGCTCGACCGCTGGGAGCCTGACCGTCCGCGGCGAAAACACATTCGCGACATCGACGAAATCCTCGCCCACACCCACAACATGGCGCTTTACGCGCTGGAGAAGCGCGACACGTCGTGACGGGTCAGGCTGACGGAATTTTCCGTCCGGCTGCCGGCATACGGCGGCCCGTTGTCCTTTGCACCAGATCCAGCGGCATTGCGGCATCTTCCCCCCGCTTCATGGAACGCCTATTCTGGCGGCACAAGGAATCATCGATGGACGCCACGCCAGCCCCCTTTGTTCCGCCCGCGCCAAGGCCGCGGACATCGCCGCCGTCGACGCTGCAGATGATGCGGATCGTCTATCGCAACCCGCTCGAACTGTGGGGCGAGCCCTCCTACAACGAGCCCTACATCGCGCTGAAAGGCGGCATTGGTGGGCCGCTGGTCATCGTCAATGAACCGGCGCTGATCCGGCACGTGCTGGTCGACAATGCGAAAAACTACAAGATGGCCGCCGTGCGCCAGCTGGTGCTGCGGCCGATCCTGCGCGACGGGCTGCTGACGGCGGAAGGCGCGGTTTGGAAACGTTCGCGCAAGGCGATGGCGCCGGTGTTCACGCCGCGCCACATTTTTGGTTTTGCTCGGCCGATGCTGGAGCGGGCACAGGCGTTCGCGGAAAAATACGGCAATGGCGGGGTGCACGACATCTCGCACGACATGACTCTGCTGACCTACGACATTCTGGCCGAGACCTTGTTTTCAGGCGAAATCGCCGGAGAGCCCGGAACCTTTGCGACCCAGATTGATCGCCTGTTCGAGACGATGGGCCGGGTCGATCCGCTTGACCTGCTGCGCGCGCCTGCCTGGCTGCCGCGCATCAACCGTATTCGCGGGCGGCGCACGATGCAGTTCTTTCGCGGCATCGTCAAAGAGACGATCGGGATGCGTGCTGCGCGCATGGGCAAGGGCGGCGGCGCACCGCAGGATTTTCTGACCCTGCTGTTGAAGACCGAGGGACCGGACGGGCTCTCGCGCGACGAGATCGAGGACAACATCATCACCTTCATCGGCGCGGGCCACGAAACAACCGCCCGGGCGCTCGGCTGGACACTCTACTGTCTGGCGCAAGCGCCGTGGGAGCGCGACAAGGTTGAGGCCGAGATCGACGCCGTGCTGGCGCGCGAGCCCGATCCGGTGAAATGGCTCGACGCCATGCCGCTGACGCGCGCCGCGTTCGAGGAAGCTATGCGGCTCTTTCCGCCTGCGCCGTCGATCAACCGCGAGGTCATCGCTCACGAGCGTTACGGCGAGCTGGAACTGAATCCCGGCGCGACGGTTCTCATCATGCCTTGGACGGTGCATCGCCATCGCAAACTGTGGGATCAGCCCGACGCGTTCATGCCGTCACGCTTTCACCCCGGCAACCGCGACAAGATCGACCGCTATCAATATCTGCCATTTGGCGCTGGGCCGCGTGTTTGCATCGGCGCCGCCTTTGCCATGCAGGAGGCGGTGATTGCGCTGGCCACGCTGATGTCGCGCCACCGGTTTGACACGACGCCGGACACCAATCCCTGGCCGGTGCAGAAACTGACCACCCAGCCGCAAGGCGGCCTGCCGATGAATGTGACCGCGCGGCGATAACCGGCAGGCTGGTCAGGCTCTATCGCCCGCCCTGAAAAATGTTCTCGACGTGGATTGGCCAGCGCCAGGGCAGCACGGCGACAAGGTCGAAGCGGACCGAGAGCCGACTGAAGTCGTGTTGCTTCGACAGCCACATGTCGGCCGCGCCCTCAATACGGTGCGCCGACTGGCGGCCGATCGCATCCATCGCCTCGGCCAGCGTCGGGCGCGCCTTGACCTCGACGATTGCAATCAGATTACCGCGCCGCGCGATGATGTCGATTTCGCCGAGCTTGCTGCGGTAGTTGCGCTCGACGATGCGATAACCCTTGGTCATCAGCGCCAGCGCCGCCAGCCATTCGCCGCGATTGCCGCGCCTGTAGGCCCGGATCTTCTTCTGCTCAGCCGCCATCTGGGGCGTCGCGTAGTTCAAGCAGCCGGCGGTAAAGATCCGGCTTTGCGCCGCCGGTCATCCGGGCGGCTTCGGCTGCGGCCTTTGACGCAGACATTTCGGAGGCCAGCGATAGTAGCAGCCGGTCGACATCTTCCGCCGCCGCAGGGGCTTCATCTGGCTGGGCGACGCAGATCACCACTTCGCCCTTTGGCGCACCGGCCTCAGCATAGTGCGCGGCAAGCTCCGCCAGCGGCGCGCGGCGAAACTCTTCAAAGGTCTTGGTCAGCTCGCGCGCAACAACTGCCGCTCGGTCCGCACCGAATACATCGCGCATGGCATCGAGCGTATCGCCAAGCCGCCGCGGCGATTCAAAGAAGACAAGCGTGGCAGGCACGGCGCGCAGCGCCTCCAGTCTGGTCCGGCGCTGACCGTCCTTCACCGGCAGGAAGCCGGCAAACATGAACGCGTCTGTGGGCAGGCCCGCCGCCGACAGCGCCGCCAGCACCGATGACGGGCCGGGGATCGGCACGACTTTCTGGCCGCGCTCCACCGCTTCACCAACCAGCCGATAACCGGGGTCCGAGACCAGCGGCGTGCCTGCATCCGACACGAGCGCCACCGACTGTCCGACTTCAATTGCCGCGATCAGGCGCGGGCCGGCCTCGTTGGCGTTGTGCTCATGATAGGCGACCGTCTTCTGGCGAATGCCATAGCGATCCAGCAGCACGCGGGTCACGCGGGTGTCTTCGCAGGCGACGATGTCCGCAGCGGCAAGCGTCTCCAGCGCGCGGATGGTGATGTCGCCGAGATTGCCGATTGGCGTCGCCACCAGGTAAAGCGCGGCCGGCAGGGGCCGGGCGGCGATTTCGGTCTGGCCGACAACAAAAATGCGAGGTCCGTTCATGCCGTCCTGTTTGGCATGCGCGGGCGCGCAGCAAAAGGGGCAGCTCAGACGCAGATCGCGAGCAGCGCCCAGACTTGCCATGAGTCTATCGTTATAGTCTTACCTCAATCGTCGCGGGCAAGATCGGCGACAAGCGCGTTGAGCACAAGCCGGCCAGCAGCAGTCGCTTTCAGGCGCGAATTGCCGACAGGCTCGACCAGCCCCTCTTCGCGCAGGATCGAGATGCGCTTCGCCGACAGCGGCCGGCCGGCCAATTGTTCGTAGCGATCAAGGTCGATGCCTTCCGACAGCCGCATGCCCATCAGCAGGAATTCATCGGCCTGACCGGACCGGGCCAATTGCTCGGTGTCCGCCATGCCGTGGCCGCTCTGCTCAACAAGGTTCAGCCAGCTTTCCGGCATGCGCTCCGCCACGGTGGCAAACCGCTCTCCGCCCTCGATGAAGCGGCCATGTGCGCCGGGACCGGAGCCGACATATTCGCCGTAGCGCCAGTAGACCAGATTGTGCCGGCTCTCTGCGCCGGGGCGTGCGTGGTTCGACACTTCATAGGCCGGCAGGCCGTGCGCCGCAGTGATCTCCTGCGTCGCCTCAAACAGTTCCGCCGCATGCTCGACATCGGGCACGACAAACTTTCCCAGTCGATGCAGGTCGTGAAAACGCGTGCCTTCCTCGATGGTCAGCTGGTAAAGCGACAGATGATCGGCGGCGAGGTCGATCGCCTGTTCCAGCTCCGCCGCCCATGCGTCCGGCGTCTGGTTCGGGCGCGCATAGATCAGGTCAAAGGACAGGCGCGGAAAGGTCGCGCGGGCCAGCTCGATGGCGCGGCGCGCTTCGGCGACATCGTGCAGGCGCCCGAGAAAACGCAGGTCCGGATCGTTCAGGGCCTGCACCCCGAGCGAGACGCGGTTGACGCCCGCCGCGCGGTAGCCGCGAAAGCGTTCGGCCTCGACTGAGGACGGGTTGGCCTCCAGCGTCACTTCCATATCTGCCGTTGGCGTCCACAGGTCAGCGACCGTATCCAGCAAAGCCGCAACTGTTGCCGGTTCCATCAACGACGGCGTGCCGCCGCCGAGAAAGATCGACGTCACCTCGCGAGGCCCGGTTCGCTCGCGAAAATGCGCCAGCTCGCGGCGGAAGGCTTGCGCATATCTTTGCTGGTCCGGCGGCTGGTGACGGACATGCGAATTGAAGTCGCAATAGGGGCACTTGGCCGCGCAGAACGGCCAATGCAGATAGATGCCGAAGCCGGGCGCTTCAGCACTCATCCCAGCCGCGCCTCGGCGAATTTCTTGAAGGCCCGCGCCCGATGCGAGGTGGCGCTGTCCATGCCGGGTTTCCAGCCATGCTTTTCCTCGGCCGTCATTTCGCCGAAGGTGCGGCTGTGGCCGTCTGGCAGGAAAACCGGGTCGTAGCCGAATCCGCTGGCGCCGCGCGGCGGCCAGACCAGCGTGCCATCGGCTTCGCCGCGATAATATTCGGCCTCGCCGTCGGGGAAGCACAGGCAGATGACGGCAACAAAACGGCCAGTGCGTTGTGCCGCCTCTGCCGCTCCTGCCTCCTGGAGCGCGTCCTCGGTTTTCTGCATCGCCATCATGAAGTCGCGCGAGCCGTCAGGCCTGGTCGCCCAGTCGGCGGTGTAGACACCGGGCGCGCCGCCAAGCGCATCAACCACCAGACCGCTATCGTCCGACAGCGCCGGCAGGCCGGTCGCGACCGCCGCCGCATGGGCCTTGATATAGGCGTTCTGCTCAAACGTCGTGCCGGTCTCGTCTGGCTCGGGCAGGCCGTATTCTTTGGCCGATTTCGTCTCAAGCCCGAACGGACCGAGCAGGTCGGCAAACTCGGCCAGCTTGCCGGCATTGTGGCTCGCCACAACGATGCTCTTGCCAAGGTCACGCATCAAAGGCCCCAGATGTTTGGATTGGCAAATTCCAGTGAATTGCCGGACGGATCACGGAAATAGATCGAGCGGCCGCCCTTGGGCCACGCGAACTCGGCCTCAATGGCGACGCCATGTTCGCCGAGCCGCGCTTTCCACTGGTCTATCTCGGCTTCACTTGCGGCAAAACACAAATGCCCCTGCCCCGCCGCGCCATGTGGTGGCACCGGCAGGCGGGCATCCGGCTTGGGCGGCACGCGCGTTGCGTCAGCGTTGAACAGCAGCACAATTCCCTGCCCGCATTTGAAGAAGATATGCCGGCCAGCAACTTTGCCTGCCGGATCGAGACCCAGCACCTCGCCATAAAACTGCTCGGCCGCGTCCAGGTCGGTGACGTAGAGCGCTGACTCGAGCACGCGGGGCGGCGTCATAGTCTTCAGCCGATCGCCATCTTCTGCAGGTCGACAAGACGGGCGATGCCCTTCTTGGCCAGCGCCATCAGTGCGGCAAATTCCTCTTCCGAGAACGGCACGCCTTCGGCTGTGCCCTGGATTTCAACGATGCCGCCCTTGCCGGTCATGACAAAGTTGGAATCGGTCTGGGCCGACGAATCTTCGGCATAGTCGAGATCGAGCACCGGCACGCCTTCATAAATGCCGCAGGAGATCGCAGCGACGTGGTCCTTCAGCACCTTCGATAGGTCGACCATCTGGCGCGCCGCCATCCATGACAGGCATTCATGCAGGGCAACAAAGCCACCGGTGATGGCAGCTGTGCGGGTGCCGCCGTCAGCCTGGATGACGTCGCAGTCAACCGTGATCTGCACTTCGCCCAGCGCCTGCATGTCGACCACAGCACGCAGCGAGCGGCCGATCAGACGCTGGATTTCGAGCGTACGGCCACCCTGCTTGCCGCTCGACGCCTCACGGCGCATCCGGTCGCCGGTCGAACGCGGCAGCATGCCATATTCCGCCGTCACCCAGCCCTTGCCGGAATTGCGCATCCAGCCGGGCACACGTTCCTCAAGGCTGGCAGTGCACAGCACATGGGTGTCGCCGAACTTCACCAGGCACGAACCTTCGGCGTGCTTGGAGACGCCGCGCTCGAAGCTGATCGCTCGCATTTCGTCGGGCTTGCGTTTGGAAGGGCGCATGTTGAGACAATTCCTTTTAAGAGATGGGCGCTTTTAGACGCGCCCGGCCTGCGCGGCAACTGCAACGCCAACGTTGCGCGCCTCACCGCAGGTCATATATTCGTCAAATCGAACGAAGACGCCATGAGCAAACCGCTGACTGAACAGAACCTGCCATCGCTTGACGCCCGCTCGCGCGACATCTTTCGGCTGATCGTCGACAGCTATCTGCGTGACGGCGAGCCGCTGGGGTCGCGCAATCTGGCGCGGCTACTGCCGTCGACCCTGTCGCCTGCAACCATCCGCAATGTGATGAGCGACCTTGAACATCTCGGGTTGATCTACGCTCCGCATATTTCCGCCGGGCGGCTGCCGACCCACCGGGGTCTCCGGTTGTTTGTCGATTCCTTCCTTGAACTTGGCGATCTGTCCGGCGACGAGCGCCGCGTCATCGAAGCACAGATCAAGGCGTCTGGCTCCAGCTCATCCTTCGAGCAGATGCTGACAGAAGCCTCGCAGATGCTGTCTGGCCTGTCGCGTGGCGCCGGGCTGGTAGTGGCGTCCAAGAACGAGGTACCGCTGCGCCACATCGAATTCGTCCAGCTGGATGTGGGCCGGGCACTGGCCGTGCTGGTGTCGCAGAATGGCGACGTGGAGAACCGGGTGGTAGAGCTGCCTGCCGGCACAACCATGTCGCAGCTGACCGAAGCGTCAAATTTCCTCAACGCCAATATTGCCGGCCGCACCCTGGCAGAGGCGCGTATCGAGATCGAGCGGCAGAAGGCCGAGACACGCACCGCGCTCGACCAGCTGTCGCGCGACCTTGTCGACAAGGGGCTGGCTGTGTGGGGCGGCGGCGACGGCGCGCTGCCGGCGCAGTTGATCGTCACAGGCCGGGCCAACCTGCTCGACAACATCACCGCACAAGGCGACATCGAACTGGTGCGCCATCTGTTCCAGGATCTGGAGACCAAGGACAGCCTGACGCAGCTGCTTGACCTGGCAGAAGCGGGACCGGGGGTGCGCATCTTCATCGGCTCTGAAAACAAGCTGTTCTCGCTGTCCGGCTCGTCACTGGTGGTTGCGCCCTATCGCGACAAGGATCAGCGGGTGATCGGGGCGCTCGGCGTCATCGGTCCGACACGGCTGAACTATGCCCGCATCGTGCCGATGGTGGACTATACGGCGCAGCTCATCAGCCGGATGCTGCGGTAGAGTTGCACAGACGGCAAAGAATCGTCCGCAACACTTGATTTTTGCAGCTGCGACCTCGATATCCGAGGTAACTCACAGACATTTGAATACAGGACCGACGCGATGAGCGACCAGCCCGAGAATGAATATATGGAGCAGCAGGACGCCGCTGGCAGCGATGTACCCGCCGCCGACTACGAAGCCTTCATGCGACTTGTTAAGGAAAATGAAGAGCTGAAAGACCGCAGCCTGCGTCTGGCTGCCGAGATGGAAAACCTGCGCCGCCGCACCCAGCGCGATGTCGCCGACGCGCGCACCTATGCAGTGACCAACTTTGCCCGCGACATGTTGACGGTGTCGGACAATCTGCGCCGTGCGCTCGATACGGTAAGCGACGAGACCAAAGCTGCCGCTGACGCCAGCTTCAGGGCGCTGTTCGACGGCGTCGACATCACCGAGCGTGGACTTCTGTCGGCGCTTGAGCGGCACGGCGTGAAGAAGCTTGAGCCCCAGGGCGAAAAGTTCGACCCGAATTTCCATCAAGCCATGTTCGAAGTTCCGAACCCCGATGTGCCGAGCGGCACGGTCGTGCAGGTGGTGCAGTCCGGCTATTCGATCGGCGACCGGGTGCTGCGCCCGGCGATGGTCGGCGTCGCGCGCGGCGGCCCCAAGGCCGCAGCCAATGACGCGCCGGCTGAACCCGGCCCAGTGAACAGCCAGGCCGAAAAGGACGCCTGACGGCAAGACTCGGGAGGGGAACATCAACGAGACAATCACTATCCGCAAGCCGCCGACAGTGTGGACGTCGGAAGGTGAACCTGTCTCAATCGAGCTCCCCTACGTGCCGAAGGCCGGGATGGGTGAAACCATCCTGACGCTTTGCGGGCTGGTTCCGGTCTGTCTCATAGTCGTCTGGGTTGTGTTCAAGCAGGCAAGTGGTTTCATTGGGCTGTTGTCCAGTGCCGATGCGCCAGGTGGCGGGATAGTGATCTTTGGGCTGTTCCTTGTCATCGGTCTCGTCATCGCCTTGACGGCTTTCTGGCAAGCCGGATCGCTGCTTAGAATGCTTCTTGCCCGCGAACCGGTGCTTGAGATCCACAGTGACGGGCTGATCGACCGCCGGGTGCTGAAGCGCAAGATCGGCTGGGACGAGTTTCACCCGTTGAACCGGCGGCATGCGCTGTCGACCTCGATTGCGCGCCGCCCGATTGACCCGACTTTCCGTTTGAAGGACGGGTCGGTGCGAAAGTTTTCGCCAATCTCGGCCTTCTGGTCGACGATCCTGTCCGGCAAACGGGTGCACATCGACACGCTCGGCTTTGAGGAGCAACCGGCGGTCATTTCCGAGCTGATCCACACGATGATCCGCAATGCGCCACAGAAGGCGAAGCAAAACGGCTCAAGCGACTGACCTGTCGGCCCATTTGATTTTCCCTATTGCCTTACTGCCCTATTGCCCTACTCCCTTTTCCAATGAATCCGATCCTTGCCCTCGACTTTGCTGGCGTTGCGGTGTTTGCCGCGACAGGCGCGCTTGCCGCCTCGCGCAAACAACTGGACATTATCGGCTTTCTGTTTCTCGCCGCCATCACAGGCGTGGGCGGCGGCACGCTGCGCGATCTGATCCTGGGCCAGGCTCCGGTGTTCTGGGTGCGCGAGCCGGGCTTTATCCTTGTGTGCGCCGTGGTCGCGGTCATCGTCTTCTTCACCGCTCATCTGGTTGAAAGCCGCTGGAAAGTGCTGCTGTGGCTCGACGCTATTGGTCTCTCCGCCTATTCGGTGATGGGCGCGGCCAAGGGCTATGCGGCGACCGGGTCACCGTCTGTTGCGATCATCACCGGCGTTTTGACCGCCACCTTTGGGGGTATCCTGCGTGATGTGGTCGCCGGCGAGCCGTCCGTGCTGCTGCGGCCAGAGATCTACATCACCGCAGCACTCGCGGGCGCTGCGATGTATACGCTGCTGATCATGGCAGGCTTTCCGGTTGCTGTCGCCGCATTGATCGCAGCTCCGACCGCCTTCTTTGTACGCGCCGGGGCGCTGCGCTTTGGCTGGAAATTCAAGCCTTACAAACCCCGCGCCGGGAGGCGGCCTGAAGACATCGACTGAAACTGGCCGGCCAATGTGTCAGTTCCGCATATTCCCTCCGTAGCAATCATGACTGGTCCTGAACGGCTATGCCTGCTAGGGTTGAATATAGCGGCTTTGCCGCTCAGTGGCCGTTGAGGAGTAGACAAGTGTCCAGTCGGACCGCCATTGCGCTCAGTGCAGCTATCATCGCGACAGCATGGGTTAGTCCTCTGCGGGCGCAACAGGCTGGCGGCTTGTTCCCGGCGCCTTCCCGGCCAGATGCGATCGCCCGGCAGCCGGCCCTCGAAATGTCTGGCGCAGGCGGAGCGTTCCAGCGTCAGCCGGTCCCCGCATTTGGCAACAGCAACGCGCCGCAGTCAGCGCCGATGCATGATGGCTGGGGAGGCGTCGCAACCCGATCGATCGAGCGTGCTCCACTTGACGTTCTGCCGCCTGAGCTCGCGCCGGATGGACCCGGCAGAGCGGCGGCAGCTGCGCTCAACAGGCATCTCGATCAGGTTCAGGACCTGCTGACCGATCAGGAGGATGTTCGCCCCGCCATGGTGGAACAGGGTGAAAACCTCGAATGGGAGCATATCAATCAAGCGATGGAGGACGGCGATTTTGCTGATCCCAACAGCGCCGAAAAACAGATCGGCTGGGTTGCCAGGACCCGGAACGGCAAGGCGCCAAAACTGCGCCAGCCGAGAGTCGACCTGAAAGGCATGACCCGGCTCAAGCTGAACGAGAACGGCTCGACCGTACTCGACCTTACCAAAGGCAGGGTCATCACAAGATTCTGAGCAGATTCAGAGGGTGATCACAGGCCATGCTTGCGGGCCGCTTCCCGCAGACTTTCGCGCGGCCTTGGGCCGATCTGCTGAATGACCAGACCTGCCGCGAGCGACCCCAGCCTGCCGCATTCGTCCAGCGCGCGGCCAGTTGTGTAGCCGTGCAGGAAACCCGAAGCGTAGAGGTCGCCTGCGCCGGTCGTATCCACCAGTTCGCTGATGCGAATGGCGTCAACATCAACAGTCTCGTCGCCGCGGACGACTACCGAACCCTTTTCCGACCGTGTGACCGCCGCGAGGCGGCAATCCTTGCGGATAGCCGCCAGACCGTCCTCAAACGAGGACGTCTGATAGAGCGCCTTCAACTCGCTTTCATTGGCAAAGACGATATCGACCGTGCCGGAGCGCATCAGGTCGAGAAACTCGCTCCGATAACGATCCACGCAGAATGAGTCGGACAGAGTCATCGACACTTCACGGCCGGCAGCATGCGCATGAGCGGCGGTGAGGCGGATGGCCTCCTTGGCGCGCGGCGGATCCCAGAGATAGCCTTCGAAATAGGTGACCTTGGCGGCCCTCGCCTTGTCTTCCTCAACGTCTTCGGGACCAAGCTCGACGCAGGCGCCGAGATAGGTGTTCATCGAACGCTCGCCGTCGGGCGTCACAAAGATCATAGAACGGGCGGTCGGAGGCAGGCCATCAAGCGCAGCCGTATCGAAAGCAACGCCCTGGGCGCGGATGTCGTGGCGAAAGATGTCGCCGAGCTGGTCGCGGGCGATCTTGCCGAAATAAGCTGCCTTGCCGCCAAGGCTAGCAATGCCTGCAGCCGTATTGCCCGCGCTGCCGCCTGATGTTTCAATCGCCGGCCCCATGCGGGAATACAATAGCTGCGCGCGGTCAGCGTCGATCAGGTTCATGGCGCCCTTGATGATCGCGTTGTCCTGCAGGAACACGTCATCACAGCGTGCAATGATGTCGACAATCGCGTTGCCGATGCACAGGACGTCGTATTGGCTGCTCATAGACCATGTTTCCCTTGAACGGCGCGCGCTGGTTGCAGCGGTTGGGTTAAGCCGAGAAGGACCAAAAATGCAAGCAAGGTGGACCACATCGTTCGGCGGGGGTTGACGCAGCCTTACGGATTTCTTCATCTGAAGAACGAAGCCTGGACGACACCAGGCACATATTTTGGAGCAGAAGATGGACAAGAAGCCGGGGCGCGGACGGATCTATAATTCGATCACCGAGACAGTTGGCGATACGCCGCTAGTCAGGCTCGACAAATTCGCCCGTGAAAAGGGCGTCAACGCGACATTGCTTGGAAAGCTCGAATTCTTCAATCCGATCGCCAGCGTTAAAGACCGCATCGGCGTAGCGATGATTGAGACAATGGAGAGGGACGGCCGCATCGCTCCTGGCAAGACAACGCTGGTGGAGCCGACTTCGGGCAATACGGGCATCGCGCTGGCGTTTACCGCAGCCGCCAAGGGCTACCGGCTGATCCTGACCATGCCCGAAACGATGTCGGTTGAACGCCGCAAGATGCTGGCGCTGCTCGGCGCGGAACTGGTGTTGACCGAGGGCGCAAAGGGCATGAAAGGCGCAATTGCCAAGGCGGAAGAGCTGATGGCGACCATTCCCGGCGCGATCATTCCGCAGCAGTTCGAAAACCCGGCCAATCCGGAAGTGCACCGCCAGACGACGGCGGAAGAGATCTGGAATGACACGGATGGCAAAGTCGACATCGTCGTATCAGGTATCGGCACAGGCGGCACGATCACCGGGATCGGGCAGGTGCTAAAGGCGCGCAAACCCGGCCTGCGCATGGTGGCGGTGGAGCCCGAAGCGTCGCCGATCCTGTCCGGCGGCCAGCCCGGCCCGCACAAGATCCAGGGCATCGGCGCGGGCTTTGCGCCAAAAGTTCTCGACACGTCGATCTATGACGAGATCGTCACCGTGTCGAACGATGACGCCTTCGCCAATGCCCGCCTGCTTGCCCGTCTCGAAGGCGTGCCGGTCGGCATTTCGTCGGGCGCAGCGCTGCAGGCTGCTGTCGTGGTCGGCAGCCGCAAGGAAAACGAAGGCAAGACGATCGTTGTCATCATCCCGTCCTTTGCCGAGCGCTATCTGTCGACGGCGCTTTTTGACGGGCTGGGTTGAGGCGGCCAGCAACCAGCTGGATTGAATCTGACGCGCCGGGTGCTCCCGGCGCGGGCATGCCGTGATGAATTGCTGAGGCAGCTACGTACAGTCCACAAATTGAACGTTCTCTTCGCCGATGTTCGAACGCGCACAGGTCATGCCGGAGCGCCGAGTATTCGGCGAACCGTCTGGATACATTTGTCTCGATCCTTGCGGAGTTTTCGCCGGAAGAAGACGTAGTTGCCCCAGAGAAGCAAAACCAGAGCAACATTCTGGACAGCAACCACACCAAAATCGCTTGGCTGCATGCCGGCCACAAACTCGGTATTCAGCATCATCAACACATGAGCGGTCCAGACGAGCCCCGCGAACATCCAGACAGCGGTCATTTGAAACCTGCCATAAGATGTGACCTTCACGTTGCAGGCTACACGGGAACCCGTCGGCAACGGCCACCATTCGACGCTCAGGAAAAACAGCTGGTAATAGATCGTGCTGACAATGATCGATGCGCCGTCTGCATTCACATGACCCAGCAACGGTTTTGACGTCGACGCCTGAGGAAACATCGAGGCGCCGGATGCTGTTTCGCGATCAAGCAGTTCCTGACACCGCTGCGGCGAATGCGTCACATTGAAGATATCTGGCGGATTGAGGATGCCGCCGTATTGCTTGTCGATCAGGTAGTTGAACATCGCAGACAGCAAGACATGAACTTGGAGGGCATTTCAATAATGCACCAATGTGCCGCAGCCTGTCTCTCAAGATCGTCGGCTTCCCGGCAAATCGATCCGTTCCGCCTACGCCGCCTGCGCCAGCCGTTCCGACGCCATGCGGTAGGAAATCGCCTCGGCCAGGTGGATACGAGCAACACTGTCGACGCCGTCGAGATCAGCCAGTGTGCGCGCAACCCGCAGCACCCGGTGATAGGCGCGCGCAGAAAAGCCTAGCTTGTCGGACGCGTCGCGCATCAGGGCCTGCCCGGCGGCATCGGTGACGGCGATCTTTTCGATTACAGCGGACGAGCAATGTGCATTGGTGATGCCAGGGCCAAACCCAATCGCCTCGAACCGCTGGTGCTGGATGTCGCGGGCGCGCGCAACACGGGCTGCGACTGCGGCGCTCGATTCTGATACGCCAGGCGTAATCAGGTCAGCCGCGCTGACGGCCGAAACGGCGACGCGCAGGTCGATCCGGTCAAGCAGCGGGCCCGAGATGCGCCCCTGATAATCAGTCTGACATCGCGGTCCGCGCAGGCAGCGGAAACCGGGCGTGCCTGCCATGCCGCATCGGCACGGATTCATGGCGGCCACCAGCTGGATCCGCGCCGGATAGGTGACCCGATGATTGGCCCGGGCAATGATACACTCGCCCGTCTCAAGCGGCTGACGCAGCGCGTCGAGCACCTGCGGAGTGAACTCGGGCAATTCGTCAAGGAACAGCACGCCATTGTGCGCCAGCGACGCCTCGCCCGGCTTGATGCGCAATCCACCGCCGACCATCGCGGCCATCGATGCGGAATGATGCGGAGACCGGAACGGCCGCCGGTCGGTCAGTTTTCCGCCAGCCAGTTCGCCGGCAATCGAAGCGATCATTGATGCTTCCAGCAATTCGCGGGCGCCAAGCGGCGGCAGAATGGACGGCAGGCGCTGCGCCAGCATCGACTTGCCCGATCCTGGCGGGCCGCTCATCAATAAATTGTGGCCGCCGGCTGCCGCGACTTCGAGCGCACGGCGCGCCGATTCCTGGCCCTTGATGTCAGCAAGGTCGGGAAGATCAGACGCGGCGCGGCGGATCGCAGGTTCAGGCCGCGACAGGACCTGCGTGCCGCGGAAATGGTTGGCAATGGCAATCAGGCTGCGTGGCGCAAGGATGTCGATGTCCGCTCCGGCCCAGGCAGCTTCGGAACCCGATGCGTGCGGACAAATCAGCCCCTTGCCCTGCGCGTTTGCGCCCATTGCCGCCGGCAAGGCTCCGGCCACCGGAGCAATCGTTCCGTCAAGTGACAGTTCGCCCAGCACGACATAACCGGCGATTGCGTCGCCGGGAATTGCGCCAAGCGCCGCCATCAGGCCAAGCGCAATCGGCAGATCGTAATGGCTTCCCTCCTTTGGCAGGTCGGCCGGCGCAAGATTGACTGTCACCTTCTTCGCCGGCAGCGACAGACCAGATGCATGCAGCGCAGCCTGAACCCGCTCGCGGCTTTCGGCCACCGCCTTGTCTGGCAGGCCGACGATGTGAATGTTCATCTTGCCCGGCGCGATCATCACCTGCACATCGACAGGGACGGCCTCGATGCCTTCAAACGCGACTGTGCTCACACGCGAAACCATGACGTCCCTCAATGGCGGCTGGGCAAAATGCCCATCTGCCATATCGAAGCACGGCAATTGCCCCAGCGTCAAGAACGTTTCAGGAACAAATTGGCAATTACTGCAGATTGTCTTGGATTACAAAAAGACTACCGCATTTTCTTGCCGCCGAGATGCGCGGTTGTACTAACCGATTGACGATGTTGCGTCATCATGCGCGCACGTTGCGGCAGTTTGGTGTCCGCTGCGTCTATCCACGCCTGGCTTCCACCGCGTCCCAGAACAGCGCTGCAATGTCAGCGCCACCAAATTTCTTCACCTCGCGCACGCCGGTTGGCGACGTGACATTGATCTCGGTCAGATAGTCGCCAATGACATCGATGCCGACAAGAATGAAGCCGCGCTGTTTCAGCGACGGGCCGATGCGTTCGCAGATTTCCTGCTCGCGCGGCGTCAGGCCGGTCGCCTCGGCGCGGCCGCCGACATGCATGTTGGAGCGGGAATCATGTTCGGCCGGCACCCGGTTGATCGCGCCAACCGCCTTGCCATCGATCAGAATGATGCGCTTGTCGCCTTTGCGCACGTCTTTCAGGTAGCGCTGAACGATGAATGGCTCGCGCGAGATGCTGGTGAACATTTCGAGCAGCGATGCCAGATTGCGGTCATCCGGCTTGATGTGAAAAATGCCCGCGCCGCCATTGCCGTAGAGCGGCTTGACGATAATGTCGCCAAACTCCTTGCGGAAAGCGGCGACCTCAGTCGCGTCACGCGTAATCAGCGTGTTGGGCATCAGGTCCGGAAACTCGGTGACAAAGATCTTTTCCGGCGAATTGCGCACCCAGGCCGGGTCGTTGACCACCAGCGTCTTTGGATGAATGCGCTCAAGCAGATGTGTCGTCGTGATGTAATTCATGTCGAATGGCGGATCCTGGCGCAGCAGGACAACGTCCATCTCCGACAGATCGGTGCGAACCTCTTCGCCAAGCGTGAAATGGTCGCCCTTGACGTCGCGAACAGTCATTTCCTCGACCCGGGCGACGATGCGGCCGTCCCATTGCGACAAGCGGTCGGGCGTATAATGAAACAGTTTGTGGCCGCGCCGCTGTGCCTCGAGCGACAGGGCAAATGTGGTGTCGCCCGCAATATTGACAGTGCGGACATGGTCCATCTGGACGGCGACGGACAGCGGCATGGGCAAACTCCTGGATCAGCGCCTGTGGATGTAGCGTGCCGGCGCAAACTGGTCCAGCGTCTGGAGCCGTCAATCGGCTGATGCCTCGTTCAGTCCGGTTGAACTAGACCCTTTCAGGTTCAAATGGAATCGTTCTGCCGGAGCGGATTTGGGCCAAG
>DAINRF010000023.1:0-59282 GCA_036742015.1 Mesorhizobium sp. | reverse complement strand
TCGCCTCGCCATCGAGGAAACAGAACCGTTTCCATTTGAACCTGAAAGGGTCTAATAGCAAAACCGCCCGCAGGCTGATGCCGGCGGGCGGTTCGTGTCTCTTGGGCAGGTCTTTGGAAAACTGGCTTCAGGCTAGGCCCGATCAGCTGCCCTGGGTCACGATCACCGGGATCAGAAGATCGCCCCAGTTGCCGTCACCGCCGTGGTGGCGGGCCGAACGCACCAGCTCAACCGATACGCCGGCCTCGACCGCCTTCATGACGGACTGATTCAGCCGGTGCAGGTCGTTGGCGACCATGCGGATCACGGCCTGCTGGTTGTCGCTCATCGCCGACGACTGTTCGGCGGCTCTTTCCTTGACGCGGGTCCTGGGTGTCATGTGACTTTGCTCCTCCTGGGAAGCCTCTGTTGGACTTTTCGGCTTCGGAATAGCCCGGGACCGTAGCCCCGGGCAATCCCGTTTCGCGAATTACTCGGCCGCCGGGCGGAACTGCTCGTGTTCGGTCGATTCGTGCATGGCAGTCGTCGACGACTGGCCGCCGGTGATCGCCATCGACACGGCGTCGAAGTAGCCGGTGCCGACTTCGCGCTGGTGCTTGGTCGCGGTGTAGCCGTTGACCTCTGCTGCGAATTCGGCTTCCTGCAGCTCCGAATAAGCCGCCATCTGACGGTCCTTGTAGCCACGGGCCAGTTCGAACATGCCGTAGTTGAGCTGGTGGAAGCCTGCCAGCGTGATGAACTGGAACTTGTAGCCCATCGCACCCAGCTCGCGCTGGAACTTGGCGATCGTTGCGTCGTCGAGGTTCTTCTTCCAGTTGAACGACGGCGAGCAATTGTAGGCCAGCAGCTGGCCCGGATGCGCCTTCTGCACGGCTTCAGCGAACTTCTTCGCCTGTGCCAGGTCCGGCTTGCCGGTTTCCATCCAGATCAGGTCGGCATGCGGCGCATAAGCAATCGCACGCGCAATGCACGGCTCGATGCCATTCTTCACCTGGTAGAAGCCTTCGACGGTGCGGCCGGCCTCATAGTCAACGAACGGACGATCGCGCTCGTCGATATCTGAGGTCAGCAGCTTGGCGGCTTCTGCGTCGGTGCGGGCGACGATCAAGGTCGGAGTGCCCATCACGTCGGCGGCGAGGCGCGCGGCGTCGAGGTTGCGGATATGCGCCTGGGTCGGGATCAGAACCTTGCCGCCGAGATGGCCGCACTTCTTTTCCGATGCGAGCTGATCTTCGAAGTGGACGCCAGATGCGCCAGCTTCAATGAAGGCCTTCATGATTTCAAATGCGTTGAGCGGGCCGCCGAAGCCGGCTTCCGCGTCAGCAACGATCGGCGCGAACCAGGTGTCGACCGACAGGCCCTTGCCTTCGGACACTTCGATCTGGTCGGCGCGCTGCAGTGTGCGGTTGATGCGCTTGACCAGCTCGGGAGCGGCGTTTGCCGGATAGAGCGACTGGTCCGGATACATGGCGGACGCGGTGTTGGCGTCAGCGGCAACCTGCCAGCCCGACAGATAGATCGCCTTCAGGCCAGCGCGAACCTGCTGCATCGCCTGGTTGCCGGTGACAGCGCCCAGTGCGTTGACGAAGTTGTCTTCGTGGATCAGCTTCCACAGGCGATTTGCGCCGTTTTCAGCCAGCGTCTGCTTGATCTGTACCGAGCCGCGCAGCTTCTTGACGTCTTCAGGCGAATAGGGGCGCTCGATGCCGTCAAAGCGGCCTTCCGGCGCGGACGGGACGAGATTGTAAAAATCGGTCATTGTGCGACTCCGTGTCTTTTGGAACTGAACTTACCGGGCGGCCAATTTGGGAGGATTTGCGCCGTCCGTTGCGACTGTATTTACATTGCACCGCAATATCGCGCGAGCGAAACCGTATTTTTCAGCGCTGGAAAAGAGAAAATCAGTCAGTCGTTTGACAAAATCGCTTGGTAAAAATGTAAATCTTGTAAAAGCTGATAACCTGACACATAGTGGTCAAATCCAGTCAAAAGCTGTAAAAGGACGTGTGCAGATGGGGGAGCCGGGCCATGAGCTGGGTCGTTTCGACTGGACTTGTCATTGCTGCCATCATTCATTTGATACCCGCCGCAGGCATCGCGGGTCCGGAGATGCTGAGGCGTCTCTACGGCCTCGACGCAGCGCCGCCGGACTTGCTCATCATGATGCGGCACCGGGCGCTGCTGTTCCTGATACTTGGCGGCTTTCTGCTGATCGCCGCGTTCCGGCCGGGCTGGCAGGCCCCGGCAATTGTCGCTGGACTGATTTCGGCCATCGGTTTCATCGCCTTCGCCTGGTCGACGGGCGGCTATTCCGCCAGCCTGCAACGCATCGTCACGGCGGACGTGATCGCGGTCGCGGCGCTGCTGGTCGCGGGTGGGGTGGTCTGGATCGGGCGGTAGGCAGAGTTGTCAGCTTGGCATCATCCCCCTCTCCGCTTCGCTCCGCTCGGCGCCTCTCCCCCGGAAAGCGGGGGAGCGGATACACTGTCATCCATGCCGCGCTCCCATCCTCTCCCTCCGGAGGGGGGAGAGGTGGCCCAACGGGCCGGAGAGGGGGAAGGCGCAACTCATGCACGATGACCTTGTTCATCCGGGTGATCTTGGCGTTTTCGGGTCATCGGAAAGCCCACCCCTATGGCTGAGCAAAAGATCTTCGCCGGGCCGCGCATCCGCCGCATCCGCAACGCCAAGGGCCTGACCCAGACCGCGATGGCGGAAGGACTGGGTATTTCACCTTCCTATTTGAACCTGATCGAACGCAACCAGCGCCCGCTCACTGTGCAGTTGATCTTGAAACTCTCCTCGACCTATGGCGTTGAGGCGGGAGAATTGCAGGGCGAGGCGGGCGGTTCGATCACCGCGCTGAAAGAAGTCTTCACCGATCCATTGCTGTCTGGTGAACTGCCGGGCGACCAGGAACTGGTCGAGATTGCCGAAAGTGCGCCCAATGCCGCTGCCGGCATCATCAAACTGTTCCGTGCCTATCGCGAACAAGCCGAACGGCTAAGCGATCTGTCGGAAATGCTGGCGAAAGACGGCCGCACCACATCAGTTGCGGGCGCACGTCTGCCGATCGACGAGGTGCATGAAGTGTTTGAGCGCCGCGCCAACCATTTTGCGGCCATTGAGGAAGAGGCCGAGGCCTTCATCACATTGCTAGCGCCCGGCGACGATCTGGCGGGCGCATTGAAAAACTGGCTGCGCACCGAGTTCGGCATCGTTGTGAAGGTGCTTCCTGTCGCCACGATGCCCAACTGGCGTCGCCGTTATGACCGTCACTCGCAGCGCCTGTTCATTTCCGAACGGTTGAGCATTTTTGACCAGCTGCGCGAGATCGCGATGGAGGCCTGTCTGATCCGTATGTCGGTCGCTATCGCCGCCGAGATCGGGCACTTGAAACTTGCGTCGGACGAGGCCCGCCGTCTCGCCCGCTTTGAGCTCGCTCGCTACGCTGCGCATGCGCTGATGATGCCCTATGGCGCGTTTCACGCGGCTGCTCAGCGTGCGCGCTACGACATCGACGTCTTGCGCTCACGCTTTGGCGTCTCGTTTGAGCAGGCAGCAAACCGGCTCACCATGCTTCAACGCACCGGCGCTGCCGGCGTCCCGTTCTTCATGCTCGAGGTCGACAATGCCGGCCACCGTTTCCGCAAGGCCGGCGCACAAGGCTTTCCACAGAGCCGGTTTGGGGGAGGGTGTCCGAAATTGTCTGTCCATGCCGCCTTTGCCCAGCCCGGGCAGATTTTCGTCGAGGCGGTAGAAATGCCGGACGGGGCGGAGTTCCTCACCATTTCGCGTACGCTGGAAGGCCCGCAAGGTTCGTTCTCAGAGCGCCCGCGCCGCACTGCATTGCTGCTCGGCTGCGACATCGGCTTCAAGGACGACATCGTCTATGGCGCGGCATTGCCGGGGCCAGCGCCGGGCGGTGGCAGGGCAGGGCATGTGCCGGCGACCCCTGTTGGCACCTCGTGCCGTCTATGCGAGCGGCAAGGCTGTCTCGCCCGCGCCGAGCCGCCGGTCACGCAGCCGCTCGGGTTGGACGAAATGGTGACAGGTCTCAGCGCCTTCGATTTCAGATAGACCGGTCAAGATTGGCAAACGGTCTGACAAGGCGCGACACACCTCAAAACCACCAGCCGTTCCTATGCCAGACTCTAACCGAAACTACTGAGTAGCAATCGCGGCGGAAGTCTGGCCTCGGATGACGCCACCTGTGTCAAGAAAGTCAAGGACAACCCGATTGACCGCAGGGTCGAACGAAATGTGTCCCTGTGCCCTGACAAAGATCGTGAAGGTCGCGCTGTCGTTGGTGGCGAAAGTCTGTGACACCGATGCGGCAGGCGGCCCGATGCAGCCACTCGCATTTGAACGGCAAATCGTTGCGGAAGCCGGTCCGCCGCCGATGATCCGGGGGCTTATCGTCATCGTTGACGCCTGGCCGATATTGATCGCGGCCGCCGCCAGATAATTGGTGCCTGATGTTCCCTGAATCCGCACAACGCCATCATTGGATGGGGTGACGCCAATCGGGATGATGTCGGGCACGGGTTGTTCATTGAACGAGAGCAGCATCGTGTTCACGGACTCGAATCCTTGGGCTGCTGGAGCATTCGAACATTTGAATCTGAGCCGTGTCGGCCATGCATCAGAGCGGGCGGCCGAAGCAGGAGCAAAGCCGACCACAAAGGTCTGGCTGGAATTTCCGGGAATTGTCACAGATTGATTTGGTTGGCCTACAACCTGATTGGTGTTCGGATCCGTTGTCTGGAACGAGAATTTGACGTCGGCCGGTGTGTCCATGCCGATCGAACATCCATACGCCGTATTGGGAGAGTTGTTCAGGATCGTTGCAAAGATGGTTGCTGGTTGTGAAGTTTGCACCGAGCGCCCACTTGGCAACAAGGCCCCGAAAAGCTGAGGAGTTGCTTGCGCCACGCCGACCATGAAGGCGTGTTCCAGGATGTCGCGATCATTGAGGCTCGACCGGATCCGCCAGGCGCCCTGCGGTGCATTCGCAGGAAGCATAAATGAATTCCACCACGTCGCACTCTGGTAAAATGGCTGCCCATAACCAGAATAGAATGTTCCAAACAATGTTCCGTCGGGGCCGAAGACCCTGCTTTCCACCCGGTCTGTGGATTTTTGATCGCGAAGACCGACCACGACATAGACGGTTTCGCCGCGCTCGAAGTAGTTGTCATAGTGCGGCTCATCGTCGATGCTTGTTGTGCAAGGGCCAGGAAATTGCGGCGCATTGTTTGATGTCGCAACGATGGCAAGGCGCGTGTCCAGTTCTGCCTTCCACTGATGCTTCCAGGCTGTGGGGTTTCTGACGCAGGCGCCATCGAACGGTTCGATAACCGTGCCGCTTCCATCTTGTAACTCAAAATGCAGGTGTGGGCCCGTCGAGCGCCCGGATGATCCGACGTATCCGAGAAATTCGCCAGGCTCCACTCTTGCGCCGACAGCTTTCGTTGTGACCGACCCGTTCTTCATGTGAAAATAGTAGGCATAGAGCCCGTCATCCTGCAGAACAGAGACATAGTTGGGGTCTTGCCCTGCCCCCCACGAACATTGCCGGTCAAATTCGCCATCCCATTTGTTGACAACTATGCCGCCGGCAGCTGCAACGATTTCAACGGTTTCATTGTCCATCTGCGTCCAGCTGAAAGGCGTCGTGAAGATATCGACGCCTTGATGTCCGTCATAGGTGCGTGTGCCGCAAGCGAAATCCCGAATTGCATCCGAAGCTGGGTTTTGATCCGAAAAACCAGATATCCCATAGGGCGACATGCTGTTTGAGGACGGTCGGGCCCGCAGTGGAAAAATGAGGGATCGATCTCCCCTGGCGTTTGGCGGCGCCGGCTTTTCCGTCCCGATGCCAAGAGATTTGGCCGTTGCCACTGATTGCTGGTGAATGCGGTCGATTTGATCGCGGGAGTCGTCCCGTGGCCCATTGTCGGCATGACCAAGTTGCATCTGTTGCGGCGTTATTTGTTGGGCGGAAACCGGCAAATTCAACGCCAGAAACAGAGCAAGAACAGTGATCCAGCCAGGCCGTTGCATCCGCATCCTCCATCCGCTTCGTCTGCAAAGAACAGTCCTTTGCAAGAATGAAAAAGATAATGACCAAAAGGAAGGGAAAATTCAATCGTCGCCAAATATAAGTATCGCAATGAGGAATATTAGATTCTACTTTGTGCGACTAGGGCGAGTCTGACGTGCAAAACCTGACGCCTGGCCCGATGAGATTGGTTCTTGTCGTCCCGCCGGATTTCGGTTGAACTGTGTGGGCAGAGGCGGCACATGATCAAATCGCGTGGCGGCGTCGAAAGGTTGTTACATGACCGGCAAGAAACCTGTCCTGCTTTCCGGCGGCAATCCACAAATCGCCAAGGGCGACGGCGATGGTCCTGTGCAGGCCTATTTCTCGGCTGTTCCCGGCTGGAAGCAGGCAGCCTGCCGAAACCTTGATGCGTTGATCGTTCAGGCTGTCCCCGATGTGCGAAAAGCTGTCAAATGGAACTCGCCCTTCTACGGTGTGCACGACCGCACATGGTTCCTGTCGTTCCACGTCTTCGCCAAATACATCAAGATCGGCTTTTTCAACGGCGCATCGCTCGACCCTTTGCCGCCGGTTGCTTCCAAACAGAAGAACGTGCGCTATCTGCACGTTTTTGAGGACGAACCGCTGGACGAGGCTTTGTTCCTCGCCTGGGTCGAACAGGCCGCCGCCTTGCCGGGCGAAAAACTGTAGGCGTGAGGACATTTCATGTCTCCCACCGATTTCGGCGACCCGGAAACCTTTATCGACAAAAAGATCGCCGAGCTCGGCGATTGGCGCGGCGAAACACTGGCCGAGGTGCGGCGTGTCATCCTCGCCGCTTCACCCCGCATCATCGAAGAGGTGAAATGGCGTGGCGTGCCGGTCTGGTCCTGCGACGGTATCATCACGACTGGCGAAATCTACAAACAGGCAGTCAAACTCACATTCGCCAGGGGCGCATTGCTCCCGGACCCCGCAGGCCTGTTCAATTCGAGCCTTGAGGGTAATGTCCGCCGCGCCGTTGACTTCCACCAGGACGAGGCGATCAATGAAAAGGCGCTGACCGAGTTGGTCCGTGCAGCCATTGAACTCAACCGGTCCAAGAAGGCGAAGCGGACGGGTTCCTAGGTCACATCGAGCACCACATTGCCGATGCCCTTGCCCTCTTCGACCGCAGCATGCGCCTCGGCGATATCGCGCAGCGAAAACCGCGCGCCCACGGTATGACGCAGCGCGTTGTCCGCAAGCATTTTGCCAAGTTCCGCTACTGCGTTTCTGCGGTCTTCCGGTTTCAGATCGTAGACGACGAAGGATTTAAGCCCGTAGCTGTTCCAGAGCATCGCCGGGAAATTCAGACCGATGTCGGACGCAACGTTTGAACCATAAAACACCGCTGTCGCGTGCGCTGTCATCACGGCCTCATTAATCAGCCGCACGGTTGACGAAAGGTCCATATCGACAATGCCGTCCACACCGCGGCCCTGCGTCAGGTCTTTCGCGACTTTGGCGACATCCTTGTGCTGGTAGTCGATGACAAAATCTGCGCCGGCATGCCGGGCGTGGTCAGCCTTGGCCGCTGACGCGGTCGCAATCACGCGCGCGCCGCGCAATTTGGCGATCTGGGTCGCGTAGTGGCCAACTGACGAGCCTCCGCCCGTCACCAGCAATGTCCGCCCCGCCACCTCGCCCAGCAGGCGGATCGCGTGCAGAGCCGTCAGCGCCGGAATGCCAAGGCACGCGCCGGCGGCAAAATTGACGTTCTCGGGCAAATGTACTGCCTGCTGCGCAGGCAAGGTGCAATATTCTGCCGCCGTGCCAAACGGGCGCTTCCATTGGCCGTTCCACAGCCATACAGCTTCGCCAATCCGCCGGTGGTCGACCCCTTTGCCCACTGCCTCGATCACACCGGCGCCGTCACTGTGAGGTATCACGCGCGGCCCGCCGAGCGGCCGCCCGCGCCGTGACTTGACGTCTGACGGATTGACGCCCGAAGCATGGATTTTCACCAGCACCTCACCTGGACCTGGTGCGGCAGCCTCCATCTCACCGACAGTCAAGACATCGCGCGGCGCGCCATTGCGCTCATACCAGGCTGCAAGCATCAGCTCCTCCGTGTCGCCGGCAGGCTACCCAACGTCTGCGCGCAGCGCAAATCTCAACGCCTCCGCTGGTAAGCAAGCAGCCGCAGCGCGACCAAAGGCGCAAAATGCAACAGCGCCTCCAAAGGCGAGCGGGTCAGCAGCAGCCAATGTGCCAGCACCAGCACAGCAGCCGGTATCGTCAGCCGTTGCAGGCGCTTCCACCAGAAGCCAAGCCGCACCCGCAAAGCGCTATTTGAAATCGAGGCGACGATTGCCAGCAGTCCGAATGCGACCCATCCGGTCCACATCGACGCAAACGCCATGCCTTGAATGATCCAGTCCAGCCGCCCGATGCTGGCTGCAAAGATGACAAGATGTAGCGAGGCATAAAAAAACGCCGCAATTCCAATCGTGCGGCGTTCACCCTCCAGCCATTTGAGCAGGTTAGATCCAGCAAAAAGCGTTCGCAGCGGCGAGATCGCCAGCGCCGCGATCAGGAGCTTCGCCGAAATGTCGCCGCTCGGGCGAATGCCCCAGCGCCATGGCTGGCCAGCGGCAAGTCCGGCGATCAGAATCACGGCGGGAACGGCCAGCAGCGTCGTGAGCACGAGGCTGCTGGCAGCTCTTTGGTGCTGATGATTTTCGTGCCACAAATCAATTCATCCGGTGGATCACGCGGCGCGCCGCGCGCCGGGCTAACGCGAAGCACATTTCATTGCAATCCGGCGCCGATGAACCAGTCAAATCCCGCTTCCGGCAAAAACGCTGCAAGTCATATCCAGCCCTCGAGAAACGAGGAGCGGATCGGCATGCTGCTGGTGGCGTTGTCGGCTCTATGTTGGAGCTTTGGCGGAGCAATTGCGCGCTTCATGGACGCTGATGACGTCTGGACGATCGTCTTCTGGCGATCATTCTGGGCCTCGGCATTTCTCATCGCTTTCATGGTCTGGCGCGACGGCGTCTCCGGCATGATCGATATGGTTCGCCGCATGGGCATTCCCGGCCTGATCGTTGGCCTCTGCTTTGCCATTGCCTCGACCACGTTCATTGTCGCGCTGCAATTCACCACCGTCGCCAACATCGTGCTGCTACAGGCGGGTGTACCGCTGCTGGCAGCACTGCTTGGCTGGGTCCTGTTCCGCGAGACCGTCTCCGGCGCCACTTGGGCGGCAATCGTCGCGGTTGTCGCCGGGGTCGCCATCATGGTCTCGGATTCGTTTTCCGGCGACGTTTCTCCCATTGGTGACAGCCTGGCTCTGCTCATCGCAGTTGCCTTTGCCACCGCGACTGTCGTCACGAGGCGCTACAGCCACGTGCGCATGACGCCCGCCACCTGTCTTGGCACCATCATCGCCTGTCTGTTTGCCGCCACGCAGGCCTCGACATTTTCGACCACCGGTGCCGACGCAGCCCGCCTGTTCATCTTCGGCGCAGTCAATCTCGGTCTGGGTCTGGCATTGTTTGCCACCGGCGCGCGTCTGGTTCCGTCTGCAGTCGCGGCCCTGCTTGGCACGCTGGAAACCGTGCTTGGCCCGGTCTGGGTCTGGCTCATTCACGGCGAAGTTCCCTCGACCCGCACGATCATCGGGGGCGGAGTCATTTTTGCCGCGCTGCTGTTGCATATCGGAATGGAATGGCGGCGCCAGTCGCGGCCGCAAAAGCCTGGGGTGGTCGGCGTTCCGACGCCCCGCTGATGCGCTATCTAACCTTGGCGTCATCACGATTTTGCGGCTTGTCGAGGCTGGAAATCGCCAATAGGCTCTGGTCAGCTTCAGCCGGGTCGCGTCATTGCTCCGGCGGGACAAGAAAAATAATGAGGAGAACTAAATGATCCGCAAGACAATCTGGCTGGCTGCGGCGACCGCGCTCTCAGGGCTGCTCGTCACAGCTGCGTCGGCACAGGAAAAGACAGTCAATGTCTACAACTGGTCTGACTATATCGACGAATCGATCATTGCAGACTTCACCAAGGAAACGGGCATCAAGGTCCGCTATGACGTGTTCGATTCGAACGAAATTCTTGAAACGAAGCTGCTCGCGGGCGGTTCGGGCTATGACGTGGTCGTGCCCAGCGCCCACTTCCTGGCGCGTCAGGTCCAGGCTGGCGTGTTCCAGAAGCTCGACAAGGCGAAATTGCCCAACATCGCCAACATGTGGGATGTGATCGCCGAGCGGACCGTGCAGTACGATCCTGGCAACGAATATTCCGTCAATTATATGTGGGGCACCACCGGCATTGGCTACAACGTGAAAAAGGTCAAGGAAGCCCTTGGCATTGACGCGATTGACAGCTGGGATGTGGTGTTCAAGCCGGAAAACATCGCCAAGCTGAAGGATTGCGGCGTCCACATTCTCGACCAGTCGTCCGACATCGTGCCGACGACGCTGCATTGGCTGGGTCTTGATCCTAATTCCACCAAGTCCGAGGATCTCGCCAAGGCGGAAGAAGCCTTGATGGCGATCCGTCCCTTTGTGCGGAAATTCCATTCGTCAGAATATATCAACGCCCTGGCCAATGGTGACATCTGTCTGGCCGTTGGCTGGTCGGGCGACGTCTTTCAGGCGCGCGATCGTGCCGCAGAGGCAGACCAGGGCGTCGAGATCGCCTATTCCGTGCCGAACGAAGGTGCAGACATGTGGTTCGACCAGATGGCTATCCCTGCCGATGCCAAGAACACCGAAGAAGCGCTCGCATTCATCAACTACATGATGAAACCTGAAGTCGCCGCCAAGGCCTCGAACTACGTCTACTATGCAAACGGCAACAAGGCGTCTCAGGAATTCATCGAGAAGGAAATTCTCGATGATCCGGCGATCTACCCTGACGATGCGACGCTGGCTAAGCTGTATTCCGTGCTGCCGCTCGACTCGAAGAACCAGCGCGTTATGACGCGCCTGTGGACCAAGGTCACTACCGGTCAGTAAGCACAATCCGAAAGGCCCGGTGATCAAGCCGGGCCTTTCACTTTCCAGACCGATTGCCGTCATCAGGGGGACGACATGAAATCTCTCGGCAGCATCCGCAGAAGTTTTGCGCCTTGGGCTGAAAAGGGCGCAAAGCCCTACATCTTGTTTGAGGGCGTCACCAAGCGCTTCGGCGACTTTGTTGCGGTCAACAATCTGACGCTCGGCATTTACGAGCGCGAATTTTTTGCGCTGCTTGGCGCATCCGGCTGCGGCAAGTCGACCCTGCTCAGAATGCTCGCCGGCTTTGAAGAGCCGACGTCGGGCCGCATTCTCCTTGACGGTCAGGACCTGCGTGGCATCCCGCCCTACCGGCGGCCAGTTAACATGATGTTCCAGTCCTATGCCCTGTTCCCGCACATGACGGTTGAGCAGAATATTGCCTTCGGGCTCAAGCAGGAAGGTATGCCCAAGGCTGACATCGACAAACGTGTCGAGGATATGCTGAAACTGGTCAAGCTCACCCAGTTCGCCAAACGCAAGCCGCATCAATTGTCTGGCGGTCAGCGCCAGCGTGTTGCTCTCGCCCGCTCGGTCGCCAAGCGGCCAAAAGTGTTGCTGCTCGACGAACCGCTGGGCGCGCTCGACAAGAAGCTGCGCGAGGAAACCCAGTTCGAGCTGATGGACCTGCAGCAGGAACTCGGCCTGACCTTTGTCGTTGTTACCCACGACCAGGAAGAGGCGATGACGATGGCCGACCGCATCGCCATTATGGACAAGGGCCAGGTCATGCAGGTTGCTACGCCTGCCGATGTTTACGAAGCGCCCGAGACCCGGTTCGTCGCCAGCTTTGTCGGCAACGTCAACATGTTTGAGGGCAAGGTCACCAGCCGGACCGACGACACCGTCCGCCTCAAGGGTGCCAGCGGCGCGGAAATCACTGTGAACAACGCAGGCGACGCCGAGACTGGCAAAGAGGTGGCGTTCGCCATCCGGCCGGAAAAGATCCGTGTCTCTTCGAAGCCGCCGGCGGCCGACGCTGGCAACTGGATGGAAGGCGAAATCTACGACATCGCCTATCTCGGCGACATGACAGTCTATCATGTCAAGCTCGCCGACGGGCAGATCGTCAAGGCCAGTGCGTTGAATGCCGCGCGCGTGTCGGAAGATCCGCTGTCCTGGAATGACAAGGCCTGGATTTCGTTCCGGCCAGACGCTGGCGTGATCCTGACGCGATAGGAGCGGACGATGACCGATCTGACTTCCGCATCAACCATACCAGCGCCTGCCAGGCACAAGTCAGGCATTCTTGCCGCGATCACAAACCGGCTGGTGATCCTCGTCCCCTATCTGTGGCTGCTTGTCTTTTTCCTTGTTCCGTTCTTCATCGTTTTCAAGATTTCGCTGTCTGAGACAGCAATCGCCATGCCGCCCTACATGCCGGTTGTTGATGGCTTTTTTGACTTTTTTTCCAAGCTCGGCGATTTCAGTTTCGACAACTATGTTTTCCTGACGGAAGACCCGCTCTACTACCGTGCCTATCTGAGAAGCCTTGAGATCGCGGGCATCTCGACCTTCCTCACTTTGTTGATCGGGTTCCCGATCGCCTACGGGATGGCGCGCGCACCATCGTCGCTGCGTCCAACCCTGCTAATGCTGGTCATCCTGCCGTTCTGGACGTCTTTTCTGATCCGTGTCTACGCATGGATCGGGATACTCAAGCCGGAGGGTCTGCTGAATCAGCTCCTGATGGCGCTCAACATCATCGATACGCCGCTCATTATCCTCAACACGGACATCGCCATCTATATTGGCATTGTCTATTCCTACCTCCCGTTCATGGTGTTGCCGCTGTATTCGTCGCTGGAAAAGATGGACTACACGCTGATCGAGGCGGCCAACGATCTCGGCTGCCCGCCGCTGCAGGCATTCTGGAAAATCACCTTCCCGCTCGCGCTTCCAGGCGTCGTCGCGGGCTGCCTGCTGGTGTTCATTCCAGCGGTCGGCGAATTTGTGATCCCCGATCTCCTGGGCGGGAAGAACACACTGATGATCGGCAAGACGCTATGGAATGAGTTCTTCGCCAACCGTGACTGGCCGGTATCGTCGGCGGTTGCGATTATCCTGCTTATGCTGCTGGTCGTGCCGATGATGTTCTTCCAGCACTTTCAGGCCAAGTCGCAGGAGGCTGGCCGATGAATCCGACCTGGTCGCGCTTCAACATCGCCTCGATCGTGCTTGGCTTCGCTTTTCTCTATTTGCCAATCGTCATTCTGGTCGTCTTCTCGTTCAACGCCTCGAAACTGGTCACTGTCTGGGGTGGTTTCTCCACTCAGTGGTACGTCTCATTGTTCAACAATCAGGGCTTCATGGATGCCGCGTGGGTGACTATCCGCGTTGGACTGCTGTCGGCGACGGTGGCGACCGTTCTTGGCACCATGGCTGCGCTCGCCCTGGTGCGCTACACGCGCTTCCGCGGCCGAATCCTGTTTTCCGGCATGGTGTTTGCGCCGCTGGTCATGCCTGAAGTCATCACGGGCCTGTCGCTGCTGCTGCTGTTTGTCGCCATCGGCCTCGACCGGGGTTTTGTCACCGTCACGCTCGCCCACATCACCTTCACCATGTGCTTTGTTGCGGTCGTTGTGCAGTCGCGGCTGGTCAGTTTCGACCGTTCACTCGAAGAGGCCGCTATGGACTTGGGCGCGACGCCGGTGAAGACGTTTTTCCAGGTGACTTTGCCAGTCATTCTGCCGGCCATCGTTTCGGGGTGGATGCTCGCCTTCACGCTATCGCTCGACGATCTTGTCATCGCCAGTTTCGCCTCCGGCCCCGGCGCGACCACTCTGCCGATGAAGATCTACAGCCAGGTGCGCCTGGGTGTTACGCCGGAGATCAATGCTGCCTGCACCATGTTGATCGCTGTCGTTGCGATCGGCGTCATCGCCGCATCAATCGTCAACAAGCGGCGCGAAGTGCAACGTCAGCGCGACGAACAGGCCGCACAGCAAGGGTAGGGCGCCGCGCGTCCAATCGGACGCGCAAAGGACGCTCCAATATTTTGAATATGCTGCGTCGTAGCTCCGAAAATCGATTCAGATTTTCGGACGGATGCAGTAGCCGCCCGCCTATTCGTCGGGCCGGCTGTTGGCCGACGTGACATAGGGTGCGTCCCACGATCCACCGATGAAGAACAATCGGCCGTCGGCCACATTGTCACCACCAGTCGTTTTGGAGAATACGTGTCCGGTCAGCGCCAGGCTGCGGCCGACATAGGGGATAATGCCGTCGAACTCGATGCGCGCGCCCGGCGTCTCGACATGCGCCTTCTGCAAGCGTGTAACGCCGGCCTCCAGGTTCGCCTTGAATTCTGCCCCTTCCAGCGTCGTCGTAGTTCCACCGAAAGCCGTCAGCGGAAAGAAGCCGCTGTCTTCATTCTGCCCGGTCAGCTTTGTCAGATCGAAATTGCTGATGACGCCATTTGTCAGGTCGCCTTCGATCGTCCCGTTCATCGTCCGCCGGAATGTCGCAGGCCGGGATACCGGCCCGTTGAGCGCAGCCGTAAACGACGTCTTTGCGTTGATTGCATCGGCGTTCAAGCCAAGCAGTTTCAGCAATGGCGCAACGTCGATCTCGGTCGCCGATATGCGAATTTCGGCGGTATCCACTGGCGCCTTGTGCTCCCCGCGCACGCCAAACTGCAAGGTGCCGCCCATCACGGTTGCATCGGAAATATCAAACGCTGCAAACCCGGACCTTACCTGGACAGTCGCAGCGACCTCGCGCATCGACTGGCCAAATGCGACCGCTTCCGCAGCCGACAGGCGCAGATCGACGCCAAGCTGATTGGTGAATTCGAGATCTGTTGCCGCGACCGGGTTCTGTTCGCCGGCCGATGCAAAGATCGGATCCAGATCCAGGCGGTCAAACGCCAGTGTGCCTGCAACATTGGGAATGCCACCGGCAAGCTTGAAATCGAGTGCGCCTGCACCTGGCATATCATGCAGCGTCACGACAGCCTGCGATACGACAAGGTGGTCGACGTTGCCGCTCGCCTGACCGGTGAGTGCAATCTTGCCGAGATTGGCGGCGGGTCCAATGCTGATATCCAGCCATTCGAGCGCCCCGGCGAGCGATGGCGAACTCGCCTCAAGTGAGCCTTCAAACTTTGGCGCTGCGAAGTCCGATACTGACCCGCTGAAACTGAGATTGGTTTGCGCCGATTGCACTGTGATCGCCAGATTGGATGTTCCGCCGCGTATCAACGCCAATGGCGCGGCGACAGACATCGTGACGGTCACAGGTTCGTGACGCCACACGGCGCTTGCATTGAGCGTGGCGGGCGAATTGCTCATTGGCCACTCGGCGGCGCCGTTCACTGCCGAGGCGATTTCCGATCCGTCCGCAATGTCGACAATGCTGCCATCGATGATCTTGATGCGGCCAAGCGCATCCTGATTGGGCACGTCTCCGGTTCCGGTTTGCTCAATCGCCTGTTCAAGCCGGCCGGCGCCTGTGGATGGCGGCAGGTAATAACGACCGTCGCGCCGCGCAATCGCAAAGACTGGTTGTTGCAGATTGATCGCTGAAAATTCTGTGAAACCGCCAACGATTGCCAGCGGCGACAGGTCAACGTCAATACGCGGCGCCTTCAGCACCGTCACCGCGTCGTCGGCCCAGTCATGCAGGGTGACGTCGTGCAGCACAGCCCTGAAGCGCGGCCACACTGTGATCTCCGGCGCCTCGCCGACGGTTACTCGATAGCCCGTGCGTTCCGAGATCTCGCGCACGATGCGCGGGCCGCCAATCATGTTCGACGCGATCAGCGGCAGGATCAGAACGAATATGAGGGCAAGCCCGGACAGACCGGCTGCGGCCCAGGCGAGCCTTTTGAGATTCAGTGCAGACATCTTTCCTCGAAGCGGAGAAGTCCGGTTGGCCTTACGGTCTACCGGACGATGGCGGCAATTCAAAGCCGAACCCCGATCACGGTTCGGTTTGCGCACAGGCCCTGTAGTTTCACCAATCTTGTCCACAGCGTGGCAATATGCAAAACGGCCTGTCAGAGGAGATTTTTATGACCGAAAAGCCGCTCTGGACGCCTTCCGCAGAATCCGTACGCGATGCGCCGATGACCAAATTCATGCAGGAGGCGAACCGCCGTTTCGGATTGCAGCTTGCGGCATACGACGACCTGCACAAATGGTCGATCGACCAGCGCGAGGATTTCTGGACCCTGATCTGGGATTTTTGCGGCGTTATCGGTGACCGCGGCGACCGTGTTCTGGCCGACGGCGGCAAGATGCCCGGCGCAGCTTTCTTCCCCGACGCCTCGATCAATTTCGCCGAGAACTTCCTGCGTCTCGACGGCGACACAGACGCACTTGTCTTCAAGGGCGAGGACAAGGTGTCCTACCGGTTGAGCTGGGCGCAACTTCGGGCGCAGGTGTCGCAGATGCAACAGGCGCTCAGCGCCGCTGGCGTCAAGGCTGGTGACCGTGTTGCCGCCATGATGCCCAATATGCCCGAAACCATCGTCTGCATGCTGGCCACCACTTCGCTTGGCGCCATCTGGTCCTCGTGCTCGCCTGATTTCGGCGAGCAGGGCGTGCTCGATCGTTTTGGCCAGATCGAGCCGGCTGTCTTCGTCACTGTCGACGGCTACTGGTACAATGGCAAGCAGCAGAACGTCACCGGCAAGGTCAAGGCCATCGTCGAAAAGCTGCCGACGCTGCGCAAGGTCATCCTGATCGATTATCTCGGCACTGCAGCACAGGCAGCCACCGACGTGCCGCTCTCTGCCACCTATGCCGACACGATCGCCGCCTATGACGCGAAACCTGTCGAGTTCGTGCGTATGCCGTTCAATCACCCGGTCTACATCCTGTTCTCGTCTGGCACGACGGGCATCCCCAAGTGCATTGTACACGGCGCTGGCGGCATGCTGCTGCAGCACCTGAAGGAGCAGCAGCTCCACGCGGGCATCAAATCAGGCGACCGCTTCTTCTACTTCACCACCTGTGGCTGGATGATGTGGAACTGGCTGGTGACAGGCCTGGCCACAGGCGCGACGCTCCTGCTCTACGACGGGTCGCCGTTCCATCCGGATGGCAACGTCCTGTTCGATTTCGCTGAAGCTGAGAAGATGACCTATTTTGGCACTTCGGCGAAGTTCATTGATGCGCTGCGAAAATCCGGGCTTCGTCCGATGGACACCCATGATCTGTCCACCGTCCGCGTCATGTCCTCCACCGGCTCGCCGCTGTCGCCCGAAGGTTTTGTCTATGTCTATGAGGCGATCAAGCAGGACATCCACCTGGCGTCCATCTCCGGCGGCACGGACATCGCCGCCTGTTTCGTGCTCGGCATTCCGCTTAAACCCGTCTGGATCGGCGAGATCCAGGGTCCGGGTCTCGGCATGGCCACTGACGTCTGGGATGACGATGGAAAACACGTGGTCGGCGAAAAGGGCGAACTGGTCTGCACCAAAGCGTTCCCGTCCATGCCGGTCATGTTCTGGAACGACGCTGACGGCGCAAAATACCATTCGGCCTATTTCGAGCGCTTCGACAATATCTGGTGCCATGGCGATTTTGCCGAGTGGACCGGACATGGCGGCATGATCATCCATGGCCGCTCGGACGCCACGCTCAACCCCGGTGGCGTGCGCATCGGCACGGCCGAGATTTACAATCAGGTCGAGCAGATGCCCGAGATCATCGAGGCGCTGGCAATTGGCCAGACCTGGGACAATGACGTGCGCGTGGTCCTTTTTGTGCGCTTGGCGCCGGGCATCAGTCTCGATGCCGACCTCGAAAAGCAGATCAAGACCCGTATCCGTACAGGCGCCACCCCGCGCCATGTTCCGGCGAGGGTCGTCGCAGTTGCCGACATCCCGCGCACCAAATCTGGCAAGATCACCGAACTGGCGGTTCGCGATATCGTTCACGGCCGTTCGGTCAAGAACAAGGAGGCGCTGGCCAATCCGGAGGCGCTGGACCTCTACAAGGACATTCCCGCTCTGCAGAACTGAGCTTTCAAGGTTAACGCTTTCTGACAGCCAAATTTACCAAACGCTCAGACTCGGTACACATTGGTAAACTTGCCATAGGCCAGGTAAGGATTTGTTAAGAGCTCTGAACAGATAGTCACACCAACTTGAGGGAGAAATCCCGCTTCCGAAATCCGGACGCAGCTTTTGCTCAAGCCCGTGTGACAGCAACATTCGACCCTAAGGCGCCGCAAGGCGCCTTTCTTTTTTTGGGCTGCAGAGAACAGGTAGAAATCTACAATTGCGCGTCTCGGTCGCCGATCAGCGCGCGCGATAGAAGCGCCACCGGAACCAGCGCCGTGGCGATGATGATCAGCGCCGCCAGCGCCCCGTCCTCCACCACGCCGCGCGAGGCGTTTTCGTATGTGTAGGTCGCCAGCGTATTGAAGCCGAACGGGCGGAGCAGGATCGTTGCAGACAATTCCTTAACGGTGTCGACAAACACCAGGATAGATGCCGCAGAGATCGCTGGCCCCATCAGGGGCAGCACCACCGACCGCGCGCTGTCCAGCGGCGTCCGGCCAAGGCTGCGCGCCGCTTCATGCAGATGCGGCGGCAGCTTTTCCAGTCCGGCGCGGATAGAACCTTCCGCCAGCGTCAGGAAGCGGATAGAGCAGGCGAGGACGACAGCCGCAGCCGTGCCGCTCAGCAACAGTCCGGTCGACACCCCGAATAGCGAGCGGGCAATGGTGTCGACGCCATTGTCGATGCGCGCCAGCACAAACAGCAGGCCAAGCGCCAGGATCGACCCCGGCAGTGCGTAGCCGAGGCCGGCAATCCGCGCCATCGACGCCGCCGGCCGGGAACGCACAATGCGCACTGCATAGACAATAGCCAGCGCTGTCGCCACCGTGACGATAGCGGTTGCGGAAGCCGCAAACACGGTGTTCAGAAATGCTTTGCCCAGCGCCGGGTCGAGCAGATATTCGAGCCGCCTCAGTGCATAACGCAGGAAAAACAGGGCAGGTATGCCAAAACCTGCCAGAACGGGCAGGGCGGTTGCTGTCAGGGCCAGCCAGCCGCGCCATCCTTGCAGTTTCTGCCGGGGAGGACGCGCGGCAACCTGGCTTGAGCGTGCCGTGTGAAAGCGCTGGTTGCGCCGCGCCCATTGTTCGGCCGCCAGCAGCACAAACACCAGCGCCAGCATCAACGTGGCGATCTGCGCCGCGCCTTGCAGGCTGCCGCGGTTCAGCCATGTCGAATAGACCGAGAAGGTGAGCGTGCGCACACCCAGATATTCCGATGCGCCGATGTCGTTCAGTGTCTCCATCAGCACCAGCGCCACGCCGACCGCAATTGCCGGCCGCGCAACAGGCAGCAGGATGCGCGAAAAAACCCTCCAGGGCGATGCGCCAAGCGTGCGTGCGGCATCGGCAATGTTGCGTCCCTGCATGATGAACACCACCCGCGCGGTCATATAGACATAAGGATAGAGCACGGCCGTCATCACAAGCGCCGCGCCCGGCGTCGACCTGATATCAGGGAACCAGTAGTCAGCTGGACGAGCATAGCCAAAAATATCGCGAATCAGGCTCTGCACCGGCCCGGCAAAGTGGAAGAAGTCTGCAAAGGCGTAAGCCGCCAGATAGGGTGGAACGGCAAAGGGCAATATCGCTGCCCACGACATCGTTCGCCGAAGCGGAAAGTCAAAGCCGACGACCAGCCAGGCCGTCACAACACCGATCGAGGCGGTGCCCAGCGCAACCAGCACCAGCAGCAGCGCCGTTGTGCGCAGCGCGCCCGGCAGCACATTGGCCATCAGATGCGGCCAGTCGCCAGTGGAGCCGCTCAGGGCGATCATAGCCAGCGACAGAATTGGCAAAGCGACGAGAACAGTCGCAACAAACAGAGGGACCAGCGCCCGCCATTCGCCGGGCACGCGCGCCGGTGTCGTGCGGCTGCGGATTTCACCTGCCGTCATGGCGCCGGCAGAAACGGCAAAGGCCGGGCTCCTTGCGGAGCCCGGCCGTATTGCTCCCCGGCGTCCGGGCTTAGGTAGCCGGGCCGTCATCGAGGCCGACGCGATCGACCATTTCTGACGCCGCCTTGCGGTTCTTGGCAATGTCGGCCAGCGGCAGTGTGTCCGCCTTCAGCTCGCCAAAGCTTTTGACCACGTCCGACGAAGCCAGACCCGGCTCGACCGGATATTCAAACACCTGTTCGGCATAGACCTGCTGCGCCTTGTGGCTCGACAGGAACTGGATCAGCTTCACAGCGTCGTCGCGGTGCGGTGCGTTTTTGGCGAGGGCTGCGCCCGACACATTCACATGGGTGCCGCCGTTCTCAAAAGTCGGGAATACGACGCGGATGGCGTTGGCCCATTCCTTTTGCTCCGGGTCCTTCTCATTGGTCATCATCAGGCCGACATAATAGGTGTTGCCGATGCCGATGTCGCATTCACCTGCCGCAACGGCCTTGGCCTGGTCGCGGTCGCCTCCATCGGGCTTGCGCGCCAGATTGGCCTTCACGCCCTTCAGCCATTCTTCGGTTTTGGCCTCGCCCCAATGACCGATCGCGGCCGAGATCATTGCCAGATTGTAGTCATGCTGGCCTGAGCGCATGCAGATCTTGCCCTTGTATTTCGGGTCCGCCAGTTCTGCATAGGTGATCGGGCCTTCGGCCACGCGCTCCTTGGAGGCGTAGATCACCCGGCCGCGCTTGGTCAGGCCGAACCAGTGACCTTCCGGGTCGCGATATTCGGCGGGAATGTTGCCGTTGACGGTGGCGTCATCGAGCGCCTGTGTCACACCTGCGTCCTTGGTCTTGGCCAGGCGGGCGATGTCGACGGTCAGGATCACGTCGGCAGGCGAATTGGCGCCCTCTGCCGCAATGCGCTCTTCAAGGCCTTTGTCGAGGAACAGCACCTCGGTCTTGATTCCGGTCTCGGCGGTAAATGCATCCAGAACCGGCTTGATCAGGTCAGGCTGGCGATAGGAATAGATGTTGACGGTTTGCGCCGATGCGGCGCTGGCCAGCAGCCCGAAGCCGATTGCAGCGGCGCTACCAGTGATGGCGGCGCGGAACGAAATTGTCATTGGGTTCTCCCTCAAGGCGAAGTCGCCCGTCTACACTTGACTGTATTACTCCACTTTCGCGGACAGCGCCTATTGCCGGGAATCTGTGCAAACGTCAAGGAACTCAAGGAATACAATAGTTTAGAAGAATTCTAAACTGAACAAGTCAGCTTTTCATTTGCTTGAATACACTACGAAAATGCCCGTCTACCTCAGCCGGCAAGCACCCGGGTCGACGGAAATGTGATTTCGACCATCGTCCCTTCGCCCGGCGTGGACTGGATCGTAAACCTGGCGCGGTTGGCTTCCACCATCGCCTTGGTCAGCGGCAGGCCGAGGCCTGTGCCGTCGCCGCGCGGCCGTTTCAGCGCGTTGATCTGCTTGAAGGGTTTCAGCGCCTGCTCGATTTCGCTCTGGCTCATGCCGACGCCGGTGTCGCGCACGCGCATCATTACGTCGCCGGAGTTCTCATAAGACGTCGAAACGATCACCTGTCCGCCCGCCTGCGTATAGCGCACCGCGTTCGATAACAGGTTCAGGGCGATCTGCCGGATCGATCGTTCGTCGGCGACCACTTCCGGCAGGCGCGAGGCAAAACTGGAGCGGATGATGACGCGCTCGCGATTGGCTTGCGGTTGCATCATCGCCACGGCTTCGGCCAAAGCCTCGTTCAGAGACACCGCCTCATGCGCCATTTCCTGCTCGCCCGCCTCGATCTTCGAAATATCGAGCAGGTCGTTCACCAGATCCAGCACATGATTGCCCGACCGATTGATGTCGCGCAGATAGTCCTTGTAGCGGTCATTGACGATCGGCCCGAACTTTTCGTCGATCATCAGTTCGGAGAACCCGATAATTGCGTTCAGCGGCGTCCGGATTTCATGACTGATCCGCGCCAGGAATTCCGTCTTCTGGCCTGACGTGCGCTCAGCTTCGGCGCGCGCCTGCGTCAGTTCTTCTTCGGCGCGCTTCCACTGGGTGATGTCACGCAGCACCGCGCAATAGCCGTTGCCGCCCGGCAGCCGGCCCATTGTCATGAACAGCGGGATGAACCGTCCCTGCGCCTCGCGGCCGATCACCTCGCGCCCGTCATTCAGCACGCTCGCCACGCCATTGTCGGACAGGCCTGTCAGATAGTCCCGCGCCGCCCGCTGGCTCTCGACGGCAAACAGCGACACGAACGGTTTTCCCACCAGTTCAAACCCGTCAAATCCAAACAGGGCTTCGGCCGGCCTGCTCACCGAGCGGATCGCGCCTTCATTGTTGACGATGATGATGCCGTCAGTCGCCGTATCCAGAATGGCGCGCATTTCCGACAGCCGCAGGTCGAGATCCCCGGCATCAACTGCCGGAGCTGGCGCAACAGCCGCCGCCTGAGGTTCGGGCTCTGCCTTCAGCGCCAGCAGCAGCGCCTTGCCGCCGTTCCACGGCACAGACTGCAAGATCGCCGCTACCGGAAATTCCCGCCCGTCCTTCGTCCGCAAATGGCGGCGATGGTCGTCTTCTGCGCGCGAGCCATCATCTTCGGCAAACAGCGCGTCCAGCCCGCCCGCGTCCTCAAAGTCCACCAGTGATTCATAGCCTGTCAGCTTGAAGAACTCGTCATTGGCGTAGTGCAGCACATCACCAGCATGCACCAGCACCGGCACCGGCAGCTTTTCCAGCAGCGAAGCGCCGTCCTGAGGCTCGTCATGGCCGGTTGTGTCGTCCTCGTCGTCCCACAGTGAGACATCGCCGGCGCCGCCAGGTTCGTCGCCGGCAGACACAACGTCCTCACTGGCAGCAAAGTCGGTGTCATTGGCAAACAGATCGTCCGCCGGCCCGGCAACGCTCTCGTTTTCGACAACCTCTTCCTCACCAAACTGGTCGCTTTCGTCGTCCCACGGCGCGGAAACCTGTTCAGCCACCACGTCGGCGACAGCCGGCTCATCCGCCTGGCGCCCCGCTTCTTCCGGCTCAGTGTCCGCTTCCTCGGGCGTCTTGCCCGCATTGCCATTGGCGGCGGCTGGCGTCTGCTTTTCCGCTTCGCGCAGCCGGGCGGCAATCTCGCGGAACGCATTCGATTCGGTGGACGACAGCGTCCGTTCCGGCGGTGTTGACCGGTGTTCGGCCAGGTGGATCACCTTGTCCGAATTACGCCGTCCCGGAGTTGGCTCCACCTCGAGCGCCGGTACTTCCTCGCCAAACGGTCCCGTTTCGGGTGCGGGCGGTGTTTTATCGGCAGGCTCGTCCTTTGCAGCGCTGTTCTTGACGGCAGTCCCGCCGAGATTCAGCCCAATCGCGGCATCATCAATCATGGCGTCGCTGGCGCGCACCACGCCAAACCCGCGAAATCCTTCAAAATTGCGGTCGCGGCCATAGACGGGCAGGGCGGCCAGGTCGACCGGAACCTTGAGGTCTGTGCCCGACACCGGCCACATCACCGAACGCCCCGACCATGTGTCGCGGCGCTCCAGCAACCCGCCAATCTCGCCATCGGGGTCAAGCGCAAACCGTTCCGCCACGTCGCGGAATTTTTGGCCGATCACATCTGCCGCCGCCGGCCCCACTGCGTTGGCGAACTCCTGCGACAGCGCGCTGATCCGCCCCTCTGCATCCGTCTTCCAGACAAATCGCACCGGCGCGGCGTTGGGATCGGCGGCAAAGGCTGCCGGCGCATCATCGCCCGTCGCATCGTTTTCCGGAACATCTCCTGCAACCGGCGTTGCACTCTCAACCGCCGGGCTCTCCTCTGCCATGGCGTCGGCCGTCTCGTCGAAGCGGTGATCGACAAGCTCCGCCTCATCCTCCTCAGCCAGCGCGTCGTCCATGGCAGCCGGCTCGACATCATTGGCTGGCTCGCGCCAGTCAAATTCCTCGTCGGGTTCGGTCAGTCCATATCCGGCATTCGCGGCGATCTCTTCAACCGGCTCGACCTGCGCCCCGGTCAGCGGCTGCTCGACCTCTGCGTCAACCACCGGCTCCGGCGCGACATCCGCAACAACCTCGTCGGCCTGCCGCGCCGTCTTGCGCCGGTCCACAAACGTCCAGTTGTCTTCAGCCGGCGCCGCCTTGGCCGGGCGCGCCTGCGGCTCACTTGACCCGCGCGACAGCGCGCCAAACGGCTGGGCTGGCATATCCAGCTGCGCATCTTCCACCACGATCACCAGCGCGCGCAGCGGGTTCTCCGCCAGCAGCGCAACACCTGCCGGGAACGAGCGGCCATTGGCCCTGACCAGCCGTTTCGCCAGCCGGTCGGCTTCGCCTGCCACGTCGTCCGCCAGCTTCGCCAGCGTCTCGCCGCTCACACCTGTCTGCGCAAAGTCGGCTGACTGCGCGATGACCTCGCCCTTAGGCCCGATCAGCGCCGCATGTTGCCCATCCTGCGCAATCCCGAAAATAGTCCGTGCGCCCTTTTCCGCCTCGCTGCGGCTGTCGGCCTTGGCGTCGGGTGCGGCCAGCATGATCGCCGCCTCGCCATCCGGAAGCCGCACCTGGCTGGCGACAAAGCCGATCGCATGACTGCCCAGCCCCTGCGGCAGCCGCACCAGCAGCGAGCGGCCGGGGCCGATTTTGGGGAACCCCGGCGTCGCCGCAATCTGCCGGCGGGCCGCCATGCCCAGATTGGCGTCCGCGCCGCGCGCGGCTTCCACATCGCTATGGCCAAACAGCGCCGCCCCGGGTCCGTTTGCCCAGATGATCGCCTCCAGCGCCGCGTCCAGCACCACGATAGCGTCGCCTGCCAGCAATGGCCCGCGCACCGGATCGAGCACCGCAATGTCGATAAATGGATATGTTCCCTGCGCCATGCAGCTCGACTTGTCCCCACGCCAGGCGCGCAACGCCCGGCCCTTAACGGAAAATTAATACTAGGAGTCCGGCGCCCGCGTCCACCGCAACCCGCTGCAAGCCTCCGGTTTCGCCCTCAGTGGTTAATCCCGGAGCCAGACGCGCCGCCAATGACGCGCGTCACCTGCACCGCAACATTTTTCGCCGCAATGCAATATTTATGTTGCAATGCACAATAAGGCGGGCTATATCACGGTCATCGAATTCGGCGGGTCACAAGGTTCGCCGCAACAGCAACATCTAGTGAGGTTATCATGAGCAAGGCAGCTAAAGCTGAAACCATCGAATTCCCGTCGTTTGACGCTTCGAAGGCCACTGAACAGTTCCGTGACTTCGCCGAGAAGGGCATGGAGCAGACCAAGGAAGTCTACGCCAAGCTGAAGACCGGCGCTGAAGACGCCCAGAAGGCTCTGGAAAACTCGTTTGAGACCGTCCGTTCGGCTTCGTCGGAAGTGTCGCTCAAGGCCATCGGCGCAATGCGCGCCAATGCAGAGCTGACCTTCTCGCACCTCGAAGCTCTGGTCGGCGCCAAGTCGGTTTCGGAATTCGTCGAGCTCCAGACCTCGTTCGTCCGCAAGAGCGTTGAACTCGGCGTCGAGCAGGCCAAGGATCTGCAGGCTGCTTCCTCGAAGGCTGTTGAAGACCTGGCAAAGCCGGTCAAGACCGCAGTCGAGAAGGCCATGAAGGACCTCAAGGTCGCCTAATTCCAGTTTCCGCGACGGTATCCTCCTCCCGCTGTCGCGGATTGGTGGTCGGCAACTCCTCCCGCCGGCCAAATTGAAGGACCGGGTCCTCCCCCCGGTCCTTCTCCTTTTTGGGCTGTGCCTTTTCTGCCAGGCAGCCTTTTTCTCCCCGCGCGATCATTTCGTTTTGCTGACGCTTTCGCCTTGAAATGTTCGCGAACAGCTTCTATTGAGCCTTCGTCGCTGGCGGGCAGGCGCCTTGGATGCACTGCTTAGAAGCGACACGCGCCCAAAGCGCATGCCCCAAGTGGCCTGTGCCCCAAGTCGTGCCGTTGTAGCTCAGTTGGTTAGAGCGCCGGATTGTGGATCCGGAGGTCGGTGGTTCGAGCCCACCCAACGGTACCATTGGTTTTCTCAACAAAATTGCTGTTTTGCCGGTCTCCGGTGGTCACGTGCTCGACGGAAAATTTCGACACGTGTCCGCAACGCGCCGTCATTTCAGTCGTTTGGGTCGACTGGAAAATTCACGAAAGCTGCCTGCCGGCGGGGACGGCTGACGGGTGCGTGATGCGGTGGCTAGCGGACGGGTGGGTTTCGGGTCCACCCCCCAAAAAAATAGACCTCTTCCTCAATACGTCAGCGTTCATTCAGCACTAAGAACTGTCCTCAGATGGATCAATTGCTGCCGGTAACATTGACACCTTCGATGTAGGACCACCGCTGATCTGATTTCCGCAAGGTGGTCAAAACTTCCCATGCTTCAGATTGCTCCCCACCTTCGGAGATCACTTGTTGTTGTCGGAATTGAACTGCCTTGAAGGTAAACATTCCGTCTTTCGGTCCATCGAACTCATAAAGGTCTAGGTCAGCGTTCGGTGACTGGTCCAACCCCCAAATATAAAGGGGAGAAAGGTTCAGGCCACCCCCGACTGGGCTTAGCAAAACCACCTCGACATCCGAAAACGCGTTGCTGCCTTCATATTCCATCACCCCAATGAAGGGCTGGCTCGGTCCGCGAAGAGCTCTGAAGCGCCCAGCAAATCTGCCTTTTGAGAAACGCTTCGCGGTAACGCCCTCAAAAACACCTAGTTGGGCCTCGCCAAGTGAACGAGCAACTGCGTTTGCCAAGATGCTGAGAAAACTCACGTAGTCGATGGCTGTCGTAGCCTTTCCGTGTTTGGCCTGAGCCACGTCGGAAACCCACCTATCGATCTGCTCCAATTGGCCGGCTCTAACCAGATCGCGGAAGGCGGAAGAAAATTTGGGATCTGGTCCGATACCTTTCAAAGTACTCTTGATGAGGGCCCACAGCGGCCCGGCCGACCGGTGGGCCAGACCCTTGAAGAGAGCTGATTCGTATATGTGGACACAGCGCTCAGCATAGGACACATAAGCAATGAAAGTCAGCAAAGCTTCTACCGCCTCACGACCGCAATTCTCGCGTTGTCTATTGTCTGTTTCAGACATGTATCGCGCCAATGGAGCGGCAACTGGGTATGGCAGGTCCTGAAGCAAATCGGCGAGATCTCGCCACTCTCGACTTCTTGCGCGCTGCTCGATGAGCTGCACATCGTCGCTATGGATATAAGAGCAAGCAGAAGTGCTCGTGCCAAAATCCATACCGAGATAGGTCTCCCCAAGATCTTCATCCGCTGCGAAGGTCATGTCCATAAAGAAGGGACGACCATCCACTACGGTGCCCTCCCTAATGTTGTCGCGGCCATAGGCGAATCGTGGGGACGCCGTTCCGTCTTCGCGGACGGTTAGTTCAACTTCGATGCTCTGCTGGAATTTTGCACCGGCGGGAGTAAATACTCGGGTACTGGCAACGTTATGCAGAGAGTCGAGATCGTCGGGATCGAAAGATGATCGCAGGAAGTAGTATTCCAGCGACTTCTTCGGCGGTGTGGAGAGCTTAACTTTCCACGAAAGTGGTTGGCCGGTCAGCCCTCGCAGACTGCTCGCAGCGGGCAAAAGCACGCCGTCATCGATCTCCCGGGCTGCCCCAGTGGCAGATAGGGCACCTAGCGGTCGGAATTTTCTGATCTCGAGGTCGCCGTCATCAGCACGCAACGCCAGACAAAGTCGATTATATGTGACTGCACGGAAGTCGCCGCGTCCGCCCGTGTAGAAGCGCCTTGCGCACTCAACGGCCAAGCCCTTGGCAACGATCTCCTGAAAATTTTCACTCAGCTCAAGAATTTGAGCGTCTTGGAGCGGCAGTTTCAGGTCACGCTCAAGAAGTGGCCCCAACCACCTAAAGTTGGATGAGCCACCTGACAACAGAACCACAGAGACGGTCTGGCCCGCCAGCTCTGCCTTGGCCCGTTCCAAGGTCTGGTGGATCGCTTGCCGCAGCTTATCTGTCCAGACTTGCCGCTCAAATATCTCCCGCAAATGACCGGCATCAAGTTTGACACTGGCCATTTTGGAGGAGGCAGACAGCGGATCACAGGGAGCTGAAATTGGATATGGCGCAGCTCTGCTGAGATCAGCATCCAAACGCCAGTTTGCAATGCTGTTGCAGACTGCGATCTTGGCTTTTTCTGCTTCCTGCAGTAACCTTGCCATGTGCCGGAAAAGTGCCTGATACGATTCCGACAAGGTGCTTATGTATTCCTCACCATCATTTCGGTGTTCATAGTAAAGCTGCAGCCCCTTCCGCAGGGTAGCCTTGTCTTGGCGCTTATCCAGCACCTGATAAAGCGCATCTTCTGCAATCAGCCGATTTATAAAGAATCCGCCCACGTGGACCGACTTCGCAGCGAGTGGCCTCGAATTCACGCCTGATTGGCTGATGTCGCCCTGTTTCGTTGTCTCGATAACCGATACGTCGAACGTGCCACCGCCAAAATCGAGCACCAAGGCTACGTGCTTACGATGTTCGGCAACAACGGGATGCCGAAGTCCGTAGCGGTAATACTGGAAAACCGCGAACGGTTCGGGAAGAAAGTCCACCTCCACAAACCTGGAAGGAAGTAGGCGTTTGATAGACTTTCGGTAATTTGCCAGCCAGCCTTCCGACGCTGGAACATCTCCGCCAAGCGCCAAAGGCTCAGCGATCAGTATTCGGGTTGGCTTAGAAAATCCATGAACGTCAAGCCACCCTTCGACTTTACGCAATGTCTCGTCGAAGAAGTCTTTCGCCAATCCAACGGGTGTGCGCCGAAAAGATTTGTCCGTATTAAGTGATCGCCGGTCAATCGCGTCAGGATTGGTGTTGCCCAGAGCGATCTTGAATTCTTCGATTAGCAGCTCCGGTCGCGGACTGCGTTCTCTTGCCTCTTTGCCGGCGTATACCTTCTTGCCGTCGTAGTAGAGTGTGGTCGGGACGATGTGGCTATCGTCGGCTCGTGCCAGCTTTACGGCGCTGATGAACGGAACTTTCTTCAATATAATTCCCAACGCCCAAATATCGTGTAACATTTGCAGCATAATCTCTGGGCCGAAACAATAGCGTCACAATGGCTATCCAAACGTTTACGTCGCGCTCAGTTTAGCAGGCAACCACACCGTCCCAGTCGCCGCAGTCGCGACCATGTTGAGCACTCCGTTATCCATCGCTCTCTGCACTAAAGATATGAGGCGGTTGTCGAGGATGCTCCCAGCTCGTCATGGCGGCTACTGGGGGACCGCCATGACGAACTGAACGACCGCAAATGGGGTCGGCAGCGGTCGCTGAGGTCACCAGACTTCAATGGAAACTTTCTGAACCTCGACGCCGAGAACCGGTCTGTCAGGAAGCGGTCCCGATTTCGTTTTGCACCGACCCCTCTCTGTCCTGCCGATTTGCCCTCCGCTTTCGCTGAGGGTGTTCGTTCGCAGCGAAAGTGGAGGGCAAATCAGCACGACAGACGGGGGTCGGCGCAGAAAGAAACTCGCCGTTTCAATCACATAGCCAAAATAGACAGCCCGGCTTGCGCGAAATCTATCAACCCCGCAGACACCGCCCCCACAATAGCCTCCACCAATCACGGAGGCAGACATGGCAAGGGAGGGCAGACAAGACAGCAGACTGGCAATGCTTCACCGCATCGTCGCCATGCTGTTTGCGCTGTCCGCTCTCGCCGAACGCACCACCAGCCGCTCGCGCATCGTGCGCCGGACTCTCTGCTGGATTCTTGGCCTCGTCATTTTTCCCGTCCGCGACATGATCTCGGAAACGGGTCTCGAACTCGGCTTCGACATCGTCTTTTCCGACATTGACCTGACGCACTCCGACGACAGCGCCGATGATCTGATGTGCATTGCCGCTGCCTTGAGCGAGCTCGGCCGGGCGCTGTCTTTCCTCGTCGCCCACATCGAGCAGCTCGATCACGCCGAGCGCGAGGTCGCGCTGCAAAACATCGCGCGCCGCGCGACCCGTTGCCTTCACATGCTCGCACCGGCATTCGATGCCCCTGCCATCCTCGTGCCGTATCCCGACACGTCCTGACGGCGTCTGCCGCCCCAAAACCTGCCCCAAAATCCTGACATTTTCTGATCGTGACCGGTCGACCCGGAACCATTGCGCGCTTGCCGCCGTTGGTTTCGGTCACCAATGGCGAGGATTTCCCATGAGCAGTGCAACAGACAAGATCAAGGGCGCGGCCAATCAGGCCGCCGGCAAGGCCAAGCAGGCAGCGGGCGAACTGACCGGTAACAAGAAGCTGAAGGCCGAAGGCGCGGTCCAGGAGACCAAGGGCAAGGTTCAGTCGAATGTCGGCAAGGCCAAGAGCACCGTGAAAAAGGCGGTCGACAAGCTCTAGAAAAGTGAGCCCTGGCCGCCCGCCGGTTTCGGCGCCGGTTTGGGTTTTACTGCCGGCGGCCTCTCGCCGTCGGCCGTGACATTCACCGCCCCGTCGGTGAACGTGATCTCCAGTCCGTCGCCGGGTGATACCCCGGCGGCGTGCTTCACCAGATTGCCCGCCCGGTCGCGCACCAGCGCAAAACCCCGGTCGAGTACCGCCTTCACCGACATTGAGCCCACCAGCCGCCCGGCCTGCGTCAGCCGCTTGCGCCGCTCGGCCAGCAGCGTGTCGATGACGCGCGGCAGCCGCACTGCGGCCCGGTCGAGCGCCCGGCGCTGCTCGGCATTGCGCCGCTGGAACGGCTCAACCGTCATCCGCCGCGCCGCATTGTCCAGCCTCAGCCGCCTTGTCTTGTTGGCGGCCTCAGCCGCATTCGGCAGTCGGGCTGCGGCCTGTGCCAGATGCCGCCGCGCCTCGTTGATCGAGCGTTGCAGCGTTGAGGGCGACAGGCGGATCGCGGTCAGCTGCGCCCGCCGCCGTTCGTTGCCCTGCGCTGCGGCGCGGGCCAGCCGTCCCGCCGTGTCGTCAAAGCGCCGCCTTGGCAGCGCAAACAATTGATCGGGCGAGGGCAGGGCGCGCGCCGCCAGCCTCGCTGCCTGACGCTTTCGGTCCAGCGCCCGCGACACCGCGCCTTTCAGCCGTGCGCCGAGCGACGCCACCGTCGCCTCAAGGTCGGCCTTCACCGGCACGGCCAGTTCCGCCGCACCCGTCGGCGTCGGCGCGCGCACGTCAGCCGCATAGTCGATCAGCGTCCAGTCGGTCTCGTGCCCTACCGCCGAGATGACCGGGATGTCAGAGCCGGCCACCGCCCGCACCACGATCTCGTCATTGAAGCCCCACAGGTCTTCAAGGCTGCCGCCGCCGCGAGCCACGATGATGACGTCTGGCCGCGGGATGGCGCCATCCTCCGGCAGCGCGTTGAACCCCTCGACCGCATTTGCCACCTCCGCGCCAGTCGTCTCGCCCTGCACCCGCACCGGCCACACCAGCACATGCAGCGGGAACCGGTCGGAGATGCGGTGGATGATGTCGCGGATGACCGAGCCTGTCGGCGACGTCACCACGCCGATCACTGTGGGCATGAAGGGCAGCAGCTGTTTGCGGCCCTCGTCAAACAGGCCTTCGGCGGCCAGCTTGCGCTTGCGTTCTTCCAAGAGCGCCATCAGTGCGCCAGCGCCCGCCGGTTCCAGATTGTCGATGACGATCTGGTAGTTCGAGCGGCCCGGATAGGTGGTCAGCTTGCCTGTGGCGATAACCTCCATGCCTTCTTCGGGCCGAAACTTAAGTCTGCCAAATGTGCCCTTCCACACCACGGCGTCCAGCCGTGCTCGGTCGTCCTTCAAGGCAAAATAGGCATGGCCCGACGAATGCGGTCCGCGATAGCCGGAAATCTCCCCGCGCACCCGCACATTGCCGAACTGGTCCTCGACGGTGCGCTTCAGCGCAAACGACAGATCGCTGACGGAATATTCATGCGCGTTGGTCGCGCTCGAATCGTCGTCGAGGAAGTTGTCGCTCATGGCTGGTTTGGTACCAGCCTCAGCGGTTCAGCGCCAGATAGGCTTCCGCCACCGCCGCGTCGATGTCGGCAGGCACCGGCACGACGCAGTCGGCTGGTCCCGCGCCGCCGGTCGCCACCCGTTCCAGGCAGCGTGACTGCAGGGCAAAGCCGAGGTCCATCGACTCGACCGAGTTGCCGAGCGGTCTTGGTCCGGCGAGGTTGGCCATGTGGCCGCCACCCAGAATATGGATCGACCGCCCGTCGGCCAGCTTGAACGTGGTGATCGTGTCGTCACGGTAGTCGACCCGCGAGGCAGCTTTTGCGGTCATTGCCTCGACATCGATCTCGTGCGGCAGGTGGCCGCCATTGATGAGAATGACCCCGTCCTTGAACAGCGGCAGGTCATCCGCCGTGACGATGTCGCGCGCACCCGTCACGGTGACGATGACATCTGCTGACCGGATCGCCTGCTCTCGCAGCGGCGTTATGAACCCGTCGAGATGGGCCTCAAGTGTCGTTACCGGATTGGCGTCGACCACCGAGACCACGCTGTAGGCATTGCGGAAGCAGGCGGCCGTGCCCTTGCCACAAGCGCCATAGCCAAACACGGTGACGCGCTTGCCATTGGTCGAGCGGTTGGTGAAGCGCATGTAGCTTTCGAACAGGCTTTGGCCGACCGCGTGGCGGTTTTCAGCAAACTGCTTGATCGGGCTGTCATTGATGACCAGCACCGGAACCCTGATCTGATCGCGCATCGGCGTCAGCCGCGTCCGCCCGGTCGTTGTCTCTTCGGTGCCGCCGCGCAGCCTGTCATAGCGCCGGTTGGCAAAACCTGCGAACAGGTCGCCGCCATTGTCGAGCAGCAGGTCCGGTTGGCGCGACAGGATCGTCTCGATGAAGCCTTCGTGTTCGCCCGCCTTGGTCGTCTGCCCGCCGATGACCTCGATGCCCTGGCTGCGCAGGAACTCGACAGTCGCCGGCTGCGTCGAATTGAGATTGCCGGTCGCGACCACGTTTGCGCCACCGGCCTTCAGCGTCATCAAGAGTGCTGCCGTCTTGGGCTCCAGATGGATCGCCGTGCCGATGGTCAGCCCGGAAAAGGGCTGGCTCTGCGCATATTCGGCGGCGATATCGCCCAGCAGACGACAGCTGGAGGATATCCAGTCAATGCGAGATGCTTCCATCAATTACCAGCCTTGTGAAACTACACTTGCCTTGGCCCGTTTGCCGCGCCCGATCATCGCAGCAATATCAAACCCCGGCTCTTCTGAAATGCCCGGCACGGAAATGTTGTCGAGGCTTTCGCTGATATGCCGCGCCACCGCGTCGACAATGTCGCGCTGGCCTGTATGGCCGCGCAGGATTCCGATCTGGCAGTCGCGCAGTGGCGCAAATCCGTCTGCTTCGCCCAGCACCCGCATGCCTGGCCGCAATGCGCATTCCGGCAGCACCGAGACGGCGAGACCTGCCATGACCGCTGCGATCACCACAGTCGCCGACCATGATGTGAACAGCACCCGGTAGTCCCGGCCCGACTGGTCGAGCGTGTCGGTTGCCGCCTTGCGCCAGGCGCAGGTCGGGCGGCCCACCGCCAGCGGCACGACCGGTTCCTCATGGATAGCATGGCTTGCCGACGTCACCCACAGCAGCGGCTCTCGCCGCACCACGTCGGGTATGACGTCATCGCACTGTGTCACCAGCGCGATGTCGATCTGTCCTTTGCGGATCAATTCCGCCAGGTTCAACGTCGGCTCGCAGATGATCGACATCTCGATACGCGGATTGGACTGGGCAAAGCGGCCCATGATCTCCGGCAGGAACCGGTCGGCATAGTCGTCCGGCACCCCGATCCGCACCTGGCCCTCAAGGCTGCGGTCGTCAAAGGCGGCAAGTGTCTCGTGGTTCAGCCGCAGCATCCGCCGCGCATAGTTCAAGAGCCGCTCGCCTTCGGCGGTCAGCCTGTTTGACCGTCCATCCTTTTCAAACAGGGGGCGGCCAATGCGCTCCTCCAGCCGCCGCATCTGCATCGAGACGGCCGACTGGGTGCGAAACACTTCATCGGCGGCCTTGGTGAAGCTGCCGGTTTCGTTGATGGCGACAAAGGTCTGGAGCTGGTCGAGATCGAGCGGACTGGCCATGGCGACACTTCACTCATTCTGATGATTAGGATCAGAAACATTCGTTAGACGAATTGATCTCATCATGTCAATTATCGGACGTTCACAACAGGGCGCGAATTGACGGCGCAAGGCGGCTGCACAGGAGGTGCGGCGCGCAGGCCGGCGTGCGCCCGCACGACAGGAGACAAGACCATGACGACGCTCGACCGCACCACGTATCCGATGACCGGCTTTCAGCGCCCGGCTCTCGCCGTGCGTGTGACGGCTGCCGTGGCCGCTGCCTGGAAGGCGATCAAAAATCGCCGCGAGATTCACCGCCTTGGCGAATTGTCCGACGTTCACCTGCGCGACATCGGCCTGACCCGGGCTGACCTGCACGTGGTTTGGAGCATGCCGTTTGGCGTCGACCCAACGGAACGGCTTGGCTCATTTGCAGACGCTCGCGCGGCAGTCGATCTTCGTCAGGCTGCCGAACACGCCGCCCGTCAGGTCAACTGACCGGTACCATCTCCCGCAGGCTTGAGGGAACCCCGCCCGCGCCTGCATTCCTGCCCGGTCTCGAAAGAGGCCGGGCATTTTTCAGGTCAGGTCTAGCGGAACCGGTCCATGCCGCGCTTGTACTTTTCGAAAATGTCCTCGACGCCACGCTGATATTCCTCGCTTTGCCGCGAGCCGCTTTCGCGCAACTTGCCGAACATGTCGTCATAGGGGTTTTGTCGCTGCTGGCGTCCACCTGGCGTACGGCCTGCCCGCTCCTCATGATCCTGCGTGGGATCCACAGGCTGCTGCCCGCCACGCATCATCTCCTCAAAAATCTTGCCGAGCGGATTGTCGCCAAACGGATTGTTCGAGCCAGGGTCAGGCTGACGCCCGCGCGGCTGTTGAGCTCGTCCACCGCCCAGCATGTCTTTGAGGATCTGCTCCAGCGGATTTCCCGTAGGCGCACCATATTGACCGCCGTCATCCTGCGGCATTTGTTGCCGGCCGCGCGGCTGCTGCGCCTGACCGCCGCCGAACATGTCCTTGAGGATCTGGCCGAGCGGATTGTCGCCGGCGCCGGGCTGCGGCGTCTGCCGTGGCTCGGGTGCGCGTTGCTGCTGGCCCTGTTTCATCATCTCCTTGATGATGTCGCCCAGAATATTGCCGCCGCCAGCACCAAAGCCGCCGGCTTGCGCAGCCTGTGCCTGACCGGCGGTCTGCTGATAGAGGCCGCCCATCACCATGGCCGCCAGCGACGGCAGCATCTGGCGCAGCGTCGCCGCGTCAACGCCGGAAGCGGCTGATGCCTGCTGCGCCACGGCGCGCGACAGGTCTTTGGAGCCAAAAAGATGACCCAGAATGCCATTGCCGTCGGCAACGCCATTGGCCGAAAGGGCCTCGGCAGGGTCCTGCACATAGCGGGCATGACCGCCACTGGCGAGCGCCTGCAACAGCGCGCCAAGACCGTTTGGATCAGACGTTGTGCGTTTCAGGCCCTGGCTGAATGCGGGAGCAAGCGCATCCACCGCAGCTGCCGTTTGCTCGGGGCTCAGCCCGAATTGCTGGCTAAGCGATTGCAGTGCTTTGCCGCCTTGTGCGGTCGACACCATTTCGTACAGGTTCACGGGCTTCTCCTCCGGCGCCGGATGCGCGTGCAGAAGTTAGTGTCTCTCTCGCCGCGATTGTAGGGGCGGGGGCGACTATTTGTTGGCCGCGTCTTGTCCGGTCAGGCCTGCCTAATAGGCATATTCCATGAACACCGGCTCGATCGACCCACCCCAGCGTGTGCCAAACGCCGTAACCATTTCCTGCGCACTGGTGGTGCCGCGCGCCACCACTTCATCAAGAGTACCCAGAAAACTGGTTTCGTCATAGCCCTCGCGGTTGAGGCGATTGCGGTTTGCCAGGCCCTGCCGCGAAATCGCCAGCGTCTCGCGCGCCATCTCGCGCAGTGTGCGGCCGCGGAACGGTGTCATCAACCCCTGAACTGGAACAGCGTCGCGCATCTGGCGCACGTCTTCAAACGTCCAGTCGCGCGTCATCGCCTCGGCGGCGTCTAGTGCCGCCGGATCGTAGAGCAGACCGACCCAGAATGCGGGCAGCGCACAGATACGCCGCCACGGACCGCCATCTGCGCCACGCATTTCGAGGAACCGCTTCAAGCGGACATCGGGGAACAGGGTCGACAGATGGTTCGCCCAGTCGCCAATCGTCGGCAGTCCGTCGGGCACCTGATTGCGCGCATCGCCCGCCATGAACTGGCGGAACGTCATATGCGTCATGTCATGGTAGCGGCCGCCGCGGATGACAAAATACATCGGCACATCGAGCGCCCACTCAACGTAATCGGCAAAGCCGAATTCGGGGGAAAAACAGAATTCTTTGAGCCCCGAACGCGCATTGTCTGTGTCGCGCCAGATCTCGCCGCGCCAGCTCTGCAGCCCGTTGGGCTTGCCGTCTGTGAAGGGCGAGTTGGCGAACAGCGCCGTCGAAAGCGGCTGCAGCTTGAGCGACACCTGCATCTTGCGGCGCATGTCGGCTTCGCTCTCAAAGTCGAGGTTCACCTGGATGGTACAGGTGCGATACATCATGTCGAGACCATACTTGCCGACCTTGGGCATGTAACGGGTCATGATGTCGTAGCGCGACTTTGGCATGCGTGGCGTTTCGGCCAGTGTCCATTTCGGGCTGCCGCCAAGGCCGAGGAACCGGATACCGAGCGGTTCGGCTATTTCGCGCACCTGCGCAAGATGGGCATTGCCCTCGCGGCAGGTCTGGTGGATCGATTCCAATGGCGCGCCGGACAGCTCGAACTGCCCGCCAGGCTCCAGTGAGATCGCACCTTGTCCGGTCGGCTCCACTAGGCCTATGACATTGCCAGCGTCGATAATCGGCTCCCAGCCAAGCTTGTTCTGCATGCCTTTGAGCAGCGCCTCGATGCCACGAGGCCCGGCATAAGGCACCGGCGCATTGCCATCGACATAGAAGGGAAACTTTTCGTGCTCGGTACCGATGCGCCATTGGTCGCGCGGCTTGTTGCCCTTGGCGATCCATGCGACGAGCTCGTCCATGCTCTCGATCGGGCTGTTGTCTGTCGTATCGCGCGCCATGCGTGCTGGCTCCGGGTGAATTTCGCCTGCCGTTTGGCCAGAAAGCGCTCGCAACGGCAAGTGAAATCGGCTGATGCATAGATCAACTGCGGTCGCGGCCGCGGATCTGCAGCAGGCTCACCAGTCCCCGATTGTCGCCTGTATCACGGCCATGGCCGCCACCGCCGCCGTATCGGCGCGCAGGATGCGGGGGCCAAGCGGAACGGCCGTGACATAGGGCAGTGCGCGTAGCTGACGCCGTTCCTGGTCGGAAAATCCGCCTTCAGGCCCAATCAGCAACCCGATGTGCTTTTCGGTGATCGCTTTCAGCGCCGGGACGGGATTGTTGGTGTCAGATCCCTCATCGCAGAAGATCAGCCGCCGTGCTTCATCCCATTCCCAGATCAGCCGGTCGAGCTTGACCGGCTCGCGAACGTTTGGGATGGCGAGAATGCCGCACTGCTCCGCAGCCTCAACTGCGTTGGCCAGGATACGATCAGTCCCAATGCCCGACATTTGTGTGTGCTGGGTGATGACCGGTTGCAAAACGCCTGCGCCCATCTCGACCGCCTTCTGCACCAGATAGTCGAGCCGGCCGGTCTTCAGCGGTGCAAAGCAGTAGACGAGATCGGACGGCCCGGGCTGAGGCCGCACCTGCATTGTCAGTTCGATGCTAAGGCTCTTCTTGGTCACTTCGGCGATCTCGGCCAGCCATTCGCCGTCTTTGCCATTGAACACCAGCAGCTGACTGCCTGGCTGCATGCGCATCACATTGGTCAGATAGTGGGCCTGCTGCCGGTCAGGCTCGATTGTTCCGCCTGCCTGCATCGGTTGCGGCACATAAAGCCGCTGCATTCGATAATTTGCGCGCATATCGGCAAAGATAGCTTGATTGAGGCAAGATCAAGGGGGAGCCAGGGTGGAATTTTTGGCTGCACTCAATTCCTCCAAACGGGCAGGTAGCCGGCAGAAAGCGCCGCAACCGTGGCTGGTGGAGTTAGCAATTCCGCATGGTCCCATTTTCCGGCGCCCGGGCCATAGCCTTCAAACGTCCAGCTCAGCAGCGCGCCGTTGCGAACGGCATGTGCCTTGCCATCGATGACCACCAGCGCACCGTCCGGCAGTGCCAATACTTGATCTCGGCGAAGTGGGACCGGAGCCGCGCCTGCGGCCCGCCGTTGCGGATGCAGGATCGCGTCCATCTGTGGCGCGCTGATGCGCTCAACGCCCTGTCCCTTTGCAAACGCGTCAGCGTAACTGCGCGCAGCAGGCCGTCTGCATTCAAAACAAGGCCGGTGCCCGGCTGCCAGCGCGGTCACCTCGTCGAGAAAGAACAGATTGGTCCAGCCCGGTCCGGCGGTGCCCGCTTCATTTTGCGGCCGGTTACGCCCCATCACGTTTCGCTTGCGGCCTTGAAAGCCACAATCGCAGATGATCCACATTTTGGTCGCCCAGCGCCGTTTCAGCAGCGTTTGCGTTTCCGCATCGTGGATCGTGCCGCGATTTCCCGTAAACTGACCACGCGCAGCCACAGCATGTATTTCACCAAACGGATCGACCCGGTTCTGAAACGGCATGGCTGCTCCTTTGCGCATCGCCTGTCGCATGTTAGCCCTGATTGGGTCGAACGGTTGATACCCGAACATGAGAATAGCAGTCGTCCAGAATTTTGCCGGCACCGGCCTCGGTCAGATCGAAGCGCCATTGCGCGAGGCAGGCGCCGAGCTGGTCGAGATTTTGGCATTTGAGGGAGAGCCTCTTCCAGCTTCACCGGACGGATTTGATGCACTCATCGTGCTCGGCGGCGCGCAGAGCGCGCTGGATGATGTTGGCTCGCCGTGGCTGCCAGACCTGACCGGCCTGATGCGTGGCTTTGTCGATTCGGACCGTTCGGTCCTCGGCATTTGTCTGGGCAGCCAATTGCTGGCGCGCGCCTATGACGCCGACAATCTGGTCGGTGTCGCGCACGAATTCGGCTGGTGCCAGGTAGCGCTCACGCCCGAGGGGCTGGACGATCCCGTGTTGAGCGCAGCAGGCGCGAGCTTCCCGATTTTCCAGTGGCATGACGACACATTCACCTTGCCGCGCGGTGGCGTCAGGCTGGCCGGCAACGACGCTGCGCACAATCAGGCGTTCAGGATTGGCCGCGCCGGTTACGGCATGCAGTTCCATTTCGAAGCCGACCGCAAACTGGTCGGCGAATGGAGTTCAGATTTCGCCACCACAATCGCCAGCAGCCAGCCAGACTGGCAGGAGCGCAGATTTCAGGACGCCAAAACCTTCGGTCGTGCGGCCGATGCTGCCGGTCTCGCCATTGCACGGGCATGGCTGGGAACCATTCGCCTTTCAACCTGAAGTCGAGCCGTGACCAAAATGCCACGGGATGTTTGAATCGGTGAACAACTGCTTTTCAGTGCTTCCAATCGGGTGAGCGTCAGACTATTGCCCCCTCCGCGTGCCGGGACGGGCGCAGCGTCCCGCGATCGGGGGATCGTGGGGCGCAGCAAATTTCCGCTGGCAACGCAACAGTAAGGTTGATCAAGTACTAGAGTGGGACCGAAACAGAGATGACACCCTTGAAAGCCGCGTTCCTGTCCTTCTCCATGCTTGCTGGCATCCTGCTCTGGGGCGCTGCTGTCTACGTTGGCGATGCTGCTGCCGGCCGACCCCCGGTAGACGGCTACGGCGTTCAGGCCTCTCGCTAGGCCTTCCAGTCCAACTTCAGTTAGTTTTGCCGGCGCGCCAAGCTGCGCGGTCGATTTGACGCACTCGTGTTGGCTGCCATTCGGCCCCTAAACTCCAGATCCTGATGGGGTGCGTCAGCCTTTTGTGAAAGCTGCGTCCAGGCCACTATTGGGGGCGTTGATGTCCGACAGGGACAGAAGTCTGGAATTCAGACGGCGCGCGACCGGTTCCGTCCTCGGATTCCCGGCGCATGACAGTCTTGCCGCTGCCGTGGGCGAACTTCACGCCCGCCCGTCTCCGCTTGTCGAAACGCCGCGGGTCATGGTCCAGCTCTCCTTCATGACTGAGGGCGGTTATTCGGTTGACCATGCGGTGGTCTCGACCCTGTCGCGCCGTCTTGGCATTGCGCCGCCGGAAAGCCAGGCGCGCCACCACGCGATGAAATATGGCAAAGGCACGGTGCGCTGGGAACGGCATACCGAATTCTCGACCTATCTTTGGGAAGCGCCGCTTGCTGCATCGGCCGAAACCGGGCAGTCGTCACCGTTTGGCGAAGGTTTCAATCCGCCCGGAACGGTCATTTCCGGCGTCAGGCTTGAAATCCGCAAATGGACCAAAGCGAGCGAGAAACTGCTCGAATCGCTTGACCCGACCAGCCTTTGCTATTCGCTGACTGAGGACGGCAAGGCGGCGATCATCACCGATTTTCGTCAGGACAGCGGCGGTCTGACGCGCATTCTGGTGCTGGAGCGGGGCCTGACGCCGGCACGCTCGGGAGCGTTGTCTCAGGCCCTGATCGACATTGAAACCTATCGCACGCTGGCCATGCTTGGCTTGCCGCTGGCGCAGGCGCTGTCTGGCCGCTGCCGCAAGATCGAGGATCGGCTTGCCGACATTACACTCGCAATGAAGGACGCAGCTACGCGTGACGAGCAGACCCTGCTGGGAGACTTGACCGATCTTGCCGCCGAACTCGAAGCCGAAGCCGCAGCAAGTCTTTACCGGTTCGGGGCCAGCCGCGCATATGATGGCATCGTTACCGAGAGGCTTGAGGCCCTTAACGAGGCGGCAGTTGCTGGCCACGCCACGTGGGCGCAATTCCTTGGCCGCCGTCTCGCGCCCGCGATGCGGACCTGCCGGTCAGTCGAGGAACGCCAGGCCAACCTGTCTCGCAAGCTCACCCGCGCCACCACCTTGTTGCGCACCTGGGTCGACGTCGAGGTTGAGCAGCAGAACCGTGACCTGCTGGCGTCGATGAATGACCGGGCGCGCCTGCAGCTGCGCCTGCAGCAGACGGTTGAGGGCCTGTCGGTCGCCGCCGTCTCCTACTATGTCATCGGCCTGCTGGCCTACATCATCAAGGGATTTGCCGGGTTTGGCTTGCCTTGGAAGCCTGAATTGGTGGTCGCCGTGCTCGCCCCCATCGTGGTCCTGCTCGTCTGGCTGGGCGTCAGGCGTATCCGCAGGGGGCACAGCGCGCCTGACAAGGCGGCGGCCTAACCGGGTGCGCCTTCGACAGACAAGATGCGCTTGCGGGTTCCATCGATCGCCAGCGCCGTCAGAACGCCCGAGCGCCAGGCTTCTGTGTCGAGATTGACGCGATTGGCGAGGACTTCCGGTTCGTGGTGCGGCGTGTGGCCGTGCACGATCACTTTTTCAAACAGTTCCGGCCAGTTGTGAAATTCGCCCCTGATCCACATCAGGTCGCGCACTGCCTGCCTGGCAAGCGGTACGCCGGGCCGCACGCCGGCATGACAGAAGAAGAAGTCGCCAAACGTTTGTGAAAAAGACAGGTTTGCGATGAAGCGCCGGTGCGCGTCGGGCACAAGTCGTTTCAGCTCTTCGGCGATAGCCGGATCACGGAAATCCGGCTTTTCTATTCCGTAGGAACGGGCGGTCGCGTCTCCGCCAAACATGGCAAACAGGCCGCGAGGGTCCGGATCATTGAAGAAGTCGATCAAGCCAACATCGTGATTGCCACACAGCGCCATGTTGCGCCCGTCGCGCGCTTGTGCGGCGATCAGGAAGTCGATCACACCTTTTGAATCTGGCCCCCGGTCGACATAGTCACCAAGGTGGATGATGCGCCAGTCAGCGGGCGGATCGGATGCAAGATCGTCGCCAATGCGCCTGTGCATCGCCGTAAGCAGGTCCAGCCGGCCATGCACGTCGCCGATCGCGTAGAGCCGAACGCCTTCTGGCCCGGTGGCGTCCAGATAGTGGATGCCTCCCGGCATCTATCCGCCGACGACGATGATGTGCAGCGCGCGCGGCCCGTGAGCGCCAAGAATGATCTTCTGCTCGATGTCGCCCGAACGCGATGGCCCGGTGATGAAATTGAGCGTCCTCGGCATCTTGCCCTTGCCGAACTTCTTGCGCACCTTGGCCAGCACCGCCTCCATGTCGCCATCGACATCCTTGGCGTCGATGACCACGATATGGTGTTCCGGCAGAAAGTTGATCGTCGACGGGTTGTCCTTGCCGGATGTCATCACCAGCGTTCCCGTCTCGGCGATCCCGCCAAACGCGTGGCTGACGCCAACCGCGTCCTTGCCGTCAGAGCGGCCTTGCAGCACCTCAAGCGCTTTCTGTTCGGCCCATGGCATATTGGCCAGCCGCCTGTCAGCGCCAACACGCACCGAGGCTGGCAGGTTCTTGGACCTGAGATAGCTCGACACCGCCTTTGGCACCTCATCGACAGACGCGACGTGCTTGATGCTCGCCGACACCTTTTCAGCCTGCTTCACAAACAGTTTTGTCCGGGCGTCTGCCGGCAGCTTGCCCCGCTCGGGAATGACGCCGCTTGGCGCCTTGGCAATGCGCTGCTCGATTGCCGCCCGCCGTTCCGCGTCATCGACGCCCGCGCCGATCGATGCGCGGACCTTGGCCATGATTGCATCGCGCCCGCTCATGATGACGCCTGCTTGGAGACGGCGTCACGGTCGCGCCATTGCTGCATGAATGTGCGGCCTTCAGGCGCCGGCATGTCGCGATATCTGGTCCATGCGCCTGCAAAGGGCAGCCATTTGAAGCGCTCTCGCCCCAGCGACGCCAGCTTCATGGCCGGTATGCCGAACGACGCTGCCAGCCGGTAGAGCGATGGGCGCTTGGCAAACCAGGCCCATAGGCCGAGCCCGTATCGCGTTGTTGCCGGGTTAAGCCCACGCTCAAATTCGCGCTCGCGCCAGTGGCGCATCATTTTCGGCAGCGGAATGCGCATCGGGCACACGCTTTCACAACGCCCGCAAAAGGTCGACGCGTTGGGCAGGTGCCCGCCCTTGTCGACGCCGATCAGCGACGGGGTCAGCACCGCGCCCATCGGCCCCGGATAGACCCAGCCGTACGCATGTCCGCCGACCGCATGGTAGACAGGACAATGGTTCATGCACGCGCCGCAGCGGATGCACCGCAGCATGTCCTGGAACTCGGTCCCAAGCATTGCCGAGCGGCCGTTGTCGAGCAGGATGACGTGATATTCCTCCGGCCCGTCCGGGTCGCCGGGCCGGCGTGGACCGGTCGAAACGGTCGTGTAGACGCTCATCTCCTGGCCGGTTGCCGAGCGCGCCAGCAGCCGCAGGATCTGCGCCGCGTCGTTCAGTGTCGGCACGATTTTTTCGATCGACGCCACGACGATATGAATGCGCGGCAGCATCTGGGTCAGGTCGCCATTGCCTTCATTGGTGACGATGATCGATGAGCCGGTTTCGGCGACCAGAAAGTTTGCGCCGGTAATGCCGACATCGGCGTCGAAATAGCGCGAGCGCAGCACGCCGCGCGCTTCTCCAAGCAGTTCTTCAGGTTCATCAAGGCTGCGCTCTCTAGGCAGGCTGGTATGGACGCGACGGAAATCCTCTTCGACCTGTTCCTTGTTGAGATGCACCGCCGGGGCAATGATGTGGCTCGGATGCTCGCCGCGCAGCTGGATGATGTATTCGCCAAGGTCCGTCTCGACAGGCTCGATCCCCTGATGCTCCAGGAAATCGTTGAGCCCGATTTCCTCGGTGATCATCGACTTGCCCTTGGTGACGACCCGGGCGTTGGTCATGCGGCAGATGTCGAGGATAGCGCCGCGTGCATCGGCCGCCGTTTCGCACCAGTGCACCTTGCCGCCCGTCTCAAGCACCTTGCTCTCATAGGCTTCGAGATAGAGGTCCAGGTTTTCCAGGACGTGGTTCTTGATCGCTTTGCCGTTGTCGCGAAGCTGTTCGAACTCCGGCAGTTCCGACACGGCCTTGGCGCGCTTGTCGATGAAGCCGCCCCGTACATTGCCCAGCGCCTTCTGGAGTTGCGCATCAGCCAGCGCAGTTCGCGCATTTGCCTTGAAGGTCGGCGAGGTTATCTGCATCGGCGCTCGCTCATTTGGCTCCGCCAATCGGCGGCGTGTCGTTCATTCCCGCCAGCACTTCAGCCACATGCCGCGCCTGGATGGCGGAGCCTTGCCGTTTCAGCTTTCCGGACATGTTCATCAGGCAGCCCAGGTCGCCGGCTAGCAGCATGTCTGCGCCGCTTGCCTCGATTGACGCAGTCTTCTTTTCGACAATCGCGTTGGAAATGTCCGGGTACTTCACACAGAACGTGCCGCCGAAGCCGCAGCAAACATCGGACTCAGCCATCTCGGCGAGCTTCAAACCTTCAACCTGCCCGAGCAGCGCGCGCGGCTGTGCTCTCACGCCCAATTCACGCAGGCCCGAACAGGAATCGTGATAGGTTACTGTGCCTTCAAAGACGGCATGGGTGGATTTGACGCCCAGCACATCGGTCAGAAATGACACAAGCTCGAAGACTTTTGCGGAAAACGCATTGGCGCGCACTTCCCAGACTGGATCGCCCTTGAACAACGGCGGATAGTGCTTCTTCAGCATGCTGGCACATGAGCCCGACGGCGCGACGATGTAGTCAAATCCCTCGAACTGCTCGATCGTGTTGCGCGCAATGTCCCGCGTGTCTGCCCGGTCGCCGGAATTGTAGGCGGGCTGTCCGCAGCATGTCTGCGCCATCGGCACATCCAGCTCGCAACCCGCGTCCTCGATCAGCTTGGCGGCGGCAAAGCCAACGCTTGGCCGAAACAGGTCGACCAGGCAGGTCACAAAAAGACCGACACGCGGCTTGGCTTTTGGCTGGTCCGGCATGAACTGAATCGAAACTCCCTAGGATGGCGAAGCTAACCGGGGCGGCGCTGCGCTGCAACTGCCCGGCCCGAATTGCTTGCTTGGGATGCGGCTGTTACAGATTCCTCAAACGAGAGGAAAGTGATGTCCGGCATTGTTATGCCAGCACCAGATCAGGCGACGCTGGCGCGCCGCGACGAAATCGTCGCCGATCTGCGCACCATTGTGCCGGGCGAAGGCGTCGTCGATCAGCCGCGTGGCATGAAGGTCTTCGAGACTGATGCGCTGACCGCGTATCGCCAGATGCCTTTGGTTGTTGTGTTGCCCGAGACGACAAGGCAGGTGGCGCGCATCCTGAAATATTGCGACGAGCGCAAGATTCGCGTTGTGCCGCGGGGCTCCGGCACTTCGTTGTCGGGCGGTGCGCTGCCGCTGGAAGATGCGGTGCTGCTGGTGATGAGCCGCTTCAATCGCATTCTCGACATCGATTTTGCCAATCGCTGTGTCGTTGCCCAGCCCGGCGTGACTAACCTGGGCATCTCGGTCGCCGTACAGGATGACGGGTTCTATTATGCTCCTGATCCGTCATCACAGATCGCCTGTTCGATTGGCGGCAATGTTGCAGAAAACTCCGGCGGCGTTCACTGCCTGAAATACGGCCTGACCGCCAACAATGTGCTTGGCGTCGAAATGGTGCTGATGAACGGCGAGATCATCCGCCTCGGCGGCAAACATCTGGACGGCGATGGTGGACTCGATCTGCTCGGTGTGATGATGGGCTCGGAAGGCCTGCTCGGTGTCGTCACTGAAGTCACCGTGCGCATTCTGAAGAAGCCGGAAACCGCCCGCGCTCTGCTGATCGGTTTCCCCAGCAGCGAAGAAGGCGGCCAGTGCGTCGCCGACATCATTGGCGCGGGCATCATTCCAGGCGGCATGGAGATGATGGACCGTCCGGCGATCCACGCGGCTGAGGACTTTGTCCATGCCGGATACCCGCTCGAATGCGAGGCGCTGCTAATCGTGGAGCTCGATGGCCCACCTGCCGAGGTTGATCATTTGATCGGGCAGGTCGAAGCGATTGCAGCGCGCAACGGCTCGACCACCTGCCGCATCTCGCAATCAGAAGCCGAGCGCATGTCGTTCTGGGCCGGCCGCAAGGCCGCGTTTCCGGCGGTCGGACGCATCTCGCCGGACTATCTGTGCATGGACGGTACAATCCCGCGCAAGGAATTGCCAAAGGTGCTGGCTGGGATGCGCGACCTGTCCGAAAAGCACGGCCTGCGCGTTGCAAACGTGTTTCACGCCGGCGACGGCAATCTGCACCCACTCATCCTCTACGACGCCAACATTCCCGGCGAACTGGCGGCGGCCGAAGAGTTCGGCGCCGACATCTTGCGTCTCTGCGTCAAGGTTGGCGGCGTGCTGACCGGCGAACACGGCGTCGGCATCGAGAAGCGCGACCTGATGCCGGAAATGTTCAACGACACCGATCTTGATCACCAGATGCGGGTCAAATGCGCCTTTGACCCCAACCATCTGCTCAACCCCGGAAAAGTGTTTCCGCAGCTGCGCCGCTGCGCTGAACTCGGCCGCATGCATGTGCACAAGGGCCAGCTTCCATTTCCCGACATTCCGAGGTTTTGACAAATGGTTGAACTCGAAGGTCCACTCACAAAATACCGCAGAACTGATCGTTGGAAGCAGGCCGTAGCCGAAACTCGAACGCAAATCGAAAGGCGAAAGGACTGGCCTCAAAAGCCGCTTATCGCGCCGCCAGCGGCGCGACGTCGTATGGCACTATTGTGGTTGATCAATTGCGAGCCCGAGCACAGCCTCCACGTCGGCTGGATGTATCAACCACCAATCACCGAAGACATGAAATGGCTCGTTGGGCGTGGATTGCTTACTAAGAAGCGCGAGCATGTCTTTGTACGGCGACGGCAAACGACGCTTGTCGTTACTGAAGCCGGTCGTTCAGCGTTGACACGGGCAAGTCTGCCGCGCCAGGACTGCGATTGGGTGAAAGCAGCGTTCTGGTACAACGTGCTTTCCTAGTGGAACACGACCAGAACGCAGGCATCATTGATGAACAAACACTCTGACCAATCCTCCGGGGACTCCTTAAGGACAACACGAACAGTGTCCGCGAGGAGGCAAGTTACGCTGAAACCGGAATTGCTGCGGCATCTTGGTGTAGGGTCGGGCGATAGGATTGAGGTCGAATTGATGGCTGGCCGAAAATTGAGGTTGTCGGCCGCAAAGGTCGACACGAATGATCAAGTCAATGAGCCTCACGAAGCCATGCGATCGGATTGAAATGAGAATGGAGCTCGAAATCAATCGATCGTCGCGTTCGCAGAACGCCGCCCCATGACAACCTTCACCCCCTCCAACGAAGCCGAGGTGATCGCCGCCATCGCCTGGGCTGCTGCGGAGCAGTCGCCGCTCGAGATTATCGGCAACGGCTCCAAACGCGCGATTGGCCGCCCGTCGCAGGCCGAGCACACGCTTGATCTGCGTCATCTGTCCGGCGTGTCGCTGTATGAGCCTGAGGAGCTGGTGTTGTCGGCCTATGCGGCGACGCCGCTGAAAGAGATCAACCTGCACCTGTCGCGCAAGGGTCAGCAGCTGGCGTTTGAGCCGATGGACTACGGCCCGCTCTTGGGTCAACCCGCAGGGCAGGGCACGATCGGGGGTGTGCTGGCGACAAATCTGTCTGGATCTCGCCGCCTGTCGGCTGGCGCCGCGCGAGATCACATTCTTGGTGTGAAGGCAGTGTCGGGCCGCGGCGAGTTGTTCAAGTCGGGCGGCCGCGTGGTGAAGAACGTCACGGGCTATGACATGTCGAAACTGATGGCCGGCTCGTGGGGCACGCTTGCGGTGGTCACCGAATTGACGTTCAAGGTCCTGCCTGTCGCCGAGACAGAAACGACGCTTGCGGTGCGCGGCCTGCTTGACGAGGAGGCGACCGCCGCAATGGCGCAGGCACTTGGCTCGAGCGCCGAAGTGTCGAGTGCGGCACATCTGCCCGAAGGCATTGCGGACAAGGTTGCAGGAGGCGCACTTGGATCAGACGCCGCGACATTGCTGCGGCTGGAAGGCTTTCCGCCGTCGATTGCCTACCGGCTGAACCTGCTCGAACATCTGCTGCGCAATGCGGGCGAGTTGCAGGTCATTGAAGGCGAGAAATCGAAAGCGATCTGGCGCGACATTCGCGACTGCATTCCTTTTGCCGACGGCTCGGACAAGCCTGTGTGGCGTGTATCCATGGCGCCGTCGCAGGCGCATCGTTTGACGCTTGAACTGCGCCGCAATACGCCTGCAACCAGCTTCTATGACTGGCAGGGCGGTCTGGTCTGGCTGCGCATGGAAGGCGGCAATCCAGAGGCCGATGCGATCCGCGCGATGATCCGACATTTCGGCGGCGGGCACGCCACGCTGGTGCGCGCCAGCCCTTCCGTGCGCGCCGCGACGCCGGTGTTTGAACCGCCGCTACCCGCACTCGCTGCATTGACGACGCGGCTGAAAGCCGAGTTCGACCCGGGCGCCATTTTGAATCCGGGCAGGATGGGCTAATGTTTGCTCCGGAGAGCCAGCCAAGGGGGCTCGTATGAAACTGACAGATGTATTAAGTTCTGACCCCGAAATTGTTTCGGGTGCCGTTGTGTTCAAAGGCACTCGCGTGCCGGTGAGCGCATTCTTTGAGAATTTGGCTGGCGGGATGTCAGTCGAGAAGTTTCTCGACAATTTTCCGACGGTCGAGAGAGAACAGGCCGAAGCACTTCTGCGGATCGTCGAAGAGGACGTGAAGCGTCACTTCCCGAAGGCCGCGTGACTGTAATTCTGGATGAAGGAGTTCCGCGCGATTTGGTGTCCTTGTTGAGAAGCAAGGGCAACGATGTCGTAGCATTCCCCAAGGCATGGAAAGGCACCAAGAATGGCGAGCTGATGAAGCTGATTGGCAACGGAGGTTTTGCCTGTTTCGTCACAAGCGACAAGAATTTGCCCTACCAACAGAATCTTGGCGCTCTGCCATTTTCTGTCGTGGTCTTGCCTGTCAACAAGCTTGAATACTTGTTGCAACTGATTGACACAATCAATGCAGCTATTTCCAGCGCGACGCCCGGCGCTGCTTATTGGGTTGACCCATAACACATGCAGACCAGTTTCACCCTCGCCCAGCTTGCCGATCCCGATGTCGCAGAATCCGAAAAGATCCTGCGCAAATGCGTTCATTGCGGCTTCTGCACCGCGACCTGCCCGACCTATGTGACGCTGGGCAATGAGCTCGACAGCCCCCGGGGCCGCATTTATCTCATCAAGGACATGCTGGAAAACGGCCGGCCTGCCGATGCCGAGACCGTCACCCATATCGACCGCTGTCTATCCTGCCTCGCTTGCATGACCACCTGCCCGTCGGGCGTCAACTATATGCATCTGGTCGATCACGCCCGCGTCCACATCGCCAAGACCTACCAGCGGCCTCTCATTGACCGCTCAATCAGGTCGGTGCTTGCGGCGGTTTTGCCATATCCGGCAAGGTTCCGTTCGGCGCTGAAACTGGCAAAACTAGGAAGGCCTTTCGCCGGGCTGTTCGCCAGGGTCAATGCGCTGAAGCCGCTGGCTGCAATGCTGGCTATGGCGCCGCGCAACGTGCCGGCAGCCTCGCGCATTTCGCGTCCCGGTTCACACGAGCCGCAGAGCGCCAGACGCGGCCGCGTGGCGCTGCTGACTGGCTGCGCCCAATCAGTGCTCGACCCCGGCATCAACGAGGCGACAGTGCGGCTGCTGACGCGTGTTGGCGTTGAGGTTGTCGTGCCTGAGGGCGAGGGCTGCTGCGGCGCGCTGGTGCATCACATGGGCCGCGAGAAGGCTGCGCTGGACGCAGCACGGCGCAATGTCGACGTATGGACGCGCGAGATCGGCAAGGGCGGTCTCGACGCCATCATTATCACCGCGTCAGGTTGCGGCACTACGATCAAGGACTATGGCTACATGCTGCGGCTTGATCCGGCCTATGCGGCCAAGGCCGAAAAGGTCTCGGCGCTGGCGAAGGACGTCACGGAATATCTGGCGACACTCGATCTGCCGCCGCCTGTGAACGAAACCGGCATTGCCGTTGCCTACCATTCCGCCTGCTCGATGCAGCACGGCCAGAAAATCATCCGTCCGCCAAAGGACCTGCTTAAACTTGCCGGATTTGATGTCCGCGAGCCGAAGGAAGGTCATCTGTGCTGCGGTTCCGCCGGCACCTACAACATCCTGCAGCCCGACATCGCCGCGCGGCTGGGCAAGCGCAAGGTCAGGAATATTGAAGCCACCGGCGCGGCTTTGGTCGCAACCGGCAATATCGGCTGCATGACCCAGATCGGCGGCGGCACGGCGCTACCGGTCGTACACACGGTGCAACTGCTCGACTGGGCCTGGGGCGGCCCGAAGCCGGCCGCTCTCGAAGCCTAGATTGCTCCGTTCCTGCGCCACCATACAAACGGGATCGTCATCAGATACATGATGATGCCGTAGAAGCCCGACGGTAGCGAGAACGGCGGCAGGGCGGTCACCTGTTCGACAATCAACGAACCAACCGTCATGCCGAGCGTGGCATTCTGAACGCCGGTTTCGATGGCGATTGCGGTCGCCTGACCATGATCGAGTTTGAACAGTTTTCCCAGCAGCACGCCGATGCCCAGCATGCACACGATAAGCGCGATCGTTGCCGGCCCAAGCACCGGCATGTTGTCGACGAACAGCTGCCAGTTGGAGGCCAGCGCGCCGATCACCACCACAACGAACAGCAGCGTTGACAGCTTGTCGAAGATCGGTTCGAGCACGGCTGCGACCTTTGGCGCAAAGCGGCGCACCCCAAGGCCGGCCACCACGGGCACGGCGGTGAGCAGGAACATGGTGATGCCGAGCCTTGTCACGTTCACCGGCGGCGCATCGAGGCCCATGAACTGGTCAGCGAAGAACGCGACCAGCGGCGGCATTGTGAACACCGTCACCAGGCTCATGACGCCCGTCAGCGAAATCGACAGAGCGAGGTCCCCACGCGCCAGCTTGGTCAGGATGTTGGACGTCACCCCACCCGGGCAGAGTGACAGGATCATCAGGCCAAATCCCATCTCGGGTGAAAGCGCAAATACCGTGGCGATGACGTAGGCGACGGCGGGCAACAGAACCAGTTGCGAGAGAGCGCCAATGCTGAACGCCCTCGGTTCTTGCACCACCCGCTTGAAGTCGCCCAGATTCAACCCAAGGCCAAGCGAAAGCATGATGACCACAAGCGAGAGTGGCAGAAATACAGTAATTAGACTTTCCATAATGGTCCCCGGGGTCCCGATAGGATTAGGAACAGAATGCCGTTCATTTGCAAGCCCGGCGAAAAAAAACGGGCGGCGGTTTCTCCACCCCGCCGCCCGTTTGCGGAAGCGCCTCTCAAGCGCGTCCCGCCCCCTGTGTTCTGTTACATCACGATGACCTTGGCGCCGATTGCCACCTTCTCGTAGAGCTCAACCACGTCTTCATTGCGCATGCGGATACAGCCCGATGAGTTGCCCGTGCCGATGGTCCAGGGTGCATTGGTGCCGTGGACCCGGTAGAGCGTCGAGCCGAGATAAAGTGCGCGCGCGCCGAGCGGGTTGTCCGGCCCTCCCGCCACCATTTTGGGCAGGGCACGGCCGTTCTCGCGCAATTCGCGCTCGCGCATCTCCTGTGGCGGATACCAGTCGGGCCACTTTCGCTTGTTGGACACGATTTCGGTGCCACGCCATGACATGCCTTCACGCCCGACGCCGACGCCGTAGCGGCGCGCCTGACCGTTGCCCTGCACATGGTAGAGGAACTTGTTGGCGGTATCGATGACGATCGTGCCGGGCTTCTCGGTCGTCTGGTAAGAAACGTTCTGGGGCAGATAGATCGGGTCCATCTGCAACTTCCTGACTGGTGGCGGCCGCACCGCAACCGTGCGCACATTTGGAGCAACTTCGCGGCGCTTGACGCGCATCTGACCCTGCACCGCGGGCTGCGCCCGTTCCCGCACCTGGCGCTGCACCGGCTGTTGAACCCGTGAACGCGAGATAATGCGGCGCTCCGCTGTCGGCGCAGCGACCCTGCGCCCAGTGGGTGCGCGTTGCAACTGCATGACCCACGGTGCGGACAAATCGGGACTGACGACAAGCGGCGGCCGTTCGGCGTAGCGGCTCTGGGCGTTGACCTGCCCGGCCATAAGCAGGGCCAGCAAGGCCGTACCGGCTAGAAGAAGATGACGCGACATAACACTCACTCTCAAACAACTCGTTTCGGGTGGCACACCACCCAGCGAACAGGTCAACAATTGCCCGAGATCGGAATCAAAAGGTGAATCGGAATTGATAAAGTCGGCTTCATCGTGGAAACCAATTGGTGTGGTTACCAGCCGGTTCAGCCGATTGGTTGACGAAAGATGAACGAGGGGCAGGCAATGGACATCATCGGCGAAGGGCTGGTGCGCGGCGACGACGGGGCAGTGCGCTGCGCCTGGCACGGCAATTTGCCCGACTACATCCACTACCATGACCACGAATGGGGACGCCCGGTCAGCGACGACCGGCGGCTGTTTGAAAAGATCTGCCTCGAAGGATTTCAGTCCGGCCTGTCCTGGCTGACCATCCTGCGCAAGCGCGACAATTTTCGCGCCGCATTTGCCAATTTTGAATATTTGAAGGTGGCCGAATTCACCGAGGCAGACGTGGCGCGCCTGCTCGAAGACAAGGGTATCGTCCGCCATCAGGGAAAAATCCGCTCGACGATCAACAATGCCAAGAGGGCAAGGGAAGTGGTCGACGACTTCGGAACGCTGGCCGCCTATTTCTGGAGCTTTGAGCCGACACCGGCGCAGCGGCCAAAACGGGTGACGCTGGCGCAGATCCGCGCCAATCCGACGACGGAAGTCTCAACCCGCATTTCCAAGGATCTGAAGAAGCGCGGCTGGACCTTTGTCGGCCCCACCACCGTCTATGCCTTCATGCAGGCGATGGGGCTGGTCAACGATCACATCGAGGGATGTGTGTGCCGGGACATGGTTGAGCTTGAACGCAAGCAGTTCAACCGGCCACAACTCAAACGGTAATCAATTCGGCGCAGCGACCGCCAGACCGGCCATCACGACCGCAATCGCGGCAACCACCGGATAGAGCGCCAGCAGCATGGTGACAAAGGCGCTGCCCTGCCTGATCGGCTGCGGCGGCTTTGACGGGCCAAATGGCTGCTCGTTGAGGTGGGTCTTGGCGGCGGTCGTGGTCATGGCGGGAAACAGTCTGGAAGTGTTGATGCTGCGAGATTGCGCGCCGATTGTTTCCGTTCCGTGATCGCATTGCGGTATCGGCGTGGCATTGTTGTGCGCTTTCGCCCGGTTGCTGCCCAAATGGTTATCAGCTAGACGGTCCACGTCCGGCCAAATGCCTGAAATTGCCGGGGTTCGCTTCGGGAATGGTTAATGGCTGACAAATCGCAGAAAATGCTGGCGCGCACGCCGCGCGGCTTCGCAGACCGCACGCCGGACGACATCCGCGCGGTCGAAAAGATGATGGCGACCATTCGCGGCGTCTATGAGCTCTATGGCTTCGAGCCTGCCGACCAGCCGCTGATCGAATATACTGACGCGCTGGGCAAATTCCTGCCGGATCAGGACCGTCCGAACGAGGGCGTGTTTTCCTTTCAGGACGATGACGAACAGTGGCTCTCCCTGCGCTACGACCTGACCGCGCCGATGGCGCGTTATGTCGCCGAGAATTATGAAAAGCTGCCAAAGCCGTTCCGTTCGTATCGCTCGGGCTGGGTGTTCCGCAACGAGAAGCCGGGGCCGGGGCGCTTCCGTCAGTTCATGCAGTTCGACGCTGACACGGTCGGCACGCCGGGCGTCGCCGCCGACGCCGAAATGGCGATGATGATGGCCGACGTGATGGAGGCGCTGGGCATCAAGCGCGGCGACTATGTGATCCGGGTGAACAACCGCAAGGTGCTTGATGGGGTGCTGGAGGCGATCGGCCTTGGCGGCGACGAGAACGCCGGGCGCCGGCTAGGCGTACTCAGGTCGCTCGATAAATTTGATCGTTTAGGTTTGGCTGAGGTGTCCAGAATACTTGGCAAGGGCCGAAAGGACGAAAGCGGCGACTTCATCGAAGGAATGTATCTGACCGACGACCAAGTAGCAGTTCTAAATTTATTGTTTTCTACAAAATACTTGCTCCCCGATGGAACGGTCCTGCCTGAAATGGAGTCGGTGAGAAAATTTGTCGAAGATAATGGGAAAACAATTGGAATTTCGTACGAGACTAGTATGTTTTCTCGAGAAAAATTGCTTCAGGCTGCAGGTGTCACAAGCCATAATTTCACAGGGATCAAGTTCAATAGGTTCATAGTATTTACGATTATGAAGATGTTCGGCGCTGATCCGATAAACAAGATAGGCTACCCTGAATGGGTGCCAGACACGATCAAAGATGGCGTCCGCGACCTGATAGATATCCAAAATCTGCTGGAAGCTGCCGGCTACGGTGCGGATCGAGTGATATTCGATATGTCCGTGGTCCGCGGCCTTGAATACTACACCGGCCCGGTCTTCGAAGCCGAACTGCTCGCCGAAATCCCCAACGAAGACGGCCAGATCGTGCGTTTTGGCTCGGTCGGTGGCGGCGGGCGTTATGACGGGCTGGTCTCGCGTTTTCGTGGCGAACCGGTTCCTGCGACCGGCTTTTCCATCGGCGTGTCGCGCCTGATGAGCGCACTGAAGGCGCTGGGCAAGCTGGACACGTCCGACATTGTCGGCCCGGTCGTCGTTCTGGTGATGGACCGCGACACCGACAGCCTTGGCCGCTACCAGAAGATGGTGTCGGACCTGCGGGCGGCGGGCATCCGCGCCGAAATGTATCTCGGCGGATCGGGCATGAAACCGCAGATGAAATATGCCGACCGCCGTGGCGCGCCTTGCGTCATCATCCAAGGCGGCGACGAGCGCGCAAGAGGCGTGGTCCAGATCAAGGACCTTGTCGTCGGCGCAAGGCTCGCCGCCGGCATCGAGGACCACGATCAATACAAGGAAGCGCGTCCGGGTCAGGTGGAAGTCGCGGAAGCCGAGATCGTCGAGACGGTGCGTGGCATTCTCGCGGCCCAGAAGGCGGACCGGGGATGACGGGCGGGGCGCGGGTCTCCCTTGTGGGCGGAACTGTGCCAAGTGATGCGGCAATGAAGGCTCAATATTCTGAAACGACCCCCCTCTGCCCTGCCGGGCATCTCCCCCTCAAGGGGGGAGATTGGGCAGTGTCGGCGACGCGATTAATCTCCCCCCTTGAGGGGGAGATGCCCGGCAGGGCAGAGGGGGGTCGGTCAAAATTGTCTCAATCGCTTCCAATGGCAGCACGCGCGTGACCCTCGCCACACAAATCCTCGACCTGTTCGCTGCGCGCGGCGCAGATCGTATCGACGTGCCGCTGTTGCAGCCGGCTGATCCGTTTCTCGACATTGCCGGCGAGGATCTGCGCCGCCGCATTTTCTTGACCGAAAGCGACACCGGCGAGAGCCTGTGCCTGCGGCCGGAATTCACCATTCCGGTCTGCCGCGACCACATCGCCAAGCGCGCCGCGACACCGCAACGCTACGCCTATCTGGGTGAAGTGTTCCGCCAGCGCCGTGATGGATCAAGCGAGTTCGTCCAGGCGGGTCTGGAAGATCTGGGCGACACGGACATTGCCCGCGCAGACGCCCGCTCGGTGGCGGACGCTGTGGCGCTGGCGCAGATGGCGGTTCCGGGCGCGGCGCTTGGCGTGACGCTCGGCGACCAGTCGGTGTTCGAGGCAGTGCTGGCGTCGCTTGGCCTGCCGCGCGGCTGGCAAAAGCGGCTGGCGCGCGCCTTTGGTTCGCAGGCGATGATTGACGCTGCGCTGGCTGATCTCGCCGCGCCGCCGCAAAGCCGCAACCTGTCGGGCGAACTGAACCTGATTGCAGCGTCGGGCGACCGTGCAGCTCTTGCCGCCTTCATCTCGGGCGAAATGTCCGACGCCGGCCTGTCGCCAAATGCCGGCCGCACACCCGACGAGATTGCCGGGCGCTTGCTGGAGAAATTTGAGCTGCAGAACCTGCGCCTGCCAGCCGCCGCGCTGGCGGCGCTGAAGCGGTTTCTCGGCATTCATGTTGCGCTGGCCGATGCGCCCGCCGCGCTGCGTGACTTTGCCTCGGGCGCTGGCAACGGGCTCGGTAGCGCGATTGACCTGTTTGAGGCGCGCTGTGCGGCGATTGCCGCCGCTGGCATTGACCTGTCGGCGATCCGCTATGACGCGGCGTTTGGCCGTCCGCTGGACTACTACACCGGCCTTGTCTTCGAGATCGCGGTGCCGGGTGCTGCCCAGCCGCTGATCGGCGGTGGCCGCTACGACAAATTGCTGACGCTGCTGGGCGCGGACAAGCCTATCCCCGGCGTTGGCTTCTCGGTCTGGCTCGACCGTATCGAGCGCGCGCGCAATGAAACTGCGGAGGCGGATCGATGAGCGTGACGCTGGCCATTCCGTCCAAAGGCCGGATGCGCGACGACATTCTGGCGCGGCTGGACAAAGCCGGGTGCCCGGTTGCGCCGCCGTCTGACGCCCGCACCTACAAGACGCGTGTCGAGGGGCGGGACGATATCGACATCGCCTTCATGTCCAATTCCGAGATTGCGCGCGAGCTGGCGCTGGGCACGGTCGACCTCGGCATTACTGGCGAGGATCTGGTGCGCGAGCAGGTGGGCGATTGGGACGCTCGCATGGCGATCGAGGCACGGCTTGGCATTGGCCGGGCGGACGTCGTGGTGGCGGTGCCGCAGGCCTGGTTTGACGTGTCGAGCATGGCCGATCTGGACGACGTGGCGTCAGACTTCCGCCAGCGGCACGGGCGGCGGCTGCGCATCGCGACAAAATACTGGCGGCTGACCCAGCAGTTCTTTTCCGGCAAGCACGGCATTCAGGTCTATCGCATTGTCGAAAGCCTGGGCGCGACTGAAGGCGCGCCCGCAGCAGGCTCGGCGGATGTCATCGTCGACATTACCTCGACCGGGTCGACGCTGGTCGCCAACCGGTTGAAGGTGCTGGACGACGGCGTGATCCTGCGCTCGCAAGCCTGCCTCGTCTCATCGCGCAAAGAGCGCAGCGCTGGCGATCAGGCGATCATCAGGACGCTGGCCGCGGGTCTGGCGGCGTAGCCCCTCCAAACGAAAACGGCCGGGCGCTGGCCCGGCCGTCTCGATTCGAATTCGTTCGATCAGGCGCCGCGCTTTGCGTCGACCGAGATCGAGCCTGCACCCGCCGCATACAGCGCCAGGAAGCCGCCGGCGACAGTGATGTTCTTCATGAACAGCAGCATCTGCATCTGGTCTGCAAAATTGAAGTGGAAGATCAGCGATGCGACGATACAGAACCCTGCCAGCAGCACGGAAGCAATACGGGTCTTGAAGCCGATCAGGATCGCGATGCCGGCAAGGGTCTCGAAGATTGCGGTAAGCCAGGCGAGCAACGTGCCAGCCGGCAGGCCGACCGAGCCGATATAGCCGGCAGTGCCTTCGATGGAGCCGAACTTCTGCAGGCCGGCCATGATGAACATGACCGAAAGCAGAATTCGGGCGATGAGGAGAACGGCGGAATGAGACATTATTGTTACCTGTGTGATTTCGGAGCGCCGCCTATAGCCGCGTTCGATTGTCAACGCGAGCCGAACTATGTCGAACACAGCGTTCACTTTTTCGCAGGTGCGAAGTGATGGTGCACGGCCGGGCGCTTGGCCCGGCCCCGTCAATGTTTCGGGCGCTTGGCCCGGCCCCGTCAATGTTTCGGGCGCTTGGCCCGGCCCCGTCAATGTTTCGGGCGCTTGGCCCGGCTCGCTGTCCGGCTAGAGCGCCGGGCGTCCAATTGGACGCGCTAACGACGCTCTAACACTTTGAATCTGCTGCATCGTGCTTCCGGAAATCGATTCCGATTTTCGGATCGATGCAGTAGGATCAGCCGGGCCGGGTCATGTCTTCCGGCCGCACAATGCGGTCATAGTCGGCGGCGGTGACCAGTCCGGTTGCAAGCGCCTCTTCGCGCAGCGTCGTGCCGTTCTTGTGAGCGGTCTTGGCGATCTTGGCCGCCGCGTCATAGCCGATGGTGGGCGCAAGCGCCGTCACCAGCATCAGCGAGCGGTTGAGCGCTTCCTTGATGTTGTCCTTGCGGGCCTCGATGCCGGCAACCATGTTGTCGGTGAACGAGACTGACGCGTCCGACAGCAGCTGCACTGACTGCAGGAAATTGTAGGCCATCACCGGGTTGTAGACGTTGAGCTCGAAATGGCCCTGGCTACCGGCAAATGACAGCGTCGCGTTGTTGCCAAAGATCTGGGCGCAGACCTGCGTCATCGCCTCTGCCTGGGTCGGGTTGACCTTGCCTGGCATGATCGAAGAACCGGGCTCGTTTTCCGGCAGGGCGAGTTCGCCCAGGCCGGCGCGCGGGCCGGAGCCCAGGAAACGGATGTCATTGGCGATCTTGTAGAGCGCCGCCGCCGCCGCATTGATGGCGCCGTGTGAGAAGACCATGGCGTCGTGGGCCGCCAGCGCCTCGAATTTGTTGGGTGCGGTGACAAACGGCAGCTTGGTGATCTTGGCGATGCGCTTGGCGACCTTGTCGTCAAAGCCGATCGGCGCGTTGAGGCCGGTGCCGACCGCGGTGCCGCCCTGCGCCAGTTCGTAGAGGCCCGGCAGGGTGAGCTCAATGCGTTTGATGGCGCTTTCGACCTGCGCGGCATAGCCGCCAAATTCCTGGCCGAGCGTCAGCGGCGTGGCGTCCTGGGTATGGGTGCGGCCGATTTTCACAATTTTGTCGAACTGCTTCGACTTCTTCGCCAGCGCCTTGTGCAGGTGCTTCAGCGCCGGGATCAGCCGGTGCACCACCTCTTCGGCGCATGCGACATGCATGGCCGTCGGGTAGGTGTCATTCGACGACTGGCTCATGTTGACGTGGTCGTTGGGGTGGACCGGCTTCTTCGAGCCCATCTGGCCGCCGAGCATTTCGATGGCGCGGTTCGACACGACCTCGTTGGCGTTCATGTTCGACTGGGTGCCCGAGCCGGTCTGCCAGACAACGAGTGGAAAGTGATCGTTCAGCTTGCCGTCGATGACTTCCTGGGCGGCGTCGACAATCGCCTTGCCGATTTTGGGATCGAGCCGCTTCAGGTCCATGTTGGCTTCAGCGGCGGCGCGCTTGACGATGCCGAGTGCGCGCACGACTGACAGCGGCTGCTTCTCCCAGCCGATCTTGAAGTTGCCGAGCGAGCGCTGCGCCTGCGCCCCCCAATATCGGCTGGCGTCGACTTCGATCGGTCCAAACGTGTCGGTCTCGGTGCGGGTCTTGGTCAAGGCGCTCTCCTGGC
>DAINRF010000022.1:3366-62070 GCA_036742015.1 Mesorhizobium sp. | reverse complement strand
TGTTCGGCATGATCTCCGGCTCGTCGGTCGCCAACACGGTGACGGTCGGCTCGCTCACCATCCCGGCGATGATCCGGCTTGGCTACAAGCGCGAATTTGCCGGCGCGGTGGAAGCCGCCTCCTCCACTGGTGGTCAGATTACGCCTCCGATCATGGGCGCCGCCGCCTTCCTGATGATCGAATTTCTCGAACTGCCCTACACGACCATCATCCTTGCCGCGATCGTGCCCGCCTTCATGCACTTCTTCGGCGTGCTGATGCAGGTGCATTTCGAAGCCAAACGCAACGGCCTGCGCGGCCTGCGCCCCGATGAAATGCCCGACGTTACTGCTGCGCTGAAGCGCGACTGGCCGACCATCATCCCGCTTGTTGTGCTGATCGGCGTGCTGCTGTCCGGCTACACGCCCTATCTCGCCGCGTTCTGGGGCATTACGCTTTGTATCCTTGTCGGCCTGCTCAACCCACGCCGCCGCATGAGCGTCATGGAAATATTCGAAGGCCTGCGTGACGGCGCAAAATATGCGCTGGCGGTTGGCGCAGCAGCAGCCACCGTCGGCATCGTCGTCGGTGTCGTGACGCTGACAGGCGTCGGCTTCAAGGTGTCATTCATCGTCACCTCGACCGCCGCAAATATCTCGGCATTCCTCGACCCGCTGGTGCCGTGGATGGCTGCCAACAGCCTGACGCTGCTGTTCACACTCATCATGACCGGCATCGTCTGCATCCTGATGGGCTGCGGCATTCCGACAACTGCCAACTACATCATCATGGCGACCATCGCAGCGCCTGCACTCGGCCTGCTCGGCGTCGAGCCGATCGTCGCCCACTTCTTCGTCTTCTACTACGGTGTGCTGGCTGACATCACCCCGCCTGTCGCTTTGGCAGCCTATGCGGCGGCGGGCATGGCGGGCGCTGATCCGTTCAGAACCGGCAACACCGCATTCCGCCTGGGACTTGGCAAGGCGCTTGTGCCATTCGTTTTCGTGTTCTCGCCATCGCTGCTGCTGGTCACCAAGGACTTCACCTGGTCCAGCTTCGTGCTTGCCTTTGTCGGCTGCTCGCTAGGCATCATGTTCCTCGGAGCCGCGCTGTCGCGCTTCATGCTGGTGCGCACAAGGCCTTGGGAAAACGTCTTACTGATCCTGGCTGCAATCCTGCTGGTTGCGCCGGAATTCTATTCAACGCTGATCGGCTTTGCGCTTGTGGCGCCGGTGCTGGTGCGGCAATGGACAACATTCCGGTCCGGGGCCGAAGCTACCACGGCCTAAACCCACGATGCAGCGGATCTGGGCAATCGATTGTCCGGATCTACGACATCGAGCACCGGCGCACCGTCTATGTTCCAGTGCCACAGCGCCACGCATGTGCCGCCCGGCGACATGAACGATGGATAGATAACCCCGTCAAAGCCATCGCCAAGCAGCATTTCGCGCAGCATATAAGCGGTTGGCATTTGGCCGCGGTCGACGAGATCGCGCCACTGTTCTGAGTGGATCGCCACATCGACGCCAAGAGCAGCAAGAGTTCCCGCCTCGGTCAGATCGGCAAGCGCGGCTCGCTTGAGCATCAATTGCGCGATCAGAGCCGGATGTTGCACAAAACCCTGATTGTATTCGGCCCAAGCCGTCGACATCTCGCGAGCTGCATAGAACGTTGGCTGACCAACCGGGTTCCAACGGCCGCCAAATCGCCCTGCCCCATCCCCGGAAAGCGGCGCGTAGGACCATCGCGGTACGTAAGCGCGCCACAGCACATAGTCTGCCCGATCAGGCATAGACGCCGGAACGCACCGCTTCCAGATAGGCCAGCACCTTGTCGGCCTTGCCCTCGCCAACCAGATCATACGCCGTCTTGCCTGCCCAGCCGGGTATAGGCTGGTGCTTGAACCAGATCGCAGCGCGATGCTCGTCGCCGGCCATTTCAGTCGCCATGGCGAGAATACGCACGACCGGGCTCAACGCCTGATCGACCTTGCGTCGCCCGGTCTTCGCAGCGAGCGTATTGCGCGCCACACCAATCAGCTTGGCGAGTTCGGCATTGGTGATGCCGAGCAATTCGCCGACATGGGCAGGCGACAGGAATGGAGAGCGGCTGTCAGCAAATCCTGCGGCAGCAACACTTATCGCGCCTGACATTTGTTTGACCTCATTTTGAGCAACTTTCGATCAATATGCGCTCACATGAATAGCATTTCAAGCTCAGTCAGGCGCAAGCGCCATGACCAGCAACCCACAGATCGTTATCGCAGCGCCAATGAGTACAGTGGGGTTCGCCCAGCCATGGCCGAGCAGGCCTTCGATCAGTATGATGAAGCCGGGTGTCAGGTAATTGTAGGCGAGCACCTTTGACGCTGGCAGCCGCATCGTCGCAAATTGCACCAAAAAGGTTGTCAGCGCCGTGGTGAAAATCGCCAGATACACAATCGTCGCCCAGGCAACAAACGGAACTGCCGACCAGTCAGTCGAGATGATGTCACGCACGCCGTAGATCGCAATCCAGGTCCCGATCGCCACCAGCGACCAGAACGTGAACGCCACCAGCGGCTCGCCGCGATTGAACCGTCTCACCAGTGGCGCGTAAGCCGCGTGCCCGGCGACGCCAGCCATGAAGATCAACTCTCCGCGGCCAATGTCGAGTGAAGCCAACGCCCCCAGATCACCACGAAAAATCACCCAGAGCGCGCCCGACGCCGCAACCAGCAGACTTGCCATAACGAGAGCACGCGGCACCTGTCCGAGGAACAGCCAGCCAAAGAATGCCGCCATCAGCGGCATCAGGGTGAACACCGCGCCAGACGACACTGGCGTCGTCATTTTCAGCGAGGTGAACATGGTGATGAAAAACAGCGCCATCAGTGCACCGAGAATGACAAAACGCCATGGCGCCTGCGGCTTTGGAATGCGTCCGAGCATGGCGAAGCACACCCCGCCCATAACCGCCGCACCGAGCGCGAACCGCGCAGCATTAAGAGGCGCGGGCTCGAGATAAGGCACAGCAATAGCGCCAAACGAAAACGATCCGGCGACAAGCACCGCAAACAGGATCATCGACAGATGCGCAACCAGTTTGTCGCGCCCCGATGCGTGGGAGTTGTGCTTGGATCGTTCAGTCACGGCGCAACCGATAAGGTTTTACCGTTAAGGCCATAGGTACTGTGTGGCGCAACACTTGCGCCACACATCCTGTCGACCACCCCCGGCCTTACTCCGCCGCCTCTTGCCCCGCCGACGGATTGTTCGGGTGCGTCGTCCAGTTGGCATAGGTTTTCTGCACCTTCTGCCCTGTGCGTTTGTCGAGCACACCCGCCTTCAACGGCACCATGGTGATACAATTGTCGACCGGGCAAACATTGACGCAGAGATTGCAGCCGACGCATTCGTCTTCCATCACCTCGAAATGACGCTTGCCGTCAACAAAGGCCGTAATCGCCTGATGCGACGTGTCCTCGCAGGCGATATGGCAGCGCCCGCACTTGATGCAGGCGTCCTGATCGATATGAGCTTTGGCGATGTAGTTGAGGTTGAGATATTTCCAGTCGGTGACGTTTGGCGTCGCGCGGCCGATAATGTCGTCGAGCGACCGGTGCCCCTTGGCGTCCATCCAGTTGGACAGGCCCGAGATCATCTCTTCGACAACCTTGAATCCATAGGTCATGGCCGCCGTGCACACCTGCACATTGCCGGCGCCAAGCGCCAGGAATTCCGCAGCATCGCGCCAGGTTGTGATGCCGCCAATGCCCGAGATCGGCAGGCCGGCGGTTTCGGGATCACGCGCGATCTCGGCCACCATGTTGAGCGCGATCGGCTTCACTGCCGGGCCGCAATAGCCGCCATGCGAGCCCTTGCCGTCAATGGACGGTTCCGGCGAGAAATTGTCGAGATTGACCGAGGTGATCGAGTTGATGGTGTTGATCAGCGACACGGCATCCGTGCCGCCTGCATGCGCGGCGCGCGCCGGCTTGCGGATGTCGGTAATGTTGGGCGTCAGCTTGGTGATCACCGGCATGCGGGTGTATTGTTTGCACCAGCGCACCACCATTTCGATATATTCCGGGACCTGGCCGACCGCCGCACCCATGCCGCGTTCACTCATCCCGTGCGGGCAGCCAAAATTCAGTTCGATACCGTCTGCGCCGGTCTCTTCGACCAGCGGCAGGATCGCTTTCCAGGCATTTTCTTCGCACGGCACCATGATCGAGGCGATCAGCGCACGATCCGGCCAGTTCATCTTCACCTGTTTCATTTCGCGCAGATTGACGTAGAGATCGCGGTCGGTGATCAGCTCGATATTGTTGAGGCCGAGCAACCGCCGGTCAGCGCCCCAGATCGCGCCATAGCGCGGCCCGTTGACATTGACCACCGGCGGGCCTTCCTCACCCAGCGTCTTCCACACCACACCGCCCCAGCCCGCCTTAAAGGCACGTTCGACATTGTAGGCCTTGTCTGTGGGCGGCGCCGACGCCAGCCAGAACGGATTCGGGCTCTTGATGCCAACAAAATTGTTGCGAAGGTCTGCCATGCTTACGCCCTCCCGTTCGAGGTCAATGCCCGGTTGATGCTTTCCGCCGCATCGCGGCCTGCGGCTACGGCCGCCACCGTCAGATCCTCGCGGCTGTCCTTGACGCAATCGCCGCCTGCCCAGACGTTTTTCATCGACGTCTTGCCCTCGTCATTGACCTTGATGCGCCCGCCGACCAGTTCCAGCGCCTCGCTCTTGCCGTTGACCATCTCTGGAAGGAACTGCTGGCCGATAGCGCTGAACACCTGATCTGCCACCAGTGTGACAGTCTCGCCTGTACCCGTGAGCTTGCCGCCCTTCTTGGCGGTATATTCCAGCTCGATTCCCGTCACCTTGCCGCCCTTGGCGATGATCTTTTTCGGCTGCACCCAGTGGCGAATGGTAACGCCGTTCGCAGCCGCCAGGTCCTGTTCGAATTCGGACGCATTCATGTCTTCCTGGCCGCGCCGGTAGGCAATGGTCACCTCCTCGGCACCGAGTAATTTGGATTGAACCGCCGCATCGACCGCCGTCATGCCGCCGCCGATCACAACCACCCGCCTGCCAATCGGCAGCTTGGTCAAATCTTTGGCTTGGCGCAATTCGGCGATGAAATCGACCGCGTCGCGAACCCCGCCGGTCTTTTCGCCCGGCGCGCCAAGAGCATTTACGCCTGCCAGGCCCATACCGAGAAACACGGCGTCGTGCTTGCCGGCGAGGTCAGCAAGGATCACGTCCTTGCCCAGCGCCTTGCCGTATTTGATGTCGATGCCGCCAATGGCGGTAACATAATCGACCTCAGCCTGTGCGAACCCATCGACGCTCTTGTATGCAGCAATGCCGAATTCGTTCAGGCCGCCCGGCTTTTTCTTGGCTTCAAAGATCGTCACTTCGTGCCCATGCATGGCCAGCCGGTGCGCGGCGGCGAGACCTGCCGGCCCTGCTCCGACAACGGCGATCTTCTTGCCGCTCGCCTTAGCGCGCGAGTAAAACTGCTTGTTGGCGCGCAGCGCCGCGTCGGTGGCGTAGCGTTGCAAGCGGCCAATCTGGACTGGCTTGCCTTCGGCCGTCTCACGCACGCAGACCTCTTCGCACAGCGTTTCAGTCGGGCAGACACGGGCGCACATACCGCCCAGAATGTTCTGATCAAAGATCGTCTTGGCCGCACCCAGCGGATTTCCGGTCGAAATCTCACGGATGAACATGGGGATGTCGATCGACGTCGGACAGGCCGTCATGCACGGAGCGTCGTAGCAGAAGTAGCAGCGGTCGCTCTCGACCAAGGCCTCATGCCTGTCCAGCGGCGGATGCAGATCGTCAAAATTATGTTTGATCTGCGCTGACGACAGGCGGCCAGCAGCCACCCCATCCTTGTGTTGCCCTGCAGCCATGCACGTTCCCCTGTGCCTTATGTTTAGAGAAATGCTAGCACAGCCCAAAATTTTATCAATCGGTCAAATTTTGGATAAGTCATTGATATTGCTTCGCAATAACATGACAAAAATAGTCACCTTTATGGATAAACGCACACAATGGCTGTTAACCATGTCACGAAACCCGGACTTCATCATTCGGAGCTAACTCTGGCGTATGGATACGCGGCATTTGATGAAAACTGTCGGCATCGGCTTGGCGCTTGGCCTGGCCGGTTGCAGCTCTGCTCCCAGAAACATCAACAATGTCTGCGCCGTGTTTGACCAGCAGGATGGCTGGTTCGACAATTGGCAGCGCGCATCGAACAAGGCGTCCAAGCGCCACGGCATTCCAGTGTCTGTGCTGATGGCGACCATCCGCAAAGAGTCTGGATTCGAGAAAAAAGCCCGGCCACCGCGCCAGTACTACCTCGGCTTCATTCCGGGAAAACGCGCCTCAAGCGCCTATGGTTATGCGCAGGCGCTTGATGGCACCTGGGCGCAGTATCGCCGGGAGGCGGGCGGCCTAGGCCGAAGCCGCGACGATTTTGAAGACGCAGTCGATTTTGTCGGCTGGTATCACGCCAAGACCGTATCGACCTATGGCGTCAACCCGAACGATGCGTACAATCTCTACCTCGCCTACTATTCTGGCTGGTCGGCCTACGGCAAAGGCTCCTGGCGCTCGAACTCCGGCCTGCAGAAGACCGCACGCGACGCCGCAACCATGGCGCAGACTTATTCTGCCCAGATGTCGCGCTGCCGCTGACAGCGAGATCGACTATCTCGGATTCTTGCCGAAGACGCGCACATATTCCTCAACGCCACCCTTCGCCAGCGCCTTGGCCTGTTTCACCCATTCGTCGCGCTCGATGCGGCCCTTGAAGTTGAGATGGTTGTCGATCCAGTCGCGTTCGGCTTTTTTCCAGCTCGCCACCTGCGCCCAAGTGTAGATCCCCAATCCATTGAGAGTTGCCTCGATTTTTGGACCGACACCTGAAATCAGCTTCAGATCATCCGGCTTCTTCGGCTTGGCGATGCCGCTGGGTTTACCTTTTTCGGCGGCTGGAACGGCCCTGGCCAGTTCTGGCTTAGACCGCTTTGCCTGCGCACCGGCTTGCCGATGGTGGGCGACGGCAGATTTGGCGCTTCGGGCCGCTGGCGAGCGCTCCGCGAGAGGCGCAGCGCGGGCGCCGGACGCTGAAGCCTGTGTCGACTTCTTGGCCGCCGTGCTTTTGGCGCCCGGCGGAACCGGCGTCTCATCATGCGGCGGCACATCGGTAATGTCCTCGCCGCCCACCTTGATCACCGGTTCCATCGTCGCCAGAACGTCATCCGGCAGCCAGCACAGGCTCATGTGACCATTGCCCAGATCTTTGAGCGGCGGCAACTCGGTCTCGCATTTGTTCCCGGGCACACTCGACTTCCAGCGGCAGCGGGTCTGGAACGGGCAGCCGGGCGGCGGGTTCATAGCCGACGGAATATCGCCTTCAAGCACGATGTGCTGCTTGACGACACTCGTGTCGGCAATCGGGATCGCAGACAGCAACGCCTCGGTATAGGGGTGATACGGCGGCGCAAATATCTGGTCCGTGTTCCCCTGCTCCACAATATGGCCGAGATACATCACCACCACCCGGTCGGCGATGTAGCGCACGACAGACAGATCGTGGCTGATGAACAGCATCGTTGTCTTGTTCTTGCGCTGGATGTCCATCAGCAGTTCGGTCACCGCCGCCTGCACGCTGACATCGAGCGCCGACACCGGCTCGTCGGCCACCACCACCTGCGCCTCGCCGGCAAAGGCCCGCGCCACGCCGATGCGCTGTTTCTGCCCGCCTGACATCTGGCGCGGCATGCGATCGGCGAATGCCCGCGGCAGCTTCACCAGGTCAAGCAGCTGGTACATGCGCTCGGTGCGTTCCGCGACCGTCTTTCCATAACCGAATTTTTCCAGGGTGCGGATGATCTGCGACCCGACGGAATGGCTCGGATTGAGCGTGTCGAAGGGGTTCTGGAACACCATCTGAATGCCCGATACGGTCTGCACGTCGCGCATTTCGACCGGTGTCGACTCGATGTGCTCCTTGCCCAGCAGCACGTCGCCCGAACTGGCGGTTTCAAGTCCGAGCAGCACTTTCGCCAGCGTCGACTTTCCACAGCCGGACTCGCCAACGATTGCAACGGTCTCGGATTCGCGCGCCTCAAACGAAATCGACTCGTTGGCCTTGACGACACGGCCTTCGCCGCCCGCGCCAAACACCTCATTACCGCCGACCTTGTAATATTTCTTGAGGTTGTCGATCTTGAGCACCGGCTTGCCCGGCTTCACAGGCTCGTGCTTCTTCTCTGCCCCGGGCGGCAACTCGGCCCAGTCGAGTTCGTTGAAGCGCACACAGCGCGAGTAATGCGCGTCGTGGCTATCTACCTTCACCATTGGTATCTCTGCCGCATTGCATACCCCCTCGACAAAGTGGTGGCAGCGCGGCCCGAAATTGCAGCCTTTCGGCCGCTCATGCGGCAGCGGCAACTGTCCGGGGATGGCGATCAAAGGCCGAGAATTCTTGTCAGCGCCCGGTAACGGGATCGAGCGGAACAGCCCCTGCGTATAAGGGTGGCGCATATTGTCGAACACGTCCCTGATGTTGCCAGTCTCGACCGCTTCTCCCGAATACATCACCGTGATCTTGTCGCAGGTTTCCAGGATCAGCCCGAGATTGTGCGACACAAAAATCATCGACGTGCCGTATTTCTCGCCCAGCCCCTTCACCAGTTGCACAATGCCGGCTTCCACCGTCACATCGAGCGCAGTGGTTGGCTCATCCAGCAGCAAGAGCGCCGGTTTCGACAGCAGCGCCATCGCGATGACGATGCGCTGTTGCTGGCCGCCCGACAACTGATGTGGATAGGACCGCAGCATCCGCTCCGGGTCCGGCAGCTTAACGGCCTGAACCATTTCAAGCGCCCGTTTGTAGGCTTCCGCCTTCGAGACCTTTTCGTGCAGCAGCGGCACTTCCATCAGTTGCTTGCCGATCTTCATCGCCGGATTCAGCGAAGCCATCGGCTCCTGATAGATCATCGCGATCTTGTTGCCGCGGATCGAACGCAGCTCCTCGTCGGACATCTCGCCCATGTCCTTGCCCTGGAACAGAATCCGGCCGCCGACGATTTTGCCGACATTGGACAGATCGCGCATGATGCCGAGCGAAACGGTCGACTTTCCGCAGCCGGATTCGCCCACAATGCCCATCGCTTCGCCAGGCATCACCTTGCACGAAAAGTCCATCACGGCGGGGATCTCGCCCCGCTTGGTGAAAAACGAGATCGACAGGTTCTGGATGTCGATGATCGGCTGGGCGGAGGAGATGTCCGTGGCTTTGACCGCTTCGTTCATCTTGTTCTCCGTCTAATCCTTGAGGGACTGCTCGCGCAGCGCGTCAGCCAGCAGGTTAAGCCCAAGCACAAATGTCATCAGCGCAAATGTCGGTGGCAGCGCCGGATGCACCACATTACGCAACAGCCGGCTGGCGTCCTTGATCGACGTGCCCCAGTCCGGGCTTTCAGGCGCCAGCCCGAGACCGAAATAGCCTAGTGTGCCGAGCAAGATCGTTGTGTAGCCGATGCGCAGGCAGGTATCGACAATCAGCGGCCCACGCGCATTTGGCAGGATTTCCCATAGCATGATGTACCACGGCGTTTCGCCACGGGTTTGCGCAGCCGCCACATAGTCGCGCGTCTTGATGTCCATCACCAGGCCGCGCACGATGCGGAACACACCGGGACTGGACGCAAACACAACCGCCGCAAAAATGTTCAGCTCGTTGGGCGTCATCGACAAGATGCCGAGCGGGTCGAGGTCGAAAACCAGTGACATATAGACCCAGCCGCCGATGAGCAGTGTCAACCCTATCAGCCAATAGAGCCGGTCCGGCCGGTTCTTGTAACGCGTCCAGAAGAGGGTGAGGAAAAAGATGATCGGGAACAGGAAGAAGACGCCCGCCATCCAGCGCGGCAGCCCCATCTCGACAATTGCAGGCGTCACCAGCAGGTAAAACAGCAGAATGACCGGGAAGGCGAGCACAAGATTGGCGAGGAACGACAGGAAGGAATCGATCCTTCCGCCATAGTAGCCGGCGGGCAGGCCGAGCGTAACACCGACCATCAGCGCAAAAGCCGTGGCGGCAGGCGCGATGACCAGCACGATCTGGCTGCCATAGACCATGCGCGAAAAGACGTCGCGGGCAAGGTTGTCGCCGCCAAACAGATAGACGCCCCCACCGTTCGCTTCGGGAACGACAGCACCCGGCAGCGCATTCTTCAGCATCGCAATCTGAACCAGCGGATCAAAGGTCGCGATCATCGACGAGAAGATGGCCGTGAACAGCCAGAACATGCACAGGAACAGCCCGACAAGACCCGCACCCGTGTCGTAGAGCTGGCCATAAAGCCCAAGCTTTTTCCGATAGACGAAGGACAGGCCCATGGTAATGGCGATGGCCAGCCACGCTGGCCAGAACCGGCCAATAACCCCGAGAACGACCTGAAACCAGCCGACATATTCGATATTCATGCCGGCCCCCTACTGCACACGGATACGTGGGTTCAGCAGCGCATATCCGATGTCGGACAGCAACTGCGTGAACAGCACGACAAACACCGACACCAGCGCGCAGCCAAGTAGCAGGTCGATGTCATTGTTGGATGCGGCTTCGACCAGTGTGTAGCCGAACCCCTGGTAGCGGAACATGGTTTCGACCACGACGACGCCAGTCAGCAGCCATGGAAATTGCAACATGATGACCGTAAATGGCGCGATGAGCGCATTTCGCAACGCGTGTTTCACGACAACGCTGGGGAACGACAGACCTTTCAGCCGCGCTGTGCGGATGTATTGCTGCGTCATCACCTCGACCATCGAGGCGCGGGTCATTCGCGCAATGTAGCCGATGCCGTAGATCGCCATCGTCATCACCGGCAGGGTGAAATTGTAGAAGCTCACGCCTTGCGATGTGGCGCTGGCGGCAGACCCGTTGAGCCAGCCGAGCCAGGATGCAAACACAACCGAGAAGATAACACCCGACACATATTCCGGCGTCGCAGTCGTCAGGATCGACAAAGCCGACAGCGTCCGGTCGGTTCGCGACCCTTCGCGCATGCCAGCCAGCACGCCGATGAGCAGCGAAGCCGGCACCATCACCATCATCACCCAGAACATCAGGATGCCGGTGGCTTTCAGTGCGGGAAACAGTTTCGAAGAGACAGTCGTGCGGAACTTGGTCGAACAGCCGAAATCACCCTGGAATACGCCTGAATAAACCGGTTCGGCGGGCTCATCGCAGAACACGAAGCGCGGCGTCGGTTTTCCATCTGCATCCAGGTTCGGCTGTTTCTCTACCACGCCGAGCCACTGGCCATAGCGGACGAAAAAGTTCTGCCGGTAACCGTTGCGCTGAAGCCAGCTGTCGAGCTGTTCCTGCGTGGCGCGTGCTTCCGTCTGGCTGATCGCCAGTTTTTTCAAGTTCGGCTCAAGGCTGATCAGAAAAAAGACAATCAACGTCAGACAGAACATGGTCAGGGCCATGACGCCTAGCCTGCGCGCTACGAACTGAAACATCTGGCCCCCTGCCGGAATGATGCGGCGCGCGCGTGAGCTTCAACTTGCCCCACTGCGCTGCGGGTTGGGGTCAGGCGGCCTGTCGCCCAATTCGTTCGGCCGCCTCAGGACGGGAGGAAGCAGCGCCCCCTCCCGCAAAGCGAGGATCAGCCTTCTGACATCCAGACTTTGCCAAGCTGCAGCTGCTGCATGGCCTGCTGATAGAAGCCCTTCACCTTCGGCGAATTGTGGTTGTACACCTTGCGCCAGAACGGCTGGATGATGATGCCGGAATCCTGCAGGATCTGCTCGCAGGTCTTCATCACTTCCTTGCGCTTGTCAGCGTCGTTAATCGCCAGTGCGTCGCCCAGCGCCTTGTCGAAGGCCGGATCCGAGAACGCGGTCTCGTTCCATGCTTCGCCGGTCCGATAGGCAAGAGCCAGCACCTGAACGCCAAGCGGCCGCATGGTCCAGTTGGTCAGCGAATAAGGGTATTTCGTCCAGTCGTTCCAGAAGGTCGAACCCGGCAGAACCGTGCGCTTCACCTTGATGCCTGCGTCGCGCAACTGCGCAGCGATGGCATCGCCGGTGTTCTTGTGCCAGTCCTCGTCCGACGAGATCAACTCGTGTTCGTAGTCGATCTGGCCTGCCTCGGTCAGCAGCGCCTTTGCCTTTTCGACGTCGCGCGCAACCTTCGGCAACTCAAAATATTCCGGATGGATCGGCGCGACATGGTGGTTTTCGGCTGGAATGCCAGCGCCGCCCTGCCCCAGCTGGAGCACAACGGAATTGTCGACAGCAAGCTGCAGGGCGTTGCGCACCCGCTTGTCGTCATATGGCTTGTTTGTAACGTTCGTGCGGGCGACGATCGTGATCGAGGTCACAGCCTCGTTCTTGTTCAGACTCAGATCGTCGAGCGCCTTCACATAGTCAGGCGTCGTTTCGTAGTTGGCGTCGATTTCGCCTGCTTCGAAAGCGCTGACCATGGCATTTGGATCGGTGCCGTAGTCGATCATCTCGACGCCGTCGAGCATGACTTCACCGCCCCACCACTTGCCGTCCTCGCGGCGCTTGTAAACAACCCGCTGGCCGACATCGAACGAAACGAGCTGGAACGGGCCGGTGCCGATCGGATTCTTCACGAAATCAGCGCCGCTCTCGTAGAAGGACTTGTGCATCATGAGAGCCGGATAGTCGGCGAGGTTCGGGATGAACGAAATATCCGGATCTGTCAGCACGACCTTGACCGTATGATCGTCGACCTTGGTGACGCCGCCGTCACGCACCTTCTTGGTGTCCTTGTCGGCGAGCGAGCCCATGCGGGCAACCATCGAATTGCCTTCGACAGAGGCGTCGCACCAGGCATTGATGTTGTAGATCAGGTCATCGGCCGTCAGCGGATCACCGTTCGACCAGGTCACGCCCTGACGCACCTTCAAGGTATATTCGGTGGCGTTGTCGTTCACCTCCCAGCCTTCAAGCAGATAGGGCTCAAAGGTCGAGTCTGTCGTGTACCAGACCAGAGGCTCAAGCTGCTGGCGCATGGAGTTGGAGATTTCTGTCCAGTCCGCCAGGCGCGGCTGCTTCGGCGCCTTGATCACCATGGCCACGCGCAGCGTGCCACCGGCCTTCGGCGTCTCCTGGGCAATTGCCGGTGTCGGAGCCGCGAGACCGATCATGCCATAGGCCATTGCAGTCGACGCGCCAAAGACCGACGCAAGCGCCAGAAATTCACGGCGATCGACTTTTCCGGATTTGACGTCTTCGGCCATGTCCCGGATATGGTCAGGAACCCGGTCGCCATTATTCTGATACATTGTCATCTATCGAACTCCCGTTGTGTGGAATTGCTTGTTGTTGAGTTTGACCGCCTCTTCCCTCAAGACAAGCGGCAAATTACGCATTCTTCCAATTGGCAGTCTGCAACGGATCGCGGCAGCGCAGTTGCGCATATGCGACACGGTTCGCCGAATTAGAACCAAGAAACCCAAATGAATGGACAGAGCGCAATTCACTTGGAAAGAGGAAGAGGCAACGACAGTGGCTGAGTACCGGCCCTGGCGGCGGGGGTCAACCCTTGGACGACATTTTGTAGTCGCAAACCGGCCCGGCAGATTGAATCAGAATACCGGCGCGAGGGTCTAGGTCGTAGTGACAAGATTAACGTTTGTTTGCGCTGCGGCGCAGACAAACGTTAATTCGCCACTACGACCTAGTATTCTTTCTCGTAGAATATCCCGCCCTTGGTCGAGCCATCATCTGAAGCCTCACCGCGCAATTTGACGCCTTTGCCGACGCTCAGATCAATCGCTGCCTTGCCAGAGCCCGGCCGGGAGCCTTTTTCAATCGTGATATAAGTCCGGTCGTTCAGATATTTACCAACCGAAACCGACGTATCGCCGGTCGCTTCGTCGGTCTTCACATCGAGATCGTCAACGCCGAGTTTGCCTTGCAAATTGTCGAGCAGCGAGGTTGATCCACCCACGCCCGCCAGCGTTGCCGCAGCCTGCGCAAGTTGAGCAATCTGGATGGCCGACAGGCTGCCCATTGCGCGGCCGAACACCAGTTGGGCGAACACTTCGTCTTCGGGCATTGCCGGGCTGGACGTGAAGGAGAATTGCGGATTCGAGGCCTCGCCCGTCACCGCCACAGTCACCGTCCCGCCATTGACAGGCGAGGTAGCGGCGAAATCAAGCTCGGGCGACAGCGAACCCGAAAATGTCACTTCGCCCTGGCTGAAGTCGAGACGCCGTCCAAGAATTGCCAGGCGGCCGCGCCGCAATTTGAAGCTGCCGACAGCTTGGGGAGCGTTCGACGGCCCCTGGAGCCTGATCGATCCGCCAAGCTCAGCGTTCAATCCCCTGCCACGGACAAATATCTGGTCTTGTGCGACAACTTCGAGATCGAGCAAAAATCCTCCGCCTCCACCGCCAGAGCTTGCCGGTTTCAGTGCTTCGGCCTGGCGTTCAACATCGGAAGGCGCATTCTTGTGCTTGACATTCAGACGCGCCAGAGAAGGAGCTATGCGCTCCGGCAATGTGATGACAGTTCGCCCCAGATTGATCCGTCCAGCCAGAGTGGCGGCCTGCGTCAACGGGCCCTTGACAGCCAGATCGCCGTTGAAGGTGGTTGCCACCACGCGCCCGTCGGTGAAGCGGCCGTCGCTGATCCTGATGGACAGATCCGCCGGGAAACCTGCGGCAGGGTCGATGCCGATGGTCCCGCCCGCATTAAGGCTGCCGCCACTGGAAATGGCGCCCGTCAACGAAACGATCCGTGCAACACCGCCTCCAAGTTCGACACGCATCGCCAGATCGTTGATCGCGACGCCTGTTTGCGCATCGACAAAACGCGCTCCCGACGATGTGATCGTACCACCAATCACAGGCGACGCCGTATTGCCGCCAATCGTCAACGCCACGTTTGCAGCGCCGGTCAGCGACACTCCCTGCTGCGCCAGCTGGCGCGTCAGGAAACCAAACGGCACCGTGCCGTCAAATCTCAGATTCAATGCCCGGCTGCCCGTCGTCTGCACGGTGCCGCCGCCGCGCATCGCCAGTCCGCCACCCTCACCAACTGTTGCATTGAAGGAGAGCGCCCCATTGGCAAAGGTGCCGGTCGAGTCGACCGACATCGCGCCAAAACCCGCGCCTCTGGTTTGCGCCGTCTGCGCGCCGGATGCGCGGATGTCATAGGCGATCGACGGATTTGCCGGCGCGCCAGTCACACGGACAGTGCCCGAAACTGTGCCGTCCGCACCAAGGCCGGGCACAAAATTGTTCGCGAGCGAAACTGGTATCGACGTCAGTTGAGTATTGATTGCCAATTGGTCTGCGACCGTGCCGCTGACGGTGGCGCGACCGCCGCCCAACGCAAGAACCAGTTGTTCAAGCCGGGTGACGCCGTTCGAATTGGTGATGGTCGATGGCGCGGCGATCGAGGCAAGAACCCCCTGAACCGTCGCGTTGCCGGACGCAAGCTCAACCGTCGCTACGCCATCCTCATATTTCGCGCGCCCTTTGGCAGAAGCCGGTATGGCGTTGACGGTCGCCTTGCCGTCGAAACCGGTCCAGACGCCATCCTGCGTCAGGGTCACGTCAATGCCGGAAACGGCCGTTGTTCCTGCATTGACCCCCGCTGCCTGGATACGGCCAGAGACTGCCGGCGCAGCGATATAGTTCTCGACATGAGCGGCAATTTTCACGTCGCGGCCGCTGATCGTTTCACGCTGGAATTGCTGTATGGACGCGTCCACCGCGAGCGCCGGTCCTTCCGGGCCGTTTGTGAAGGTGACATTACCATCGGCGCTGCCACTGACCTGTTGTAAGGCAAGCGCCGCCAGTGGTCCGAGATCAGGCAGGGTGAAGGCGACGGAGCCACTTGGCAAGAATTTGTCGTCCAGATCCAGATCACCTGTGATCTTGTTCTGACCAAGCGTTACATCCAGCTGTGAAATCTGGCGGCGGCCATTCTCGGTTGTCAGCTTCGCCGCACCCTGCAAAGCCTGATCACCAACCTGGCCGGTCAGGCTGATGTCTGCCGACGGCGCAGTAGCGTCTGCCGCACCAGCTACCGCAAGCTGCAGATTGGTGATGGCGCGGCCACCAGTTTCGATCCTGTCACTGGTCACGTCCAGCTTCACAGCCGGTGCGAGCATCGGCCCGTCAGCAGACAGCCTGAAACCGATTGCGCCCGAAACACCGGACGCCGCACGCGACAGGTCGTCCAACGCTCCTTCCAGCGCCGCCTGCACATTGCCGCCTTCCAGCGAGGCGCTGCCACTCAAAGCAAGCGGCCCCGATTGCGCATCAAGGCCCGAAATCGACATCGCCCCGTCAGCGCCGCGCGCCAAGGTTGCTTCAAACTTGATCGTTTCCCCGGTCACGCCGTGCGCCGCAGCAGGGATCGCAGATTGCTGGACATCCGCCGTCAGATCGATGGACGCCGCTCCATCTGTGCGCGAAATGGTTCCGTTCGCTGCAATGCTGAGCGCATCGTTTCTCAATGCAGCTTGGTTCAACAGAATCGCACCGGTTTCGACGGTCGCATCGGCCTCCAAAGCCAGCGGCCCGGCAAGGAAAGGGGCGAGCGAAGCGTTCGGAGAAGCAACCGAGCTCACATTGACAACAAGTCTGACAGGTCCAGTCCGGCTCGCAACCGCAAACCCGGACGAAGTCATATTGATCGTGGCGTCCTGCAATGACACGAGCGGGTGGGTGAACGAATCCAGGCGAACCGTGGCGTCAACTGACGGGTTCTCGCCGGTGCCTGCCACTCGCGCCCGCACTGCGTCCAGCGCGACCGTCATCTTGTCAGCGGCTTCGCCAAACGAGATTGTCAGCGGACCACTCAAAGTCGTTGCTGTCAGCTCGAGATCGCTGGTCGTTGCCGGGTCGATCTTGCCGCGCGCCTTGACGTCAACAGCCTGAGATTTCAGCGACGCCGCTTCAACGTCGATTGCGCCACCCTCGCCGATCGTCCCGGCAAAGGTGACCGTCGATTGCCCTTCGACAACATGGCGGAACCCTTCAGGCAGGAACTGCGCAAACTCGCCCTCGCCCGCCAGATCGAGACGGCTTCCCGTATTCGTGAACTGATGTGTGCCGCGCATCTTCGCCACGACTTTCTGGTCGACGGCAACGGCGCCCTGCCCACTCCAGTTTGAAGCCGGGCCAGTGCCTTCAATCGCAATCGAGACAGGTGGCGCGCCAGCAAGGCCGAGCAGGGTGGCGACCACGCCGCCCGCTGGCTCGTTGCCGCTGATCTTGACGTCGAGCTTGTCAGCGTCCGGATCAAAGCCGACCGTCAGATCGAGTTCACCGCCCGCACCATCGACCCTGACAATATCCAGCTTTGTATCCAGCTTCAGCGGATCAGCCTTGGCGATCAACTTGCCGCTGGCGCGAAGCTGCGCAACACCGCCCAGCAACTTCTCACCAATGAGAATTTCCGGAATATCGATTGATGGCAGGTTGATGTCGACCGGCAGGCTGAAACCGGTGCTTTCGCTAGCCTGGGTCTCTGCCGCTACCGGCGCACGGGCAAGCTCGACCTTTGCAACAGACAATGTCTGGGCAGAGATCGTCCCGCCGATCAGCGCGCGATAGGACAGATCAGCAGAAATATTGCGGAGCGCCAGCCAGGGCCCATTTCCATCCTGTATGACCACATTGTCGACGGTAATCGGCCCATCCCACAGGCCGTTGATGCCGGAAATACTGACTTTACGTCCATCGCCTGAAGCCAGCGACGACGCTATCGATGCAAGATTGGCACGGCCCGGCGACGTCCCCGTCAGATAGACGAGCGCAATCACTGCCACCGCGATAAGCAGCAGAACAATATTACGTAGATACCGCCACAACCGGATCAACTACGGAATCTCCAATGCCCAATCAGAATGCCTGACCGATTCCTGCGTAGATGCCGAATGCGGCGTCACCGGGACGGCGGTCGAGCGGCACCGCAGCGTCAACGCGCAGCGGACCAAATGGCGTCAGATAACGCACGCCGATGCCCGCGCCAAACCGGATATCGCCAAAATCCGGCACCATCTCCTGCGATACGACACCCGCGTCAATGAAAGGCACAATGCCGAGTGTATCAGTCACCTGATAGCGCAGCTCAAGTGAGGCTTCGGCATAGGAAAGCCCGCCAGTCGGCACACACTTATTGGTCAACGGATCGCACAACTTTGGTCCGACCCCCTGATAGGAATAGCCGCGCACCGAGCCGCCGCCGCCGGAATAGAAGCGGCGGTCGGCAGGAACATCAGAAAGTTTCGCCCCTGCAATCGTGCCAGCCGCGACACGGCCTGCCAAAACGAAACGGCCTGCCTCGTCAACGGATTTGTAGGCCGAGGCTTCGCCACGCGCCTTGATGAACATGGAGCCGGAATAGACACCATAAGTCGGTTCGGCAAAGGCGAGCAGCCGGTAGCCTGATTTCGGGTTCAGCTTGTCGTCGCGGGCGTCAAACACGTATTCGATCGGCGTCGAGACGAGCAGATACTTTTTGCCCTTCTCATGGAAGACGTCGGTAATGTCCGAATATTCGACCCGGAGCTGCGCCGACAGCGTCTGGCGTTTGGTCAGCTCATAGCTGATGCCTGCCCCCGTCGAGAACATGAACCGGCGGTAAGCATCAGGGTGTTCGTTGGCAAACTTGATATCGGACGTAAATTTCGACGCCGGTCCCAGTACGCCAGGCTTTTCAAACAGCAGTGCCGCCTTGTAGTCGAGATCCTTGAAGTCGCGCGCTTCGCCAATGCGGTTGACCGATCCTTCGATGCGCAGCTTTTCGGCGCGTCCGAACAGATTGCGGTGCCCCCAATAGCCTTCCACGCCAGCGCCATCGGTGCTTGAAATCGTTGCGCCGACGCCAAAGTAGCGATGCTTGCGCTCGCTCACCTGGATATCGATGGGGATCGAACCATCGGCCGCCAGCGCGTCGCGCTCCTTCACCGTGACGGAACTGAATACGCCAAGCGCCAGCAGACGCTCGCGCGCATCGCGGATGTCCTCAGGCGAATATGTTTTGCCGCGCTCGATGTCAGCCATGTACTCGGTGAAATCAGAGTCGACCGTCTCCGTGCCGGTCACGTCGGTCTCGCCGAACGGCGCAATCGGTCCGGCGGCGAGCGCAATCGCAACATCCAGCGTTCCGGTATTGTGATCCGCGATCACCTCGCGGTCGACGATGTTGGCGAGCGGCCGCCCTTCGGCTTTCAGTTCAGCGACCATCTGGTTTTCGGCGCGCAGGATCGCCACCGAACTGGCGTCGCCGCCCGGCATCAGACCGAACTTGGCCGGCGCAATATCGCCCGTCTCACCCGTGACAGTAACCTCGCCGATTGTGAATTGCTGGCCGGACTTGACCGTGACGACCACGGGCACGGGACGCGACACATCAAAAGTCGCATCGGGCTCGAGTTCGTCCAGCGAACGGCCTTCGATGGTGATCTCGACCGTGCCGTCATAGCGGGCCTGCTCATATAGCGCTGCGACAAGCAATTCACGTTCGTTGCGCGCCTTGGAAAGGATGCCCAGCGAACCGGACACAGGGCGGTCCTTGTCAGCAGTCAGCGTCGAGGCATTTTCGATGGCGCCACGAATGGATTCGTCAACGCCATCAAGGTTCAGCGTCAATTCATAGCGCACCGGGTCAACGATATCGTCAGTCGACTCGCCGCTGCCAAACAGCTTGATGCCAAACAGCTCAAATGCAGCAGCGTGTTGCGGCACTGCGACGCCGCCAGCCAACAGCGCGATACCCGCCACAAAGTTCCGCAGAACTCCGGGGCGGCGGCCTGCCAGGTCGCGCGCTACTCTATTCAACATGCCTCGAGATTAGCCGGTTTGGTTAAAAATGTAATGAAACTGATGCGGGTTGATATCGGCTAAAATCATTTTTGGCGATCCCCTCGCAGGCAATCTGGTGATCTGACGATCTTAGCCTTCTCAGTTCCACTAACACGCGCAAATTGGCCGGGCAAACCTGAAATGCCGCCTATGCCCGCCTTAACACTGTAACATTCATTAAATTATCGTGACCCGCAGACGGATTCTCGCCATGATTGCGGAAAAACATTCCACCAATGCTGACAGGCCAAACAATGGGGATACAGATGTTGAAGCGCGTGCTGAGCCACTTGATCGTTCCAATGATTGTCCTGTTTGCCGCCCTGCCGGCGTTGGCGCAGACCTCGACAAGGTCGATCGAGCGCACTCAGGACGCCGACTATCTTGGCTTTGATCTCAGGACAGAAAAGAACCTGTCGCTCGACCAGTGCGAACGCCTCTGCCTGGCGGACAAGTCCTGCCGCGCTTTCACCTACAATACGAAGGCAAGGTGGTGTTTTCTCAAATCAGACTACAAGACAATCTCGCCGTTTGCCGGCGCTATCGCTGGCAAGGTGGTAACAAGCATCGCTGCCGCTGACATTGGGGCGCCGCCTGCCCTCACATTTGTTCCCGCCTACATGCTCGACGAGGCCAACAGATATCGTTCGGTTGTCGCCTCGACGCCCCGGGCGGACGACAAGGGCCTGGCTGACCTGATCAAATCGGGTGATCTGCTGATGGCGTCAGCCCCACGAGAATCGGCATCGGCCTTCATTGCCGCTCTGGGCATAGCCCCCAAGGATCCAGCGCTTTGGACCGGTCTGGCAAGAGCCGGGCTGGGCGTAGCGCGCCAAAACAGTAATGACAGCTGGACCTGGCGGCAAAACACCACATCGGCAGCGATCAATTCTTACAATTTCAGCCGCACCGCTACCGTCCGCGCCGAGGCGCTCGCCACCATGGCTGAAGCACTGGACATGCGGTCCAATCCCCGTCCGGCGCTGGAGGCCTACAAGGCAAGTCTTGCCCTTCAATCATCGCCATCGGTACAAGCGGCCTTTGACGCGCTCTACCAGAAGCACGGATTCCGTATCGTCGATCACACGATCGATTCCGACAATCGCACGCCGCGCGTCTGCGTCCAGTTCTCCGAATCCTTGGTCAAGTCCGGCGTGGACTACGGCAAGTTCATTACCCTCGACGGCCAGGCGAATCCCGCGCTTTCGGTGCAGGACCGTCAGATCTGTGTCGAAGGCCTTGAGCACGGCAAGACCTACGCCATATCAGTGCGCGCCGGCTTGCCGGCAGCAGTTGGTGAAACGATCCAGAAGCCGGCTGCGCTCAATATCTATGTCCGCGACCGCACCGCATCCGCACGTTTCACTGGCGAGAACTTTGTTCTGCCTTCAACCGCTCGCCGCGGCATTCCGCTCGTCACAGTCAACGCCAATACCGCAAAGCTCGAACTCTACCGCGTCGGCGACCGTTCACTCTCGGAGGTGATCGCCGACGAGAATTTCCTGACACAGATCGATGGCTACGAGGCCCGCGCAATCGCCGACAAGAGCGGCGAGAAAGTTTGGAGCGGAACGATCGACATCCAGTCAACGCTGAATGAGGAAGTGACCACCAGCTTCCCGATCGACGAAGCCCTGCCCCAGCGCAAACCAGGCGTCTATGTCCTGACCGCCAATGTTGGCGATCAGCAGCAGGACGATTATGAATCACAGGCGACGCAATGGTTTGTCGTCTCTGACATTGGCGTCTCGACCTATACTGCCGTTGACGGCCTCAATGTCTTTGCCCGCTCATTGTCGACGGCAAAGCCGCTTGCCAACGTAACAATGAGACTGCTGGCGCGAAACAATGACGTGCTGGCCGAGGCGGTGACGAATGAAGCAGGCCGCGTGACCTTCAGCCCCGGGCTCGTGCGTGGCGATGGCGGCCTCGCTCCGGCCCTGATAACAGCCGAAGCCGCGAACGACTTTGTTTTCCTCGACATGACCCGCGCAGGCTTCGACCTGTCCGATCGCGGCGTCGAAGGGCGCGCCTCGCCGGGCGCAATCGACATATACGCCTGGACTGAGCGCGGCATCTATCGCGCTGGTGAAACCGTGCATCTGCAGGCGTTGGCGCGCGACGACGGCGCCAAGGCTATTGCAGGTCTGCCGCTGACGACCGTGTTCACCCGGCCAGATGGCGTTGAAGATCGCCGAATCGTGTCAGGCGGCGCACAGGCCGGCGGCCATTCGGTTGATCTGGCGTTGACCCAGACTGCGATGCGCGGCGCTTGGACCGCCAGCATCTTTACCGATCCGAAGAAGGCCGCGATCGCTGAAGTGACGTTCCTGGTCGAAGATTTTTCGCCTGACCGCATCGAATTCGACCTCACTAGCAAGCAGGAGGAAATTTCGATTGGCCAGACTGCGACAGTCGATGTTGACGGCCGCTATCTCTACGGCGCGCCTGCCGGCGACATGTCGCTTGAAGGCGAAGTCAACGTGTCCACCACACGCGAATGGGAAGAGTTTCCAAACTACCAGTTTGGCCTGGCTGATGAAGGCGAGGACGACGCCCAATCGACTCGCACCGAGTTGCAGGACCTGCCCGTGACGGACGAAGACGGCAAGGCAAGCTTTGACGTTTCGGTCACCGAAGCGCCGTCAACGACCCGGCTTCTGATCGGCGAAATCGTTGTCCGCATGCAGGAAGGTGGCGGCCGGGCTGTAGAACGGACGCTCGATCTCGACATTCGGTCCGAACAGACAGCAATCGGCATCAAGCCGGAGTTTTCTGGCGGATCGGTTCCCGAGGGAACGACGGCCTCGTTCAAAGTCATTGCCGTTGATCCCGGCGGCCAGCGCCAGGAACTTAAGGGCCTGGACTGGTCGCTGACGCGTATCGAACGCAACTACCAATGGTATCGCAGCGACGGCTCCTGGAACTACGAACCAGTCGAATTTGCGTCCAAGGTTGCCGATGGCAAGGTTGACGCTCTCGCTTCGGTCGAAGGCTCACTGTCTCTCCCAGTTGCCTGGGGCCGCTACCGCCTGGAAGTCAGCGCGCCGTCAGGTGCGGTCACGAGCGTCAATTTTGACGCCGGCTGGTATGTATCGGCCACCTCGACGGAGACGCCCGACGGTCTTGAAGTTGCGCTCGACAAGCCGGCCTATGCCGCAGGCGAAACCGCAAAGTTGCAGATCTCGCCGCGCTTTTCCGGTGAGGTTCTGGTAACTGTCGGGGCAGACCGCCTGCTTGAGACTTTCACAGCCACGGTGCCTGAGGCAGGCGCAACCGTCGAAATCCCGGTCAAGGCCGAATGGGGCGCCGGTGCCTATGTCACAGCCGCCCTCTTCCGGCCCGGCGATGCGCAGGAATCGCGCATGCCAATGCGCGCAATCGGTCTCAAATGGCTGCAGATCGACCCCGCCAGCCGAACCATTGGCTTGACACTCGAAGCGCCGGCAAAAATTGAGCCGCGCGGCTCGCTCGTCGTGCCTCTGGCGTTGACCAATGTGCCCGCCGGTGAAAAGGCCTATGTCACGGTCGCCGTTGTCGACAATGGCATCCTGAATATGACCAAGTATCAGTCGCCGGACGCCGGCAAATGGTACTATGGCCAGCGAAAGATGGGCGTCGAGATGCGCGACATCTATGGCCGCCTGATCGACGGTTCGCTTGGCGCAACCGGTCGCATCCGCACCGGCGGCGACGGCGGCATAGCTGCAACTGGCCAGCCTCCAACCGAAAAGCTGCTCGCCTTCTATTCGGGCATTGTGGAAGTTGGCGATGACGGCCGTGCCAGCGTCAGCTTTGACATTCCCCAGTTCAACGGATCGGCCCGCATCATGGCAGTCGCCTGGTCAGACAGCGCCGTTGGCCGCGCCGAGAGCGAGGTCATCATTCGTGATCCGGTGGTCATCACAGCGTCCATGCCAAAATTCCTGACACCTGGCGACCAGGCCGAACTGCGGCTCGACATTGCCAATACGGACGGCCCGGCTGGTGACTACCAGTTGGCAGTGACCGGTCAGGGCATGATGCTCGGCAGCGAAGGTGAAACCATTCAGTTGGCCGCCGGTGACCGCAAATCCGTTACCATTCAACTGGTTGGCGGCGAGACTGACAGCGCCACTGTCGACATTTCACTGTCGCATGCGAGTGGGCTGTCTGTCGGCCAGAATATCCGCGTGCCGGTGAGGCCGGCTGTCATGCCGGTCGCGACACGGCGCGTGGTGACGCTTGCCGCCAATACCGGCTCACTCACAATCGACGCCGCCATATTGGCCGAAAGCGCCAAACAGGGAGCGACTGTATCTGTCAACGTGTCGCGCTCGTCCGTGCTCGACATCCCTGCCCTGTTGATGAGCCTCGACCGCTACCCATACGGTTGCGCGGAACAGACGACCAGCCGCGCTCTGCCCCTGCTCTACATGAGTGAACTGGGCAAGGATGCGGGCCTGCAGGAAGACCCCCAATTGCAGGGCCGCATCCAGGACGCAATTACCCGGGTTCTGTCCTATCAGTCGTCGTCTGGCAGCTTCGGTCTGTGGTCGCCCGGCTCCGGTGATCTCTGGCTCGACGCCTATGTGACCGACTTCCTGACCCGCGCCCGCGAGCAGAAATTCCTGGTGCCGCAGGAAGCATTCGACCAGGCGCTGCGTAACCTGCAGAATTCGCTCTCCTACGACAACAATATCGAGGAAAAGGGTAACGAGATGGCCTATGCGCTCTACGTCCTCGCGCGCAACAAGAAGGCCTCGGTCGGCGACCTGCGTTACTATACCGACACGCAGCTCGGCCAGTTCAGGACTCCGCTGGCGCGTGCGCACCTGGCTGCAGGGCTGGCGCTCTACAATGACAAGGTGAGGTCCGAACGGACGTTCCAGTCAGCATTTGATCTTGCCAAGAGCACAGCCAACATGTCCCAGGCGCGTTCAGATTACGGTTCGCCCCTGCGTGACGGCGCTGCGATGCTGGCCCTGGCTGCGGAATCGCGTCCGGAACCTGCGCTGGTTCCCTCGATGGTCCAGCTCGTTGCGCAGGAGCGCACCCGTCGCGACTACACGTCAACCCAGGAAGAAGCCTGGATGCTCCTGGCGGCCCGCGCCATCAAGCAGGGCGGCGATCCGATTGCGCTGGAGATCAATGGTCAGGCCCACAGCGGCGGCTTTGGCCTGCAAAAGACCGGTGCCGAGATTGAAGTGGCGCCTGTCACAATCGCCAACAGATCTGGCAATCCGGTCGAAGCAGTGATCACAACCATAGCCTCGCCGCTTGAACCACTGCCTGCAGGCGGCAATGGCTTCACCATCGACCGGAAATACTATTCGATGGATGGCGAAGAGGTGAACATTACCGAAGCCAAACAGAACGAACGCTACGTCGTGGTTCTGAACATCAGCGAGGCGAATTCGTGGCCGTCGCGCATTCTTGTGAGCGATCTGTTGCCCGCCGGCTTCCAGATCGACAATCCGTCGATCGTGCGCAGCGCCGACCTGTCGAATTTCGACTGGCTGGGCGATGTCGAGGCGGCTCACACCGAGTTCCGCGATGATCGCTTTATTGCAGCGTTCAACCGCGATGAGGGCTCTGACCGGGATATCTCGTTCGCCTATGTCGTGCGTGCGGTGACGCCGGGCGACTACGCGCACCCGGCGGCGACAGTTGAAGACATGTATCGGCCGGAATTGTCGGCACGCACCTCGACGGGCCGCATGCAGGTGCTGGCCGCACAATGAGGAAACGGCGCGCCGCGCTTCTCACTGCTGCCGGATTGGCTATTGCCATTCCCGCAGGGCTTTGGGGCGCGGCAAAGCTGGACGCCGCCTACCCGCCGCCATTGCAAGAGGCGGCGGAGCGCTCCGTCGAAGTTGTCGACCGCAACGGTGCACTGCTGCGCGCATTTGCGACCAGCGAAGGCCGATGGCGGCTTGATGCAGACATTTCCGTGCTTGACCGCCGCTTCCTTGGCATGCTGATCGCCTATGAAGACAAGCGCTTCCGTAACCATTCGGGCGTCGACCCATTGGCCTCGATACGTGCGGCCTGGCAGTTGATAGCCAATGGCCGGATCATTTCTGGCGGGTCGACGCTGTCAATGCAGCTGGCGCGGCTGATCGAACCGCGCGAAAAGCGGTCATTGCGGGCGAAGGTTGTCCAGGCAATACGTGCCATCCAGATCGAGCGGCGGCTAACCAAAGACGAAATCCTGACACAATATCTTGAGCTTGCACCCTATGGCGGCAATATCGAAGGCGTGCGCGCCGCCTCGCTAGCATGGTTTGGCAAGGAGCCCCGCCGCCTGACGCTTGGCGAAGCGGCGCTTCTGGTCGCCATTCCGCAATTGCCAGAGCTGCGCCGCCCCGACCGCAACCAGCAGTCTGCGCGCATTGCCCGCGCTCGCGTACTGGCCCGCGCCGTCGAAGCTGGCATTGTCGACGAGGCCGAGGCCGAACTCGCAAATGCCGAGTCTGTGCCGTCCGCCCGGAGGGCCCTGCCGGCGCTTGCGCCTCACATAGCCGACGCTGCGCGCCGTGAACAACCGCGCGCAACCCGCATTGCAGTCACCGTTGATCGCAACATTCAGGAAGGTCTTGAGACCGCCGCGCGAAACGCAGCCGCCACACTTGGCGCCAACCTGTCGGTCGCGCTTGTGATGGCCGATGCACAGACCGGCGAGATTGTCGGAGAGGTCGGCTCAGCCGGATATCTCGACCGCTCACGCCGCGGCTTCATCGACATGACAAAAGTCCTGCGTTCGCCGGGCTCGACCCTGAAACCGTTCATTTTCGGCCTCGCCTTCGAAGATGGCCGCATCGCCCAGGAAACCGTCATCGAAGACCGCCCGGCCGACTTCGCCGGCTATCGGCCGCGCAATTTCGACATGGCATACCAAGGGGATGTGTCGATCCGCACAGCACTGCAGAAGTCACTCAATGTGCCCGCTGTGCGCCTGCTCGACTCCGTTGGCCCGCACCGGCTGATGGCTCGCTTCCAGACGGGCGGCGTCCATCCGTCGATGCCGCCTGGCAAAGGCGCTGGCCTTGCGATCGGCCTCGGCGGGCTCGGCATCACGCTGCGCGATCTGGTTCAGCTCTATACGATCTTTCCGAACGGCGGGCGTACGGTCGCACTCATCGACCGCCCTCGGAAATCTGGTGAAACAGCCTTACGCGGCGAAGTTCTGCCGGCAGCGTCCACATGGCAAGTCGCAGACATCCTTGCAGGCGTCCGCCCCCCTCCAAATGCGCCGGATTCCGGCATCGCTTACAAGACCGGTACGTCCTACGGTTACCGCGACGCCTGGGCTTTAGGCTTTGACGGACGCCATGTGCTTGGCGTCTGGGTGGGGCGCGCCGATAGTGGCGCAGTGCCCGGCATTTCCGGCTACATGACGGCTGCACCGCTGCTCTTCGACGCATTCAAGAAGTCCGGCGTCGCGATGATGCCCTTGCCGCGGGCGCCCGCTGGCGCGCTGCGCCAGACGCTTGCCGACCTGCCTGTCACGCTCAAGCGGTTTGCCTCAAACGCTTCGGAAACCCGGCCGGGCGTCACTGAGGCTGCGCCGCGCATCATCTTCCCCCCGCAAGGCGCACGTCTTGAACTTGCCTCGACCAGCACGGGCGAAGCCTCTCCCCTCGTCTTGAAACTGCAAGGCGGCCGCGCCCCGTTCCGCTGGCTGGCCAATGGCAAGGCAATGGCCTCGCCGGAGCGCCGCCGCGTCAGCCAATGGCAACCCGACGGCGAAGGCCAGCAGACCCTGACCGTCATCGATGCTGCAGGCCGCGCCGCGAGTGTCAGCGTCTTTCTGGAATAACTTTTTCGAGCTGCTCAGGCCAAAACATGTGACTTGGCATCACCAGAAGGTGATTGCCCCGAGCTCGGAAAGCTTCGGATCCTTGGTGAGCAGTATGAGTGGTCCACGCCTGGATTGCGATGCGAGCATACGATCAAATGGGTCACGGTGTGGAGATTCAAGTCTGCCCGCGAGTGCCGCGTCTTCACAAGAAATCGCAAGCAAACGAAATCCCTGCCCCTCAACGGTCTGTTCAAAGGACTGAGCTAACTGGCGAATAGCCGGCCATTTGCCGAGTCTGTATTTGTTTGACATCTCGAATGCCGAGATTGCGCTGACAAATATCTCTTGGTTCGAATCGCCGATAATTTCGGCAGTTTCCGCACTGACGAGATGTGGCTGGAACAGCCACCAGGCAAGCGTATGAGTATCAAGCAGATAGCTCATCCGCCGTCATTGTCGCCAAACGAGAATTTTCCTTCCCAAGCCTCAAGCTCGTCCAACGGTAGAGGTTGCAAGAAAAGGTCCTCCGGCAAGCCAGCCCCGAGATGTTTCAAAGCGCCCGGTTTTCGGATCGGTTTGACACTTTGATCGATGGGCACAAGTTTGACCGCTGGCTTGTTGCGACGCGCAATCACAATCTCTTCGCCCGCCTCGGCACGGGCGACGAGATCAGAAAGCTGCGTCTTGGCATCATGCATGTTTACTGTCGACATTCGACATACATAGCTAGAATGTTAGCTAGATACAAGCTTGCACCATCGGCAAGCGGCGGCGCAGTAACTATGTCAGCCACTCAGCCAAATTCGCCTTGCGCACGTCACCAAGCAATCGCACCAAACCGCCGGCTTGATGAACTGCCGTCGCCTTGCCCTTTTCGGCAGTGGCGAGAGCCGCATCGCCTGCAACACCATGATGGTTCACGTCTGATGCGATCCAGGCAAAACCGAATGGCCCTGTGGGCCGCAACAGGTCAAATACCTCTTCTGCATCAGTGAATCGGGATGAGAAATTCCGCGCCTTTGACATGTCGACTAGATCAGGCCGGAAATGCAGCATCAGCGAGGTTTCATAGTCGCCACCGTGTATCCCGTGCCGCACCTCAAAATCTGAGAACAATCCGTCCGGCAGGCCAAACCGCATCCAGCTCGACTTGACCGCAAGCATTTTGAACTGCACCCGCAGCTCGCGTGTCACGATACCCATAATCTCTTCATTGCCGCCATGCGAGGTGATGACGATGATCTTGCGAATGCCGGTGCGCGCCACCGATGCGCCAAGCTCGGTCCACGCATCGATCAGCCCGGTGGCAGGCAGTGTCAGCGTTCCTGGCGCATACAAATGTTCGTTGGATTTACCGGCAGACTGAACCGGCAGGATGCGTACGTCCTGATCCGGTGGCAGCATTCCGATAACCGTCTCAATCATGCCGTGCATGATCTCTGCGTCGGTCGACAAGGGTAGATGCGGCCCGTGCTGCTCGATCGCCGCCACCGGCAAAATAGCGATGGTCGCCTCAGGATCAATGCCCTGAAAGTCTGCCGCCTTGAAGTCGCCCCACCAGATCCGTCGCGCCATCGGCCTCACCTTCCTCAAACTCTTATCCAACGCGAATGCTTTGAAATCAAACCGAAATTCAGATTTCGGCACATTGAACGACACTGCGGCAATGTCGCTGACCAATCCAATGTTGTGAACTCGTCGATTTCAGAACTCAATAGCCCGGCCACGACCGATTGCGTCGCGGATTGTGCTATGAATAGCACTTGCATTCTGATCCGGTTGCCCCGAAAGACGGCCCGTCGCCGTCGCCTTGAGGAGTAGGGCAATGACCAGCAAATTCACGTGCATGACAATTTCGTTCCTGCTTGCTGGCGTGGCTGTGGCCACAGCGCAGGAGAAGGTAACCTTTCAGACAAACTGGTTTGCTCAGGCTGAACACGGTGGTTTTTACCAGGCGCTCGCCGACGGAACTTACAAGGCTTGCGGCCTGGACGTGACCATCGCACAAGGCGGACCACAGATTGCAGGACGGCCGCTGATGGTGGCTGGTAAGGTCGACTTTTACATGGGCGGCAATGTCATCCAGGCGTTTCTGGCCGTCGACCAGAACATCCCCATTCGGATCGTCGCGGCTGACTTCCAGAAGGAGCCGCAACTGCTGATGACACACCCTGGCCAGGGCCTCGACACCTGGGAAGACGCCAAGAATGCCGAGCAGTTCATCATCAGTGACACTGGCATGCAAACGTTCTTCCTCTGGATGACGTCTGAATATGGTTTTGATGCCTCAAAGCGCGTGCCCTACACGTTCAATTCCGCCCCCTTTCTCGCCAACAACAAATCGGCGCAGCAGGGTTATGTGACATCAGAACCCTATGCCATTGAAAAGGCTGGCGGTTTTGTGCCGAACCAGTTCCTGCTGGCAGACCATGGTTTTGACACCTATTCGACCACCATCGAAACGATGCAGGCGACGATTGACCAGCGTCCGCAGGCCGTTCAGTGTTTCGTCGATGGTTCGGCAAAGGGCTGGTACAACTACCTCTATGGCGACAACAAAGCTGCAAATGATGCAATCAAGGCCGCCAATCCGGACATGACTGACGAATTGATTGCATTCTCGATCGCGCAGATGAAAAAGTTCGGCATTGTCGATTCCGGCGATACTGAAAAGCTTGGCATCGGAGCGATGACCGACGAGCGGATGCAGGGCTTCTATGACAAGATGGTCAAGGCCAAAGTGATGAAAGAGGGCATCGACATCAAGAAGGCTTACACGCTTCAGTTCGTGAACAAGGGCGTAGGTCTCGACCTGAAAAAGTGACGACGCAAACTGACATATCGCAAGCCGGAACATCGACGCCATTGCTGGACATGCGTGGCGTCAGCAAAGTGTTCGCAAATGGTGTTGTCGCGGTCGGCGGCTTCAACCTCTCAATTAATGAGGGCGACTTCCTGAGCCTGCTCGGAGCCTCTGGCAGCGGAAAATCAACTGTGCTGCGGCTGATCGCCAATCTGGCGCAGCCGACAACCGGCACGCTCAATTGGCGTGAACAGGAAACTGCCCGCACAGAGGCCGGCTTCGTCTTTCAGGAGCCGACATTGCTGCCATGGGCCAGCGTGTTCGAAAATGTCTGGCTGCCACTGCGCCTGCGCGGCGTATCGCGCGGCGATGCCGCTTCTGCGGTGCACGCAATGCTCGACCGCGTTCAGCTGTCGGAGTTTGCAAACGCGGTCCCGCGTGAACTGTCGGTCGGCATGAAAATGCGCGTCTCTATTGCCCGCGCCCTGATAACCCGGCCACAACTCTTGCTGATGGACGAGCCATTTGCCGCGCTGGACGAAATCACCCGGTTCAAGCTGAACAATGACCTGCTCGATCTGTGGCAGACGGAGCGGTTCACAGCTGTCTTCGTGACACACTCGGTGTTCGAGAGCGTCTTCCTGTCAAACAGGGTCGCTGTCATGTCGACCCGCCCCGGCCGGATTTTTGATGAAGTATCGATTGACGCACCCTACCCCCGCAACGAACTTTTCCGCACCTCGCCAGAATATGCCGCCGTTTGCAGGCAGACATCTGACATACTCGCACGTGCAACTGACTCAGACGCGTCCCAGCCTCTGGTAGTTGCCAATGGTTAGGCCGCGGCCCGTACAGATTGACGCCGAGGAACAACTCCGGCTGCGGGCGCAGCGCATGGAAAGCATCGGCAAATGGCTGCTTCCGGTTGTTGCAATACTGGCCGCACTGCTTGTTTGGGACCGCATTGTCGTATGGAACGAGATCCCGCCCTACATATTGCCGCGGCCGATAGACGTCTGGAATGCGCTGATCGAGGACCGCGTGCTTCTGTTCACCTCGTTGCTGACCACTCTGAAGATCACAGGACTAGGGCTGCTTTGCGCCGTAGTTGGCGGCGTTGGACTGGCAGTCCTGTTCGCGCAATCCAAATGGGTCGAGATGTCTCTCTACCCGTTTGCAATCGTGCTGCAGGTAACCCCGATTGTCGCGATTTTTCCGCTGATCAATATCTATGTCGACAACCTGACTGTGAAACTGCTGCTCTGTGCCTGGATCGTCGCCTTTTTCCCGATCCTGTCCAACACGACAATTGGTCTGAACTCGGTAGATCGCAATTTGCGCGACCTGTTCAAGCTCAATGGTGCGACGCGATGGCAGGAATTATGGCATCTGCGACTGCCGGCCGCGATGCCCTATTTCCTGGCCGGCCTGAAGATTGCTGGCGGGCTGGCGCTGATTGGCGCCGTCGTGGCCGAATTTGTCGCGGGGTCTGGCGGCCAGCAATCGGGTCTCGCCGCACGCATCATCGAGGCAGGCTACCGGCTGCGCATCCCTCGCCTGTTTGCCGCCCTGTTTCTCATCTCCATGACCGGCATACTGATCTTTCTTGCCACTAGCTGGATTTCTCACCTGGTCCTTCGGCGCTGGCATGAAAGCGCACTGCCGGCTGATCGCTGATGACGCAGGCTGTTCCAGAGACTGGCTACAATGTGCTGGCCGATGCGAGGCTGCACCGTTGAGCGGATCATTCCGCTCTATTGCGAACGCGACGACCTGAACGGGGCACATCATGAAGATACTTGTCGTCTATGCACATCCTGTCGCTGAGAGTTTTGGCGCGGCGCTGCGCGACACGGTCATCACCACGCTGACATTGCGCGGCCACGACGTGCGTCTCCTCGACCTCTACGCGATGGGGTTCGACCCGGTCATGTCGGGGGACGAACGTCGAGGCTACAATGACGGTCCGCCCGCCGATCCGGCGCTGACGCCTCATATCGAGGCTCTGCGCTGGGCCGACGGGCTGATTCTCGTCTACCCAACCTGGTGGAACGCCATGCCGGCGATTCTGAAAGGCTGGTTCGACCGGGTCTGGGCTGTAGACGTGGCGTTTGGAAACGCCTCCGATGGCGGCAGGATCATCCCGAAAATGCAGCACATCCGCTTGCTTGGCATTGTCACCACTGGCGGCGCGTCGCGCTGGATCAGCTGGCTGATGGGGCAGCCGGGCAGACGCATCATCATGCGCGCAATTCGCGCCCTATGCTCACCACGCGCGCGAACTTTCTTCCTGTCCCACTATGAGATGGATGCCTCAACGCCCGCAACACGAACCGCCTATCTGGAAAAGGTGCAAAACAGGCTTGTGCGCATCTGACAGGCTCCTGACACAGGCCTGGCAGGATGGCCCGGCGGCGAAACATGTTTCGGGTTGCCCGGCGCCATCGCCTCGGCCAAGCATGAGGCACGGAGGAATCGTGCGCGAAACATTGTCATTGCCGATTGCAAGGCGGGTTGCGCTGGCCGCCCAGGGCTTTGCCGAGCCGCGGCCGCAAGGGCTTATTACCCGCCGCCACTTCAATAAAATTCTGGGGCGGCTTGGCCTGTTTCAGATCGATTCGGTCAGCGTTGCGGTGCGCGCCCATTATATGCCGCTGTTTTCACGGCTCGGCTCTTATCCGATGTCCTTGCTGGAAGGCGCGGCAACGCCGAAACAGCGGACCTTGTTTGAATACTGGGCCCACGAGGCCTCATTCCTGCCCATTGCCTCCTGGCCGCTCTGGCAATGGCAGATGCGGCACGCCGAAGCTGGCCGCAATATCTATTCCGGTCTGGCGGCGTTTGGCCGGGAGCGAGGCGATCTGATCGCAGAAATGGAGCGGCGCATCCGCGCTGACGGACCGATGGCCGCATCTGATGTCGAAGGCCAGCGCGGCCAGGGCGGCTGGTGGGGCTGGAGCGAAGCAAAGACGTCGCTGGAATGGTTGTTCTGGGCAGGCCGCATCACCGCGCGCGAACGCAAGCCAAGCTTTGAGCGAATCTACGATCTGCCGGAACGGGTCATCCCGCAGGCGATCCAGAACCTGCCTGTCCCCGATGAAGCCGAAGCGCAGCGCCAGCTGACGCGCGCCGCCGCCAGCGCGCTTGGCATCGCCACGGCCAGCTGCTTGCGCGACTATTACCGCCTGCCGGCCGCTGGCTACGCCAACCGCCTGGCCGAACTGGTTGAGGCCGGCGATCTGATCCCGGTCAAGGTCAAGGGCTGGCCGCAGCAGGCTTATCTGTCGCCAGACGCGCGCTTCCCCAGAAAGATCGAGGCGCGCGCCCTTCTCTCGCCATTCGACCCGCTTGTCTGGGAGCGCAGCCGCACCGAGAGGCTGTTCGACTTCCGTTACAGAATCGAGATCTACACGCCTGCTGAAAAGCGCATCTATGGCTACTATGTCCTCCCGTTCCTGCTGGGTGATCGCATCGCCGCGCGGGTCGACCTGAAGGCTGACCGGGCGGCTTCGGTGCTGCGCGTCCAGGCCGCACATCTGGAGCCGCTGGCGCCCGTCGATACCGCCGAACAGCTCTATGCCGAACTGCGACTGATGGCCGATTGGCTTGGGCTCGAGAAAGTCGAAATTGTCCAGTCGGGCGACTTTGCCCCGGCGCTTGCAAACGTAGCGGACCAATTCAACAATGCCCGGAAGGCAGAAAGTTCGCCATCAAACCAATAACTTACGGCGAACGGCAGACTCTTTTTGGCAAGCCGCTGAATCAGTTCGCTAACAAGTTGAATCAATGCGCGAATGTCTACTGTTGCGGGATGCACTCCAACTCGCTTAGCTTCCAGCCGCTCGATAGCGAGACAATGTCAGCAATTTTCCACGCACCGTCTTCATTGACCAGCGACCATTGCATCTCGCGTTTACCTTCTGCCTCATCGCCGGGAAACAGCACAAAGCTGGCAGTCACAGTGGCGTTTGATCCATCCACCTGCTCAGTCAGTTTCAGTGTCTTCTTGACGGACACATCGTCATAGTCCTGTGCATCGACGCCGGGGCCGAAATCGATGCACCCGATTTCGTCAGATGGCATCTTGTCGTTCAGGTCGAAAAGAGCCTTGGCCGCGCCCGTAAAGCGATCGCGATATTGTGCATCCGCCTCCCATTTCACCGGCAGATAGAAGAAACTGACTGCATCCGATGCCGGTCCTGCCAGTGCGGGGCCGCTTGTGAATGTCAACGCCGCGGCAAATGCGAGCTTACGCATGATCCTAATGTCCTGAAAAATCCGATTCTTCTCTGATAGCATGGCAATACACAGTCTGCCTCAGACGCTGAACGAAAGATTCGTCACCCAACCGGAGAATGCCGATGCCGCAGCGCGTGTCCCTGGCAGATGCGAGAGCGCTCGACCGTGACGATGTGCCAGCGCCTGTGCGCGACCGGTTCGCGCTCCCCGGCAGACATCATCTGTCTCGATGGCAATTCGCTTGGACCGCTGCAACATTCGGTGCGCGAACGCATGGCTAAGGTGGCCGACACCAAATGGGGCGAAGTCCTGATCCGCAGCTGGAACACCTATGGCTGGCTCGACCTGCCGGCCCGTGCCGGCGCCAAGATCGCCCCCCTGATCGGCGCTGCGGCTGACACAGTTACGGTGACCGTCTCCACCTCCGTCAACATTTTGGCCAGGCCTACGCCGTAAAGCAGGCGCTCATCGCGCAGGGCGTGGTTGGCGACTTCCGCACGCCTGACATCATCCGCATTGGCTTCGCGCCGCTCTATCTGCGTTATGAGGACATCGTCCAGGCAGCAAACATCCTGACAAAAGTCATGCAGACGCAAGGCTGGAACCGCCCGGAATTCATGGTCAGGGCAAAGGTTGTCTAGCGATTGCCCACGGCTGGCGCCTTCAAATGCCGCCAGAGCTACCAATCAACCAAAACACCGCCTTGTCGCCCGGCGCGAAACCGGCTAGGCAGCGCGTGTGGGGCCTGTAGCTCAATGGTTAGAGCCGGCGGCTCATAACCGCTTGGTTGGGGGTTCGAGTCCCTCCGGGCCCACCAATCCCATTAAGTTATTGATATTGTTATATTATTTTTGCTTTAGTCGGCTTTCGCCCTCGCGAATGGCAGTCTGCTGGGACATCCCGACATGAGTGTGCTTCCGCACGATATCGTTCCGATGCTGTGGGAGGGGCCTTTCGGTGCAAATGAACACCCTTCGAAAAAAACTTGTCGCGAATTGGCTATGCTCAACAGGCATTTAAAAGAGGCGGGCACCCGTCGTTGTGACGTTGTCAAATCCAAATATATTGCGCTACTGCCGACTTAATGTTTTATTTATGTAGCCAGAAACAGGAGGTGTCTGATGTCTTCGAAAGAATTCTTTGCATCCCTCTATGAGAAGCAGCCAGCGGGTCTGGAGGGCAATTTCGATGCTGCAGTGACGCGCATTATTTCGAGAAGTGGAGACGCGGCGGTTGTTGGGGATCAAGCCCTGCAGAGCCTCATGCTAAATCACGTTCTGTCGAATCCGGACAATGCGGAGAAGGCGAAGGGCATCTCTGTAGCTTTGGCTGGCATCAAGCAAAAGTCAGTTGATAGCTTCGTAGCAACGTTTCCCGGGGTGTCGCTAGATCAATTGATCGCAGAGGCGAATGCTGCTGGGCATAAGGTGGAAGTTTTGGGAACCAAGTAGGACTGCTAACCAAGGTGAAGATGCCCGTCTTTGACGGGCATCTACTTAGGGGAGGACGACATGCCATCCTTCGAGAGGCCCGACCTTTCAGCGATCTACGGACTTCACTGGGTTCGGAACCGTCGGATTGGGAATGGTGGTCAATCCTACGTGGTTCCTTTCCCTCGCGTTCGGCCGATGAACATCGTGTTTCATGGTAAGGAGCCGTTTTCGTACGGTCACTACGGCATACATCTTGGGCAGAAAGATCGCCTAACCTTCTTGGGGGCGCCCGGTCAAATTATCACCGCTCATTTTATTGACTGCCGCAAAAACTCGCCAACCGCGCGCGCAAAATTAGTCGTGAAATTCGAGCCAACGTCGGAATGGGAGCTTAATATTCCTCCTGGAGTGGCACACAGCTTCTCCGGTTTGGAGAGCGTGTCTACACTAAACAACTATGATTTATATCTTCCCGACCCGGAATCATGGCGCGAAGGCACAACGAAGTGGGACGTCGATGCCGACGTCATCAATGTCGACATAGCTGCCGATCCGGAGGAGGTTGAGCTATTTGAGGAGAATACGAACGCTGCTTCTGACGTCTTCTACAGCATTATCGCAGACCGCCAGCGTGCAAAGCTCCCTACACTGACGCACTCCTACCCATACACAGCGGACTACGAGGCATCTGACGGCAAAACCTACAGCCTAAAAGTCGCCGAAAAAGCGCCTACCGCAGACATCCCAACTTGGGAAGCGATATCGCCGATTGAAGGTTTAGGTTGGCAGGCAAATCCGTTTCTAGCCAGCGGAAAACACTCCGGCTTTGTCCCATTGTTGGGAGGACGCCCCTACTACATCGTTGATCATGGGCATTCCGAAGAATACTCCCATGATGCATTTGGAATACACCTGGGACAACAAGACAGGCTGATCTTCTTAGGAAATGAGGACAGCACTGCTCTCGTTGAATTTGTTGATTGCCGGCACGGGTCACCAACGCTGCATCGGCGTGCCACGGTTTCGTTTTCACCTGACGCACGGAGAACGCTGGTAATCCCAAACGGGGTTGCTCATCGTTTTGAGCGACTGGAGGGCATCTACACCCTGAACCAGGGAGTGATCTTTCTCAGTGACTCTGAAGAGTATCAGCCAGGCAATGACGTTATAGACTGGCATGTCAGCAAGGCAGCAATGCCCACACTCGAATTCAATACGCGCGAGGCGAGTCGCGCGTACTATGTTGAACTGGCGGAAAGTCAGAAAGTGCAATTGAGTGCGCAAATAGATGAGTCAACGCCCATCGTCGTCATGGCAAAAGACCGCTTTGGCAAGGACGTTCGAGTGGCTATTCGAAAGCAAGCAGAGTCCACGACCTAAGTTCGCCACGCTGTCGTCAGCCGAACTCGCTCCTTGCGTTGGAACTCCCGGGCATTGCCATAATCCCATAATCTCCGCTAGCGACGTTTTCCTTGGCGGGAGATGATCGAGGTGCGGGAGATAGATCAAAAAGCATAGTGAAAACTTGGGCTGGATTTTTCCCGCACCTACGTTTAACTTATTGAAATTGCTAAGAACAGGTTGGCCCTCCGGGCCCACCAATCGCCAAAACTGGCTGTTGCCAGCCGTAGCCGCGCGTCCTCATCAGACATCGGACTTCCAGCGGCGCAGAGGGGCGCGGCTACGCTCATTGACGCTATCTGTCACCTTTTTCAGCAAGACCATGAACTGCTCCTCTTCGTCAGCGTTGAGGCCTGCAAGGATCTGGGTCTGAACCCTTTGTACGCGCGGCAGCATCTGTGCCAGAGCGCTGTTGCCATCTTCGGTGATAAAGAGCTGTTTCGACCGGCGGTCATGCTTGTTGGTGTGACGCGCGATCAGCCTCTTGTCCAGCAAGCGCGAGACAACCTGACCAATTGTCGTTTTGTCATAAGCAATCAGCCCGGCAAGCGTAACTTGATCAACGCCAGGATGAGTCTTGGTCATCGTCAGAGCACCAAACTGGACCGGTGTCAGATCGTAGCCGACATCGGCAGTCTCGGCCATGAATATCGATACAGCTGCCTGTTGCAGCCGGCGGATCAGATGTCCGGGCACTTCATAAAGGTCGTCATCAAACCGGTGATCTTTCATATCAAATATGCTTCCATGGGCGAACGGCCTAGCACTACACCGCCCGGATTCAAATTGACGAACGCATTTTAGTCAGTATACTTACTAATTGAGATCAATACGCGACGATTTTGGGAAATGAACGACAATGCAGGATTTTGCTGAAGCGGCTGCAGGCCCGTCTGATCCGGAAGAAGCAGCACAGTTGCGCGACCTCTACGCGGCCTTCGACGCCAACCATCTGATGCCTTTGTGGACCCAGACCAATGACCTGATGCCGTTTTCACCCCAGCCGCAAGCTGTGCCATATCTGTGGAAATGGTCGACGCTCTATCCTCTGGCGCAACGGTCTGGCGGGCTTGTTCCGGTGGGGCGTGGCGGCGAGCGCCGTGCCATCGGCCTTGCCAATCCCGGACTCGGCGGCAAACCCTACATCAGCCCGACGCTATGGGCCGCCATCCAGTATCTCGGCCCGAAAGAAACAGCGCCAGAACACCGCCATTCACAGAACGCATTCCGCTTTGTCGTAGAGGGTGAAGGCGTATGGACCGTCGTCAACGGCGACCCGGTGCGCATGAGCCGGGGCGATTTTCTGCTGACGCCTGGCTGGCATTTTCATGGTCATCACAATGAATCGGACAGCCCGATGGCCTGGATCGACGGGCTTGATATTCCTTTCTCCCAGCACAACGACGTCGGCTTCTTCGAATACGGCTCCGACCGCGTGACAGACTACGCAACACCGGACATTTCGCGCAGCGAACGGCTGTGGTGCCATCCTGGCCTGCGCCCGCTGTCTGGCCTGCAAAACACCGCAAGCTCTCCAATCGGAGCCTATCGCTGGGAACATACGGACCGCGCGTTGACCGATCAGTTGCTGCTGGAAGACGAGGGTCAGCCTGCGACTGTGGAGCAGGGTCATGCGGCGATCCGCTACATCAACCCGACAACCGGCGGCGACGTGATGGCGACCATCCGCGCCGAGTTTCACCGCCTCCGGGCAGGTGCAACCACGCCGCCCCGGCGTGAGGTCGGGTCAAGCGTGTTTCAGGTCTTCGACGGCAAGGGTTCGGTTGTGCTGGGCGAAACAGAACACAAGCTCGACATCGGCGACATCTTTGTGGTGCCAAGCTGGGTGTGCTGGTCATTGCGAGCCGGAAGCCAGCTCGACCTGTTCCGTTTTTCAGACGCGCCGATCATCGAACGTCTCAACTTTGCCCGCACCCATATCGAAGGGCAAGGTCCAGCCGGATGAGCGAGCTCGACGCCGAAACCGCCCGATTGCGTGAGCGTCTCGGCAAAGGCGCGCGCTATGACAGCAGCGCAGCACCAGCGCATGAACTTGCCTGGGCGCGGCGCGGCACCGCGTATTTTGCACGCAAACTGAACGAGCTCGCAGATGACGAATTGATGGCCGGCAGCGATCTCGGCCTGATGCGGCGGCGCATTGCATGCCGGATCGGACACGAAGCGCGCGCCCTGGCGCAGATCGTCGAATGGACGCGGCTGGGAAAATACTCGCCCGCGACCGACCCCCTGGCCACGGTCGAGCATTCAGCCATGCAATCAGCCTCATTGCCGGCCGCAGCCATCCGGCACCTGTTCAAACATGCCGAAGTACACCTCAATGTCGAATGGCGCGATCTCGACGCTGCCGGCTGGGGTGCCGCGATCACTCTGCCCGGCGGCCGCCCTCTGGCCATCCGCGACACGCCCGCTCTTCGCGCCGTTTCGATCTGGCAATCTACCGTCGACCTGAAAAATGGCGGATCAGCCGCAGATTTTCCGCCCGAACTTGACGCTTTCATGCGCTCCGGCGCAGCCAAGACCTTCGCAAAAGCTATTTCATAAAGGGAATCACATGTCCGCTCAGAGCCCAACTGCCCGCCTGTTCCCCTCTCCACAATATCCTTCTGTTCCGGTTGCCGGGCAGGACGCCGCCTACCCCGTCCACCGGATCTTCTGCGTCGGGCGCAATTATGCTGAACACGCCAAGGAAATGGGCGTCGAGGTCGATCGCGAAGCGCCGTTCTATTTCCTCAAGGACGCACAGGCGATTGTGGCCACCGGATCGACCGTCCCCTACCCGGCAGGAACCAGCAACTACCACTACGAGATGGAACTGGTGATCGCGATCGGCAAGCCGGCATTCCGCGCCTCTGCTGACGCCGCCCGCCACGCGATTTTTGGTTACGCCTGCGGCCTCGACATGACCCGTCGCGACCTTCAGCTTGAAGCGCGCGCCAAGCAGCGTCCCTGGGACCTCGGCAAGAATTTTGAAAAGTCGGCCGTCATCGCACCGATCACCCCGGCGTCACAGCTTGGCGCAATCGGCCCGCAGCGCATCAGCCTGTCGGTTGATGGCGCGACCCGGCAAAAGGCGCTGCTGTCCGATCTGGTCTGGTCGCCGGTCGATCTGGTAGAACATCTGTCGCGCTACTATCACCTTGCGCCGGGCGACCTGATCTACACCGGAACCCCCGCCGGCGTCGGAGCCGTCATTGCCGGAAACCGGATCCTCGGCGAAATCGATGGCCTTGCACCGGTCGAACTGACCATCGGTGCGCCCGAATGATTTTTCACGGCTATTTCCGCTCGTCCGCAGCCTACAGGTGCCGCATCGCGTTCAACCTGAAAGGCGTGACGCCTGAGTTCCGCCCTGTCCACCTGCGCCGCGGCGAACAGCGCTCCGGTGCCTATCTCGCGCACAATCCCCAAGGGCTGGTGCCGGCGCTCGAGGTTGACGGCGATGTGCTGACCCAGTCGCTCGCCATTATCGAATGGCTCGACGAAACATACTCTGCGCCACCGCTCTTGCCATCGGACCGGATGCAGCGGGCAAAGGCGCGGGCGTTCGCGCAGGTCATTGCCTGCGATATTCACCCTCTGCAAAACCTGCGCGTTCTGAAATATCTCGGCAGCGAATATGGCCAGGATCAAGCCGGTCTGGACAAATGGTGCCAGCGCTGGATCGGCGACGGGCTGGCAGCCTGCGAAGAACTCGTGGCGGGTCGCAAAGGCGCATTCTGTTTCGGTGACGAGCCCGGTCTGGCCGACATCTGTCTGGTCCCGCAATTTTTCTCGGCGGCGCGCTTTGGCGTCGACACGTCGACCATGCCGGGATTGACTGAAATCTATGACGCCTGCTTGCAATTGCCTGCTTTTGCCGACGCGCACCCGTCGCGCCAGCCTGACGCTGAGCCGTAATCGACAGACTAGACCCTTTCAGGTCCAAATGGAATCGTTCTGCCGGAGGGGATTTGGGCCAAGGTCGAGGGCTTTGGCGAAGGACGGGCTGGTGGCCCGGCCAAGTCCGAAGCCCGATGGATTTGACCCAAATCCACCCGGCCCGAAGGGTTTACCGCTGGCGGGCACCCGCTGCGTCAGCCGGACTTGGCCGGGCCACCAGCCCGTCCTTCGCCGACTTCCTTGCGGATCGCCTCGCCTTCGAGGAAACAGAACCGTTTCCATTTGAACCTGAAAGGGTCTAGATACGCTCCAGCCGCCAGTCGGCAAACAAGCCCGAGCGTTGCGAATATTCGACTGTATCGTGACCCGCAAACAGCCCGTCGCGGGTCACGAGAACAGTCCGCCAGCCCCGCGCAGCCGCACCCAGAACGTCGGTGTGCAGTGTGTCCCCGCACATCGCGATGCGAGATCGAGGGATAGTGGGCAGTGTGTCCTCAACAAGGCGATAGACTTCCGGGAACGGCTTTCCGAAGAACCTCACATCAGCCGGGTATCTGTCTGCGATCAGATGGCCGTAGAAACCCGGTTCAACCGAAAAGCTGTCGCCGCGCGGCGCAACAAGATCGGCATTGGCAATCACAAGCGGACGTGGCCGCTCATCCATCGCCTGCTCCAGCAGTTGCTGGCGGCGCTCATTCCACGCGGCACTCGACAGGAACAGGAACCCATCGGCATCGCGAAAATTCTCTGCGTCGTCACCCAGCCTCACATGCGGCATTTGCAAATCGGCTAGCGTATCCGTCGCAGCCGTAATCACTCCCCAGCGCCGGTTTGTCAGGCCCTGCATCGCAGCATCGCGGCTGGTGATAATTTCGTCGTCTGCGACGCGCATACCGAGCCGCTTGAACTTGTTGACCACCTGCGGCCGATCATAGCTCGCTGCATTGGTCAGGATGCGGATCTGGCAACCCAGAGCCCGCAACTGATCGACCCGGACATTCGCCCCTTCAATCAGCGTCTCGCCAACATTCAGCACGCCAAACGCGTCAAAGACGAAACAGTCTATTTCACCGGCGATTTCGATCAGCGAAGAAATTTCAGTTGAAGCGGGCCCTGCTGCCGCAACCATGGGCAGGCGCGGGCGAACCGCTTCATATCGGTCAAATATCGCCTCGACATCCTGCATGGCAAATCCCTGTTGTGTCGATACGCGCAACGCTGCGCTCATATCGCGGTTTGTCATGTAAGCCAGACCCTGCAGGCCAGTCGACCCACACGCCGTCAGATCATATCGGCAAGCGGGCCAAGTGCCTGCAACAGGTCGTGCCCTTGGCTCTGGGTCGCATTGAGGTGTGGTGCACGCAGGTTAAGCCAGCGGCTGTCGCCGGAGCGCACCGCCAGCACGGCCTTCATCGAACCGATCAGGCCGGCATCCTGCACCGCCTTGCGGAACGCTTTGACATCCTCTTCCAGCGCCGAAAAATCCCCGCCCGCCAGTGCCATGTCGTAGAGTCTCCGGATCGCTGTAGCATTCAGATTGACCGTTGCCGAGATGCAGCCGGCTGCACCGTTTGCCAGCCCCTTCGTCATCTGCGACTCGGAGCTCGGAAACACCGACACCAGAGGCGCGGCAGCTATCACGGCAGCCGTATTCTCCCAGTTTCCGGCACTGTCCTTGTAGGCCACGACATTGCCGGGAAAAGCCTTGTTCAGCCGCGCGGTCAAAGAAGGACTGACGGCAACGCCGGAATTTTGCGGAATGTGATAGAGAATGATCCGCGAGGCCGGATTGTTCACCCTCTCCAACAATTCGCTGTAGTAGCGCGCCTGCCCGTCTTCACCGGCTGCTGTATAGAAAAAGGACGGCAGCACCATCGCGCCGGCGCAGCCAAGGCCAAACGCATGAGATGTCAATTCGACCGTCTCCGGCAATGCGGTTACGCCCGTGCCGGGCATCAGCCGATCCGGCGAGATCCCCGCCTCAACCAGCCATTCCAGTGCCTGCTTGCGCTCGTCCAGTGAAACAGACAGCGCCTCGCCCGTCGTGCCAAACGGCGACAGATAGTGTGCGCCCTGCTCCAACACCCATTTTGCGTGAGCGGTCCACAAATCGCGCGCGATGCGCCCGTCATTCTCGAACGGCGTCAGGATCGGCGCGATCACGCCTGTTGGGCCAGCCATGCCTTGTCTCCCGTTTCAATCGCTTCTGCCACGACAGCGGCGCAGCCGAATGTTAGTTCGTCACTACGGCCTAGCCAATCTTTGACCGATCAGGTGCAAGAGATATTGCAACCTGAAGCACAGTCATTCCTTCGGGCGAGATATTGTCATTCACATCGGTTGCGTGGACACTCACAGGCAGCGCGTGCCTGCAACAATCTGAAAGTTTGCAAGAAAATGCCCCGCATCGAACACCCGGCATACGACTACAAGAAGCCACCAGAACTGTCCGGCAGGGCCGGCGATGGTGCGCAGGTCGCCATCGTCGGCGCAGGGCCGGTCGGACTGGCGCTCGCCATTGATCTGGCGCTGCATGGCGTCAAATGTGTCGTTCTCGATGACAACAACACCGTATCGGTCGGCAGCCGCGCCATCTGCTGGGCCAAGCGGACGCTTGAAATCTTTGACAGGCTCGGCGTCGGCGAGCGGATGGTCGCCAAAGGCGTGACATGGAAGATCGGACGGCTGTATCACCGCGACCATGAGGTCTGGAATTTCGACCTCTTACCCGAAGACGGCCACAAGAATCCGGCCTTCATCAACCTGCAGCAATATTATGTCGAGCAATTTCTGGTCGAACGGTGCGCCGATTTTCCGGATCTGGTCGACCTTCGCTGGAAGAACCGGGTGACCGCTGTCGCCCAGTCAAATGGCGCGGTGACTCTGACAATTGACACGCCAGACGGCCCTTACCAGCTCGAATGTGCCTATGCCATCGCCTGCGACGGCGCGCGGTCATCCGTCCGGTCGATGCTTGGCCTCGAATTTCAAGGCCGGCTGTTTGAGGAACGGTTCCTGATCGCCGATGTCGAGATGAAGATCGAGCAGCCTTCGGAACGCTGGTTCTGGTTTGAACCAGTTTTCCACCCCGGTCAGTCAGCTCTGTTGCACAAGCAGCCCGACAATATCTACCGCATTGATCTTCAGCTTGGCCCTGATGCCGACGCGGACTTGGAAAAGCAGCCGGAAAGAGTGATCCCGCGCATCGAAAAGGCGGTTGGTCACTCGGCCTTCGAACTCGACTGGGTGTCGATCTACACATTCCAGTGCCGGAGGCTGGAACGTTTTGTCCACGACCGGATCATCTTTGCCGGCGACAGCGCCCATGTCGTATCACCCTTCGGCGCGCGCGGCGGCAATGGCGGCATTCAGGACGTCGACAATCTAGGCTGGAAACTGGCTGCCATAGTCAAGGGCGAGACAAGCGCCAAGCTGCTCGACAGCTACAATGAAGAGCGTGTGTTTGGCGCTGATGAGAACATCTTGAACTCGGCCCGCACGACAAATTTCATGTCGGCGGCGACACCGGCCGAACGGCTGTTTCGTGACGAAGTGCTTGCACTGGCAAAAGACATGCCGTTCGCGCGGCGGCTCATCAATTCAGGCCGCCTGTCACAGCCTTGCTCGTTAGCCGGTTTGTCACTGCAAACGCCCAATGCGGCTGCGCCATTGCAGCCGGGCTCCCCGTGCCCGGACGCACCGGTTCGAGCCAACGGTCGCGACACCTACCTTCTCGATCAGCTTGGCAACCGTTTCGTGGTCCTGTCGGTCGACGCCGCCGCACCGCAATCTACCCTTGAAACACTTGTAGTTTCCAACGCGCCCAACGCCGGGCTCGTCGATAGTGCCGGCCACGCCAGCATTCGATACGGGTCGGGGTGGACCTACCTGATCCGGCCGGACCAGCATGTTGCCGCCGCATGGCAGTCCCCCAATCCGGATGACATCGCGCAAGCCTTGTCGCGCGCCACATCAGGAGCTTCGGCATGATCAACATTGGCCAGGATCGACTCGGCCCGGATGGCGACGCATTCTATGAGCAGCTGATTGCGGCCCATCATAGCCTGCCGCCCGACGAAAGCAGCCGCCTCAACGCCCGGCTGGTGCTGTTGATGGCCAATGCAATCGCAGACCCAGACACATTGAAGGCGATCCTTGATCGCGCCAGCGCCAAATGACCACTGCATCTTCCGTTTGTAGATGCAAAGAAATCTGAAAAAACTTCTTTGCACACCCAAGGATCAGTGCCGCAGTTACGCCCAACAATCACGCAATCAGCGTGTTCCCGACCCCTCCCGATTGGAGATATCATGAGAAGACCATCCCTGCCTGCCGCTATGGCCGCCCTCGCACTGCCCGCGCTCGCTCATACCGCCGCCTATGCTGCAGACCCTGCGGTCCAGCCGCGCATCATCGTCAGCGGCCAAGGCGAAGCCTCAGTCAGCCCTGACATGGCGATCCTCCAGCTCGGCGTCACCCAGCAGGCAACAACGGCCCGAGACGCACTGGATGCGTCCAACAAGGCGATGGCCGACATCATTGCCGAGATGAAGAAGGAAGGCATCGCTGACCGCGATCTGCAGACCTCGAACTTCTCGGTCAACCCGGTCTACACCTACCCGAAACCTGAAGCTCCGGACCAGACGCCAAAGATTGTCGCTTATCAGGTCAACAACACCCTTGTTGTCCGGGTTCGTGACATGGCCAAGGTTGGCTCGGTTCTCGACAAGTCGGTGACGCTCGGCGTCAACCAGGGCGGCAACATTACTTTCACCAATGACGACCCCTCAGCCACGCTGACCGAAGCCCGCACTCGCGCGGTAAAAGACGCAATGTCCAAGGCCAAGACCCTGGCCGACGCAGCCGGCGTAACACTTGGCAAAGTGATCGAAATCACCGAGCAGACCTATTCACCGGGTCCGGTTCCGATGGTCATGAAGGCACGCGAAAGCTACGCTGCAGACTCAGTCCCAATCCAGGGTGGCGAAAACGCCTACCAGGTGCAGGTCAACGTCACCTTTGAACTCGGCCAAATGCAATAGCAGCAACGGCCGTCAGGCATTTGCTCAAGACATTCAGGCAACGAAAAAGGCCGGAGGATCGCCCTCCGGCCTTGGTCATCTAAAACATGTCACGACTACAAGCCGCTGCGGATCACCGGGCAACCTGGCGAACGGGCGAAGCGAACACTGACAAGATTGCCTGCATTGCTGCCGGCTATCTTGATCGAGCTGTACCTGGAGTCAGCGATGACGCCCCCGCTGATTCCCATCCTCGCAGCGGTTGCCAGCGCCTCGACGTGGCCGCAGTCAGTTTCTTGCTTCATCCGTTTCTTGCGGGTTAGCCCCCTTGGCCCTGGGGCCAGGGTCGCCGAACCTTCTGCACCTTCGTTGGCGGCAGGCCCACCTCTGCTGGTCTGGGCCGTCGCAGGCCCGGCACCAAATCCGATTATCAGCACGAGTGCTGCAGTATTGATGAACTTCAACATGCTAGCCTCCTTGTTTGGGCACCATGCCCAGGTCGTCATAGCGACAGCTTCAAGAATGGCTTTGCTTCAATGAACCTTGACTGTAGCAGCCATTCATCTGTCCGTCAGTCTTTGACGGGAGAGCGCGATTCCAAGTTCGCACTTCAATTGCCGCAAAAGCGACCGCAAGCAATTCAAGGATACCGTATCGGTATATGCGTGGCAAATTTCATCGCCGGTCGAATACATCGCAACAAAAAGGCCGGAGAGTCGCCCCTCCGGCCTTCTCATTATTTGAGGCGATTACCAGCCGCCGCGGATCACCGGACAACCGGGAGCGCGAGCGAAACGCACGCTGATGCGTTCGCCGCGGCTGCGGCCAGCCACCTTGATCGAACGGCGGCCCTCATGTTCGACATAGGCGCGCCGGATACCCATTCGGGATGCCTTGTTGAGCGCCTGACCTGTATAGCAGCCATAGGCCCGGCGATCATCCCAGCGATCTCCACCGCGGTCACCCCGGCGGTCGTCCCAGCGGTCGCCCCGGCGGTCGTCCCAGCCATCGCCACCGCGGCGATACCGGTGATCGCTGTCACCGACCCAAACGCCGACTTCGGCGCCACGATGGCCGCCACCCAATCCCAGATATACCCCATCCGCCATCGCAGGCGCGGCACCAAGAGCGCCAAGGCCAATTGCGAGCGACAATGCGGCGGTCTTGAAGAACTTCAACATGATTTTCTCCTGTGCACGGGCGATTTTGCCCATCTCGCGGAAGCGATTGCGCACAAGATGCACCCGGCCAGCTGAATGACAGCGAAATCCGCCATTCATCAGGCGTTCACTCAGCGGTCCGGCCTTGACCCAGCGGAGTGTTATCCTGCGGAATAATCGGTGATGCGGCTGATGCGGCCGTCATCGATCTCGAAAAACCAGCCGCCGGCGTTCGAATAAGATGCGCCGCCCGCATCGCGGCCCCGGCGCGTGAATTCAACCGCCGCCCGGCCGCCACCCTGATCCGTCAGGATGACGGCGTCAGACAGGGTTTCCCCACTCTTGTTCGCATGATTGGCGAAAAACGCGCGCAATGCGTCGGTACCAATCTCCCGCTTGCCAGCGTGGTCATGGGCGACATCATCTGTCACCAGCAAAGAGACCCGCTCACCATCACGGGCGTTCAATGCATCAATGAACTGCCGCACCAGCTTGATTGCAATCCGTTCGCTCACGGCTCTTCCTCAAGCATGTGATCGAAGTAGGCATCGGTATCGGACAGGTCGGTTTCGCTGGCAGTCACGCGTCCCCGCATCGAAATACCTGCATTATGTACATCTTGAGCATCGCCAGACACCAGTTTGTGCCAGGACGGCAGGTCCTCGCCCTCAGCGATCAGACGATAGGCGCAAGTCGAGGGCAACCAGGGAATTTCATAGACATTCTCTGGTGTGAGCTGAACACAATCACTGACCTGGGCAAACCGGTTTTCATAGTCCTTGCAGCGGCAAGTGCCCGCGTCGAACAGGCGGCAGCCGACCGACGTGAAATAGATCTGGCCTGTATCCTCATCCTCCAGCTTGGCCATACAACATTTGCCGCAGCCATCGCACAGTGATTCCCACTGGGCGCGCGTCATATCCTTAAGTGCTATTGTCTTCCAAAACGGCTCTGCCATGCTTGGCACATGGGACAACCGGCGCTGCCGGTCAAGCTGCGTCAGTAAGACACTGCGACAATGGCGCAATAGAATTTTCTGCAAAACCATGTTCACGGGTGTATTTAGGAAGCAACCTTTACGGGTGCGTTTGCTCCCGCCCTAAACAGCGAGTTGGCTGTGCGACAAGATATCCACTCGGCCGGAATACCAGTTCTCTGCCTTTCTTGCGAGGCGCGGCACAAGGGTGTTTGCGGGGCCTTGAACCCCGATCAACTGGTCGAACTGTCCAGACACGCCTACAAGCATAGCGTTGAACGCGGCGAGGAGATTGTTGGCGACGCAGAAACTGTGACCAGCTATTCGAATATCCTGACCGGCGTGGCCAAGCTCAGCAAGACGATGCCGGACGGCCGCCAGCAAATCGTAGGCCTGCAGTTCGCTCCCGATTTTCTCGGCCGGCCCTATGATGCAGAAAGCCGTTTGAACGTAGAAGCCGCAACTGACCTCAAGCTCTGCAGCTTCCCCAAGGTTGCATTCGACCGGCTGATGGAACAAACAAAAGGGTTGGAGAAGCGTATTTTCCAGCAAACATTGCGCGAGTTGGACGAGGCGCGAGACTGGATGCTGACGCTCGGTCGCAAAACTGCAACCGAAAAGGTCGCCAGCTTCCTTGTTATGATCGCCCGCAATGTTGACCCGACGCGCGAGCCAGATGCGCCTGTGGCCTTCGACCTGCCTTTGGCGCGCGCCGACATCGCCGACTTTCTGGGCCTGACGATTGAGACTGTCAGCCGCCAGATGACGAAGCTCGCCGGCGGGGGCGTCGTGCAGGTTCGTGGCCGCCATATCGAAGTGCCAAACCTGTCGCGTCTCCTAACCTTGGCGGGCGATCAGCAGTAACTCGCGCTCAAACGCAAGATGCCGGCGCACCGGGTCGAAGAAAGCCCGAAGCATGAAGCCGAATGCTTCCGGGTTCTGGACGGGATGTCCGTGCCCGATTCGCAACAATTCTTCGGTGATTTCCTCGGCTGAACATTCGTCAGCCACATGCTCGAATTTCAGCCGCCCGATTGTCGGATTGCCAGGCTGCTCCCCAGGCTGCCCCATCGTGGCCGCCTCAAACAATGGAAACAGCAACTCTTCCTCGAATCGATGCGCCTGCCGCATCAATGGCACCAACCGCCCCGCCACAAGAAGGCACAGCGACCGGTCAATCTGGCCTGGCAGGCTGTCGGCAATCGCTTCAAGATGATCGCACAGTTCCGTCTTTTCAGCGTAGACGACCGACATGTGCAGACTAATCGCGGCCGACGCAAGATTTGCCCCACTCGTCGTCGCAACCGTGCCTTCAACATCCGGCTGAGTCTTCGATTTGGCCATAGGTTTGGGGCTCCCGCAAACCACCTAATCCTAAGCTGAAACGTCGCAACGGCATTTGATCTGGATCAAGGCAGGCTCTTCCTCGCGCGCCTAGATCGGCCTACAAACGTTTCTTTGAACGGGGGCCTCCATGAGATTCGGCGCGGAGATTGTATTTGTCGGCCTGTTGGCCTTTCTGGCCCTGCTGGGCGCGGGCTTTGCTGTTGACGAGCCGTTCCGGCAGCACATGCTGATCGCGCTGATCGTCCTGCTAGGCACCGCTGCGGTGCTGATGCGCAAGACCAGTTTTGAGCCCGCTGCGCCGGTTGACGAGAGCGCCTATATGGACGGGCCGACCCGCTACGGTGTCATCGCCACCGTGTTCTGGGGCATTGTCGGATTTCTCGTCGGCGTCTACATTGCCATCCAGCTGGCCTTCCCAGATTTCAATCTTGAGCCCTGGTTGAACTTCGGCCGCGTCAGGCCGCTCCACACCTCGGCAGTGGTCTTCGCATTTGGCGGCAACATCCTGATCGCCAGCTCATTTTATGTCGTTCAAAGAACCTGCAGGGCGCGTCTGTTTGGCGGCAACCTCGCCTGGTTCGTCTTCTGGGGCTACCAGTTCTTCATCATCATGGCGGCGACCGGCTACCTGCTGGGCATCACGCAAAGCCGCGAATATGCAGAGCCCGAATGGTATGTCGACATCTGGCTGACCATTGTGTGGGTCGCTTATCTGGTCGTGTTCATGGGCACGGTCTTCAAGCGCAAGGAACCCCACATCTACGTCGCCAACTGGTTCTACATGTCTTTCATCATCACGATCGCCATGCTGCACGTGATGAACAACCTGGCGATCCCTGTCTCCCTGGCCGGCTCCAAGAGCTACTCGGCGTTTGCGGGGGTCCAGGATGCGGTCATGCAATGGTGGTATGGCCACAATGCCGTGGCATTCTTCCTCACCATCCCGTTCCTGGCCATGATGTACTACTTCCTGCCCAAGCAGGTGAACCGGCCGATCTATTCCTATCGGCTGTCGATCGTCCACTTCTGGTCGATCATCTTCCTCTACATCTGGGCTGGTCCACACCATCTGCACTACACGGCACTGCCAGACTGGGCGCAGACGCTGGGCATGGTGTTCTCAATCATGCTGTGGATGCCGTCATGGGGTGGCATGATCAACGGGCTGATGACGCTGTCGGGCGCATGGGACAAGATCCGCACCGATCCGATTGTGCGCCTCATGGTTACGGCAATCGCCTTCTACGGCATGGCAACCTTTGAAGGGCCAATGCTGTCGATCAAGGCCGTCAACTCACTGTCCCACTATACCGACTGGACAATCGCTCACGTCCATGCCGGCGCGCTTGGCTGGAACGGCATGATCACATTTGCGGCCGTCTATTACCTGACCCCCAAGCTGTGGAACCGCGAACGTCTTTACTCCATTCGCATGGTCAACTGGCATTTCTGGCTGGCGACACTGGGCATCGTTCTCTACGCGGCGTCAATGTGGGTGTCGGGCATCATGCAGGGCCTGATGTGGCGCGAATACGATGACCAGGGCTTCCTCGTCTATTCCTTCGCCGAAACAGTCGCAGCCATGTATCCCTACTACGTCATGCGCGTATCCGGCGGGCTGCTTTATCTCCTCGGCGGCCTGTTGATGGGCTGGAATGTCTACCAGACCATCCGGGGACGCATCCGCGAGGAAACCCCCATGGGTTCCGAACTGCCGGCTGGCAGACCCACCATTCAGGCCGCCGAGTAGGGAGCACACGATGTCATTCCTGTCGAAACACAAGACACTTGAGAAGAACGCGACCCTTCTGCTTGTGGCGTCGCTAGCAGTCGTCACCGTCGGCGGCATCGTCGAGATCGTGCCGCTGTTCTACCTCCAGAACACCATCGAAAAGGTCGAGGGCATGCGTCCCTATTCGCCGCTCGAACTGGCGGGCCGGGACATCTACGTGCGTGAGGGCTGCTACACCTGCCACTCGCAGATGATCCGCCCCTTCCGGGACGAGGTCGAACGCTATGGCCATTACAGCCTGGCGGCCGAGTCGATGTATGATCACTCCTTCCAGTGGGGTTCCAAGCGGACCGGTCCGGATCTGGCGCGCGTAGGCGATCGCTATTCCAACGAATGGCATGTCCAGCATCTGACCGACCCGCGTTCGGTCGTGCCCGAAACGGTCATGCCGGCTTACGGCTTTCTGAAAAACAATCGCTTAGACCCGAGCACAATCGCGCCCCATCTGGTTGCCAATGCGCGCGTCAATGTTCCCTACACCGAGGAGATGATTGAGGCTGCAGCGTCCGACATGGCCGCCCAGGCCAATCCGGATGCTGACACAACTGGTGTCGAGCAACGGTACCCAAAGGCGAAGCTCGGCGATTTCGACGGCAATCCGCAGGTACTCACCGAGATGGACGCGCTTGTCGCCTATCTCCAGATGCTCGGGACGCTGGTCGACTTCTCGACCTACGACGAAGCCAAGAACAGACGATAGGAGGCGACGATGGAAACCTATACCGCCTTGCGCCAATTCGCCGACAGCTGGGGGCTGCTTGGCATGACCCTCTTCTTCATCGGCGCTGTCATTTATGCGTTCCGCCCAGGCTCGAAAAAGCTGGCCGACGACGCAGCCAACATCCCCCTGCAGGACGATTGATATGAGCGAGAAAGAGGTTGACGAAGTCTCGGGCGTGTCGACGACAGGCCATGAATGGGACGGTATCAAGGAACTCGACAACCCGATGCCGCGCTGGTGGTTGTGGACCTTCTACGCGACTGTCATCTGGGGCATCGCGTACATGATCGCCTACCCGGCCTGGCCGCTGATATCCACCTCGACAGAGGGTCTGCTTGGCTGGTCGAGCCGTGGCGACGTCAGGGCAGAGCTTGCCGCCGCACAGGCCGCCAAGTCCCAATACGTCGAAGCTGTCGCATCGAAAACGGTCGACGAAATTCTCGCCGACGACAATCTGCGCACCTTTGCGACAGCCGCCGGTGCAGCCGCATACAAGGTCAACTGCGTGCAATGTCACGGCTCGGGCGCCAGCGGATCAAAGGGCTATCCCAACTTGAACGACGACGACTGGCTCTGGGGCGGCAAGATCACTGACATTGAGTATACAATCGCTCATGGCATCCGCTTTGCTGGTGACGAAGATACCCGCTTCTCGGAAATGCCTGCCTTCCGTGGCACCCTCAACCCTGAAGAGGTGAAGGCGGTTGCCAATTTTACCGCCTCGCTGTCGGGCATGAACCACGACACCGCGTTGATCGAGCCAGGTCGCGTTCTGTTCGAGAGCAACTGCGCTTCTTGCCACGGCGAAGATGGCAAGGGCGGCCGGGAATTTGGTGCGCCTGACCTGACCGACGCCATTTCGCTCTACGTTCACACGGAGGCCGACATGGAGCAACAAATCCTGCGGCCAAAGCATGGTGTCATGCCAGCCTGGAATGCGCGACTTGGCGAAACAACCGTCAAGGAGCTCGCGACTTACATATACACGCTCGGCGGCGGCGAAAAGTAGAGGGCCGGGAGCGAAAGGGCCATTCGGGCGTTGATCCTGCTCAACGCCCGATTGCGCGCAGGAAGTTAGAAATGTCAGGGCGCTGGGTTTGGCGCCCGGAGAATGCCGATGCTTGATAGCCAGGAAGTTGAACGCCTAGACGTTGACGCCGTCAATTCGGCGAAGGTGCGTCAGCCGCTTTATGCCAAGCGCAAGAAGGTTTTCCCCAAGCGCGCCGAAGGGCGCTTTCGGCGTTTTAAATGGATCGTGATGCTCATCACGCTCGGCATCTATTACCTGACGCCATGGATCAGGTGGGATCGTGGCCCCTATGCGCCCGATCAGGCTGTGCTGGTGGATATGGCCAACCGGCGATTCTATTTCTTCTTCATCGAAATCTGGCCGCAGGAATTCTACTACGTCGCCGGGCTGCTCGTGATGGCGGGCTTCGGGCTGTTCCTGGTCACCTCCAGCGTCGGTCGCGCCTGGTGCGGCTACACCTGCCCGCAAACCGTCTGGGTTGACCTGTTTCTTGTTGTCGAGGGCTGGATCGAGGGCGACCGCAATGCGCGCATCAAACTCGACCAGGGGCCGTGGACGGCGCAGAAAGTCGTGAAGCGTACTGTCAAGCATACGATCTGGTTGCTGATCGCAGTGGCAACCGGCGGTGCGTGGATCTTCTATTTTGCCGACGCGCCAACCTTGCTGATCGAACTCTTCACAGGCACTGCCGCGCCCGTCGCCTACATCACCGTCGCGGTGCTGACCGCCACCACCTATGTGTTCGGTGGCCTGATGCGCGAGCAGGTCTGCACCTACATGTGCCCCTGGCCGCGCATCCAGGCCGCGATGCTGGACGAGCACTCGCTCACCGTCACTTACAACGACTGGCGGGGCGAACCGCGCTCACGCCATGCCAAGAAGCAGGCCGCCTCCGGCATTCCGGTCGGTGATTGCGTCGACTGCAATGCTTGCGTCGCAGTGTGCCCCATGGGCATCGACATCCGCGACGGCCAGCAGCTCGAATGCATCACTTGCGCGCTCTGCATTGACGCCTGCGACAGCGTCATGGACAAGATAGGCAAGGAGCGCGGATTGATCTCCTACGCCACACTCGCCGACTACAATCACAACATGGGCCTGGCCACTGACGGCGGTGCTCAACCGATCACACCGGCGTTGGTGCACACACCAGACGGCAAGATTCGCGACGGCTTCTGGCATTTCCACCTGAAGCAGCTGTTCAGAATTCGCACACTTGTCTATTTCGCTGCCTGGTCAGCGATTGGTCTGGCGATCCTCTATGGTCTGCTGACCCGTGACCGGCTGCAGGTCAATGTCCTGCATGACCGCAATCCTCAATTCGTAACTCTGTCCGACGGCTCGATCCGCAACGGCTACACTGTCAAGCTGTTGAACATGATCCCCGAGCCACGCACCATTACGGTGTCACTTGAAGGACTTGAGGGGGCGTCGCTTCTCGTGATCGGCGACGATAGCATCGACGGACGCGACTTTGACGTGGCTGTCGATCCCGACAAACTCAAGACGATGAAGATCTTTGTCCGCCTGCCCGCTGACCGGGTCGTGGGCACGGAAGAGAGTTTCCGCTTTATCGTCGAGGACCAGTCCAGCCACGAACGTGACGCCTACACTGCAACCTTCCTCGCTCCCGGGAGAGCGCCATGAATACAAGCGGACCCAAAGAATTCACCGGACGGCACATGCTGGTGATCATGATTGTCTTTTTCGGCATCATTATCGCCGTCAATCTCACCATGGCCGTTGTCGCCAACAAGACCTGGACCGGCCTTGTCGTGAAAAATACCTATGTGGCCAGCCAGCAATTTAACGAGAAGATGGCCGAGACACGCGCCCAGGCTGCGCTGCAATGGACCGGCCAGCTCAATGTCAACAATGGCATTGTTAGCTACCGTCTTGTCGATTCCAGCGGCCGCAGCCTGCCGCTCAAATCCGTTACGATGAAATTCATGCGTCCTGTAGGTGTTCGCGACGATCGAAGCGAATTGCTGACCCGGACTGACAGTGGCGACTACATTGTGCAATCGCCTCTGGCCAACGGGACATGGCTGGTCGAAATCGAGGCGGACGCAGGCCTGGACAAGCCGTTCAGGGAGACGCTCCGCATTCAGGTGGCGAACGGAGCGCGATCATGAGCTGTTGCGCGCCAGGCGCTGAGACTGCACTTGATCTGGCATTGCCGTCAGATGACGAAGTGCGGCTGGCGGCCCGGCAGCTTGGCAATGGCGTATCGCAAATCGACCTGTCTGTACCAGGCGTCCATTGCGCCGCTTGCATTGGGACGGTCGAGCGAAAGCTGAACGCCCTGCCTGGCGTTGTATCAGCCCGCGTCAACCTTTCGACCCGGCGGGTTTCGATCCAGTTTGAAGGCGGCGTCCCACCCCTCGTCCCGTCTCTCGCATCCATCGGCTACCCGCCGCATCTGTTTGACGCGGCGCAGGAGTCTGGCGATCAGGCGCTCGCTGAACTCATCCGGGCCGTTGCAATCTCCGGCTTTGCCGCCGCCAACATCATGCTCCTGTCGGTCTCGGTCTGGTCGGGAGCCGAGGGCGCGACGCGTGATCTGTTCCATTGGGTTTCGGCGCTGATCGCCATCCCGGCGCTGTTTTTCGCCGGCCGCATCTACTACCGTTCGGCCTGGAGCGCCTTGCGGCATGGCCGGATGAACATGGACGTTCCCATCGCGGTCGGCATTACTCTGGCCTATGCGATGAGCCTCTACGAAACCGCGACCGGCGGCGAATACGCCTATTTTGACGCCTCGGTGACGCTTCTGTTCTTCCTGCTTATCGGGCGAACGCTCGATCATATCATGCGTGATCGCGCCCGCTCTGCGGTTATCGGCCTCGCAAGGCTGCAGCCACGCGGCGCTCTGGTACTCCTTGCAAACGGCCTGCGCGAATATCGGCCTGTCAGCGACATACGTGCTGGCGACCAACTCATGATTCCGGCCGGCGAACGTGTGCCAGTTGACGCGACCGTCGATGCAGGCTCGTCGGACATCGACGCCTCGATCACCAACGGCGAAAGCGCTCCCCTGCCGGTTGCGCCGGGCTCCCGGCTCAGCGCCGGCATGCTGAACCTCAGCGCCCCGCTCACCATTACAGCCACCCGCCCCGTCTCCGATTCCTTCCTCGCCGAAATGACCCGGCTGATGGAAGCGGCCGAAGGCGGCAGAGCCAGCTATCGCCGCATCGCCGAACGGGTTTCGACGCTTTACGCGCCTGTGGTCCATCTCACAGCGCTCGCCACATTTCTCGGCTGGATCGCCTTTAATGGCGACTGGCATCAGGCAATGACCATCGCAATCGCCGTCCTGATTATCACCTGTCCCTGTGCACTCGGACTTGCCGTGCCGATCGTTCACGTCGTGGCGGCGCGAAAATTGTTCGAGGCTGGCGTCATGCTGAAGGATGGTTCGGCGCTTGAACGGCTGGTCGATGTCAACACGGTCGTTTTCGACAAGACAGGCACGCTGACACTGGGCAGCCTTCGCCTCACCAATGCGGGTAAGATCGCACAGGACCATCTTGCAATCGCGCAAGAATTGGCTGGCCATTCCCGCCACCCGGTCGCTGCGGCCATCCTTGCTGTTTCTATTCCCCCCGGTGAACAGCTGGAGGAGGTCTCCGAGGTCCCCGGTTGTGGCCTCCAGGGCCGCAGCGGCACAATTGTTTGGCGCCTTGGCCGCGCCGCCTGGGCAGCGCCCGACGCAAAGGGTCTCCAAGGAACGGTTCTGTCCCGCGATGGCGTCCCGGTCGCCAGCTTTATGTTCGACGACATCGTCCGCCCCGGCGCCCGCGACATGATCGCCAATCTGAAACGTGATGGTTTTGGCGTCGAAATGCTGTCTGGCGACGCAAACAGTATCTGCGCAAGCGTCGCGGACAATGTCGGCATCGAAACCTGGTCTGGTGAGCTGATGCCGGTCGACAAGGTTTCCCGGCTCTCCAGCTTGGGGGCGCAAGGCCGCAAGGTGCTGATGGTTGGCGACGGACTGAACGACGCCCCGGCCCTGGCGGCGGCCCAGGTATCGATGGCGCCGGCGACAGCAGCCGAAATCGGCCGCCAAGCCGCCGATTTTGTCTTCCTGGGCCAACGGCTGGACCCGGTCGCCTACGCAATCGAGATCGCCCGGGGCGCCAATCGCCTTGTCCACCAGAACATTGCGCTCGCGATCATCTACAACGCCATCGCGGTGCCGATTGCCATATTTGGCTACGTCACACCATTGATTGCGGCGATTGCGATGTCCGCCTCGTCGCTGTTGGTCATCGGCAATGCGCTGCGCCTCACGGGTCCGGCGAATGTGCCATCGAATCCGATCAGGCCGCGCGAACGGGAAGCGGCGGCATGAACATCCTCACTTACCTCATTCCGGTCGCTCTGTTTCTCGGCGCAGTCGGGCTCGCTGCCTTTGTCTGGGCTCTACGCAGCGGCCAATATGAAGACTCCGACGGTGCGGCGGAGCGCATCCTGATCGACGACGAAGAATAGGTCGCTCGCCCGGCATCCAGGGTCTCTGCCGGGACGGCCCGAAAAATACTTCACCCCCTTCACATCCTCACCGCAAATCGGCCAATTTGCGCCGCTTTTGCTTGGAACAAACACGTCCGGCAGGCATTTATCTGCCGAAGGGTCCGTCCAGAACGGCTGAAGGAGTTTGCCTTGAAGAATGTCCATGCACGGCGTCTTGCCGCCGCCACTGCACTCGCCATGTTGACCGCCGGAGGTTCCGCATTGGCTGCGGCCGAGAGTCAGCCGGCCGGAACGAACTCAGTATCCGGCCATGTTGGTCAGCTCGCGCAAGCCGACAACGCCGCACCCGAAGACGAAGCGCTGAAACAGCAGAAGCAGGCGGAAGAGGAAGCCGCCAGGGCAGCGCAGGAGGCCGAGGCTGCAAAGGCAGCTCAGGAGGCCGAGGCTGCAAAGGCCGCACAGGAAGCCGAGGCTGCAAAGGCCGCGCAGGAGGCCGAGGCTGCAAAGGCAGCGCAGGAAGCCGAGGCTGCAAAGGCCGCTCAGGAGGCCGAGGCTGCAAAGGCAGCTCAGGAAGCCGAGGCTGCAAAGGCAGCGCAGGAAGCCGAAGCTGCAAAGGCAGCGCAGGAGGCCGAGGCTGCAAAGGCAGCTCAGGAGGCCGAGGCTGCAAAGGCAGCTCAGGAGGCCGAGGCTGCAAAGGCAGCGCAGGAGGCCGAGGCTGCAAAGGCAGCGCAGGAGGCCGAGGCTGCAAAGGCAGCGC
>DAINRF010000022.1:0-3266 GCA_036742015.1 Mesorhizobium sp. | reverse complement strand
CAGGAGGCCGAGGCTGCAAAGGCAGCGCAGGAGGCCGAGGCTGCAAAGGCAGCGCAGGAGGCCGAGGCTGCAAAGGCAGCTCAGGAGGCCGAGGCTGCAAAACCGGCGCCCGAACAGCAGGCCGCGCCAGCCGTCCAGCCAACTCCGGAGCAGCAGGCCGCGCCGGCAGTCGAGCCAACTCCTTCAGACGCTGCTCAGCCGGCAGCGCCAGCCGTTGAGCCAACAACCAGGGCCGAGCGCCAAAAACTGCGCGAAGAGCGCCGCAAGCAGCGCCAGGAAGCGCAGGAACAGCAGGCCGATCAGGACACGAAAGAGGCTTTGCCTGCAGTCCCGCTCCTTCCGGGCAGCGACACGCCGGTCCTAGACAGCCAGAAAGACACTCCGGTGCCCGCCGAAGCCGAGGTAAAAGAAACGGCCCAGCCCGTGCAGCCTCCCGCGCCGCCTCCGATTTCCGACCAGGACGCTCAAAAGGAAACGGTCAAGATCGAGGACATCATTCCTGTTACCCGCGAGGAAGGCAGACGTGTCGAGGGCCAGCGCCCGCCGCGTGAGGAGCGCCGCGAAGGCGCCGACATCCTGCGCGAAATCGGGGGCCGCATCATCATCGATCTGGGCGGCCGCCCTGTGGTTGAAAGCTCCGACCGTCCGCGCATGTCGCGCGACGCCCGCGAAGTCTATTACGAGGAACTGCCGCGTGGGCGCACCCGCGAGACTATCGTACGTCCGAACGGCGTCGAGATCGTCACCGTGCGCGACCGCTACGGCGAAGTCATCCGCCGCTCGCGCATCATGCCTGATGGCCGTGAATATGTGCTCGTCTATGTCGACGAGGAACGCCGTGGCCCGCGTGACGGCCGCTGGCGCGATCCCGGCGACGATCTGCCGCCTCTGGTGCTGACCATCCCGGCCGACGAGTATATTCTCGACGCCGAACAAGCCGAAAGCGATGACGACTATTATGAATTCCTCGATCAGCCGCCGGTCGAGCGCGTTGAGCGTCTCTATTCGGTGGACGAGGTGAAGCGCTCTGCGCGCGTGCGCGACACGGTTCGCCGCGTCGATCTCGACACCATCACCTTCGGGTTCGGTTCAGCCGAAATCGACGAGGATGCGATCAGCCGCCTCGACAATGTCGCCAAGGCGATGGAGCGCATGCTGGAGCAGAATCCGGCCGAAACCTTCCTGATCGAGGGTCACACCGACGCCGTCGGCTCCGACATGGCGAACCTCGCCCTGTCTGACCGCCGCGCCGAAGCGGTGGCGTCAGCATTGACCGACGTGTTCGAGATCCCGCCAGAAAACCTGACCACCCAAGGCTATGGCGAGCAATATCTCAAGGTCAAGACCGACGCGCCTGAAGAGCGCAACCGCCGCGTCGCGATCCGCCGCATCACGCCGCTGGTCTCGCCGGTCGCGAGCGCCCGGTAACATCCCCTGCCCCGTCACTTTGGGGACAGGACATCAAGCCGGTCAGCGAAAACGCTGGCCGGCTTTTTTGCTGCGGCGCATCAGCCCAGAGACTGCGGCCTTCGCCGGTGAACAATGCCGGTCGTCTCCCGCGACGGCCCGGTCAGGATGGCATGCGCCGCGTCCGCCATGATTCTGGACAGCCGGCTCATCGACACCACGGTCTGGCCGCCGAGCAGGCTGCGCACCACTGCGGTATCAATCGCCGTCAGCGACCATAGCGAATTGAACGCAATACCATCCCGGCGACATTCCTCTGCCATTCCATCGCTCTTTGCAGATTGGACAGCCATCGGTCATCGGGTGGTTGCGGGCGGCAGGTGGTGCCTCACCCCTCCCGATACTGTTCGTCCGTCACCGGCTCCAGCCACTCCACCGGGCTGCCATCCAGCGCCTCCTGGATCGCCAGATGCGCCATGCGCGTCGCCGGCCCTGCGCCATGCCAGTGTTTTTCTTGCGGAGGGATCCATACCGTGTCGCCCGCATGGATCACCTGCGCATCCTCGCCCCACACCTGCACCACGCCGACGCCCAGCGTCACATAGAGCGTCTGACCAAGTGGATGTGTGTGCCAGTTGGTCCGCGCGCCGGGCTCAAACGTCACCAGCGCAGCGCGCACCCGCGCTGGCTCTGGCGCCTCGACGATTGGCTCCTGCCAGACAGTCCCAGTGAACCAGTCGGCGTTCGGCCGCCGCGATGTGGCATCTCCATTGCGCGTGATTTTCATGCCATCTCTCCTGCCTGAGTGCCGCTGGTAATTGCAAAACCAAATTCCCACATCTTGGCCAACATCTGAGGATTTTCCAATGGCCTATGACCTCCCTGATGGCGACGGGCCGCTGCTCGACGCCTATTCGAATACCGTTTCCGGCGTGGTTGACCGCGTTGGCCCAGCCGTTGCGCGCATCGAGCGCGTTGGCGGCCCCGGCGGCCACGGCTCTGGTTTCGTCATCTCGCCCGACGGGCTCGTCGTCACCAACAACCATGTCGTTGAAGACGCAAAAGCCGTACGCATTTCGATGCCGGACGGCTTTGTCAGCGAAGGCCGGGTGCTGGGACGCGACCCCGACACCGACATCGCACTGGTGCGCGCCAATGGCAGCCCCGACGCCTATGCGCCGCTTGGCGATTCCAAACTTCTACGGCGCGGCCAGATCGCCATCGCGATCGGCAATCCACTAGGCTATGAATGGACCGTCACCGCCGGCGTCGTTTCGGCGCTTGGCCGCTCCATGCGTGCTTCGACCGGCCGCTTGATCGACGATGTCATCCAGACCGACGCCGCGCTCAATCCGGGCAATTCCGGCGGCCCGCTGGTCTCATCCGCTGGCGAAGTCATCGGCGTCAACACCGCCGTCATTCGCGGCGCGCAGGGCATTGCGTTTGCGGTCGCGTCGAATACGGCCAATTTTGTCATCACCGAGATTCTGCGATTTGGCCGGGTGCGCCGCGCCTTCATCGGCATTGCAGCCGAAACCATCACCCTGCCGCGCCGCACCACCTTGCTGGCGGGCCGCAAGGCCGACACAGCGGCCCGCATCCGGTCGGTCGACAAGGATGGTCCCGGAGCCAAGGCAGGGCTGCTCACCGGCGACGTTATCCTGACGATTGATGGACGCCCGGTCACCGGCGTTGACGATCTGATCCGCCTGCTCGACGGCGGAAAGATCGGCGCAGCTTGTGTGCTGCAGGTCCTCTCGCCGCGCGGGCTGGAGACAAAGATCGTGCTGCCGTCGGCGCGCGGCTAGACCCTTTCAGGTCCAAATGGAATCGTTCTGCCGGAGGGGATTTGGGCCAAG
>DAINRF010000021.1:0-64372 GCA_036742015.1 Mesorhizobium sp. | reverse complement strand
GAAGGAACTGAAACTGATGAACGCGACTGCTTTGATCCGCCCGGCCTGGACGCCGGCGACCATTGCTCTCACGGTGATCGGCTTCATGGTATTCTGGCCGCTGGGGCTCGCCATGATCGCCTACATCATCTGGGGCGACCGGCTTGACGGCTTCAAGCGTGATGTGAATGGCGCGACCGACCGGGCGTTTTCCGGCTGGCGTGGTTGCGGCAAGCGCGGCGGGTTCTCCCGCTCGGGCCGCACCGGCAACGTTGCCTTTGACGACTGGCGCTCAAAAGAACTCGACCGCCTGAGCGAAGAGCGCCGCAAGCTGGACGAGACGCTGGCTGAGTTCGACGAATATGCGTCGGAACTGCGCCGCGCCAAGGACCAGCAGGAGTTCGACCGCTTCATGGCCGAACGCTCGAAGTCGACGCCGGCAACCACGGCCAAGCCAAAGCGCGGCAAGGGTTCGGAAGGCCTGCTCGACGAGGTTTGATCCTCGACTGAGCGACCCTCAAACGAGAGACGGCGCCCCTGCGGCGCCGTTTTTTGTTTCAAGCCTCATCGGGCCTAAATATTTGCTTGATCAGTGTCCGGTCCTGCGATGATCCGCGCGGTCAAGCCGGGCGAGCAGATCATCAAAGCGATCCGGGTTGCGGCGGTCGACCCTGAACAGAGGCATGTTGTTGAGGTAGCGGCGCACCTCGACATGGCGAAACTGCTCGTTGCCCCTGCCGCTCATGCCTTTCTGCTCCTGTTTGCTTGTCTTCTCCATCATGGCCGTCACGTTCGAGATCTGTCAGCCAGATAACCGGCGCAACGCATGATCGTTCCCAGGTCCAGCAAAAATGGAGCGCAAGAGATGAAACACGGTAAATTTTGATTTGATCGCGGCCGCTCTGTCGGCCGGGTCGATCAGCCTCCGATGTCGATGGTTTCGGTCGTGCCTTCGACGCAAACACGGCAACAGTCGGAGCAAGTCGCATCATCGTCGGGGCCAACGCCAAAACTGATCCGGTCGTTGCCCATGGCCCATGCGCCGTAGCAGACATTTTCCCCCGGCTGGCAGGCAAGAGTAACTGATTTGCGCTCGCCCTTTGCCAGAAGATAGGCCTTGTCCCGGCCAGGCCAGACGGTCCCAGACTTGCGGCCGCGAAATTCAAGCGCGACCGCGTGCGGCTGCTGGTTGCGCACAAACATCGTCATCCCCTTGCCGGCAGCAATTGCCGGGGCGTGCGGCAGCATCAGACCAACAATCAGAAGCAGCAGAAACGGCATTTGGCGCATAGCGGCGGTCCTCATCACATCCAGATGATAACCGCGCCAGCTTGCGCGAAATTGGCGGCTGCTGCAGCGGCCCGGAGGCCGAAGTCATCAGACTTACGTCTTGCGGCGGAAAGGCAGTTCGACCTCAGGGCCAATCGGGCAGACGTAGGGTGTCGCCCTGGTGCGGCGGGCAAACTCCTCCTTTGCGGTTGCCAGAAGGTCTGGATTGTCAATCAACGCCGCGCCAGAGGCCGCCATCGCCCTGGCGGCGAACACCAAGCCGCGATGGGCGATGCCAGACTTGCCCTGGGCGACGAACTGCCAGGTGTGGAACGGCGTTCCAAGCGTATGGCTTGCGGCAAAACACTGGGCCAGCGGCGTCTGCCAGCTGACATCGCCGACATCAGTCGAGCCCGGCAATACCGCGTATTCCGGCGGCATTGGCAAGACCCCGTCGGCCAGCACCGGCACGTTGTCCGGCTTTTCGGCACAACCCATTGTATAGGCGGCCGCAATATCGCCATTGCTCAAGGTCGCTTGAATCTGGCTGGCGAATGTCTCGTCGGCCGCATCAAAGCCGCTACCGCCAATCCGCTCCATCTGGTCCTGCATCAGCTGGTCCAGGACCGAATTGCGCAGAAGGTTCGAACAGGCCTTGTCGACGACAACTTCAAGCGTTGTTTCGGTCATGTGGGCAGCGCCCTCGGCGCATTTCTTCACACGTTCAAACAGCTCCAGCACGCCGTTCAGGTCGGGTGAGCGGATAAGATAAAGCGCTTCGGCGTAGTCCTGTACGACATTGGGCGAAATGCCGCCACCATTGGTAATCGCAGCATGTATGCGCGCCTTTTCAGGCATATGCTCGCGCAGATACTGAACGCCGATACTGGTGATCTCCAGTGCATCCAGCGCAGAGCGGCCGAGCTCCGGGCTCGCCGCCGCGTGGGCCGCCCGTCCTGAAAAGCGGAAATAGGCCTGAATGTTGGCCAGTGAATTGGACGGAATCACTGCGTTAAATGATCCGGGATGCCAGCTGAACGCCGCGTCGATCCCCTCGAACACCCCGGCGCGTACCATGAACGTCTTGCCGGACCCGCCTTCCTCGGCTGGGCAGCCATAATAACGCACCCGGCCGGCAATGCCTTTCGCTTTCAAATGGTCGCGCAGTGCCGTGGCGGCGAGCATCGCGCCCGCCCCCAGCAGGTTGTGGCCGCAACCGTGGCCATTGCCGCCGTCTTCGAGCGGCTTCTTCTCGGCAATGCCGGCCTCTTGCGAGAGACCCGCCAATGCGTCGAACTCTCCCAGGAACGCTATGACCGGGCCGCCTTCTCCCCATTCGGCCACAAAGGCCGTTGGAATGTCAGCAAGATTCCGGGTCACAGTGAACCCCAGCTCTTCAAGAAGAGCGATCTGCACAGCGGCCGATCGTGCCTCCTGATAGCGCAACTCAGGGGTCCCCCAGATCAAGTCGCTGACCTCCAGGAAGGCGGGCTTCAGCCCCTCGATCAGACGGTCGGTGTCCACGGTTGCGTTCATGACTGCCTACTCCGGCTTGGCTGCTGATGCGCCGGGCGCAACCTTGATAAGCGATGTGAGCCAGAAGCCGATGATACATGCAACCAGCACAGCCGCGCCTACTCCGGCAAGCGAGATCGGTCCATATTGCACCGCAAGCCCGGCCAGGATCGGCAACAGGATGAAGCCCGCAACCGTGTTCATCGAATAAGCGAGCGAGCCGTCGCGCATCGCCGCTGTCTTGAAGTCGGGATCAACGATCTTCAGCAAGAGCAATCCTGTCAGGAAGACGCCGGAGGCTGTGCCGAAGGTCAGCAATGCGCGTTCATAAGGCGCTGACGAGAACAGCCTGCGCACCGGAATGAAGGCGATCGCTACGGTGCCGATGAACCCGATGACGGCCGTCACGATGATCGGCGTGGCATAGGACAGCACTCCCTGCACCGGCATCGAGACCAGCGCTGCCACGATGGCGAAGTCGGTCAGCGACGAGGCGATCTTGCCCTTGACGCCGGGATCGACCAGCCAGGCGATCCTGAGCTTGTTCATGACGATCCATACCAGCCACATCAGGATGATCGCATAGGCCCACACCGGCACCGCCTTGATGACCGGAATGTCCATCGAACGTACCCAGGCCCGCACCAGGATGGCCATGCCCGAGCCCGCCAGAATCAGCGCCAGATTGAAGGCCAGCACGTCGATTGAGGTGGAAACCGTCGTTTCCGAACCTGCCGAGCGGCGCTTGGCTGCGTCGGGTTCCAGACCCGTCAGCCACGACTGCGGCAGGTTGTCAGCATCGGCTGAGCCGTCCAGCAGCTTGCGGTTGTTGAGATAGCGGATGATCGCAATGCCGGCGATGATGCCGCCCAGCAGGCCGATCGTCGCGTAGGTGACCGCAACGCCCTGCGCCACCTCCCAGTATTCCAGCCCCATGCCGTTCAGCATGTTGCCAATGACGCCGGCCGTGCCGTGACCGCCCGAAAAGCCCATGGGCATTTCAAGGCCAAAGGTGTCATAGATGCCGAGATTTGGCATTGTCGTTGCAAACAGGGCTCCGACCGCGCCGCCGACAACAAGCTGGAAGGCGAAAAGCGCGAGCATCAGGAAGGCCATGTTGAAAACGTTGCGCGCTGTGGCGCCGCCTTCTCCGCCTTGTGACAGCTGGATGCCCAGCGGGACCGAGGCCACCACCGGGATGATCAGGATACCCGGCAGAAGACTGTACATCTTGACCCAGTCTGCCGGATATTGAACCGGAGTCAGGCTACCCCAGATTTGTGGTCCGATCAGCAGTCCCACAGAACCGCCGATGACGGAAGCAGGGATGAACAGCTTTTGCAGCCACCCAACCTTCGCCCTCAATAATGTGCCTACCAGCAAAAACAGGCCCAGCAGCGCAAACGCCTGCAGGACACTGGACATGGATGCTCCAGTCATGATCTCGTCCCCTCCCAATACGCGGTTCCGCTGCGTCGTTGCGCCAGAACCCTGCTGGAACATCGAGGATTTCAACCCACTAAAGAAGTGATATTGTTGTCTTTACCTATTACCATCTTGTAATATGTGCTGCGTCCGGCCGGGGGAGTTTCGATGGACATTTCGAGTTTCCTCCGCAGCCATCTCAAGATCCGGCACCTGCATGTCATTATCATGCTGGATGAGACGCTGAGCGTCAGCCGGGCCGCAGAGCGGCTGAATGTCACCCAGGCGGCGGTCTCCCGAACACTTGCGGAGGTCGAGGCCGGATTTGGCTTTACGCTTTTTGAACGTCATGCGCGTGGCCTGCGCCGCACGGCACAGGGCCGCGACGTGATCCGGGCGCTGCGCAAGATCATTTCGGAAATCTCGGCGCTGGAAGGGCTTGCCGGTCAGTTCAACTCGCTGAGCCGGGGGCAGCTCCTGATCGGAATGCAGGCCTATTCGCTGATCGATCAGATCGCTGCAATCGTTGTCGGATTCAAGTCAGACTATCCCAATGTGCATATCCGCCTGCGCGACGGCATTTTGCCGGATCTGCTGGAAGACCTGCAATATGGGCGGGTTGACATTGTCTATGGCCGTATCAGCGAGACCTTGCCAGGCAAGGGGCTGATTGCGAAAGTTCTTGCTCCGGTGGAGGTCGCGATTGTTGCGGGGCCAGGCACCGCCCCGCCGCCGGACGATCTTGCTGAACTGATGCGGCGGCCTTGGGTGCTGCCGGTCAGCGGCACGCCGATGCGGGACGAGTTCGACCGGCTGGTGATGCAGGCCGGTCATGATCTGCCGCCCGACTGCATGGAGAACAACAATCCCCAGCTGATCGCCGAGGTCGTGCGCATCAGCGACAGACTGGCGCTTTGTCCCGCGCCGATGGCCGACATCTGGCGGCGCAGCCTGGGGCTGCAGAAATTTGCTGTACCCGGGGGAATGTCGAGCGAGCCGCTCGGGATCATCTATGCTGATCGAAATGCGCCTTCGCCGGCTGTAGCTGCATTTCTGAAGCGGCAATTCAAGACAGGGCTGGCCGCGGCGCCAGCCGGTTGATGATGTCCCAGAAACGGATAGATCTTCCCGTCCCGGCTGCGTCAATCAGCTGGACTGGGCAATCCGGCATGGCGGAGCGGCAACAGAACATTCGATTGCATCAACCTTAGTGCTTGATATTAAACGCGCCATACCCACATTGTCTCACGGCAGGCCGGGCCCCTCTGGCGATCGTTTCTGATGATCGCGATGTCGGACTGTTTGGACATTGGGCCCGCGACTATTCAAGATATGCGGGCAATTGGAGGACGAATTCCATGATGCGCGCTGGCCGCACACGTTTCATCGCAATGCTGTCGACCTTGCTGGTCGCGTTCACGCTTGTATCGGTTGACTATGCCGATGCGCGGCGCGGCGGCTCGTTTGGCAGCCGCGGCTCCCGCACCTGGCAGGCTCCTGCGCCGACACGCACAGCGCCGAACCAGACCGCGCCGGTGGAGCGCTCAATGACGCCGAACCAGCCGGGAACAAACCAGGCGACGCGGCAGCAGCAGAATGTCGGCCAGCAGCGGCCCGGCCTGTTCAACGGTCTGGGCGGCAATTTGATGCGCGGCATCCTGATCGGCGGACTGTTCGGCCTGCTGCTTGGCACCGGGTTCGGTGGTCTCGCCGGCGCGCTCGGCTTCGTGCTGCAGCTGCTGCTGCTTGGCTTCCTCGCCTCCCTGTTCATGGGCTGGCTGCGCTCGCGCAACCAGACGGCAACCGCTGGCGGACCGCAGCCGGCCGCCGGCAACGGCTTTGGCCGCGACAGCATGGCCCGCGACAACAATCAGCAGTCTGGCAACCAGCAGGCAGGACGCGCCGGCGGTTTCACGATTCCCGCTGGAGGCAACACGCAGGCTGCTCCGGTTGAGACGGTTGATATCCAGATGGGCCAGGACGACCTCGACACATTCGAGCGCCGCCTTGGCGACGTGCAACGCGCGTTCGCTGACGAAGACCACGCGGCGCTGCGCCGGTTGTCGACGCCAGAGATGGTGTCCTATTTCTCCGAAGAGCTGGCCGATAACGCCAAGCGTGGCTTGCGCAATGACGTGTCTGACGTTCGTCTGGTGCAGGCCGACATTTCGGAGGCCTGGAGCGAAGGCGACACGGACTATGCGACCGCGGCGTTTGAATATGAGTCGGTCGACGTGATGCGTGATCGCTCGACGGGCGAAATCGTCGAAGGCGACGACACGCCGACCGCTACGGTGGAGCTGTGGACCTTTGTCCGCCGTCCCGGCGAAGAGTGGAAACTCTCCGCCATTCAGGAAGCCTAACGGCTCGTCTGCTTCGCCATCGCCTCGGGGTATCGCGCCCCGGCGATGGCCTGCGGCGACACGATCCCGGCGATTTCGGCGAGGTCTTCGGCAGACAGGACAAGGTCTGCCGCCTCGATGTTCTGCTCAAGATTGCTGATCTTGCGTGAGCCGGGGATCGGCACGATGAAATCACCCTGCGCCAGAACCCAGGCGAGCGCGACCTGCGCGGCAGACGCGTGCTTGCGTTTGGCGAACAGTTTCAGCTCTTCGACCGCCGCCAGATTGCGGTGGATGTTTTCAGCCTCGAAGCGCGGCAGCGTTTTGCGGAAATCGCCGTCGGCCAGCTGATCGGCAGAGGTGATCTGGCCGGTCAAAAAACCGCGCCCGAGCGGACTGAACGGAACAAAGCCGATGCCGAGTTCGCGGCACAGTGGCAGGACTTCCGATTCCGGATCACGCGTCCACAACGAATATTCGCTCTGGACGGCGGCGATTGGATATTCGCGATGGGCGCGGGTGATGGTTTCGGGGCCGGTCTCGGACAGGCCGATGGCGCGGACCTTTCCAGCACGAACCAGATCGCCCATTGCGCCGACCGTCTCTTCAATCGGCACTTCGGGATCGGCGCGATGCAGATAGAAGAGGTCGATGATCTCGGCACCGAGACGTTTCAGCGAGGCATCACAGACGGCGCGGGCATGTTCGGGGCGGCCATTGAGGCCGGGTTGTTGCACCGGCCCCTTATCGGTCTCGACGACGTTGAAGCCGAATTTTGTCGCGATGGTCACCTGGTCGCGGAACGGTTTCAGCGCCTTGCCGACCAGGACTTCATTGGTGAACGGGCCGTAGACTTCCGCCGTGTCAAACAGCGTGACGCCAAGCTCGACCGCGCGGCGAATCGTGGTGATCGCTTCGCTCTCCTCCTGCCCGCCATAGGCGTGGCTCATGCCCATGCAGCCGAGGCCGACGGACGAGACAGAAAGGGCTGGACCAAGTTGGCGGGTTTGCATGGGTGGTTCCTGAGCTGCGATTCGATTTCGGCGATTTAGAGCACGGACCTTGAGGCCACGGCAAAAAACCCTTTCGGGCAACGGCATCGGCTTTTCAAAGAACGCTCCCTTTCGGGGGAGAAGGAAGCCGGGCGCGGTGACCGTGCGGGTGGTTTCCTAAGTGATACTGTAGCGCGGTGCCCCGCGCCCGGCTGGCGTTTGACCTCCGGCGTTTGCCGGCCAGCAGGCATTAGCGCCTGTCAGCTCACGGATCCCGCCTGGCGAGGCTGGAGCTTTGCGGTACCGACCCGCTCTACCCCAGCGCCGCATCTGCCTGGATGCTCGGTGTGCGCACCCGATCCCGAAGCAGACTGCGAGGGGAAGGATAGTGGAGGCGCGAAGGGGGTGAATAGAATTGGTCGGAATTTGTTGGCAGATTTTGGTTATGTGGTTGAAAGGGCGCGTTTCTTTCTTCACTGACCCCCCTCTGTCCTGCCGGACATCTCCCCCTCAAGGGTGGAGATTGGCTGTCATTGCTGCTTTCGCCAATCAGAGACGTTTCAGAACTGGCGGTGAAGCCGATGCTGCCAATCTCCACCCTTGAGGGGGAGATGTCCGGCAGGACAGAGGGGGGTCGGATGAGAATCAAATGAGGCACAGCAGACCCTCGGGACAAGAACGGGAGGATTGGCAGCGCCCCAAAATTGGCAGGCCCGTGAACTTGCGCCGACATTGGTTTCAGGCGAGGGTCGGGCAGTTGCATTTTTTCTGGAGTTCAGCATGTTCCGCTGGGGAGTTTTGTCCACCGCAAAGATCGGCCGCGAGCATGTGCTGCCGGCGATCGCCGATTCCTCCAACGGAGTAGTCGCAGCGATTGCCAGCCGCGATGAGGGCCGTGCGCGTGACCTCGCCGACCGGTTTGGCGCGCGGCTGGCGTTCGGGTCTTACGAAGACATGCTGGCCTCGCCTGAAGTCGACGGCGTCTATATCCCTCTGCCGACCTCGCAACATGTCGAATGGGCGGTGAAGGCGGCAGATGCAGGCAAACATGTGCTGGTGGAAAAACCGCTGGCGCTCGATGCAGCAGACATCGCCAAGGTGATCGAGGCGCGGGACCGCAACCGGGTGGTGGTCTCGGAGGCCTTCATGGTGTTCTACCATCCGCAATGGGCCAAGGTGCGCGAGCTGATCGACAGTGGCGCAATCGGCCGGCTGCGCCATGTGCAGGGCGTATTCAGCTATTTCAACAAGGACCCGAACAACATGCGCAACCGGGTGGAACTCGGCGGCGGGGCATTGCCCGATATCGGCGTCTATCCGACAGTTGTAACGCGGCTAGTGACCGGCAAAGAGCCGCTGCGGGTGCAGGCGCGGGTGGCGCGCGATGCGGCCTTTGGCACCGATGTCTATTCCTCGACCAAGGCCGATTTCGGCGTGTTTGAACTGACGTTCTACCTCTCGACCCAGATGGCGGCGCGCCAGCAAATGGTTTTCCATGGCGACGAAGGCTGGATCGAGGTGGCGACGCCGTTCAACAGCCGCATCTATGGCGACGACACCGTGACCCTGTGGAACCAGACGCATTCGCAATCGACCACGTTCCGTTTTCCTGACACGCGGCAGTACAAACTGCAGGCGGAAGCCTTTGTGCGGGCGGCCGAGGGCGAAAATGTACGGGTGTTTGAGCTGGAAGATTCAATCCGCAACCAGAAACTGATCGATGCGGTATTCCGCGCCAGCGAACATGACGGCTGGGAAGAGGTGTAAGGCGGTTCGCGCCTTAACGCTGCCTTAAAGGCCACGCTTCTACCATCCCGCGCAGAATCACTGGAGACGCGCCGGCAGGATGGCACGCGGCAAGAAACCTCGCATCGAACCGACATTTGACGAGCCCGGACGGGCCGCCAAAGATGACGGATTTTCCGTGAGTGAGGACGACCGCGTCGTTCAGCCGTCTGGCCGCAAGCAAAAACGCAAGGCGACATCCGCCAAATCTGCGAAATCGGCGAGGGCCGCCAAGGCTCCGGCGCCAAAGCGGCGGCGGGCGCGGCGCGGCTTCGGCCTGTTTGGCGGGCTTGTCTACTGGTCGCTGGTGCTGGCGCTGTGGGGAGGCATTGCGCTGGTGGGCATCGTCGCCTGGTATGGCGCACGAATGCCGAGCGTCATTACCTGGACCGTTCCCGAGCGGCCGCCAAACGTCAAGATCATGTCGGCGGACAAGAAGCTGATCGCCAATCGCGGCATGACTGGCGGCGAGGCGCTGTCGCTGTCGGGCATGTCGCCCTATATTCCACAGGCGGTCATCGCCATCGAGGACCGGCGTTTCCATTCGCATTTCGGTGTTGATCCGCTGGGCCTGGCGCGCGCCATGGTGACCAATATTACCACCGGGCGGCTGGTGCAGGGCGGCTCGACGCTGACCCAGCAGCTGGCCAAGAACCTGTTCCTGAAGCCCGAGCGCACGCTGGAGCGCAAGGTGCAGGAAGTGCTGCTCGCCTTCTGGCTGGAGCATAAATATTCGAAGGACCAGATCCTCGAAATGTATCTGAACCGGGTTTATTTCGGTTCCGGTTCGTATGGTGTGGAAGCAGCGTCGCGGCGCTATTTTGGCAAGTCGGCGCGCAATGTGACGCTGGCGGAAGCCGCACTTCTGGCGGGCCTCTTAAAAGCGCCGTCGCGGCTGTCGCCTGCGCGTGACCCGAAGGCTGCGGAAGAACGCGCCCAGGTGGTGCTCGGCGCAATGCGCGAGCAGGGTATGATCGGCCGCCAGGAATTGACGTCTGCGATCAGTGCGCCAGCGACGCGGGCTGCTTCGTACTGGACGGGCTCCGAAAACTACGTCGCCGACCGGGTGATGGAAGAATTGCCGGAACTGCTGGGCGAGGTGCAGGGCGACATCATTGTCGAGACAACCGTCGACCTGACCTTGCAGCATCTGGCCGAAAGCTCGATCCGGCGGCTGATCGCCGAACAGGGCAAGAAGCTGAATGTCAGCCAGGGCGCGCTGGTGTCGATCGACAGTTCGGGCGCTGTGCGCGCCATGGTTGGCGGCTCGGACTATGCGTCGAGCCAGTTTGACCGGGCGTCGGAAGCGCGGCGTCAGCCGGGCTCGGCCTTCAAGCCGTTTGTCTATCTGGCCGCACTGGATGCCGGGCGCACGCCCGACAGCGTACGTAATGATGCGCCGGTAAAAATCGGCAAATGGACGCCGTCGAACTACAAGGGCAAATATCTCGGCCCGGTGACCCTGACCGAGGCGCTGGCAAAGTCTCTCAACTCCGTGTCGGCACAGCTGGTGATGGAAGTGGGGCCAAAGACAGTTGTTTCGACGGCGCAGCGGCTGGGCATCGAATCAAAGCTGCAGGCCAATACATCCATTGCGCTTGGCACGTCGGAAGTGACACCGCTGGAACTGACCGCAGCCTTTGTGCCCTTTGCCAATGGCGGTTACCGGCCCGAGGTGCATTTTGTCACTCGCGTCACTGACATTGACGGCAAGCCGCTCTACCGGTTCAGGGGCGGCGACCCGGAGCGTGTCATCAAGCCGGCGATTGTCGGCATGATGAACCAGATGATGACCCAGACGCTTGCGGCCGGCACGGCGCGCAAGGCGGCATTTGGCTGGCCGGCTGCTGGAAAGACCGGCACAAGCCAGGAATCACGCGACGCGTGGTTTGTCGGCTACACGTCCAACCTGACGACCGGCGTATGGTTTGGCAATGACAATGGCGACCCGATGAAGAACGTCACCGGAGGCTCGCTGCCGTCCGAGGCGTGGAAGGAATTCATGACCGCCGCACATGAGGGTGTGCCGGTGGCGGCCCTGCCAGGCATAAACGACTACACGCCAACCCAGCCAAAGGGAGCCGACCCTGTTCCAGCAGTGCGGCCATCGGTCGAAGTTGGCTCGAAAAGGCAGGCGATGCCCGAAATGGCCGGCGGGTTCAAACCCGGGACCGATGATGGTCAGGTGTCGTCGATCCCGCGGCCCAAGGGCGATGTCGGTGGCAAGGCCGTTCGCGAGAAGACAATTCTCGACGTCATTATGGGTAACTGACACAGACTGGCGGCGCGCGACCGCTCAGTGGGGCATGCCGCTGAGGCGCGACAGCAGTTCCGCAACATTGCCGGCGCTGTGCTTTTTCATCAGGCGGGCGCGGTAAGCCTCGACCGTGCGCGGCGAGATGGACAGCTTGCGGGCAATTTCCTTCGAGGTCCGGCCCTCGCCAAGATGCATCACGATCTGGCGCTCGCGCGTTGTCAGGCCGGAGACCGGCTTGAACTCCGACAGATCGGCAAAGCTCCAGACTGCGCGGCGCAGAGGGTCGTCATCGCGGGTCAAGGAATGGCCGCGCACCCGGCACCAGAACAGCGAGCCATCCTTGCGCGCCATGATGCGCTCGTCGGTGTAGCGGTTGTGCTTCTTCAGCGGTTCGACACCGAGCTCGCGGATAGCGACAAATTCCTCGAGACTTGGGTAGAGGATGACGAAGGACTGGTCGAGCAGTTCTGAAACCTCGTAGCCGAACATCTGGGCAAAGGCCGGATTGCACATACGAATGACGCGGCTCTCGGTCAGCACAAGGCCAACCGGCGCGTGTTCGAACATGATTTTCTCGTAGTCTTCCAGGTCCGTGAACTCGCGTATTTATACGATCTTGCTGCCAGAACGGCTGTACGAATACTAACCACAATCTGGCAATACATCTCAAGCGCTGGCCAAAGAACCGGCGCGCTGTTTGCCGGTTTGGGAGGAAGTCCGGTCTGTTGCGCGGTCTTGTACCGCGATTCGCCGCGCCCTGCTCCCGGATAATTCGTCCAGCGCGTCCGACGACGGGACGATCTGGCCGACGGATATCACGGTCGACCTGTGGAGGACCAACCATGAAGAAACTATTCGCTGCGCTGGCCATGGCCTCGGCGCTGATTGCAGCGCCAGCAATGGCGCAGGATTCTCCGGCCAAGATCGCGCTGATCCACGGCCTGTCGGGCTCGCCGCTCGAAGCCTATTCCAAGCAGACCCATACCGGTTTCGAGATGGGCCTGGAATACGCCACCAAGGGCACCAACACGATCAAGGGCCGCAAGATCGAGCTGGTGAAGAAGGACTCGCAGTTCAAGCCGGATGTGGCGCGCGCGCTGCTGGCCGAAGCCTATGCCGATGAAGACGTCGTGCTGGCGGTCGGCGACACCTCGTCGGGCGTGACCATGTCGCTGCTGCCGGTGGCGGCTGAAAACGAAAAGATCCTGGTGGTGGAGCCGGCGGTTGCCGACGGCCTGACCGGAAAGGACTCCAACCGCTTCGTGTTCAAGACCTCGCGCAACTCGTCGATGGACATGCAGGCGCAGGCGCTGGCGCTGAAGCCGGATGACAAGCTCTATGTCGCAACACTGGCGCAGGACTATGCGTTTGGCCGCGACGGCGTTGGCGCATTCAAGGCAGCGCTGGAAGGCACCGGCGCGCATCTGGTGCATGAAGAATATGTGCCGCAGCAGACAACCGACTTCACCGCGCCTGTGGAGCGTCTGTTCAATGCACTGAAGGATCAGCCAGGCCGCAAGGTGATCGTGATCTATGTTGCAGGCATCGACGGCATGACGCCGCTGGTGAACGCAAATCCGGGCCGCTACGGCATCGAACTGTCGACCGGCGGCAACATCCTGCCCGCCATGGCCGCCTACAAGCAGGTGCCGGGCATGGAAGGCGCGATCTACTATTATTACGATGCGCCAAAGAACCCGGTGAACGACTGGTTCGTCGCGGAACACCAGAAGCGCTTCAACTCGCCGCCGGACTTCTTCACCGCGGGTGGCTTCTCGGCTGCGATGGCGATTGCCAAGGCGCTGGAAACCGCTTCCGACTGGGAAACCGAAACGCTGATCAAGACCATGGAAGGCATGAGCTTCGACACGCCGAAGGGCACGATGACCTTCCGCCCGGAAGACCATCAGGCGATGCAGTCGATGTATCACTTCAAGATCAAGGTCGATCCGGCTGTGGCCTGGGCGATCCCGGAACTGGTGCGTGAGATCAAGCCGGAAGAGATGAAGATCCCGGTCGGCCGGAACAACCAGCAGTAATTGAGAGAGGCGGTAGGGCAGTAGGGGAATAGGGCAGTAGGGTTTTGTCGTCCGCGACATGGCGGATCAACCCCAAGCCTCTCCCTTGCTTGCCCTACTGCCTTACTGCCCTATTCCCCTACTCCCCTGTTTGCTCATGCCGACCCCCTCCCTGCGCACCGAAAACCTGACGATCCGCTTTGGCGGCCACGCGGCAGTGAACAATGTCACCGCAGCGTTCCAGCCGGGCGAACTGACCGTGATTGTCGGCCCCAATGGCGCGGGCAAGACGACATGGTTCAACCTCGTGTCCGGCCAGCTGAAGCCGACCGAAGGACGCATTTTCAAAGGCAATGATGACATCTCCGCCCTGTCGCCCTCGGCGCGGGCCAAGATCGGCGTCGGCCGCGCTTTCCAGCTCACCAATCTGTTCCCCCGACTGACCGTGCGCGAAAATGTGCGCCTTGTGGTGCAGGCGCGCGAAGGCAAGGGGCCGGTCATTCTGCGCCGGGCGTCGTCGCTGCGCGATGTGGCGGACGAGACCGAACTGCATCTGGCGGCAGGCCGCCTGGCCAGTGTCGCGGACCTGCCGGCGTCGGCCCTGCCGCATGGCGACCAGCGCAAGCTGGAAGTGGCGATGCTGATGGCGATGAAGCCCGATATCTTCATGTTTGACGAGCCAACCGCCGGCATGTCGGCGGCAGAGGCTCCCGAAATTCTTGATCTTGTCGCCGAGATCAAAAAAGACCCGTCGAAGACGATCCTGCTTGTCGAACACAAGATGGATGTGGTGCGCAAGCTGGCGGACCGGATCGTTGTTCTGCACAACGGGGAACTGGTGGCCGACGGCAAGCCTGACGAGGTGATGGCCTTGCCGATCGTCCGCGAAATCTATCTCGGCCAAGGTGCGGAGGACGTGGCATGAACGCGATCCTTCGCCTCGACGGCGTGCACACCGATATTGCTCAATATCAGGTGTTGCACGGCGTTTCGTTCGACGTGCCGGAAGGCGGCGTGCATGTGCTGCTGGGCCGCAACGGCGCGGGCAAGACGACGACGCTGCGCACGATCATGGGCCTGTGGCGCGCGCGCTCGGGCGCGATCATCTATCGCCACCACGACATCACCGCGATGAAGACGCCCGACATTGCGCGGCTGGGCATTGCCTATGTGCCCGAGAACATGGGCATCTTTGGCGGGCTGACGGTCGAGGAGAACATGCGGCTGGCAAGCGCCACCGGCGAGTTTGACAAACAGCGGCTCGACCGCATCTTTGCGCTGTTTCCGGCGATCGAAAAATTCTGGGGCAACGCCGCCTATTCGCTGTCGGGTGGGCAAAAGCAGATGCTGGCGATCTCGCGCGCTATTATCGAGAAGCGCGACCTGATCCTGATCGACGAGCCGACCAAGGGGCTGGCGCCTTCCATCATCCGCAACATGATCGACGCGTTCCGCGAGATCGGCAAGGAAACGACCATTCTGCTGGTCGAACAGAATTTCCACTTCGCCAAGGCTCTGGGCCGCGATGTCGGCGTGATCGACGACGGACGGATCGTCCACACCGGCACGATGGCGGATCTCGCGGCAGATGCCGATTTGCAGACGCGGCTGCTCAGCCTCAGCGCGGAGGCGCATTGATGGAGGTTGGGAACAACGACGCCCCCTCCACCATGCTTCGCATGGTCCCCCTCGCCCGCTTCGCAGGGGAGGATAAGGGTCGAGGCCGTCCGCAACGCAGATCCTCCCCCATTTACGGGGGAGGGGGACCACGTCGTGGTGGAGGGGGCATTAGCTTTACCTGGGGAGAACTCAGCCAATGAACTCCCTCGAACGCTTCGGCGGCGTCTATCTGCTGCCGTTCATGCTCGCGGCCATCGCCTTCGTGCTGATCGGCCAGCCCTCGTCATGGATCACGCTGACGGTGGCGGGGCTGGCGATGGGCATGATGATCTTCCTGATGGCGTCCGGCCTGTCGCTGGTGTTCGGCCTGATGGACGTGCTGAATTTCGGCCATTCGGCGTTCGTGTCGTTTGGCGCGTTCATTGCCGCATCGGTGCTGGCAGCACTTGGCGGCTGGCTGACCGGCGGACATGCCGGTTTGAACATCCTCGCGCTGGTCGCGGCCATTGGGGCTGCGACCGCATTCGGCGCGATTGCCGGCTGGGCGTTTGAGCGCATCATCATCAAGCCGGTCTATGCCGACCATTTGCGCCAGATCCTGATCACCATGGGCGCGCTGATCGTATCGGAACAGCTGATCCTTGCGATCTGGGGCGGCATTCCGATCCCGGTGCCGCGGCCGGCGATCCTGTCGGGCTCGATCATCATCGGCGACGTGTCGATCGAGATCTATCGGATCTTTGCCTTCGTGCTCGGGCTGGCCGTCTATGCGGCGCTTTATCTGGTGCTGAACCGCACAAGGCTTGGCCTTCTGATCCGGGCAGGCGTCGAGAATCGCGAGATGGTGGAATCGCTCGGCTTCCGCATCGACCGGCTGTTCATCGGCGTGTTCATGGCAGGTTCTGCTCTTGCCGCCATGGGTGGCGCGATGTGGGCCGGCTACCAGGGGCTGATTACGCCGGCCATCGGCGGCGAGCTGATGATCCTGGTGTTCATCGTGGTCATCATCGGCGGGCTCGGCTCGATCCAGGGTTCGCTGCTCGGCGCAATCCTCGTTGGGCTGATGGCGAACTACGTCGCCTTCCTGATGCCAAAGATGGCGCTGGCGTCAAACATGCTGCTGATGATGGCCATCCTGCTGTGGCGGCCGTTTGGCCTGAAGCCGGCTGTGAAATGAGAGCGACATGACAAGCGTCACCGACCTTTCTTCACCACCCCCGCGCCGCCTGCCGGCCGGCAGGCTGATCGTCTATGGAACCGTGCTCGCCATCGGACTGGCACTGGCCTTTGCGCCATTCCTGTTTCCCGATGTGCGGGCGCAGGAAGTCGCGGCGCGTATCTGCATCTTCATCGTCCTGGTGGCGAGTTACGATCTGCTGATCGGCTACACCGGCATCGTTTCGTTTGCGCATACAATGTTCTTTGGCCTCGGCGCCTATGGAACAGCGATTGCGCTGAAAGCCATGGGGCCAAGCTGGACGGCGATTGCCGTTGGCGGCAGCGCGGCACTGATCGCCACCTTTGTGCTGGCGCTGCTGATCGGCCTGCTGTCGCTGCGCGTGAAAGCGATCTTCTTCGCCATGGTGACACTGGCAGCTGCGTCGGTGATGCTGGTGCTGGCCAGCCAGCTGTCGGAATTTACCGGCGGGGAAGACGGCATCACCTATTCCGTGCCAAAATTGTTTGCGCCTGCGACCAAGCTGCTGGTCGATAGCGAAGGCAAGACAATGCGCCTGTTTGGCGTGGCGCTGAACGGGCGCATTGCCGCATATTATTTTGTCTTTCTCACCAGCCTGGCGCTTTTTCTTTTCATGATGCGCGTCGTCGCCTCGCCGCTTGGATCGGTGCTGAAGGCAATCCGCGAAAACGAGATGCGGGCGGAGGCGATTGGCTACAAGGTCGTCGCCTATCGCACGGCTGTGTTCTGCCTGGCGGCGCTGATTGCTGCGCTGGCCGGTATCCTGCGCGCCGTGTGGCTGAAATATACCGGGCCGGACGTGGCGCTGTCGTTTGGCATCATGATCGACATCCTGCTGATGGTGGTGATCGGCGGCATGGGCACGATGGTCGGCGCGGTGATCGGCGTGGTGCTGATGACGCTGGCGCAGTTCTATCTGAAAGACCTGATGGAGATCGGCGCGCAGGCGACCGCAAATATTCCCGGTGTGCATCAGCTGCTTGAGCCGGATCGCTGGCTGCTGTGGCTGGGCGTGATCTTCATTCTGCTCGTCTATTTCTTCCCGGCGGGCATAGCAGGCACACTGATGAACAAGGATAAAAGCCGATGACCCAGCCGCGCTCGACCTATGTCAACGCCGCCGGCTTCGAGCTGCATGTGACCGAATGGGGTGATGCGTCGAAGCCGCCGCTGGTGATGTGGCACGGGCTGGCGCGCACCGGCCGCGACTTTGACGAGGTCGCCGCTGCGCTGACCGACAGCTACTTTGTCATCTGCCCCGACACGATTGGCCGCGGCCAGTCGAGCTGGGCGAAAGACCCAAAGGCCGACTATTCCTACAAGGTGTATGGCGACACGGTGGTCGACATGTTCGCTCACTACGGCATCGACAAGGTGCGCTGGGTCGGCACGTCGATGGGCGGGTTGATTGGCGCTACGCTGGCGGCTGACCGGCTGAAAGACCGGATCACCCATCTGGTGATCAATGATATCGGCCCGGACATTCCGGCTGCTGGCGTGTCGCGTATCTCGACCTATGTCGGCAATCCCCCGGTCTATGACACGATCAGCGAGGTCGAGGCCTGGCTGCGCAAGAACTATGCCCCGTTTGGGGAAAACACGCCGGCATTCTGGCGGCGCATGGCGGATACGTCCTGGCGGCGCACCGACGATGGCCGCATCTCGGTACATTACGACCCGGCGATTGTCGGCCAGTTCACCCACCACAAGGCCGATCTCGATGTGTGGGACCGCTATGATACGCTGACGGCGAAGACGCTGCTGCTGCGCGGCGAGACGTCTGACGTGCTGTCACCCGCCGTGGCGCAGGAGATGACGACGCGTGGGCCGAAACCAAGACTGATCGAATATGCCGGGGTTGGCCACGCGCCAACGCTGGCCAGCGAGCGCGAAATCGCCGATCTGCGGGCCTTCCTCGCAAGCTGAAACGAAACAGTCGCGCGGCCATGAAGCGGCGGAACAGGATTCCGCGCGGCCGGGCTGATAGCGGCGTTGTGAAAACGCTTTTCTGCGAAAGGTGCAGTGCGCGGAAAACCGTTCGCTCTTGCGAAATCGCGGCGCGACTTGGTTTCTTCATATCGCGCGACATATCCACGACAATCCGGCACGATTTCTGAAGAGTCTGCCGCAATGTCGACTGCGCCCGAAAAATTCAACGCATTCCCGGTCTTCATGAAGGTGGAGAATCGCCTCGTCGTGATCGTTGGCGGAGGCGAAGAAGCCTTGGCCAAGGCGCGGTTGATTAGCCAGTCGAGCGCGCGCATCCGCATTGTAGCCGCTGAGCCGGAGAAGGCGCTGGCCGACTGGGCGGCCGCGAACAGCGCGGAACTGGTGCGTTCGGCTTACACGCGTGATCTGCTCGACGGCGCAGCACTGGTATTTGCCGCCACCGGCGACGAGGCGACCGACCGGACGGTTTGCAAGGATGCGAAATCGCTTGGCGTCTGCGCCAATGCGGTCGACCGGCCCGAACTTTGCGATTTCAACACACCGGCCATCGTCAACCGCGCGCCTGTCGTCGTGGCGATTGGCACTGAGGGCGCTGGCCCGGTGCTGGCGCAGATGATCCGCGCCAAGATCGACACACTGCTGGCTCCGTCGCTGGGCAGACTGGCGCAACTGGCCGCGACCTATCGCGCGGCGGTGGAGCGTCTGCTGCCCAGGGGCGCGGCACGTCGCGGTTTCTGGAACGAGTTCTTCAATGGCGAGCCTGCGCGCGCCATGGAGATCGGCACGTTTGAAGATGCGGTTGCATCGGCGGATGAATTGCTGGCGCGCCAGGAACAGAAGAGTGGCCATGTCGCGCTGGTTGGCGCAGGCCCCGGCGCGGAAGACCTGCTGACGCTGCGCGCGCACCGGCTGATGATGGACGCCGACGTGATCGTGCACGACGCGCTGGTGCCAGAAGCGGTGATTGCCATGGGCCGCCGCGATGCGGAACGCATTGGCGTTGGCAAGCGCAAGGGCTGCCACTCCAAGAGCCAGTCCGAGATCAATGATCTGCTGGTGGAACTCGGCCGTCAGGGCAAGCGTGTGGTGCGCCTGAAATCAGGCGATCCGCTGGTGTTTGGCCGGGCTGGCGAAGAGATGGCGGCGCTGCGTGACGCGGATATTTCCTACGAAGTGGTGCCCGGCGTGACCTCAGCCTTTGCAGCAGCTGCTGATTTCGAACTGCCGCTGACGCTGCGCGGCGTGTCGTCGTCGATGGTGTTCACCACGGGCCATGACCTGCATGGCGGCCCGCTGCCGGACTGGGCGAAGCTCGCTGTCGGCGGCTCGACGGTCGCCGTCTATATGGGCCGCACGGTTGCCGCCGATGTCGCAGCGCGGCTGGTCGAGGCCGGCCTGTCGCCAGATACGGCGGTGGCTGTGGTGGAGAACGCAAGCCTTGCCAGCAAGCGGATGTTCCACGGCACGCTGGCCGACCTGCCGTCGCTGGTAAAGCGCGACGATCTTGGCGGCCCGGTGATGACGATCATTGGCGATGCAGTCGCCGGCGCAAATTTTGACCGTTCGCAACCGCTCGCCGCGCGTCAGCGCGTAGCGGTTGCAGCGTGAGGATACCGATATGAAAGTTCTCACCGCAAACCGGCTGACCGATGGCGAGGCTGTCTGGATGGCGCCTGATCATCAATGGCAGGAGCATCTGCAAGGTGCAGAGGTCGCGCGCGACCAGCTCGCCGAAGACGTGCTCGACCGGCTGGGCAAGGAATCGTTTGCCCGCAACGAAGTGCTCGACGTCAACCTGATCGATGTCGAGGTGACCTCTGCCGGCATTCGCCCGATCCGCATGCGTGAACGCATCCGGGCCAATGGCCCGACCAACCATCTCGATCACGGCAAGCAAGCCGTTGCCGCGTCCTGACAGGGAACAGACCATGTATCGCTACGACGAGTTCGATCATACTTTCGTCAGGGACCGGGTGACGCAGTTCACCGATCAGGTGGACCGCAGGCTGGCTGGCGAAATCACCGAAGACCAGTTCCGGCCGCTCAGGCTGATGAACGGCGTCTATCTGCAGCTGCATGCCTACATGCTGCGGATCGCGATCCCCTACGGCACGCTGTCGCCGAAGCAGATGCGCATGCTGGCGCATATCGCGCGCACCTATGACAAGGGTTATGGCCACTTCACCACCCGCCAGAACCTGCAGTTCAACTGGCCGGCGCTGTCGGACATTCCGGCGATCCTGTCGGACCTCGCATCTGTGGAGATGCACGCGATCCAGACCAGCGGCAATTGCATCCGCAATGTCACCGCAGACCATTTTGCCGGCGTTGCCGCCGACGAAGTTGCCGATCCGCGCCCGGCGTCGGAAATCCTGCGGCAATGGTCGTCAGTGCATCCGGAATTTTCCTACCTGCCACGCAAGTTCAAGATCGCGGTGACGGGTGCTGAACGTGACCGCGCGGCGATCCAGACGCATGACATTGGCCTGCATCTGAAGAAGAACGACAAGGGCGAGCTGGGCTTTGCGGTCTGGGTGGGCGGCGGTCAGGGCCGCACGCCGATCCTTGCCAAGAAGATCCGTGACTTCCTGCCCGAGCAGCATCTGCTGTCCTATGTGACGGCGATTGTGCGCGTCTACAATCTGCATGGCCGCCGCGACAACAAATACAAGGCGCGCATCAAGATCCTGGTGCACGAGACCGGCGTTGAAGAGTTCACCCGTCAGGTGGAGGCCGAGTGGGCGGCGCTGAAGGATGGCGAACTGACTTTGCCTGACAGCGACATCCGCGCCATCGAAGCCTATTTTGCACCACCGGCGCTTCCGGCCCGGCCGGAAGGCGACGAGGTGATCAAGCTGGCGCGGCTCGACTCGCGTTCATTTGGCGAATGGCTCGACCAGAACGTGACCACCCATCGCAACCCGGACTATGCCGCGGTGACGATTTCGCTGAAAGGCATCGGCGAGACGCCAGGCGACGCGACCGCCGAACAGATGGAGGTGGTGGCCGACCTGGCCGACGCCTACGGGTTCAATGAAATCCGTGTCAGCCACGAGCAGAACCTGATCCTGCCGCAGGTGGCGCGGGCTGACCTGAAGACGGTCTATGACAAGCTGGCCGAGCACGGGCTGGCGACCGCCAATTCCAACCTGATCACCGATATCATTGCCTGCCCCGGCCTAGACTACTGCGCGCTGGCCAATGCCCGCTCCATCTCGGTGGCGCAGGACATTTCCAACCGCTTTGCCTCGCTGGAACGCCAGCGCGACATCGGCGAACTGAAGCTGAAGATTTCCGGCTGCATCAATGCCTGCGGGCATCACCATGTCGGCCATATCGGCATTCTGGGCGTCGAGAAGAAGGGCGCGGAACTCTATCAGGTGACGCTGGGCGGTTCGGGCGACGAGAACGCCTCGATTGGCGAGATCATCGGCCGTGGTTTTGGTCCGGACGAGATTGGCGGCGCGATCGAGACGATCGTTGAAACCTATCTGGCCAACCGCTCGAACAGTTCAGAAAAATTCCTCGACGCCTACCGCCGCCTTGGCCCCGCTCCATTCAAGGAAGCACTCTATGCTGGCGAAGCTAAAGCCGCTTGAGCTGACCGAAACCGCCGAAGAAGCCGCCGCCCGCGAGGCGGCGGCGCTCGAAGCACGCTATGGCCAGCTTGCGCCACAAGACATTATCGCGCTGTCGATCGGGCGCTTTGGTGACCTGGGGCTTGGCGCGGTGTCGTCGTTTGGATCAGACTCGGCGGTGCTGCTGCACATGATCGCACGCGTCGATCCGGCGCTTGAGGTGATCTTTCTCGACACCGGAAAACACTTTGAAGAGACGCTGAAATATCGTGACGCGCTGCGCGCCGATTTCGGCCTGACAAATGTGCGCGTCTATGAGCCGAAACCGGAAGCTCTGGGCGAGCATGACCCTGCCGGCGACCTGCACCGCTCGAGCACCGACGCCTGCTGCGACATCCGCAAGGTGGAGCCGATGGCGCGGGCTGTCGAACCGATGGCGGCGTGGTTTACCGGGCGCAAGCGGTTTCAGGCGGCGACGCGCAACGGGTTGCCGGTGTTCGAGGCCGTTGGCCCACGCATCCGCATCAACCCGCTTGCGAAGTGGACGACATCTGACCTCGCCAACTACATGCGCGAGCACCAGCTGCGCGAGAATCCGCTGGTTGCCTATGGCTATCTGTCAATCGGCTGCTTCCCCTGCACCCAGCCGGTAAAGCCGGGCGAAGATGCAAGATCGGGCCGGTGGGCTGGACAAGCCAAGACAGAATGCGGCATTCACCTGTCGAACCTCGAACAGTCCCTGACGGACTCGTCGCTTTAGAAGAATGTTCATGACCGATGTAGCGAGCGCGCCGGACACCCGGCTGTGGACCCCGGACGGTTTCCGGCAAGACGACTGGGTGCATGCCGGGGAATTTGCCGCGGCGGGAACCAATGGCCGCGTGATCCTGCCGCTCAGAGCATTTCTCGAGATTCCGGCTGACGAGCGGCTGCGTGACCGCGAGCGCATCGGCGTCGAGCTGGCGCCGGGCGACCAGCTTGAACAGATTGTCGGCTGCCTCGACCAGCTGGCGCTGGTGGCGTTGTCCTTCCCGAGCTTCAGCGACGGGCGCTCGTTCTCAAAGGCGGAACTGCTGCGTAGCCGCTTCGGCTATGAAGGCCTGGTGCGCGCGACCGGTCAGGTTCTGGTCGACCAGTTGCCGCATATGTTGCGGCTCGGCTTCACCGAATTCGAAGTGTCCAATCCGGTGCTGATCGAGCGGCTGGAAAAGGGCGATACCGGCGGCATCCCGCTCTACTACCAGCCGACTGCCAAACCGGCCGAAGCTGGCCAGGGCTATTCGTGGCGGCGCAGGAAGCCGTAGTACCCCACATTTACACACCCGGCCAAATTTGATCTGCTCGCTGTCATATCTGGGGGGCGGAACATCATGGAATTCGACTATGTGATTGCCGGTGGTGGGTCGGCTGGCTCCACACTCGCTGCCCGCCTGTCCGAAGATCCTGATGTGACGGTGTGCCTGCTGGAAGCTGGCGGCGATGGCAAGGACGTGCTGATCCGCGCGCCGATGGGCGTGGCGGCGATGCTGCCGGGGCGGCCAAAAATCAACAATTGGGCGTTTGAGACCGAACCGCAGCCGGGCCTCAATGGCCGCAAGGGCTATCAGCCGCGCGGCAAAGCGCTGGGCGGCTCAAGCGCCATCAACGCCATGCTCTATGTGCGCGGCCAGCCTGAGGACTATGACGGCTGGGCAGCAGGCGGCGCTGACGGCTGGGCCTGGAACGATGTGCTGCCCTGGTTTCGCAAGTCGGAAGGCAATGAGCGCGGGACGGATGCCTTGCATGGCGGCGACGGGCCGCTGAGCGTTGCCGAACAGCGCAGCCCGCATCCGATCACGAATGCGTTCATCGACGCCTGCGCGGAGAACCAGATCCGCCCCAACACAGACTTCAACGGGCCAAGCCAGGAGGGCGCGGGGCTCTATCAGGTGACGCAGTTTTTTGGCGGCACAAAAAATGGCGAGCGTTGCTCGGCGGCAGCCGCCTATCTGCACCCGGTGATGGATAGAAAAAACCTGACCGTGATCACCGGGGCGACGGCGGCGGCTGTTGAGTTTGAGGGCAAACGCGCCACTGGCGTGCGCTATCTGCATGTCGGGCGCAACGCCACCGTGACCGCGCGCCGCGAAGTGATTGTCTGCGGTGGCGCGTTCGGCTCGCCGCAACTCTTGATGCTGTCAGGCATCGGCCCTGCTGTTGAGCTGGCGCGGCACGGAATCGTGGTGCGGCACGAGCTGCCCGGCGTCGGCAAGAACCTGCATGACCATCTCGATTTCATCGCTTCGTGGAAATCAAGCGATACTGATCTGGTCGGTATCGGGCCGGTTGGCGGCTACAAGCTGCTGCGCAGCATCTTTCGCTGGCGGCGCGACGGAACAGGACCAATCTCGTCGCCTGGCGCAGAGGCCGGGGCCTTCTTCAAGTCGAGCCCGGATGTCGAGCGGCCTGACCTGCAATTGCATTTCGTTACCGCGATCATCGACGACCACGCGCGAAAACTGCATATGGGCTACGGCTTTTCCTGCCATGTCTGTGTGCTGAGGCCACATTCGCGCGGCGAAGTGACATTGCGCGACGCGAGCCCACTGTCGCCGCCGCGCATTGATCCGGCGTTCCTGCAAGACGAACGCGATGTGCAGGCGCTGATCAAGGGGGCGCGAAAGATGCGGCAGATTCTCGCCTCACCGGCGCTTGCGCCTTATCGCGTCAAGGAACTCTATCTCGACGGCGAGCCGGATGACGCAACGCTGCTCAAGCATATTCGCGAGCGAGCCGACACGATCTATCACCCGGTTGGCACCTGCAAGATGGGCGTCGACGAGATGGCGGTGGTTGACCCGCAGTTGCGGGTGCACGGGATCGACGGGCTGCGTGTCGTCGACGCCTCGGTGATGCCTTCTGTGGTGAGCGGCAACACAAATGCGCCGACGATCATGATCGCCGAACGCGCCGCCGACTTCATCAAGGCGGCGCACGCCTGATGCCGCCACGTGCAATGCGCCTGACGCCCGAGCTTGTGGCGAAGGCAGGCCGTGTGCGCGGCCGGACGTCGACGGCAACCTTCATGCAGGGACGCCGTGAGGCGACCGAGGCCGACTACCACACTATGGCGCGGGACTTGCTGAAGGACGCGCCCGACCCGGAGAATGTCTGGGTGTTTGCCTATGGCTCGCTGATCTGGCGGCCCGGATTTGAGTTTGCCGAAAAGCGCGTCGCCACCATCCATGGCTGGCACCGCGCGTTTTGCCTCAAGGGCGACACCTGGTTCCGCGGATCGCTCGACCACCCCGGTCTGATGCTGGCGCTTGATCGAGGCGGCGAAGCCGATGGGGTCGCCTTCCGGCTGCCGCCCGATGCGGTCGAGACAAACCTCGCCGCTGTGATGGCGCGTGAGGTGCTGGCGCTGCCGCATCCGTTTCCGGCGCAATGGACAAGCATAATGATTGATGACGTCCATGTTCCGGCAATCACCTTCGTGATTGACCGCAACTCTGGAAATTACGCCAGGGGCCTGACGCTCGAACAGGTTGCCGATGTGCTCAGCGCCGCATCGGGGACCGGCGGGTCGATGGCGGAATATCTGCGCAATACGATTGTCAGTCTCGAAGACATCGGTGTGCATGACGCGCAGTTGTGGCGGCTGCAGGAACTGGTCGCCGAACGGATCGAGGCCATGCCGGAACCAACCTTGGCGGCGCGCGCCAGGTCGATGTTCTATGACTTCTTGCGCCGCTTGCGGCCGTAGAGCTCCAGCCGGTGATGGATGATGTCGTAGCCGAGTGAGCGGGCGATCTCGTCCTGCAACTGCTCGATCTTGTCGGAGTGGAACTCGATCACGTCGCCGGTGTCGAGATCGATCAGGTGGTCGTGGTGCTCGCCGTCCGCCTGCTCGAAACGCGCCGGGCCGCCGGCAAAGGCGTGACGCTGGATCTCGCCCTTGTCCTCCAGCAGCTTCATCGTTCTGTAGACGGTCGACAGCGAAATCGTCGCGTCGAGCGCCACCGCGCGGCGAAAGATTTCCATCGCGTCGGGATGATCGGCAGTTTCAGCGAGAATTTTCAGAATGACTTTGCGGGGCCGGGTGATGCGCACGCCGGCGTCACGCAAACGCGCCTCATACTGCCCGAGCTTTTCCGATGCTTCCGTCATGGGCCGATTATCCGTCAGGGCGTTTTGATTTGCAAAGATTTGCAACTGGCTCTGGTCCGGCGAATTGGCACACCCCTTGTTGCAAACGATTTGCATTTGCATTGACGACTTGTGGGATTCCAGGTAGAGGCTGGTCTATTGCCGCCCAAGGATTATTGCTCCGCATGGACGCCCAGCAGAATGTTGAACCACAAGGCTGGCGTTACCAGCGCCTCGATCCGTCGATGGCCGACGTGCACCGGACCATTCCGGTCAAGAGCCGCACCGGCTGGAAGCGGTTCTTTGCCTTTTTCGGCCCCGGCTATCTGGTGGCCGTGGGGTATATGGACCCGGGCAACTGGGCGACGTCGCTCGCTGGCGGTTCCAAGTTTGGCTACACGCTGCTGGTCGTCGCGCTGGTTTCCAACATCATGGCGATCATTCTGCAGGCGCTGTGCGCGCGGCTGGCGATTGCGTCTGGCCGCGACCTGGCGCAGGCCTGCCGCGACGCCTATCCCCGCCCGGTCGCCTATGTGCTGTGGGCACTGGCAGAGATCGCCATCATCGCGACTGACATTGCCGAGGTGATCGGCACTGCGATCGGCCTCAACCTGCTGTTTGGCATTCCGCTCGAAATCGGCGTCGTCATCACCGCGATGGACGTGTTCATCATCCTCTACCTGCAAAAGCTCGGCTTCCGCTGGGTGGAAGCACTGGTGATCGTGCTGCTGGCAGTGATTGCGATCTGTTTCGCGATCCAGATCTGGATGGCTGATCCGGTATGGGGCGATGTCATCCGCGGCTTTGCGCCGACCACCGAGATCGTCACCAATCCTGAAATGCTTTATCTGGCGCTCGGCATTCTGGGCGCGACCGTGATGCCGCATAATCTCTACCTGCATTCAGGCATCGTGCAGACGCGCGACTATGGCTCGACGCTGGCCGAGAAGCGCCAGGCGCTGACCTATGCGACGATCGATTCCACCGTGGCGCTGATGTTTGCGCTGACCATCAATGCCTCGATCCTGATCCTTGCTGCGTCGGCCTTTCACTACAAGGGCATGACCGATGTCGCCGAGTTGCAGCAGGCGTCGGACCTGCTTGCCCCGCTGCTTGGCTCGGCAATTGCGCCCACCCTGTTCGGCATCGCACTTCTGTGCTGCGGCTTGAACTCGACCGTCACCGCGACGCTGGCTGGTCAGATCGTCATGGAAGGGTTCTTGCAGATCCGGCTCGCGCCCTGGCTGCGGCGGCTGATTACCCGCGCCATCGCCATCGTGCCGGCAGCGGCCGTCACCATCTGGTATGGCGACGCAGGCACCACCAGCCTGCTGATCCTGACTCAGGTGATCCTGTCGCTGCAGCTGTCCTTTGCGGTGTTTCCGCTGGTGCTGTTTACCGCCAGCCGGGCCAAGATGGGGCCGATGGTGGCCCCAGCCTGGCTCACCGCCATTGCGGTGCTGATCGCGGTGGTCATTGCCGGATTGAACATCAAGCTGCTGTTCGACTTCTTCACCGGATGACCGTTGCGCCGCTATGAAGCGCGGCGCAGCTTTGCGTCGACGGACCAGGCGCCGCCACCATTGACCAAAAAGAAGAGGGCGCACAGACCCCACAGAACGGGGTATTCAAAACCCTTGGCAGTCCAGAAGAGCCCGTTTGCAAGGTGAAAGCTGGCCGCAAAAATCATGAACACGACGACCGGCAGTGCAGCCAATCTTGTGAACAGACCAACGGCCAGCAGCAGACCGCAGAACACTTCGACGAGCCCGATCAACAGCGCCAGAAGTTCCGGCGACGGGTATCCGACCGATTCCAGAAATTTGGCCGTACCGGATAGCCCGCCGCCTCCGAACATGCCGAAGAGTTTCTGCATGCCGTGCGGGACAAGAAGCAGACCTGTTGCCGCCCGCAACGACAGCCAGGCCCAAGGCTTTGCAGCCTCAAATATGGATGTTTCCAAATCATGCGCACGGCTGGCCGTGCCGCCGGCAATTGGCGATTGCGTAGTCAAATTGTCCTCCCCAAAAATATCGACTGAAATGCGCGAAAAGCGCGCCTGACGAGGCTTCAAAATTGGCGCCTCGACCGCTGCACGATAATTTCGTCTGAAACTATGTCAATAATAAATTTCAAATGAAACTACTTCGTACGCTTTGCGCCCGTGTTCAGGATTCGTGTATGACGGTTGTAATCTGAAGAGAGCGAGCCCCGCGCATGCATCAAGATGAAGATCCGGGAGATGCCGGCCAGCGATCACCGGCGGACGATTTCGAGCTTTCCGGGTTCTTTCCCTACCAGACCCGCGTTTTCTATCGGCGCATCGCGACCGCTGTCGAACAGGTCTATGGCGACCGATACGGTATGAAACCCTATGAGTGGCGCACACTGGCGATCCTGGGTCCGGCCAATGCATACACGGCACTTGAAATCGTCGCCCGGTCAAGCATGGACAAGGTGTCGGTGAGCCGGGCCATTGCGGCGCTCGACAAGCGCGGCTGGATCCTGTTTCGCGACAGCCAGACGGACCGGCGCAGCCGCACCTTGCGGCTGTCAAAGGCTGGGCGCGACGCCTATGATGTGCTGGTGCCGCTGATGCTGGAAGTGGAGCGGTCGCTGCTGGCGGCCCTGACAACCGATGAAGCGAACGAATTGCGCCGGCTGATGAAAAAAATGACGGGCTGAGGCAAGGGCTCGTCCTGCCATGCCCGCAGGTCAATGCGGATGACGTTTTTCTTTTGTTCGCGAGGCCGACGAATCGGATATTGTCGCTGCCGATGATCCTCAGTCTTCTAAGAACTGCCCTTGGGCCTGCTTCGGCCGCCCCGCGCGAGCGGATGCTGGAGATTGCGGGCCGCACCCTGCCGCTGCGCATTGTTGAAAGCGACCGCGCCAAACGCCTGATCCTGCGCATTGAGACCGGCGGGCAGGCGCTGCGCGTGACGGTGCCGGCGGGTGTGCCGGCGCGCGAGGTCGACCGCTTTGTCGAACGGCATCATGGCTGGCTGGAACAGCGGCTGGCAAAAGTGCCAGTGAAACCACAGGTGCGCCCCGGCACAAAACTGCCGCTGCGCGGCGTGCCGCATCTGATCGTGCACGAACCGGGGTCGCGCGGTTCCGTCAGCATTGGCGAGGTCGACGGCCAGCCCGCGCTGATCGTGCATGGCGACCGCACGCACCTGCCACGGCGGCTGGCAGATTTTCTCAAGCGCGAAGCCAAGAAAGATATCGAACTGCTGGTGGCGCGTCACACGGCAACGGTCGGGCGCAAGGCCAAGACTGTGAAGTTTCGCGACACGTCGAGCCGCTGGGGCTCGTGCACCTCGGACGGCAACCTGTCGTTTTCCTGGCGCATCATGATGGCGCCGCCGCTGATCATCGACTATCTGGTGGCGCATGAAGTGGCGCATCTGAAGGAGATGAACCACGGACCAAAATTCTGGAAACTGTGCGGGGATTTGTGCCCCCGCACCGATGAGGCCAAAGCCTGGTTGAAGCGCAACGGTTCGGCGCTGCAGGCGATCCAGTTCGGGTAGTACTCGACTCAAAGCCTGCTTCGCACTATCTGAGCCCCATGCCTCTGGACATCAAGATTTGCGGGTTGTCGACGCCCGAGACGGTGACCGCCGCGCTTGACGGTGGTGCGAGCCATATCGGTTTCATCTTTTTTCCAAAGAGCCCGCGCAATGTGACGCCTGAACTGGCGAGCGAGCTGCGCCAGGCGGCGATTGGGCGCGCCAAGGCCGTGGGCGTGACGGTCGACGCCAGCGACGAGCTTTTGGCCGAAATCGTCGAGACGATGCGTCCCGACATGCTGCAACTGCATGGCAAGGAAACGCCGGAACGCGTCGCCGAGGTGAAGGTCAGGTTCGGCTTGCCGGTGATCAAGGCGCTGTCTGTCTCAACGGCAGATGATCTGGAGGCAATCGCTGTTTATCGCGGCGTGGCCGACAAGATGCTGCTCGACGCCAAGGCCCCAAAAGGTTCGGAACTGCCGGGCGGCAATGGGGTGACCTTTGACTGGACGCTGTTGTCAAAGCTTGAACCCGGCCTCGACTACATGCTGTCGGGCGGGCTGAACCCCGGCAATGTTGGCGAGGCGATCCGTGTCGCGCAACCGCCCGGGCTCGACATTTCGTCAGGCGTGGAGCGCGCGCCGGGCGTCAAGGACACCAGCCTGATCGCAAACTTCTTCGCCGCCGTGAGATCGGCGCAAAAATAGGATGGCATTTGCCAACGCGGATGCGTTTGCGTCCGGCACCGCAACAGGCTAAGCGAAAAGCCGTATGCGCCTTTCGTCAGGGATCTTCATGAACAAGCTGATCGAACCGAACTCTTTCCGCACCGGACCTGATGAGCAGGGCATGTTCGGTATTTTCGGCGGGCGCTTTGTCGCCGAAACGCTGATGCCGCTGATCCTCGACCTTGAGGAGCAGTGGAACCACGCCAAGACCGATCCGGAGTTTCAGGCGGAGTTGAAGGCGCTGTCGACTTATTACGCCGGCCGCCCGTCAAAACTCTATTTCGCCGAAGGCCTGACAAAACATCTCGGTGGCGCAAAGATCTATTTCAAGCGCGAGGACCTGAACCACACCGGCTCGCACAAGATCAACAACTGCCTCGGGCAGATCCTGCTCGCCAAGCGTATGGGCAAGAAGCGCATCATCGCCGAGACAGGCGCTGGCCAGCACGGCGTGGCATCGGCCACCGTGTCGGCCCGCTTCGGCTACCCTTGCGTTGTCTATATGGGCGCAACCGATGTCGAGCGGCAGAAGCCGAACGTGTTCCGGATGAAGCTGCTGGGCGCGGAAGTGGTGCCGGTGACTGCCGGCCACGGCACGCTGAAAGACGCGATGAACGAGGCGCTGCGCGACTGGGTGACCAATGTCGAGGACACCTATTACCTGATCGGCACCGCTGCCGGTCCGCACCCCTATCCGGAACTGGTGCGTGAATTCCAGTCGGTAATTGGAACCGAAGCGCGTTCGCAGATGCTGGAGCAGGAAGGCCGCCTGCCGGACGTGATCATCGCCGCTGTCGGCGGCGGGTCGAACGCGATCGGCCTGTTCCATCCGTTCCTTGATGACAAGGATGTTCGCATCATCGGCATCGAAGCCGGCGGACGCGGGCTGGAAGGCATCGAACACTGCGCCTCGATGAATGCCGGCCGTCCGGGCGTCTTGCATGGCAACCGCACCTATCTGCTGCAGAATGACGACGGACAGATCCTCGACGGCCATTCGATCTCGGCTGGTCTCGATTATCCGGGTGTTGGCCCCGAACATTCCTGGCTGCGCGATACCGGCCGCGTCGACTATGTGCCGATCCTCGACGACGAGGCGCTCGAAGCCTTCCAGCTGTGCACCAAGGCGGAAGGCATCATCCCGGCGCTGGAATCGGCGCATGCGATTGCCCACGCGGTGAAGATTGCGCCGGCGATGAAGAAGGACGAAATCATCATCGTCAACCTGTCTGGCCGCGGCGACAAGGACGTGCATACGGTGGCCAAGATGATGGGCATGGAGATCTGACCCATGCCCGAAGTCAATCAAATGCCGTTTTGGGATATTCAGGCATCCGATTTTCTTCCGATAGTGATCGGCTTGGCCATTCTTATGTTGGCATACTCGCTAATTCGAGGGGCGCGAAACTACCTTCATATTCAGGCACAATTTTCTGCAATCGTGTTGATCGCGGGTGTACTCGCGATATTGGTCTATCTTGGTGCCAACGATAAATTGGGTGAAGACGGCCTGATCGGAATCATCGGATCTCTGATCGGATATGTACTGGGATCAATGAGACCTCTTACCGGAAATCTCGGCAAACAGTCAGATGAAAAGTAGTCGTATCTGCATTTCTCTTTTCGTTGTCGCGGGCATGGAGATCTGACTTGGAGGTCACGATCTACCACAACCCGGCCTGTGGGACGTCGCGCAACACGCTGGCGATGATCCGCGCTGCGGGGATTGAGCCGACAGTTGTCGAGTATCTGGCGACGCCCTTGTCGCGTGCGGAAATCGGCGAGTTGTTTGTAAAGACAGGCCGTCCGGTGCGCGATCTGTTGCGCCGCAAGGACACGCCGTTTGAGGCGCTTGGACTTGGGGACGCAATGTGGAGCGACGAGGCGCTGATCGACTTCGTTGTCCAGCATCCGATCCTGATGAACCGGCCGATCGTGGTCACGCCGCTGGGTGCTGATCTGTGCCGCCCGTCGGAAGAAGTCGCCCGCCTCCTGCCACCCGGCAGCCTGCCTGAAACGTTCACCAAGGAAGACGGCGAGACCGTCCGCTTTGCCGAGTATTCAACATGACCAATACCCGCATCGACCGCCGTATGGCGAAACTGAAGGACGAGGGCCGCCCGGCGCTGGTCACCTATTTTATGGGCGGCGACCCGGACTATGACACGTCGCTGTCGATCATGAAGGCGCTGCCGAAAGCCGGTTCCGACGTGATCGAACTCGGCATGCCCTTCTCCGACCCGATGGCCGATGGCCCGGCGATCCAGGCGGCTGGCCTGCGCGCGCTGAAAAGGGGTCAGACACTGGCGAAGACGCTGCAGCTGGCGGCGGATTTCCGCAAGTCTGATGACGATACCCCCATTGTGCTGATGGGCTATTACAACCCGATCTACATCTATGGCGTCGAGCGCTTTCTGGCGGACGCCAAACAGTCCGGCATTGACGGGCTGATTGTGGTGGACCTGCCGCCGGAAATGGACGAGGAACTGTGCATTCCGGCGCTGAAAGCAGGCATCAACTTCATCCGTCTGGCGACGCCGACGACCGACGACAAGCGCCTGCCAAAAGTGCTGCAAAACACGTCGGGCTTTGTCTACTACGTGTCGATGACCGGCATTACCGGGTCGGCGCTGGCGGACACCGGCAAGGTGGCCGAGGCGGTGGGCCGCATCAAGGGCCATACCGATTTGCCGGTCTGCGTCGGCTTTGGCGTCAAGACAGCTGAACAGGCACGCCAGATCGGCGGCTCGGCTGACGGCGTGGTGGTGGGCACGGCGATTGTAAACGCCATTGCAAATGTGCTGGGGCCAAAAGGCGAAAAGACCGCCGACCCTGCCGAGGCAGTGGCGACGCTGGTGTCGGGCCTGGCGGCTGGCGTGCGTGCCGCCCGCCTTGCTCCCGCCGAATAATTTTCACACACTCACCCGGCCACTGGAGTCAATTCCATGAACTGGATCACCAACTACGTCCGCCCGCGGATCAACTCGATGCTCGGCCGGCGCGAAATGCCGGAAAACCTCTGGATCAAGGACCCCGAGACCGGGGAAATGGTGTTCCATGAGGAGCTGAAGAACAATCAGTGGGTGATCCCGTCGTCGGGCTATCACATGAAGATTTCGGCCAAGGAACGGCTGAAGAATTTTATGGACAATGGCGAATACACCCAGCTGGAATCGCCAAAGGCTGCAGTCGATCCGCTGCGGTTCCGCGACGAGAAGCGCTATACCGACCGCCTGAAGGACGCCAAGTCGAAGACCGGGCTGGAAGACGCCATTGTCTCGGCGCGCGGCACGATCGAAGGCTTGCCGATCATCGCCTGCGTGCAGGACTTTGCGTTCATGGGCGGGTCGCTTGGCATGGCGGCGGGCGAAGCGATCATCAAGGCGTTTGAGACCGCGCTGGCTGAAAAGCGGCCGCTGGTTCTGTTTGCAGCCTCAGGCGGCGCGCGGATGCAGGAAGGCATCCTGTCGTTGATGCAGCTGCCGCGCACCACAGTGGGCGTGGAGCGGCTGCGCGAGGCGGGCCTGCCCTATGTGGTCGTGCTGACAAATCCGACCACCGGCGGCGTGACCGCGTCCTATGCGATGCTTGGCGATGTGCACATTGCCGAGCCCGGCGCACTGATCGGCTTTGCCGGACCACGCGTCATCGAGCAGACCATCCGCGAAAAGCTGCCGGAAGGGTTCCAGCGCGCCGAATATCTGATGGATCACGGCATGGTCGACATGGTGGTGTCGCGGCTTGAGATGAAGGAGACGGTCGCCCGGCTTCTGAAAATCTGGATGCATGCGCCGGCAACTGTGACGCAATCAGTTACGCCCGTGCCGCTGGCAGCCGCACCCCAGACCTGAGCAGCACCTAGGGTGCATCGCTAGAATGAACCTGGCGGCGTCAGCGCCGCCGCGCCAGAGTAGCCCGACCGCGATGACAGCAAGCGAAGCCGAGCGCGAGATCGAGCGCCTGATGACCCTTCACCCGAAGGGTTACGATCTGTCGCTCGACCGTATCCGCCGGCTGCTCGACCGGCTCGGCAATCCCGAACTGCGGCTGCCGCCGGTGATCCATATCGCTGGCACCAATGGCAAGGGATCGACCGCCGCATTTTCGCGCGCCCTGATTGAGGCTGCTGGTCTGACGGTGCATGTGCACACGTCGCCGCATCTGGTGCACTGGAACGAACGCTATCGTATCGGCGCGCCGGGTGGCGGACGTTTTGTCGACGACGCAGTCTTTGCCGATGCCATCCGCCGCGTGGGCGAGGCCAACCGGGGCGAGGCGATCACCGTGTTCGAGATCCTGACGGCAGTCGGCTTTCTGCTGTTCTCCGAACATCCGGCTGATGCGGCGATCATCGAGGTGGGGCTTGGCGGACGGTATGACGCGACCAATGTCATCCCGGAACCGGCGGCGACAGTGATCATGCCGGTGTCGCTCGATCATGAAGCCTATCTCGGCGACAGGGTGGAGCTGATCGCCGCCGAGAAGGCCGGCATCATCAAACGCGGCGTTCCTGTTGTTGTCGGCGCGCAGGAAAGCGACGCAGCGCGTGAAGTCATCATCGACACGGCCGAACGGGTGCGTGCGCCCTATGCCGTCTATGGTCAAGATTTCATCGCCTTCGAGGAAAACGGCCGGCTGATCTATCAGGACGAGGACGGCTTGATGGATCTGCCCCAGCCGCGCCTGCCGGGCCGCCACCAGTTTGCCAATGCCGCAGCCTCGATCGCCGCCGTCAAGGCCGCGGGCTTCGACATAGGTGAGGCGGAAGCTGAAAAGGCGATGCTGAGCGTGGAATGGCCCGGCCGCATGCAGCGCCTGATGAAGGGCAAGCTCGTCGACCTCGCCCCACCCGGCTCGGAACTATGGATCGACGGCGGTCATAATCCAGGCGCCGGCGCCGTGATCGCCGAAGCCATGGCCGAGCAGGAAGAGCGCAACCCGCGGCCGCTGGTGATGATCTGCGGCATGATCAACACCAAAGACCAGACCAACTTCTTCCGGGCATTTGTCGGCATGGTGCGGCACGTCTACACCGTGCCGGTGTCGATGAGCGAAGCCAGTGTGCCCAACGATATTCTCGCTGCGCATGCCATCAATGCCGGACTGTCGGCTGAGCCGGTCGCGTCGGTGGAAAATGCACTGATGCTGCTGCGCGACGGATGGGGGGCGGACAACCAGCCGCCGCGCATCCTGATCGCCGGCTCGCTCTATCTGGCTGGCGAGGCGCTGAAGACCAACGGTACGCCGCCGGCATGAAAAAGCCCGGCGCGAGGCCGGGCTTTTCAAACTTCAACGGATCTTGAAATCAGGCGACGGCGCCGTTGATCCAGTGCGACAACGCGGTCTTTGGTGCAGCGCCAACCTTCATGTCGGCGACTTCGCCGCCCTTGAACAGCATCAGGGTCGGGATCGAGCGGACACCAAACTGGGTGGCGAGTTCCGGGTTCTCGTCGATATTGACCTTGGCGATCTTCACCTTGCCGCCGAGCTCAGCAGAAATCTCGTCGAGTGCCGGGGCGATCATCTTGCACGGTCCGCACCACTCAGCCCAGAAATCAACCACGACCGGCTCCTTCGACTGAAGCACGTCTGTCTGGAAGTTGTTCTTGTCAACCTTGACGGTGGCCATCGGAGCTCTCCTTGAATGGGTTGCAGGCGCAAAAAGACGCCCGTCATCAAATCAATATGTGGGATCGGTGAAGGACTGGTTCAAGAGATGTTGTGTCACGCGCGGCTGAGTCGTTCAAGCGCGTCATCCAGCATTGCGACCGGCAATTCGATCAGCTGCGGCGTTTCGGTAAACAGCAACGCCGACCGGATCTCGCGACCGGGATAGATACCTGCGAGCAGCGCCCGGTAGAGCGCCATCTGGACGACATAGGCCTGGGGAACCTCGGCAGGCGATTGCGGCGGCACCGCATTGGTCTTGTAGTCGATGCACAGCACCTGCGCTGGCGTCACCGCCAGCCGGTCGATCATGCCTGACACAGTGCGTTCCTGCCCGCCAATCGGCAGCGTGCCAGCAATGGTGACTTCAGCGCGGGAACCTGCGGCAAACACCGGGGCAAATTGCGGGTCCGACAGAACCGCATCGACCGATTGCCAGGCGCGATCGCGTTCGGCTTCAGACCATCCGCTGCCGGCGGTGGCGAGGTAGCGAAGACCTGCGGCTTCGCGCTCCGGCGCGTCGAGGCCGGGCAGGACCTGCAACAGCCGGTGGATCGCCGAGCCGCGCGCAATCGCAAACGACGGCTCTTCGCCGGGATCAAACACGGGTGAACGGGCGGTAACCACGAGTTCGGCTGGCGGGTCGAGCAGCGCCGACGCCGCCGATGGCGAGAGCGAGGCCTTGGCTTGGGCTGCCTCGGGGAGAGGCGGCAAAGGCGGGTAGCCGGGCGATTCAGGCTGTGCGCTTGAAACGGCAATTTCGGCAGCGGCATGGGGAGGATTGACCCGGTAAGTCAAAACCCCGGTTCCGGCGTCAAAGCTTGTATATTGGGACGGGGCCAGACCAGCTTCGACAAGGCTGTGCCAGATGTCCGGCTTTGGCGTCAGCTTGCCACGATAGCCGCAGACGACCAGCCGCTCTTCAGCGCGCGTCATGCCGACATAGAGCAGGCGCCGATATTCGTCCTCGGCGGCATCGCGCAATTTGCGGCTGATGCCGCGCGTGAGCTTATTGGCGAGGTCGCTCGATGGCCGCCACAGAAACCCCGGGCCATGCCATTGGCCGGCCGATGAGGTGACAGGCATCAGCCTTGGCACATGCATTTCGTTGGAGGGCGCACCCGCGCTGTCGACCAGAAAGACCACTGGCGCTTCGAGGCCCTTGGCGGCGTGCACCGTCATGATGCGCACCTCGTCGCGTGTCTGGTCGACTTCGCGCTTCACATCCGGTGAGGCGCTTTCGAGCGTGGCGAGAAACGCCTCCAGCCCAGCCGAACCAGTCTGCTCGACTGCAAGCGTAAAGTTCTGGAACTCGTCGAGGATTTCCCCGGCGGATGCTCCGAGCCGCGCAACCATCAGGCTGCGCACGCCGTCGCGCGCCAGCACGCCGCCATAAAATTCAAACACCGGCCGCCACGCCGCTTCATTGGTCCAGCGGTCGAGCGTCGCGACGATCTTTGCCGTTTCAACGTCTTCGTCTGCACGCTTGCGCAATTCGTCCAGCAGGGAACCCTTGCGCTTCCACGCCAGCTCAAACAGCCGGTCTTCGCTGACGGCAAAGACCGGGCTGCGCAACAGCGCGGCCAGCGACAGGTCGTCATTTGGCTGCATCGCGACACGGCCAATGGCGATGAGATCTTTTACGGCAATGTGTCCGGTGAGGCTCAGCCTGTCGGCACCGGCGACCGCGATCAGCCTGTCTTTCAAGGCGCGGGTCAGCGCATGGATGAAACGGTCTCGCTTGCGCACCAGCACCAAAACGTCGCCCGGCCGGATGCGGCGCGGCGCGCCTTCCTTCTGGCCAATTGTGCTGCCTGATTTCAACCAGCCGTCGATGGTGTCGGCGATGCGCTCCGCGAGTACGACGGCAGGCGCAGCGGCATGGTCAATTGCCTCGGCCCAATCATCCGGTTCATCGACTTGCGTTGGCTCCTCCAGCGGCCAGAGTTCGACATGGCCGGCCGAGACGGTTCGAACCGTCGGGTGCATGATTGGTTCAGGATCGCCGGTCAGGCCCTTGGCTGCGGCTTGCGAACCGAACACCAGATCGACGGCGGACAGGACATCGAGCGTCGAGCGGAACGAGTGCTGCAGGCTGACGTCAGTAAAATTGCCGCCGGCTGCGGTTACCTGTTTCCTGAACCCGTCGCCGCTCATGCGGAACGAGCGCGGGTCTGCGCCCTGAAACGAGTAGATCGACTGCTTTTCGTCACCGACGGCAAAGATGGTGCGGTTGATGTCACCGCGCGCGCCTGCGCCAACAAAGAACTCGGCGGCGAGTTTGCCGACCACGTCCCATTGCACCGGGCTGGTGTCCTGCGCCTCGTCGACCAGAATATGATCGATGCCGCGGTCGAGCTTGAAGGCGACCCATGGGCCGACATCGGGCCGGGCCAGCAGGCGCACGGTGCGCGTAATCAGGTCGTTGAAGTCGAGCAGACCGCGCGCCGCCTTCATGTGCTCGTAGCGGCCGATCAGGACATCTGCCAGCGTCAGCGCGGCGCGTGTCGCATGCAGCATGCCAAGCAAGGCGACACGGTCGGCGATGCCGGCCAGCTCGCCGGCATAGCGCACAAACTCGTCCTCAAAATCCGGGAAGTGTTCGGCCACACCCTTGGCCATGATCGACTTGGTTGGCCGGGCGATCGGGTTCTTGTCTTCGTCGAGTTTGACAAACAGACCGTCGAGAACTTTCAGGCGCGCCAGCGGGTCTTTCAGCTTTGCGGCATGGGCCAGACTGTCGGCAAATTTTCCGGCTGTCAGTTTGCCGGCCGATGCGGCGCGGTCACTCATCTGTTTCGCCAGGCCAGCGGTGAAATAGCTGTCAGGCCAGATCGACTGCGCCAGATCGACTGCGTCGTCTGATGGGTCAAAGCCGAACTCGGCATAGAGCGGGACGTAGTCGACGCCAGCCTCACTGATGAAATTCTTCAGTGCATCGCGCTTGCCGACGATTTCGTTGAGCAGATTGTCGAGGCCGCTCTCGCCTGCCAGCGCTATGATATGCTCAAGTGCGGCGGTCAGCTCAGGATTGTCTCCAGCGGCCACGCCGGTCAAAACATCGCGGCGCGCTTCGGCGACGAGAGCCTGTTCCTTCTGGCCATCGAGCATGTCGAAATGGCCGGCAATGTTTGCTTCGAGCGGGAACTGATGCAGCACTGCTTCGCAGAAAGCGTGAATGGTCTGGATCTTCAGACCACCGGGCGTTTCGAGCGCGCGGGCAAACAGCCGCCGGGCGCGCGCAAGACGGGCAGGTTTCGGCGGCTGGCCGTCAATCTCTGCGATTTCGGACGACAGTTTTTCGTCACTCATGACCGCCCATCCCGCAAGGTTCTTGAAGATGCGGTTGGACATGTTGGCGGCGGCGGCCTTGGTATAGGTCAGGCACAGGATGCGGGACGGATCGACATCGTCGAGCAGCAGCCGGATGACGCGCTGGGCCAACACATGGGTCTTGCCCGAGCCGGCATTGGCCGACACCCAGGCCGAGTTTTTCGGATCAGACGCCGTGGCCTGCTTTTCGCGCGTTTCTGGCGGGATGATGCGGTCGCTCATTCGCCACCCTCGCCATCGCCTTCCGGTCCTGCCGACCATTCAAGCACGCGCGCCAGATGATCGTAATCGCCATCCGTGTCGCCCTCGCGGAACGGCAGCGAGCGCGAGGGATAGCCACGTGACGGGTCATTGTAGAGTGTCAGCAGCTTCTCCAGCCGGTCCCATGCTTCTTCCGACAGTTGAGTGCCGGACTTTGCCTGCCGTTTGAACTCAAGGATCGATTCCTCGTCAACATCGCCTGATGCCCTGAGCCGCACATAGGCGAGTTCGGCGGGTGTCAGCTTACCGAGATCGGGAATTGCCTCGCGCGCCAGCAGAGCGCCGGTGAGCGGGAGCTGCGGCGCGATCAGCGTGTGCGCCTGACCCTTGGACGGGCTGGTGCCGGTCTTGTAGTCAAGAATATCGACCAGCCCCGATGGCCGCAGGTCAAGCCTGTCAGCGCGCCCGCCGAGCGTGACCCCTGTCTCGCCTATTTCGGTCCTGGCCATTTCGGCCTCGGACAGCGACTTGAGCTTGCCGGCGCGTTTTTCGATTTCCCAGATCAGCAGATTGGGGGCCATCAGCTTGAAACGCGGCCACCAGACGGCATCGACATCTGGCGGTAGCGCCTCTTCGTCAAAACGTTGCCGCGCGATCTCAAGCAGCCGGTCTTCGGCATCACTTGACGCAGGATCAATGCCGGCTTGCGTAAAGCGGTGCAGGATGTCGTGGAACAAGGTGCCGCGCTCCGACGCGCCGGGATCGCGCAGCAGGTCATCCACTGCCTGCAGTCCCAGAACTTTTTGAGCATAGATAGCGTAGGGGTCGCGCCGCAGGGTCTCGATCTGGGTAACCGAAAAGTGTTTCGGACGGGCTTCAAGCGGCGGCGCAGGGTTTGGCTTCTTCACCGTCGGCACATCAACGGGGTTGTCGCCGGCATAGTGGCGCGCGGCGGCCATAAGCGTTGCGCCGCGCTGACGCATCGCGCCGGCGATATCCGCACCGGCAAAGGCCGTCAGCCGTTGCAGCCATCGCGACGGCACAGACGGCGCATCGGCGCTGCGCAACGCGCGTGACAGGATGACGCGTTCGCCGCCAAGCGCCATGACGACGTCGTGCGCGGCCTGCCCAATACGCCGCTCCGGCGGATCAAGCTCGAGATCAGTCTTCATCAGCCGCGACATGAACCCGCCGGGGTCGGTGCGTCCAGGCCAGGTTCCTTCGTTGAGGCCGCCACAGACGATCAAGCCGACATGTTGCAAGCGAGCTTCGAGCGCGCCCCAGATCGACACTGCGCCTTCGGGTGCATGGCGCGGCTTGACTGTTTCCGTTGCGATCAGTGCGGCGAGCACATCTGGCCAATCGGCGGCGTCAATCATCAGGCCGGAATTGGCCCCGACAAGGCTGCGCAGCACGTCCGCCAGCTTTGCCCCGGCATCGCCCTTGTAGAGATCGCCGAGACTGCCATCTGCGTCACGGCCGGCGGCTTCGAGAGCCTCAGCCGTGGCGCGCGCCAGATCGGGCACCGCAATCGAGTTCTTGCCGCGCAAAGCGGTCAACGGCGCAAGCGCCTGCTCGATGCGCGTGCAGACGCTGCGGATCGCAACAACCTGATCGTCCTTGAACCGGTCAAACCAGAACGGTTTCCTGTCCTTGCGTTCACCGGACAATCCATCGTCAAGCAACTGCACGAGCTGTGCGGCGTCCGGGCGGCCAACGCCTCCACGCAACGCGCCGAGATCAATCAGTTCGGCCGCATGACGCACCACCCCCCGCTCCAGTCCGAGGCCAAGCAGCGGGTGCTTGACCAGCGACATGATTGGCAGCGGGTCGCCGGGGTGAAGTGCTGTCTCGACCAGCGCGCTCATGAGAGTTGCCGGCAGGGACGTTTCGAGCGGCGTGCCGCCGGAATCATCAACTGCAACGCCGAAACGATGCAACTCGCTCGACACACGCCGGGCCAGAGTGCGGTCGGGCGTCACCAGCGCGCTGCGCTGTCCTGCGGCTGCGGCCTGCCGCAACGCCAGCGCAATCGCCAGCGCCTCGTCGCGTTCATTGGGCGCTTCCAGCAAGGTCACGGCATCGAACGCGCCTGCCGCTTGCGCAGATATCGCCAGGTCTTGCTCGCCCGACCAGAGGTCGGTTGTCTCAGCCGGGCGCAAGGCCTCCGACACGATGGCGGAGCGCAGCGCCAATGCGGGTGGCTCGATGCCCAGTTCGTCAACTGCCTCACGTTCGATACCGATGGTCAACAACAGGCCGTGCAGACCGTATTGTGGGTGCCCGACGATTGACGGCGACTTCTTCACATCGCCAAGCCTGGCCCATGACGGCTTGTCCAGACGCTTGTCGAGGCCGGGCAAGACGACTGCACCCGACGGCAGGCGCGCAATGGCCGCGAGCAGGCGCGCTGTCGCGGGGATCGAGCCGGTTGAGCCGGCGGCTATGACCGGCCCCTGCGGCGGATGGCTCTTGAGCCGCGCCGTTTCCGCGTCGATCAACCGGCTGCGGTGGAAGGCCGGATTGGAACGGCCGAGTTCAGTCAGCACATCGGGCCAACTCTCAGTTACAATCTGCAAGAAGTCGAGTGTCACCTGCCACCAGCTGGCAAGGTCGGCGTCAACCAGCCCGGCGAGTTTTGTCCAGTCGGCCTCACGGGTCTCGATCTCGTCCATAAGTCCGGCCAGATCACGCGCCAGCCAGACGGCTTCGGCGGGCGAAGACGGCACCACAACCGGCTCAGAAAACATGCCGGCGATGTGCGCAGGCAAACGCCGCTTCCATGCGTGCACCAGCGGCGCAAGCATCAGCAGGCGTTCGCGTCCGTCGATGGGCGGAACCATGTCATCAAACGGCGGCACAGCTTCCTCGAACCAGCTGGCGTCCTCATCAAAATCGCCGAGCGGCCTGATGACCGGCAGCAGCACGGCGCGGCCACCAAGTTCGCCGGCGAAGATGGTGCGCAGTTCGCGCGCCGCGCGCCGCGTCGGCACGTAGATGGTGGCCTGCGCCAGCGCAATCGGATCTGCGCCGTAGCTGTGTCCGGGGATGAGCCGCCCGTCAATCAGGGCGCGGGCCAGTTCCTTGAGGAAGGGAACGCCCGGCGGGATGGAATAGACCCGCGGCGCGGATACCGTCATCCGCCTTGCCCTGTTGCGCGTCTGACCGCGGCTTCGGCCGGCGCGATGGCGTCGGGGGTGCCCACCGTAATCCAGGCCCCGTCGATGACCATGCCGTAGAGGCGGCCCTGCGCAAGCGCGCGATCAAACTGCCGGTTGAGTGAGTGGGGACCTAGTGGCGCGTCGGCAAAGACGCGCGGATGCACGATGCCTGCGCCCGCATAGATCAGCCCGTCAGGCGAGCCTGCCGCGCGCGCAAGCCGGCCATCCGGAGACATGAAAAAATCGCCTCCGCCCGTGTGTCCCGTCGCCTGATCCAATCGCGCCAGCATGAGGAGAATATCCATGCTCTCGTCCGACCATTCAAGCGCCAGACGGCGCAGATTGTCATCGCCCGTATCAATCCAGAATGTGTCGGCGTTGAGTATGTAGAACGGTGCGCCGCCAAGTTGCGGCAAGGCCCGGACGATGCCGCCGCCAGAATCGAGCAGCAGGTCCCGCTCGTCTGAAATGACGGTGCGCGGCGACATTCGATCCTTGAGATGGGCGATCAGCTGGTCAGGCAGGTAGTGGACATTGGCGACAGCATCGGTGACGCCGGCGCGCACCAACGCGTCCAGACCCCAGTCAATCAGCGGCTTGCCCGACACCGGCACCAGCGGCTTCGGCATGGTCTCGGTGATGGGACGCATGCGCTTACCCAGACCCGCAGCCAGCACCATCGCCGTGGTTGGCCCGCTCACTGGCCACCGCCGATCAGACCGCGCCCGAAATAGAAAGCGCGCACGCCGGCAAGTGCCGGATGCGCCAGGGCGCGCTCCACATAGTCGCGGATGCGGGGCAGATGTTTCAGATATTGCGGCTTGCCGTCACGCACGTTCAGCCGGACAAAGATGCCGAGGATTTTTGAGTTCCGCTGCGCCGCCATGATCGCATAGGCCTCGTCAAAGGCCGCCTCGTCAAAGCCGCCCTCGGCCCGACGGGCAGCGCGATATGCGTCAACGATCTGTGCTTCGAGCTCCCGCGAGATGGTGACCCGCGCGTCCATCGCCAGCGAAGCAACATCATAGGCAGAAGGACCCCAGAGCCCGTCCTGAAAGTCGATGATGCCTATACGGTCATTGCCAGTGCGGTCACCTCGCCAGATGATGTTGGGCGAATGATAGTCGCGCAACACCAGTGATTTTTCCGCCTGCTCCAGCCGGTCGAACGCGCCTGCCCACGCCGCCCGATAGTCAGCGCGATCCTGGTCGCTGGCGGGGCGTCCCGCGATTGCGGGCATGTACCAGTCGAGCACCAGTTCGGTCTCGATACCAAGCGCCTCGCGGTCGTAGGCCGGCAGATGATGGATGACGCCGGGCGCCGCCTCCATGTCACGTGACCAGTTTGCGCTGTGCATCGCCGCCAGCGTTTCGGCGGCCGCCATATAGCGTTCGGCAATCGGCGAGCCGTCGGCGTTCAACACCGTGTCAGTTCCCAGATGCTCGATCAGCAGCAGACCCTGGTCGAGGTCCTGGGCGTCAATGCTCGGGGCGCAAAAGCCGTTCGCCAGCAGCGCCTTGTCGACGGCGACAAAGGGGACAACCGATTCCGCCAGATGTGCGATCTGGCTGTATGGCTTGCCGTCGCGGATCGGAGGGCCGTCGGGGAGGCGGGGCGCATTCATCAGAATGCGAACAGGCTCGGTGTCGACGGTTTCATAGGCGCGCGTCGATGCGTCGCCGAGCAGGAATGTGCGCTGCGCATCGGCATAGCCAGCATCAACCAGAAAGGTCCGGATGCAAAGACTGCGGCTGATGCGCGCCAGGAGTGGCGGCGGACCGGAGATCGTTGCCTGCCGTCCTTCACGATGGTGCGACAGTTCAATAGTCACGGGATGGTCTGGCAGAAAGCCGGCAGCACGGTCCGGCCATTCGATCAATATGACGCTCGTGTTCGCATCGTCGAACAGGCCCAGCTCCTCGACTTCGCCCGGGCTGCCGATGCGATAGAGATCAAGATGGGCGATGGGAATGCGCGCCTCATAGGTCTGGACCAGCGTAAATGTCGGGCTCGGCACATCAAGTTCGCGATTGGCCGACATTGCGCGGATGAAGCCGCGCGCCAGCGTTGTCTTGCCCGCTCCGAGATCACCTTGCAGCAGAAATACATCGCCGGCCCGGGCGGCGGCGGCAAGGTCAGCACCCAGCCGGGCGGTCGCGGCCTCACCGGCCAGATCAAATGTCAGAACCGGCCCCGTCATGTCACTCCGCAGCGGGTTCGATCGCAAGCGGATCTGACGGGAAGCGGCAGATTACAGTCGTGCCGCGATCGGGCGCTGTGTCAATGTGAACCGAGCCGCCATGCAGCTCGACAAAGCTCTTCACAACCGACAGGCCCAGACCAGCGCCGCGCTTGCGCCCGCCATTGGCGCGCGATTCGAAGCGGCGATAGACTGTGTCGAGGACCTCAGGCGCGATGCCAGGACCCTGGTCGCTGACAGAGAATTCATATCCGCCGGGAACACCACGGCTGGTCACAGATACCGTACTGCCGTCTGGCGCATAGTTCACCGCGTTGGACAGCAGATTGAACAAGATCTGCCGCAACCGGTTTTCGTCGGCACGCACGCGAGTCGGAGCGGAAGACACGTCGACATCAATGGCGATCTGGTGCTTGCGCAGCCGTTCGCCGACCAGTTCGACCGACTCCTTGACCAGCCGGTCGACGTCAACGTCGCCAATGTCGAGCTCCATGATGCCGGCGTCAACAGTCGCCAGATCGAGGATGTCGTTGACGATGGTCAGCAGGACTGTCGACGACGAACTGATGTGATCGAGATATTCCTTCTGCTTGCCTGTCAGCGACCCGGTGCCCGGCTGGCTCATCAGCTCTGTGAAACCAATGATGTTGGTCAGCGGCGAGCGCAGCTCGTAGGAAACGTGCTTGACGAAATCGTTCTTGAGCTGGTCAGCTGCCTGTAGCGCCTCGTTCTTGTCTTTCAGAGCGCGCTGCACATTGGCTGTGTCGGTCACGTCGACAAATGTCACCATCACCTGTCCGTTGGGCAGCTGAATGAGCGCATAACGCAGTACGGAGCCGTCATTCAGCTCAATCTCGCCATGCCGGTCGACGCGCTCGTCGGCAAAACCGGTGACATCTGCAACAAAGGCCGGCCAGGGGTTAGCGCGCGATGTCAGATCGCACGCAGCAGAGATCGCCTTGATATGGGTATCGGGTTTTGCCAGTTCGGCGTCGAGGCTCCACAGCGATGCAAAGGCAGGATTCGACAGCCGCAGCCGGCCATCGGGGCCAAACACCGCAACGCCCTCCGCAAGATTGTCGAGCGTCTCACGCTGGACACGGACCGCAGCGTTGTATCTGCTTTCGAGATCCATACGCTCTGTCAGATTCTCGAAGACCCAGGTCACGCCGCCGGCGGGATTGGGGTTTGCCAAAACACGCAAGGTGCGGCCATCAGGCAGGTGCCACCAGTCTTCTTCGGTCTGAACCGAGCGGTAGGACGCAAGAACGTTTTCCTTCCACCGCCGCCACTCCGGTTGCTCGGCCAGCTTGCCGTCAGCGCGCAACCGGTCGAGCACCGTTGCATTCGATGGGGCGCTTTCGAGAAAGGAGGGTTCGAAATCCCACAGCTTGCGGAAGGCCTGATTGTAGAAGCGCAGCTTTTCGCCGGCGTCAAATGTGGCGACCGCAGTGGTAAGCTGATCAAGCGTCTCAGCGTGACTGCGCAAGACACGGCGCATGTCCTCGCGCACCGTTTCGATTTCTGTCTTGTCACTTGCAATGCTGGCTGACACGCCGTCGCCACGATGGCTGGTGACAGCAAACATATGACGCGCGCCACCGATCACAGCCGAAACAGTCTGCCTGTAATCATTGCCCGCCGCCAGTTCGTTGGCTATCTGATCGCGGACGGCGCTTGGCAGGAATTCCCTGGCGTCTGCCACAACTGCGCTACCGTCTTTCGCTTCGACCGCCGCCGCGTAGGAAGCGTTGACCCAGCGCAGGTTGCCATTCTCGCCACGCAGCCAGAACGGCATCGGCAACGCCTCGATCAAGCCTCTGATGGCATCATTCTCGGAATGCAGCGTCGCATAGTCCGCCTTCAGCCGGGCGTGGTCACTCTGCGCATGCGACAAGGACAGAAACCGCACGACTGCGTTTGGCCCGGATGTGCGGCCATGAACTTCGACCAGTTCGCCGCCTTGTGTCTCGGCGATCATTTCAAAGCCGGCAGCCTTTTCCCGCAGACCGCTGATAGCGCGCTCGACGCCCGACGCGGATCTCGGCGTCAGCCAGCGGCCAAAGGCCATAAATGTCGCCCGGTCGTCGGGAACGCCTGCCGTCAATCCAAGGGTGCCCTGAATGTCGGGTCTTACGGAGTCCTTCATCCAGATGATCAGACGCTGATCCTTCAGGTTCAGCAGGGCTTCGGCGCGCTGCAGCGAGGCATTGAGCACCGCGATACGGCCGCTCAATTCCAGATTGGAGTTGGCAATGCGCGCCCGCTCACGGATCAGCCAGAATGCAGACAGGAGCGCGGCGCCAATGACGCCTGCAAACACGGCGACCTGAATGACTTCAAACGTGCCGACCGACATGCCAGGCGGCGGAGCAAGTTCAATGATCGCCTCTGCATGCGCGGTGACCGGAGCCATCAATGCAACTGCTGCGCATGACGACATTGCCTGTCTGAACAGCCGCCCGCATCTGGTCAATCGCGCCAGACCGCGCTGCATGCCGCCGCCCACGCCCCCCGGCGTGGCGATTGTCGGGAATTCCCCGAGCATGTTCCCACCTCTCCGATTCCGCGCCTGCCGGCCATCTCCGACTGTCGCGTACGCCCTCGTTCGGGCGCCGCCACGCCCGGAATCCATTACGGGTCCCGCACCTTATGGCGCGAAACCAAACCAAGACCGGACTACCCGAAACTTTTGCCGGAGAACAAATGCGGACAACCAACGCCGCGATTCGAAACACCATAACCGCTCGCCGAATCGCTGAGAAGCCGGTTCTGGCGAAAAAGAAGATGCCGGGCATTTGTCAAATGCCCGGCATCAAAATCTTGTGGTTGTCCTATAGAAAATTAGTACCGGTAGTGTTCAGCCTTGAACGGACCTTGCGGGGTCACGCCAATATAGGACGCCTGTTCATCCGAAAGCTTGGTCAGCTTCGCGCCGAGCTTGTCGAGGTGCAGGCGAGCGACCTTTTCATCCAGGTGCTTGGGCAAAACGTAGACTTCGTTCTTGTACTGACCACCTTTGGTGAACAGCTCAATCTGGGCCAGCGTCTGGTTGGTGAACGACGCCGACATCACAAAGCTCGGATGGCCCGTGGCGTTGCCCAGGTTGAGCAGACGGCCTTCCGACAGAAGCAGCATGCGCTTGTTGTCGGGGAAGGTGATCATATCGACCTGCGGCTTGACATTGGTCCACTTGAGATTGCGCAGCGCGGTGACCTGAATCTCATTGTCGAAGTGGCCAATGTTGCCAACAATAACCATGTCCTTCATCGCACGCATATGATCGAGCGTGATGACGTCCTTGTTGCCGGTCGTGGTGATGACGATGTCTGCGGTCGGTGCTGCATCTTCGAGCGTCACGACTTCGAAGCCGTCCATCGCAGCCTGCAGCGCGCAGATCGGGTCGACTTCGGTTACCTTGACGCGCGCGCCAGCGCCAGCGAGCGACGCCGCCGAGCCCTTGCCCACGTCGCCGTAACCGCAGACGACCGCGACCTTGCCGGCCATCATCACGTCAGTGCCGCGGCGGATGCCGTCGACCAGGGATTCCTTGCAGCCATACTTGTTGTCGAACTTCGACTTGGTGACCGAGTCGTTGACGTTGATCGCCGGGAAAGGAAGCAGGCCCTTCTTCTGCAGCTGATACAGACGATTGACGCCTGTGGTGGTTTCTTCGGTCACGCCCTTGATGGCGTCGCGCTGCTTGGTGAAGAAGCCAGGCGACGCCTTCATGCGCTTCTTGATCTGGGCAAACAGGATTTCTTCTTCTTCCGAGCCGGGCTTCGACAGCACGTCTTCTCCAGCTTCGGCGCGCGCGCCGATCAGGATGTACATCGTGGCGTCGCCACCATCGTCGAGGATCATGTTCGACAGGCCGCCATCTGCCCACTGGAAGATCTGGTCGGTATATTCCCAATATTCCTCAAGCGACTCGCCCTTGACGGCAAAGACCGGGATGCCGGCAGCTGCAATTGCGGCTGCGGCCTGGTCCTGGGTCGAGAAGATGTTGCACGATGCCCAGCGGACGTCGGCGCCAAGCGCCTTCAGTGTTTCAATCAACACTGCCGTCTGGATGGTCATGTGCAGCGAACCGGTGATGCGCGCGCCCTTGAGCGGTTGCGACGGGCCGAACTCCTCGCGCGTGGCCATCAGGCCCGGCATTTCAGTTTCTGCGATGTCGATTTCCTTGCGGCCCCAGTCCGCAAGCTTGATGTCGGCGACGACGTAGTCGTTCTTGGCCATACTGCTGAACTCCTGAGTTTGCGGCCCAGATTTCGCTCGTGCAGCGGGGCCGGAAAGTGGCGGTGATCTAGCAGAGCCGGCCAAATCCGGCAATAGGATATAAGGAAATCTTTATCTCTGCATGTGCGAGCTGTCAGATCTCTTCGCCAAAACGATTGCCGATCAGCTCGACCAATGCGTCGACAACAGCAGCGGCATCGGTTCCGCTGGCGGATATGTCGATCGAGCAACCGGGGCTGGCGGCAAGCATCATCAAACCCATGATCGAGGTGCCGCCGACGGTGACGCCATCCTTGCTCACCTCGACCTGAGCATTGAAGCGGCTGACAGTCTGGACAAACTTGGCCGAGGCGCGCGCATGCAGACCACGCTGGTTGATGATCATGACCGATCTGGAAACCCCGGCCTCGCCTGCGTCCATTGTCATTTTCCCGTCAGCACCTGGCTCGCAACATTGATATATTTGCGTCCGGCCTCCTGGGCAGTCTCGATGGCCGACTGGATATCGTCCTGCAGGCGAACGCTCGACAGTTTGATTAGCATCGGCAGGTTCATGCCTGCGATGACCTCGACCCGGCCGGGCTTCATCACTGAAATTGCCAGATTGGACGGCGTGCCGCCGAACATATCCGTCAGGACAATGACGCCAGTTCCAGAATCGACCTGTTCCACGGCAGCCATGATGTCGCGGCGCCGCACTTCCATATCATCGTCGGGTCCGATGCATACAGTTTCAAGCCTAGCCTGCGGTCCAACCACATGCTCGACGGCTTTTCGAAACTCGTCTGCGAGGCGACCGTGCGTCACAAGCACGAGACCTATCATCGACTATTGGCTCCCGCTGCGCCCCCGGACGGAACGCCATTCACTGGCGTATTGGCTCTCGCCGATACGCGGAGTTGGCTATGTTGTCTGCGAAAGGAAGCTTGGCAAGCCCAAATCGACGCGATTTCACCCGTGAGCCGGTTCTTGGTCGTTTGGCCGCAGCATTGATGCAACTATTGCATCGACGATGAGGCTTGCAGCCGCCACCTTGCGTCCGGGCAGCCGGTAAACCGGCAAAACAACACCGGCCAGTTCAACAGTCCGGTCTGGCGCAATCGCGTCGTTGTCTCCCTGATCGATCAACTCGAGCACAAGATCAACCACCGCCACCGGCTCGAACGGAGCCGGCATCGGCCCGATGCCTCTCACTTCCGCAAGGCTAGCAATTGCATGCGGCGCATGAGCAACCAGCCGGCCGGAGCGCGCGGCGACAAATGCCTGATCATCGCTCACCAGCCGGGCAAAGCGGCCAGATATGCGCCAATGACTGACCAGTGAGAGCGCAAGGCTCGTCTTGCCCGAACCGGAAACTCCAGTGATCGCTACGCCCCGGTCGCCCAGAACGACAATGGTTGCATGAATGTTGATCGCGTCCGGCGGCATGCCCTGGCGGGCCGAAGACGTCATTCGGTCGGCAACGAAATGACAAAACGAGCACCGCGAATGTCACCAGGCTTGCCGCCGGTAACATTTTCGGCGGTCAACGTGCCGTTATGCGCCTCGACAATCTGGCGGCTGATCGACAGGCCAAGGCCCGAGTTCTGGCCAAACGCCTCGCTGCCGGGGCGGTCGGTATAGAAACGCTCAAAGATACGGTCGATGTTTTCGGCCCGGATGCCGGGGCCGTTATCTTCGACCGTCACAACGATACGCCTGTTGGTGCGCGACAGCGATACGACGATGCGGCCGTTTTCATCCGGCACAAAGGAGCGGGCGTTTTCGATCAGGTTGGTGACAACCTGTCCCAGGCGCAGGTCATGGCCGAGCACGGTCCAGCCGGTGACGCCAGCGGGAAGTTTGCCGGCCTTGATCTCGATATTGACGTGCTTCTTGTGGCGGCCGCCGTCGCGGGCGATCGACACCAGTTCATTGACAAGCTGCATGAGGTCAACACGCAGCGAGTCTTCGCGCGCCAGTTCAGCATCAAGCCTGGACGCGTCGGAAATATCGGTGATCAGCCGGTCAAGGCGGCGCACATCGTGCTGGATGACATCCATCAGCCGCTTGCGCGACTCATCATTCCTTGCCAGCGGCAAGGTCTCGACCGCGCTGCGCAGCGAGGTCAGCGGGTTCTTCAACTCATGACTGACGTCGGCGGCAAAGCTCTCGATCGCCTCGATGCGGGCATAGAGCGCGTTGGTCATATTGCGTAGAGCAATGGACAGATTGCCGATCTCGTCCTGGCGGTAGGAGAAGTCGGGGATTTCCTCGCGGTTCTTGACGCCGCGGCGGACACGCACGGCCGCTGCCGCCAGGCGGCGCAACGGATTGGCGATGGTCGACGCCAGCAACAGCGACAGGATCGCCATGACAAAGGCGGCCACGCCAAAGACCCGCAGGATTGCCTGCCGTTCGGCCGCAAGAATATTGTCGATGTCGCCACCTTCGGTCGACAGCATCAAGACGCCGAGCACCCCCCGAAAGCGTTGCACTGGCACTGCAACCGAAACCACCTGCTCGCCTGACTCATTGACACGCACGACCGTTGCGCGATTGCCGGTCAGCGCCTTGATAACTTCCGGATAGATGGCGCCGCTGCCACCGGGCTGCTCGCGGTAGACGGGCAGGTTGTTGGGCGTAAAGAAGTCGGTGATCGATTTCAGCGCGCGATCGTAGAAATTGCGCTCTTCCTTTTCGAGCGGCGGCAGCTGGTAGCGCAGGATCTGGCCGCGCGAATAGAGGTGCTTGGAATCCAGCAGCAAGTTGGCATCGCGGTCAAAAATGCGCGCCCGGGTGCGGGTCGGCGAGATCAGGCGGCGCAGCACCGGTGCAACAACTTCCGGGTTAATTGGAAAATCAAGGCTGTCCAGCCCTTCGGTCGAGGGGCCGACGCTTTCGCCTGCCTGCAGTTCGAGCAGCTTTTGCGGGTCGATTGTGATGGCGTCAGTTTCGACGCTGGCCGAGGCTGCAATTGCCGCAGCGATAATCTCGCTTTGCGTCATCAGACTTTCGACGCGCGCCTCGATCAAACCCTCGCGGAACTGGCTGAGATAGAGCACGCCAGACACGAGCACCGCGAGACCCGCCAGGTTCAGGATCAGAATGCGCCGGGTGAGACTGGAAAAGATGTGATGGCCCAGAAACCGTCGCATCGACATGGCGAGCCGCGACGACAGCCTGCCGCGCCGCGCTGCGGGCCGCATCTCCGCAGGCATCCCGATGTCGGTTTCAGCCGTCATTCAGCTTCGTTTGCCACCTGTTCCGGCCAGCCCCCAACCGCTCTGGCGGGTGCAGCCTGCTTCTTACATCTCGCGGAACCGGTAACCGACACCGTAGAGCGTCTCGATCATGTCGAAGTCGTCGTCCACCGACTTGAACTTCTTGCGCAGCCGCTTGATGTGGCTGTCGATCGTCCGGTCATCCACGTATACCTGTTCATCATAGGCTGAATCCATCAGCGCGTCACGGCTCTTGACCACACCGGGGCGCTGAGCGAGCGAGTGCAGGATCAGGAATTCGGTGACAGTGAGCGTTACCGGCTCGCCTTTCCAGGTGCAGGTGTGGCGCTCCTGGTCCATGACAAGCTGGCCGCGCTCCAGCGAACGCGCCTGCTGGCCAGGGGCCTTTACAGCCGCATCCTTGGCGGCGCCGCGCCTCAACACTGCCCGCACGCGCTCCACAAGCAGACGCTGCGAGAACGGCTTCTTGATAAAGTCGTCAGCACCCATCTTGAGGCCGAACAATTCGTCGATCTCGTCATCCTTAGACGTCAGGAAGATGACGGGAAGGTCGGTCTTCTGACGCAGCCGCCGCAGCAGTTCCATGCCGTCCATGCGCGGCATCTTGATGTCGAGAATCGCAAGGTTTGGCGGCCGGGCGGACAATCCCTCCAGCGCGGACGCGCCATCGGTATATGTTTCCACGCGGTAGCCTTCCGACTCCAGCGCTATCGACACCGAGGTCAGAATATTGCGATCGTCGTCAACCAGGGCGATCGTTGCCATATCGAACGGCTCCTTCATGAGGAAATGTCCCTTCTTCTTGTGAAGGGTGTTGCGGACAAACTGGGTACAAAATGTGGCAGCGCGCCCCGACAACTGCAATCCCGCGCGACACATTGACGTTCTTCAAAGAATATAAACGATTTAACCAGAACTCAAAATCTTTAAATCGATTAATGATTTGAAATCGCTGATCTTTTCTGTTTTCCACCGAAACGGAGATGGTATTGGCCCCTGACAGACAAGTTGGCGGGCCGATTTTTTACATCAGGACCTGGTTACGGACAGGAGGACTGAAATGCCTAAAACGGAAACCGGTACGTTCAACAAATCGAACGGAATCAGCTCCAGCGGCCTCTCGGGCCTCGGCACGGTGCGCTACAATCTGGAGGCGGCAGACCTCTATGAACTGGCGCTGTCGGGCGGCGAAGCCAAGCTGACGGCAAACGGTGCGTTGCTCGCCTATACCGGCCAGCACACCGGCCGTTCACCCAAGGACAAATTTGTTGTCCGCGACGCCAACACCGAAAACACGGTATGGTGGGACAATAACAAGTCTATTTCTCCTGCCCAGTTCGAGGCGCTGCATGCCGATTTCATCGCGCACGCCAAGGACAAGAACCTGTTCGTGCAGGACCTGCGCGGCGGCGCTGACCCGGCCAACACGCTGCCGGTGCGTGTGATCACCGAATTTGCCTGGCACTCACTGTTCATCCGCAATCTGCTGATCCGGCCCGACCGCTCGGAGCTGGAAACATTTGCGCCAAAGATGACGATCATTGATCTGCCATCCTTCAAGGCCGATCCCTCCCGCCACGGCACCCGCACTGACACTGTGATCGCGGTCGACCTGACCCGCATGATCGTGCTGATCGGCGGCACGGCCTATGCCGGCGAGATGAAGAAGTCGGTGTTCACCGCGCTTAACTATCTGTTGCCGGAAAACCACGTCATGCCGATGCACTGCTCAGCCAATGTTGGCCCGGCAGGGGATTCTGCGGTGTTCTTCGGCCTGTCAGGCACCGGCAAGACGACATTGTCTGCTGATCCGTCGCGCACCCTGATCGGCGACGACGAGCACGGCTGGGGCCAGGACGGCATCTTCAACTTTGAAGGCGGCTGCTACGCCAAGACCATCCGGCTGTCGGCGGAAGCCGAGCCAGAAATTTATGCAACGACGCAGAGGTTCGGCACTGTGCTGGAGAACGTCGTGCTCGATGACCGCCGCCGTCCGGATTTCGACAATGGATCGCTGACCGAAAACACCCGTTGCGCCTATCCGCTCGACTTCATCCCGAACGCCAGCGCCACTGGCCGCGCCGGCCATCCGAAAAACATCATCATGCTGACCGCCGATGCGTTCGGCGTGATGCCGCCGATCGCAAAGCTGACGCCGGCGCAGGCGATGTACCACTTCCTGTCGGGCTACACCGCCAAGGTGGCCGGCACCGAACGGGGCGTGACCGAGCCTGAAGCGACCTTCTCCACCTGCTTCGGCGCGCCTTTCATGCCGCGTCATCCATCTGAATATGGCAATCTGCTGCGCGAGCTGATCGCCGGGCACAAGGTCGATTGCTGGCTGGTTAACACTGGCTGGACCGGCGGCGCCTATGGCGTTGGCAAGCGTATGCCGATCAAGGCGACACGTGCGCTTCTGACGGCGGCGCTCGACGGTTCGCTGAAAGATGTTGAATTCCGCACCGACCCGAATTTCGGCTTTGACGTTCCGGTCGCGGTTGCAGGCGTCGAGGGTTCGATCCTAAATCCGCGTTCGACATGGGCCGACATGGCTGCCTATGACAAACAGGCCAAAAAGCTGGTCAGCATGTTCATCGACAACTTTGGCAAGTTCGAAGACCATGTCGACGCATCGGTGCGGGGCGCTGCACCACAGCTGCGGGAAGCCGCAGAGTAGTCTGCGTTTCAAGACTTCAATCAGCCCGGCCTCGCGCCGGGCTTTTCTTTTGCGCGCTGACAGGCGACATAGGTGTATGCCGCTAGACGATGACATAGAGATCGCGCCGGGGGTCGTCATTCACGCTGACGAACTCTCCGAGAGCTTTATCCGCGCTTCCGGCCCCGGCGGCCAGAACGTCAACAAAGTCGCGACTGCAGTGCAGTTGCGGTTTGACGCGATGAAGGCGCGGGGCCTGCCAGAACGTGTGCGCGACAACCTCATACGGCTCGCCGGCCAGCGCGCCACCAAGGACGGCGAGATCGTCATTGAAGCCGCGCGCTTCCGTACTCAGGAGCGCAATCGCGAGGATGCCCGGCAGCGGCTTGCAGAGCTCGTTTCGAAAGCGGCCGAGCCGCCGCCCAAGCCACGCCGCAAGACAAGACCTTCAAAAGGCGCTGTCGAGCGCAGGCTGAAAGCCAAATCAGGCCGGGCGACAGTGAAGAAGATGCGCGGGCGGGTCGGCGACGATTGACGTCAAGCATTGACATCGCCTGACACAAGATCATTTTCCGCACGGATCCAAAATTACAGGAGAGGTATCCATGGGTATTTTCGATTTCGTCAAATCAGTCGGCGCAAAACTCGGCATTGGCGACGATGAGGAGCCATCAGCAGACAAGCTCAAGAAGGAGCTCGATTCGCACAAGCTTGGCACCGACAAGGTGGAAGTCGAAGTCCAGGGCGACAAGGCAATCCTCAAGGGCGTGGTCGCTGACCAGTCCATTTTCGAGAAGGCGGTTATCGCAATCGGTAACACACTCGGCGTTTCGAAGGTGGAAGCGGGCGAGCTGAAGATCGTGCCGCCCGATTCAGGCCTAAAGCTTGATCCCAATGTCTCGATCACCGATCTGGTGATGGCTGCGATCCCTGCCAAGGAGCCGGTGTTCTACACGGTGAAGAAGGGCGACAACCTGTCGAAGATTGCCGAGAAACAGTACGGCAAGGGCAAGGCGTCGAAATACACCGTCATCTTCGAGGCCAACAAGCCAATGCTGAAGCACCCGGACAAGATCTATCCTGGCCAGGTCCTGCGCATTCCGGAACTTGAAGCTTCGGCCTGATTTTCCTGCGACCGGTTGGCGGCCAGCGTCATTGCCGCCAACCCTGCCCCGCAAGGCTCAGTCAAGCACTGCCGGATAGTGTGGCGTGATCAGTCACCTTCCGGCAGTTTTCATGACGCAGACAGAATTTCCGGCAAAGACGCCCGAACAGGCCCGATTCGCCATGTTCGTCTTTCTCAGCGGGCTGGCCGTCGGACTGATCTATCACATCCAGCTATGGACCTTTGACGAAACCGGTTTTTCGGTGATGTCCGACCGCCTGCCCTATTGGGATTTCACCAATCTGTGGGCCGGTTCAAAAATGGCTGTCGAGGGCAACGTCAATACGCTGTTTGACGTTGACGCCTATCGCGCGGCCCTGCGGGCGATGTTCTCACCTCTGCTGCCGAATCAGGAGTGGAGTTACCCGCCGAACATCCTGTTGATCGGCGCACCGCTCTCCGCCTTGCCGATCTTCGCAGCCTATGTCTTCTGGACAGCCGGTTCCATCGCGCTGCTGCATTTCGCGATCAAGCCGATGGGCATGCCCCTGCCGGTTCACCTCGCCGCAATCTTCTCGCCACCGGTGTTCATGAACGCGCTGTTTGGACAGAACGGCGCACTGACGGCAGCATTGTTGATCGGCGGGCTGCTGCTTGCGCCAAAGCGCCCGATTGCCGCCGGCATTCTGTTTGGCCTGCTGACGATCAAGCCGCATCTGGGGATCCTCGTGCCGTTCTGCCTGCTTGCCAGCTGGAACTGGCGGGCGATCCTGTCTGCCAGCGTCACGACGATCGCATTTGCCGCTGCGACCGGACTGATCTTCGGCTTTCAGGTCTGGCCGGACTTTGTCAATCAAACCGGTCCGCTGATGACACGGATCATGGAGGCTCCCTACCCGCAACTCTACCATGCCAATGCGATGACGGTGTTCGTTCTGGCGCGCGCAGCGGGCGCAACCCTCGCAATTGCCTACGCCGTTCAGGCGGTTGCAGCTGTTTCAGCCATCGCGCTCGCAATGTGGATGTGGAAGCCGTCCAGCCCAATCGATCATCGCAGCCGGGTCGCCATCACAGCGACACTTGCAATCGTGGCAACACCCTACGGCTATACCTATGACACGATCCCTATGGCGATTGCACTTGCCTGGATCTACGTCATCTCGCCAAATCCGCGGCTTGGCTTTCTGGGGCTGCTTTGGCTTTTCCCCTATTCCGTGCACATGTTGAATTTCAAAGGCATCGGCATCGGTATCCTCGCGCCAATCGCGATTGCCGGATGGCTGTTGCGCACAGCAATGACCGCTCAGCGGGCTGAAGAAATGTCTTTGCGGACAAAGACCGCAGTGCCGGTGTCGCGATAAAGCAGACGATATGGAGCGAGGGCGTCGATCATTTCCGGCGACGCCATCATTGCGGCTTCAGCTGGCGCCGGATTGTCACCACCAGCAACGACCAAATCTGGCGAGAGTTTCTTGATGAGCCGGGCTGCTTTGACGATCTCTAAGTCTCGCCGCGCGAGGTAATCTGTTCTCCGCGCCTCGCCCGATTCCTGATTGGCAAGAAGCTCGGCATTGTGCGCTAGCCACAAGGCAGGATCAGGCGACAGATATCTGGCCCTGATGATCCTCGAAAGGGGGTGTGCCGGCTGGAGGCGCGATGCAATGGACACAAGTGTTGGGCTATCGCCGGCAACCCGCTCGATTTCGACAATATCGGTGGCGGCGGGAGGCGACTGGGAGTTGAGCGATTCAAACCAGACGAGCGTGGCCTGGACGACAACGCCAATTGCAAACATCCGGCGCAGTGCGGTCGCCTGGCCAGACGCCACAAACTGAACCGCGAAAGCAAGCAGCGAAAACAGCAGGATCGGAATGGTCTGGTAGGTCCATACCTTACCCATGAGAATGACGCCGGGCAGGTAACCAGCGGCGGCAAGCAACAATATGAGCGCCGCCCGATCCATCCGCGCCGGGCGAGCGCAAAGCCAGGTTGAGAATGCGATCATCGCCGATACAAGCAGCGGCCAGTGGCTGATGATCTGGGCAAACGGCAAGCGCAGCGGGATGTAGTAGGCGTCCAGCAGCGGGATCACATCGGTCAGATAAGCCCAGTGGAAGACGACGATCCACACGACATAGGCAAGCGTGATCGCAGCGGCAATGATCGTTTCAGGGGCAAACAGCGGCCGTATGGAGCGGCGCGCAACGGCAAACCAGATTGCCGGAAAAATCACCGAAAGCGCCGCCATCGGCGGCTTTATCATGACGAAGACCGCAGCGCCCAACCCGGCGACAACGATCTGCGGCCAGTTTCCGGCTTCAAACGTGTCGCTTCGGCTTCGCGCTGCAAAGAGAGCCAGCCAAGGCAGCAGCGCGATCGCCGCAATCTGTTCGCGCTGGCCGAAATCACCGGGGAACAGCCAGGACAAGCCGAAGCTTGCGACTGGCAGCAGCCAGACATCACCGGGATTGGCAAGCCAGCCCGCCTTGCGCAGGATCGAGCCCGACAACAACACGCTGGACAGCGCCAGGAATGGCAGCAGGTAGGCCAGCAGGGTTTCGGCACGAAAGCCAGTGGCAAGTTCGCCGTACAGCAACGGCATGTAGAGCCAGACCGAAAACGGCGGATTGACCTCAACAATATCGCGATGAAGCTCGGCCCCGCCGATGATCCGTTCGCCGGCGACGAGCAGCCAGGACACGTCGACATTGGGCGCCATGACGTGAAGAGACAACCAGCCTGTCAGGACGGCGAGCAGTATCGAGACCAACAGAGCCCATGAAAACGAGCGGATGGCCACGCCTGCAGCCGGTCGCGACGACGATTCAACGAGCGCCACGGAAAACCCAGCGATCAAGAACAACGTAGTTGAAGACAGGAATGAGCAGGCAGGCCGCAATGATCGGCACAAAGGCCGGCAGGTGAAGCCCGTCTGTCAGAATGAACGGCAGAACCCAGGAAATAGTTATGCCGGCGACAGTCAGGGCAACGAACCTTGGAGCCTCGATGCTGTGCGCTTCGCTGGATTCAAATGTCAGTGATTTGTGCCCGCAATAGGAAAAGATAGCGGCAACGCCATAGGCGCAGACCGAAGCCTGGGTCGCAGGCAGGCTGAAGGACAGCAGGAACGCAACCGTAGCATAGAGGCCCGTGGCGATCAGTCCAACCGCCGCGAACTTCGAAATGCGCGCGCCAGTACCTGTCATGGCCGCCTCATGCAGCCGCTGACGCTGCAGCCTCGTCCGCTCTTCTACAGACGGCCAGAAGCGAAACACCCGCCGGCAGATCGAAATGCGGCAATATCAGACGTTCAGACGAAAACACTGCCTTCATTGCTGCGTTCAGCGCCGGGGGCGGCGTATCGTGTCCCGATGGCTTCCGGGAACCGCGCAATCTGTCAGCCAAACGCGCTAGCGCAGCCACTGGGAAAAGCGCAGCATTCGTGTATGTCAGCCGCTCGACGACAAAGCCCGCCGCCTCGAGGCGGCCGCGCAGTCCATTGCGCGAGTATCGGCGGAAATGATGCAGACTCTCGTCGTGCGCGCTCCACATCCACTGATGCGCCGGCACTGTAAGCAAAAGCCGCCCGCCCGGTTGCAGCATCTTATGGATAGCCGAAAGGGATTGCTCATCCTGTTCGACATGTTCCAGGACATCGAACAGACAGACGAGGTCCGCCGACGCGTGTTGAAGCGGTATTGCATGCGGCAAGTACCCATCGAGCACCTCGCGGCCGGTACGCTCGCGAACGATCTGGCGCGCAACCTCGCTCATCTCGACAGCGGTGACGTCGCCATATTTTTCGAGCATGTCGAGATTGCCGCCGGTCCCCGCTCCGATCTCGACAATTGCGGCGCGCGGCGGAAGATCAAGCGTCGACAGAACCGCATCAACAATGGCGCGGCGGCCGCAAAACCACCAATGTTCGTTTTCGGTCTCAGCCATCTTCCAATATTCGGCGAGTTCCATCATTTGCTCCCGTAGTTGCGGCGGACGATGTAGATCGGCCGTTGTTTGATCTCGGAATAGACACGGCCGAGGTACTGTCCAAGGATTCCGATGCCGAGGATCTGGACACCGCCAAGAAACAGGACCGATACAAGCAGCGACGCGTAGCCCGGGACATCTACGCCAAAAATCAAGGTCTTGGCTGCGATGAACATGCCGTAGACAAAGGAGCCGAACGAAATCGCGGCGCCGACATAGGACCAGATTTCCAGCGGCACGGTGGAGAAGCTGGTGATGCCCTCAAGCGCAAAATTCCAGAGCTTCCAGCCGGAAAACTTGGTCTGTCCAGCGACACGCTGGTCGCGGACATATTCCACCGTCGCCGTCGGAAAACCGACCCAGGCGAACAGGCCTTTCATGAACCGGCGGCGCTCCGGCAGCGTCTTCAGCGCCTCGATCACTTCGCGATCGATCAGCCGGAAATCGCCGACATTGGGCGGGATTTTCTGGGCGGCCATCCAGTTGTGGACGCGATAGAACATTGACGCGGAGCGCTGCTTCAGCAGCGTGTCGCTCGACCGGTCGGCGCGCTTGGCCAGCACCACATCAAAGCCGTCGCGCCATTTGTCGATCAGCAAGGGTATGATTTTGGGCGGGTCCTGAAGATCGACATCGATCGGTATCGCCGCGCCGCCGTGGCAATTGTCGAGCCCGGCGGTGATCGCTGATTCCTTGCCAAAATTGCGTGACAGGTCGATAATCTGGATACGATTGTCGCGCCGCGATGCGTCGATCAAACGTCCAAGAGTGCCATCAGTGCTGCCATCATTGACGAAGACAATCTCGAGTGTGACGCCGCGTCGGGAGATGGCTTGTTCATGCACCGCGAGTTCGGCGAGAAAGCTGCCGATCGCTTCTTCCTCATTGTGAACAGGAACAATCAAAGACAGCAAGGCCGCCGCCGGGCGTTCAACGCCGGACGGAGTTTGTTCATTTTCAATGCTTTGGTTTGGTGCCGTCATCCTGACGCCGACGCTGATGGAATGCGAGCGGCAGATTAGGCGGGTGACGTTAAGGGGCGATTAACTGCGTAAGGCCGCCAGGGGCCAGGCGGGTGAACACTTAAGCGCCGCTCCACACGCAACCTGTAGATGCATCAGCCAGAACTTACAACTTTTTAGACGAATTTTAATAAACCCCAATCCAGTATTAGCGGTATTGCAATAGGGGTGAGCATGATGGACGCCGAAACAAAAATATACCGCGGTCTCGCCTACGTATTCACTCTATTTTCAACTGTCGCAATATTCATGTTGCTTCCGATCGGCAACATGCGTTTCGACCCTTCCGACCTCGGAGATCTCGCCTATGTCGTTTTGATATTCGCGATTTTTGCCACTTATTGTTCCTTCAGGCGTCTCTATCGGCTGAGCAGCACGCTTGAAGTCATGATGCTGGGTTTGATCATGACCGTGCCGATCCTGATTTCGACCTATCTCGCGGCGTCATTCAACTTTCCGCTCGCCGATGCGCAACTGATCGCCGCAGATCAGGCGCTGGGCTTCGATTGGCGCTCATTCATCGCCTTTGTTGATGGCAATCCCAAGCTGGCCGCGACCTTGTACAAAGCCTACACTTCGATGGGCTACCAGATGCTGGGTATTCCGCTGCTACTGGGAATTGCGGGACTGTACAAGCGTAGCTATCAGATGATCATCGCCTATGGACTACTCTGTTACGTCTCAGCGCTCGTATCGGTCTGGTTTCCGGCCCTTGGCACCTATGTCGTCTACGGCGTGGCGGAAAGCGACCTTGCCTCCATCAATCCGAAATACGGGTTCGCCTTCCTCAACGATTTTTACGCGGTGCGCAGCGAGCAGGCGTTTACGCTCTCGGTGAAGAGCGCGTCCGGCATTATTACCTTTCCGTCGGTGCACGCTGCGGCGGCCCTGCTTTGCGCCTGGGCGATGTGGCCGGTCAAACCTTTCGGCTATCTGTTCGCCGCTTGGAATGCGATGATGGCAATTTCCGCAGTGTCGCACGCCAACCACTATCTGGTTGATGTCTTCGCCGGATTGGCGATAGCCGCCGCATCGATCGCGCTGGTCAGTCGGGCCGCAAGATGGATGCTTCCTTCGAAGTCCAGGCCTGCAGGCTCGACCCAGGCGGAACCTGCGACAGTCACAGCTTTCTGAGCGCTACTTCCTTGACCAGATGATCCTCACCCTTCTTGAGGATCAGGTCAGCCCGCGGGCGGGTCGGCAGGATGTTTTCGCGCAGGTTTTTCAGATTGATATTTTCCCAGATATCGATGGCGACCGCCCTGGCCGCGTCCTCCGTCAATTCAGAAAACCGATGGAAGAAGGATTCCTTGTCGCGGAATGCTGTTTCTCGCAGTTTCATGAAGCGGGAGACATACCAGCGCTGCAGAATGTCCTCGTCGGCGTCGACATAGATCGAGAAGTCGAAGAAGTCCGACAGGAAGGGCACGATCTTGCCGTCCTTGGGCAAGTCGCCGGGCTGCAACACGTTGATGCCTTCAAAAATCAGGATGTCCGGGCGGTCGATCTCGATGAAATCGTCGGGCAGGACGTCGTAGGTCAGGTGCGAATAGAGCGGTGCTCGCACATCCATAAGGCCTGATTTCACCGCCGAGAGAAAACGCAACAGTCCGCCGACGTCATAGGATTCGGGAAAACCCTTGCGATCCATCAGATTGCGCTCGCGCAGGATCTCGTTGGGAAACAGGAAGCCGTCGGTGGTCACCAGATCAACCTTGGGGCTCGACGGCCAGCGGCGCAGCAATTCCTTCAGAATGCGCGCCGTGGTCGACTTGCCGACTGACACCGACCCGGCGACGCCGATGATAAAGGGCGTCTTCACCGCATCGGGGACGTTAAGAAAGCGGGCGCGCTGCTTGAACAGCGCCTGCGTCGCCTCGACATGAGCCGACAAGAGCCGGGACATTGACAGGTAGATGCGCCGGACCTCGTCCAGATTGATCGGGTCGTTCAGCGACGACAGCCGCTTCAGATCGTCTTCGGTGAGCGTTAGCGGCGTGTCGGCTCTAAACTGCGCCCAGTCTTCGGCAGAAAAGAATCGGTAGGGGGAGTATTTTTCGCCGCGTGACGTCTGGTCCACCATCCCCTCCTAGTTGTCAGCCCGCCGGACGGGCAGCCTTTTCGGCCAGTCCTGTTTGCGCCGTACGGCGTTCAAGTTCGGCCATCACGTCGGACAGCGGAATGCCTGCGATCGTCAGCACCACAAGCCAGTGATAAAGAAGGTCTGCGCTCTCGCTGACCAAACCATTGTCGTCGCCCTTGACGGCGGCAATGACGGTCTCAACCGCTTCCTCACCCATCTTCTGGGCGGCCTTGTCCATGCCCTTGCGATAGAGCTTCGCCGTCCAGGAATCGGCCGCGCCGGAACGCGCCCGTTCGGCGACAATCTTTTCCAGGTCAGAAAGCGAAAAGTTGCTCATGAACAGGGGTTTAAGACGACACGGCCAGAGTGTCGAGTCGCATTGGCAGGCCAGCCGCCGCCATATGGCGTTTCACCTGGCCGATCGAGAACACACCAAAGTGGAAGACAGAGGCTGCCAAAACCGCTGTTGCGTGACCGTCGCGAATGCCCTCGACAAAATTGTCGAGGCTGCCGACGCCACCGGATGCGATGACCGGCGCCCGAACCGCATCGGCGACGGCCCGGGTCAGCGCAATGTCGTAGCCGGACTTGGTGCCATCCCGATCCATCGAAGTCAGCAGGATTTCGCCTGCGCCCAGATCAACGACCCTGCGCGCAAACTCGATGGCGTCGATGCCGGTTTCGCGCCGCCCGCCATGGGTAAAAATCTCCCAGCGGTCGATCTCGTCTGGTCCAGACACTTTCTTGGCGTCGATGGCGACGACAATGCACTGGTTGCCATACTTGTCTGCCGCCTCCGCCACAAAATGTGGATTGGCGACTGCGGCGCTGTTGATCGACACTTTGTCGGCGCCGGCCAGAAGCAGCTTTCTGATGTCCCCAACCTCGCGCACGCCGCCGCCAACGGTCAGCGGCATAAAGCACTGCTCGGCCGTTCGCGCGACAACGTCGAAAATCGTTTCGCGATTGTCCGATGACGCGGTGATGTCGAGGAACACCAGCTCATCAGCGCCTGCCGCATCATAGGCCTTTGCCGCCTCGACCGGATCTCCAGCGTCGATCAGGTCAACAAAGTTGACGCCCTTGACGACGCGGCCGTCTTTAACGTCCAGACAGGGGATAACGCGAGCTTTGAGGGTCACAGGACGGCCCCTTTTCCTGTTTGCGCGTCCTCGCCGCTTTGCGGCTGCGG
>DAINRF010000020.1:0-65186 GCA_036742015.1 Mesorhizobium sp. | reverse complement strand
CTTCCACCTTGCCGTTGCCGTCGGTGATCCGCCAGTAGCGGGTCAGCAATTGCACGAAACCGTCCGAATTGTTGATGATCGTGATCCGGTAGGCCCAGACGAATTTTGGCTCGTCCGGGTCCGACCGTTCTTCGAGATAGAACGGCTCGGCGTTGACTTCGATGTTGCGCGTCACGGCGCTGTACATGATGGTCGCCTCTTGCTGTAACCCAAACTGTCGCCGACACCCGGTGGCGGGTCAACAGTCTTGGAGGATGATTTGCTTGACGGTTGGGCAAGGCGGCAGCTTGATCCGGCGGTAGACCGGCTGGCATCAGCCTTGGCCGGTGCCGGCGTCAGCGCCAATGCCATCACCTTCGCCGCCTTTGCAACAGGCGCCGCTGCTGCTGCGGCCATCGTCTCCGGCTGGTTCTGGACAGCCATCGCGCTCATTCTTGTCAGCCGCCTGGGCGATGCGCTTGATGGCGCGGTCGCCGCCCGCACAGCCCGCACGGACCTTGGCGGCTATCTCGACATCGTGCTCGACTTTGTCTTTTACGGCCTGATCCCGCTTGCCTTTGTCATCCATGACCCGGCGGCCAATGGCGTCGCCGGGGCTGTGTTGCTGGCGGCGTTCTATGCCAACGGTGCGAGCTTTCTGGCCTATGCGATCATCGCCGAAAAACGCGGCCTCACATCTGAGGCGAGGGGCCAAAAGTCGATCTTTTTCACCACCGGGCTGGCCGAGGCGACGGAGACGATTGCCGTCTTCATCGCCTTCTGCCTGTTCCCGTTCTGGTTCGCGCAAATTGCCTATGTCTTCGCGGCAATCACCGCCTGGACGACGCTCAGCCGCATCGTGCTGGCGTGGCGAATGATCGGTTAGTCCGCCGCCAGCGCCTGTTCCAGATCGGCGATCAGATCGTCAACGTCTTCCAATCCGACCGACAGCCGCAGCGTGCCCTCGACAATGCCGAGTTCGGCGCGCGCGTCTTCGGCCAGGTTCTTGTGCGTGGTCGTCGCCGGATGGGTAATCAGGCTCTTCGCGTCGCCCAGATTGTTGGAAATCTTGATGATCTCCAGCGCGTTCGACAGCGCAAACGCCGCCTTCTTGCCGCCCTTCAACTCAAAGCAGATCAGGGTCGATCCGCCCGACATCTGCCGCCGGATGATGTCGGCCTGCGGATGGTCGGCGCGGCCCGGGTAGATCACGCGGGCAATGTCGTTGCGCGCCGCCAGCCAGTCGGCGATTTTTCCGGCGCTTTCCGTCTGCTGGCGCACGCGCAGCGGCAGCGTCTCCAGCCCTTTCAGCATGGTCCAGGCGTTGAACGGCGACATCGCCGGGCCGGTGTGGCGGAAGAAATCGTGCAGATGCTTGTCGATCCATTCCTTGTCTGACAGTACCACGCCGCCCAGACAACGGCCCTGGCCGTCAATGTGTTTGGTTGTCGAATAAACGACCACATGCGCGCCAAGCTCCAGCGGCTTCTGCTGCAAAGGCGTCGCGAACACATTGTCGATGACAAGGCGTGCACCCGCCGCATTGGCGATTTTCGCCACCGCTGCGATGTCGATCACCTCAAGCGTCGGGTTGGTCGGGCTTTCAAGGAAAAACAGTTTTGTGTTCGGCTTCACCGCCGCCTGCCATTCCTCGATCTTTGTGCCGTCGACCAGCGTCGTCTCGATGCCCCAGCGTGGCATCAGGGTTTCAACCACCCACCGGCAGGAACCAAACAGCGCGCGCGCCGCCACCACATGGTCGCCGGCCTTCACCGAACAGAGCAGCGCCGCTGTCACCGCCGCCATGCCGGTGGCGGTGGCGCGGGCGTCTTCTGCGCCTTCCAGCGCACACATGCGCTGCTCGAACATCGCAACTGTGGGGTTGGAGAAGCGCGAATAGATGAAACCGCCTTCTTCGCCCTTAAAACGGGCCTCGGCGCTTTCGGCGCTGTCATAAACATAGCCCTGGGTCAGATAGATCGCTTCCGACATTTCGCCGAACTGCGAACGCAGGGTTCCGTCGTGGATCAGTCTGGTTGCCGGTTGCCAATTGCGCTTGTCAGTCATCGTCTGCCCCAAAATACAAAAAACCGGCCGCGAAAGTCGCAACCGGTCCATATGCCTTTCGGCCACGGTCCTTTAGCGACTTGTTTAACGTGGCTGCAAGCCGACCGGCCAAATCACCACGGGATAAAGAGCCAATAGTCCTCCACGCGGCTTGCGTCAATCGGCCTGTTCGGTAAACGCTGCCCGCGTTTTATTTAGGGACGGTCATTTGCGCGACACCGGTATTCTTCCCGATCATGAAATCGCGGCGTTGTTTGACGCCGGCGCGCTGGCGTCCGGCCGTCCGCTCGATGCAGACCAGATCCAGCCGGCCAGCCTCGACCTGCGCCTTGGCGCCAAGGCTTACCGCGTGCGCGCCTCGTTCCTGCCGGGCAAGGCGTCAACCGTTGAAGACAAGCTGGCAAAGCTTAAACTGCACGAGATCGATCTCACTGATGGCGCTGTACTCGAAACCGGCTGCGTCTACATCGTGCCGCTGCTGGAGATGTTGGCGCTTCCGCCAGGCGTTGCCGCTTCGGCCAATCCAAAAAGCTCGACGGGCCGGCTTGATATTTTCACTCGTTTGATGGCCGATCACACGCAGGAGTTCGACAAGATCCCTGCCGGGTATCGCGGCCCGCTCTATCTCGAAGTCAGCCCGCGCACCTTCCCGATCATCGCCCGCACCGGCTCGCGCCTGTCGCAGATCCGGTTCCGGCAGGGCCTGTCCTTGCTGAATGACAGCGAACTCGCGGCCCTGCATGCCGCCGAGACGCTGGTCGCGTCCGAGACGCCAAATATTTCAAATGCGGCGATTGGCGTATCGATTGACCTGAAGGGTGGTCTTGATGGTCTGGTCGGCTATCGCGGCAAACACCATTCGGCGCTGATCGACGTCGACAAGCGCGCCGCTCACGACGCGCTCGATTTCTGGGAGCCGCTCTACAATCGCGGCGACGCCTCGCTGATCCTTGACCCGGACGAGTTCTACATTCTGGTGTCGCGGGAAGCCGTGCACGTGCCGCCGGACTATGCGTCGGAAATGACGCCGTTTGACCCGCTGGTCGGCGAGTTCCGGGTCCACTATGCCGGTTTCTTCGATCCCGGCTTTGGCCATTCAGCCGCCGGTGGCACCGGCAGCCGCGCCGTGCTCGAAGTGCGCAGCCACGAAGTGCCGTTCATTCTCGAACACGGCCAGGTGGTCGGGCGTCTGGTTTATGAGCACATGCTGTCGCGCCCGAAGGCGCTCTATGGTGCTGACCTGAAGTCAAATTACCAGGCGCAGGGTCTGAAACTGTCAAAGCACTTTCGGTAGGCGTCAGCCCTTAGCCTCCGCCCGCAATGCCTTCACGTCCTCGCGCAGCGCCCTCAGCTCGCGCAAGATCGTTTCCTGATCTTCCTGCATTTCGTGGCGTTCTGCCGACGCTTCGGCTTCGTGTTCCTCTTCCATCGCCGACACGATCACGCCGATGAACAGGTTGAGCACCGTAAACGATGTCGCGACGATGAACGGGATGAAGAACAGCCAGGCCAGCGGATAGACCTCCATCACCGGGCGCACCACGCCGTCTGACCAGCCCTCCAGTGTCATCACCTGGAACAGCGTGTAGAGCGAGGCGGCAATGTCGCCGAAACGGTCCGGGAACGACGCGCCGTAGAGTTTGGTCGCCATCACGGCGAACACATAGAACACCAGCCCCAGCAGCAGGATGATCGAGCCCATGCCGGGCAGGGCCGAAACAAAGCCGGTGACGACGCGCCTGAGCGACGGCACCACCGAGATCAGCCGCAGCACCCGCAGGATGCGCAGCGCGCGCAGCACCGACAGGCTGCCGGTTGCCGGGATCAGCGCGATGCCAACCACCACAAGATCGAATATCCGCCAGGGGTCGTGGAAGAAGCGCGACCGATAGACCGCAAAGCGCGCCAGCAATTCCAGCACGAAGACGCTGATGATGACCTGGTCGATGGCGTAGAGCAGGGGGCCTGCCGCCGCCATCACCGTGCTCGAGGTCTCAAGCCCTAGGGTCACCGCATTGATAGCGATCAACGCCGTGATGAAGGCCTCGAAACGCCGCGACTCGATGATCGCTTTCAGTCTGTCCACGTCGAATCTCCGCGTTTTTCAACGCGGCACAGATGTGTTTGCGCCGGGTTTCAGTCAAGCGGCTTCGGCTGACAGCTGTGTCACTCCGGCAGATTGTCGAGCAGGAACTGCACCTCGTTGCCGCCCATGATCGCGCCAATGTCGGCGTCGGAAACGCCTTCGCCGATCAGAGCCTCGGTCAGCTTCGCCATGCCCGACACGTCGAACGGCGTCGTCACCGCGCCGTCAAAGTCGGAGCCATTGGCGACATGCTGCACACCGATCAGCCCGGCGACATATTTCTGCGCTCGTGCCGTCGCTGCAGCATCCGTGCCGCACACGGCCGTATCCCAAAATCCGATGCCGATCAGCCCGCCCTTGGCGGCAATCGCGCGCAACTGGTCGTCCGACAGGTTGCGATTGTTCTCGCAAGTGCCTTTCACCCCGGTATGCGACACGACCACAGGCCGCGTCGCCATCGCCAGAATATCGTCGATCGTGGTCATCGAGGCATGGGCAATGTCGACGATCATCCGCCGCTCTTCCATCTGCCGCACCATCTCTTCGCCGGCATCCGTCAGCCCACCCTTTTTCATGCCATGCGCGGAGCCGCCCATCTCGGTGTCGAAGAAATGCGTCGGCGCCATCATCCGGTAGCCGGCGTCAAACAGCACCGCCACATTGGCCGGATCGCCTTCGAGCACCTGCGCGCCTTCCAGCGCCAGCAACCCCGCCACCATGTTGGGGTCGGTCTTGCGCTTTTCGAGGAATGCCGCGAGGTCGCGCTTGTTTTCGACAATCACCAGCTTTCCATTGGAGGCGGCGGCAAAAGCCTTCAGCTGGCTTGCCTGATAGAGCGCCCGTTCCTTGAGGCTGGTCCATGCCTTGATTGGCCAGCGATTGGCGATGGCCACGGTGGTGATGTTGTCAGACTTGTCGTCATTGTGCTCGATGTTCAGGCCCTTGGGCGTCTTCGACACCACGGCAAACACCTGCAGCGTGACATTGCCCTCGATCAGCCGCGGCACGTCGACCTGCCCGATGCTCGCCTTCTTGTTGAGGTCGCGGCCAAACAGCAGCGAGTCGGCATGCAGGTCGGCCACGGTCAGTGTCTTGTGCAGCTGAGCGGCGCGTTCAGACACGGAATAGGGCGGCTTCTGGCGCACCGCATTCATCTGGCCTTCAACAATGCCCGCCAGAAAGAAGAAGAAGAACGCAGCGCCCGCAACAGCCAGAATGGCCAGACCGATCAGAATGGTTTTGCCCCAGCGCCGCATGATTGTCCCCGAATGTTGGCTACCTTTCGCTAGTCCTAGTTGGTTTCGTGGCGCGATGGAATTGGCGTCGGCGCATTTCGTCTTGTGCCACTCAGGCCGCCAGCATCCACATTCCGGTTGCGCCGATCGCCGTTGCGGCGCTGCGGCCAAACAGGCGCGCCGATCGCGGTGTGGCGATGAGCTTGCCGATCTGTCCTGCCATCAGGACGACGCCATAGAACACGATGCCGAAGGCGGCGAAGGTGACGAGCAGGATGATTGTCAGGTCATGGCCGCCGGTGATCCCGGCAGGGGCAACGATTGGCAGCAGCATCAGGTTGACGATGAAGGTTGCCGGATTGCCGAGGCACACCGCCAGGCCCGCGCCGATCGAAGCGAAGAAGCGTCCAGCGCCAGCCTCGACGGGCTTGATCGCGCAGCTGTCCCTCCAGATGCGTGTCGCCAGCCACAGCAGATAGGCGATTCCGGCATATTTGGCGGCGGCGAACCATTCAGGATAGCTTGTCGCCAGGCTGCCGAGGCCGATTGCGATGGCGCCGACAGCAAGCATTTCTCCCAGGCACAAGCCGGTTGCAAAGGCTGCTGCGCCACGCATGTCGGAGCCGACCGAACGCGCCACCAGCACCGCAACAAGCGGGCCGGGCGAAGCCGCATAGGCCGTGAGCGCCACGAAATATGCAATCAGCGCCGTGTGTTCCATGATGTCCTCCCTTGCTGTCGATTGGGCCGGATGGCCGTTTCGTCAGAGGTAGTTCACCGCAAAGCGGCGCCGCGTCACATCAGGCGATCACCTGATATTGGGCCGTTCTCATGATGCCGCCAGCATCCAGACCGACGTCAGCGCAATCGTCGCCGCCGTTGCCCGGGACAGCAGCATCGATGAGGCTCGTGACGAAATCACCCTGTTCAGCTGGCGGGCGAGCAGGATCGCGCCAAAAAACACCACACCAACCGCAAGGAAAGTCACCAGCAGCACAATGATCAGATCATTCACATTGGTAATGCCGGCTGGCGCAACGCTTGGCAGCAGCAGCATGTAGATGAGCACTGTGGACGGATTGCCCAGGCAGAGCGCAAGACCGGCGCCAGTGGAGGCAAGGCAACCGCTGTGTCTCGGCCTCGCGGCTGCCATGAAAGAGCTGTCGGTCCAGATCCGGAAAGCAAGCCACAGCAGATAGGCGATACCCGCATATTTGGCGATAGCGAACATTTCCGGCTTGCTTTGAGCAAGACCGCCAATTCCCATTGCGATGGCGCACACGGCAAGCAAGTCGCCAAGACACAGACCGGCGGCAAAGGCGGTTGCCCCGCGGGTGTCGTTGCCCATCGAACGGGCAACAAGAACTGCAACGACTGGTCCCGGAGCCGCCGTCAAAGCCATGAGAGCCGCGAAATATGCGAGTAGCGCCCCGTAGTCCATTTTGCCCCCCAATTGACGGAGCGGTCAGGGTGGCTGCTTCGTCAAAGGGAGTTCACTGCAAAGAGGCTTCGCGTCATATCAGGTGTTCACCTGATTTTGGGACGGAGAACTTAGGGAATTGATGTCAGCGGATACCGGACGGATCAAGGACGCCGGCCCGCACCGCCGCCAGCAGCAGGCTGGCGGTGGAGTTGACGCCAAATTTGCGCATCAGGCTGGTGCGATGGGTATCCACCGTCTTGGGGCTGATGCCCAGAGCCTCGGCGGCGCTGGCATTGGTGTGGCCGCGCGCAATCGCCTGCAACACCGACTGCTCGCGGTCGGTCACGACCACATGATCGTCCGCGTCCTTCATCACTGCGCGTGCGCCGGCGCTCACCAATGTCCGACCGGCGCAGACCTGCCTCACCATATCGAGCAATTCTGTTTCCGCCCCTTCCTTGAGGCAGAGCCCATGCACGCCCGCTTCGCTCAGTGTTGTCAGGGTTCGTGGGGTGGCCGAACCGGTAAAGATCAGGAACCGTGTCTCAGGCGCCCATCTTTTGGACTCCAGAAACACTTCCAGTCCGTTCGCGCCCGGCATATTGTAATCTAATATCGCGCAGTCTGGCTTGGTTTTTCTGATTTCGACAATCGCATCGATGCCGTTGGCCACCGTGCCTACGACGTCAAATTCGTCAAGCGCCGACAGGGCTTTGACGAGACCCCAGGAGACGAACGCATGATCGTCGGCAATGATGACCCGCTTTTTCATCGCCGGGTCCACATCAGATTTCGACCTGGTGCGCTGGTAAGTTTCGCCTTCCTGATACTGGCATTTTTCACGACGCTCCCCCTTGCGTCACTTCAAGCAGCCGAAAAAGATCCGCTGGTCCTTACCGGGCCTGCGAACGTCGAAACGCTCGGCCGCTACTTCGAATACACCATTGATGACGCGTGGGAAACCAAGTCCGCCGATTTCGCCGGCCCGACACCTGTCGAGACAAGACCCATGCCGGGGCCGATCCCGGATTTTGGCTATACGCCGGCGCGCATCTGGCTGAGGCTCGACCTCGTCAATGGCGCGCCTGACATCGATCAGTGGCGCTTTTTCGCCCACGCCAACTTCACCCAGCAGATCGCCGTCTACAAGCTTGGCCCGGACGGTACGATCACCACGCTGATGGACCTGACCGAAGACAGTCCTTTTTCGGCCCGCCCCCTCGACAGTCCGCAAATGGTAGCGCCGTTCGACCTTGCGCCGGGCGAAGCCGCGACCCTGCTGGTCTCCTACTACTCGCAAGGCTCGTCGCGCATGTCGATGACCATCGAGACGGTGGACAGTTTTGCCGATCTGTCGCGCACGGCGGCGGCCAAGAACTATGTCTTCTATGGCATGATGCTGGTGATGATCGCGCTTGCAACCGTAGCGCTGGTTTCGCTGCGCCAGCTGGTCTTTGCCGCCTATGCCGGCTATCTCGTATCGATCCTGGCTTATATCGCGCACGGCGACGGCACGGCGTTTCAATTTGTCTGGTCCAATTTCCCGCGCTTCAATTCCAACGCCTCGGTGGTTGCGGGCTCCGGCGTCATGATATTTGGCGCATTGTTCGCCATCTCTTTCCTGCAGACGAAGCGCTACCATCCGGTCATGCACCGCCTCCTGCAAGGGGTTATTGCCGCCGTCTTGCTGGTTGATATCGTGTTGTGGCCGACCGACCCGCAATTGCTGAAACGCCTGCTCATCCTGATGATCTCGGCGAGCGTGCTGACCTTCATCGCCGCCGGCCTTGTCGCGGCGCGCACCCGCTTCCGCGAAGTCCGCTTTTACCTGCTTGCCTGGTTCGCCAGTCTCATTCCTGCGGCCATGCTCACCGCCCGGTTGGGGTTTGGGCTGGAAACCACAATCATCACACCCTACGACGCCACCCGCATTGCGCTCGCCATCGACGCGTTGATGATGGGTCTCGCCATTTTCGACAGCTACAACCACCAGCGCCAGACTGCGATGCAGCAGACGATCGCGCATGCCGAGCGCAATCTGGCGCTTGGCCAGCGCCTGGCCCTGCTCGAAGAGAGCTATGCACAGGTAAGCGCCGATGCCCGTGAGCGCGAGGAAAGTGTCAAGGACACGGTGCACGATCTGCGTCAGCCAATGCACGCGCTGCGCCTGTCGCTGCGCCAGATGTTTGCCGCCGGCAAGGACGGCAAGAGCGACGCTGGCCAGGTGGAGTCTGCGCTCGCCTATATGGAAAATCTGGTCGCTGAACGGCTGGCAGACCGTCCTGCTGCAGCGTCGGCCGACACAAAAGCTGCCGCGCCGGACCCATCAGAGCCCGGCCTGCACGGCGTACTGCGCGGCGTTGCAGACATGTTCGCGCCCGAGGCCGCCGAAAAGGGGCTCGATCTTAAACTGGTTCTTGCCGCGCCCGACGCAAAGGTCGCGGCCTATCCGCTGATGCGCGTCGTTGCCAATCTGGTGTCGAACGCCATCAAATACACAAGGCAGGGCAGGGTGGTCATCGGCCTGCGCCGAGACGGCAAAGGCCATCGCATCGAGATCCACGACACCGGCCCGGGCTTGAATGCCGCCGAGTTTCAGCAGGCGCTTCAGCGTAATGAGCGGCTCGAACGCGATCTCGACGCCGCCGACGGGTCCGGCCTTGGCCTGTCAGTGGTGAAGGACATCGCCGCTGAACATCAATGGCGGCTCAGCGCCTGCGACCACCGCCGCACCGGCGCCACCATCAGGCTGTCCGTGCCGGATTGAGGGCCTTGAGATGAAATGGAAACACAAGTGAAGTTCCTGTTGTGCAATTGTAGCCGGTTGTGGAACAATGCAAAACAGCCGGAATGGCGGAGCAGATTTTTGTCGCAGGGCCTCTGAATCCTGCGCGGCTCCACTGGGTCCGGAGGCCGGACGAGACACCTTCGCGACGGTTTTGCGGGGGGCGCGCTGGCCGCGTCACGGGATTGGAAGCAAGTGGGTGGCCATGTTATTGATCGATATTTCGGGATCTTGGCATGTTCACTGAACTTCAGACCGGCAAGTGCCAGTCTGAAATTGCCCTCTCCAAGATAAAATAAGCAAAGCGATTGCAGCATGTCCTCATGTGAGGGCGCTGATACAATGGAATAACGAGAGAAATTCTACATGAAATTCATACGATGGTGTTTCGCGATAGTCCTTGCGGCAGCTTCGGTCTATCTGATCTGGATGGGGTCAAAGCTCCTTATGGCTGGAGGATCCTTCTATTACGTGCTTGCCGGGGCGGCCTATCTGCTCTCGGCATGGTGGATGGTGCGGCAGGATATCAAATCCGCCTACCTCGTTGTTGCAGTGCTCCTCGCGACAATCGTATGGTCTTACTGGGAGGTCGGGACCGCCTATTGGGGCTGGCTGCCCCGCTTGCTGGTTCCTCTCGGATTCGCCATCGTCGCGTCCCTGCTTTTCTCGTCGCTGCGGGAGAAAGCCGGCCGGAGCATGCTGATCCTGTCCGCGATCGGCATCGTAGCCTTTGGCGGCTTCCTGACGCGTGGCTTCATGAGCGTGCCCTATGTCCAGGCGGCGGCCAACGCCCCTTACAAGCTTGCCACTTCAGACAACAAGCCGGTGGACTGGGCGCATTACGGCCGCGACACGATGGGGACCCGCTATTCGCCGTTTACCCTGATCAATCGCGACAACGTCAAGGATCTCGTTCCAGCCTGGACCTTCAACAGCGGGCGGGACAAGGCCGATGGCAACAAGGTCGATCAGAACACGCCGCTGCAGATCGGCAACACGCTGTACGCATGCTCGCCTGAAAATATCGTGCAGGCAATCAATGCGACAACGGGCGCCGGCAAGTGGAGCTATGACCCGAAAGCATCGGCCATTGCATGGCAGCGGTGCCGCGGGCTGGGTTACTACAAGGACGCAGCAACCGTTGCCGGCGCTGCCTGCCACGAACGGATCATCGGAAACACAGTCGACGGGCGCCTTTTCGCGCTCGACGCCGAGACCGGCCAATTGTGCCAGGGGTTTGGCGAAGGCGGCACGGTCGATCTGCGCCAAGGAATGGTCGGCTCGGGAGCCGAATATTACTACCAGAATTCCGCGCCGCTCGTTGCGGGAGACAAGATCGTGATCGGCGGCTGGGTCGCCGACAATCAGAAGGTCGGCGAACCGTCGGGCGCCTTGCGCGCATTTGACGTCAAGTCGGGTGAATTGATCTGGGCATGGGACCCGGCCAACCCCGAAGTGAGCCGCGATCCTGTGGCCAGCGACACCTATACGCTCGGCACGCCGAACATGTGGACCCACGCCGCCTACGATCCCGAGCTCGACATGATCTACGCGCCAATGGGAAATGCCGGCACGGACTACTACACAGCGGGACGCCCGGAGGCTTCGCGCAAGTTCAATACGGCCATTGTCGCACTCAGCGGTTCGACCGGCCGGCCGGCCTGGTCGTTCCAGACCGTTCGCAACGATCTGTGGGACTATGACCTTCCTTCGCAGCCCACGCTGCTCGACATGAAGAATGATGCCGGCGAAATGGTGCCAGCCATCATTGTTCTGACCAAGCGTGGCCAGATCTTCACCTTCGACCGGCGCGACGGCACGCCGATCACCAAGATCGAGGACAAACAGGTTCCGACAACGGGCGGCATCCCGGAGAACACCGTTTCCCCGACCCAGCCCTATTCGGTCGGGATGCCACAAATCACGGGCGGCCAGCTTTCGGAAAAGAAAGCCTGGGGCATGACGATGTTCGACCAGCTATTGTGCCGGATCAGCTTCCATCAATACCGCTACGACGGTGACTTTACCGTGCCGGGCAAGGAATGGGGCCTGATGTATCCGGGTGCACTTGGCGGCTTCAACTGGGGCAGCGCCTCCTATGATCCCGTCAACCGGCTGATGTTCGTCAATGATATCAGGCTGGCCAACACCAAGCGCCTGATGACGCGGGACGAATTCACCGAAATCGCCAAAGTCAGGAAACCGACGCCGGACGGACACGGACTCGGGCCCATGGAAGGCACGCCCTATGCCGTGCAGACCGGCGCCTGGTATTCGCCGCTTGGCGTTCCATGCAATCAGCCTCCGTATGGAACGATCACCGCGATCAATCTCGACACGCGCGAAATCGCATGGCAGATGCCTGCGGGCACGTCGAGCGAGTTGGGGCCGCTCGGCGTCAAGCTCGGCATGGCGATGGAAATGGGCATGCCCAGCTACGCCGGAACGTCGGCAACGGCTGGCGGCGTCGTCTTCTTCGCCGGCACGCAGGACTATTTCCTTCGCGCCTATGATGCGCAAACCGGAGAAGAGCTTCTGAAGCTGCCTTTGCCGGTTGGTTCAAGCGCGACGCCGATGGTCTATGTTTCGCCCGAAAACGGCAAGGAATATGTGGTCATTTCGGTTGGCGGCTCTGCCCGCTCGCCGGACAGGGGCGACTATCTGATGGCGTTCACCCTGCCGAACTAGGCATAACCTCATCGGGGAGCCTGGAGTTCTCAAACTTCAGGCTCTCCGGAAGCCGGCAGAGTCTTTGCAAAATGGCCCGGCCGCATCCGCCACGTCTGGCGCTGCTGGATAGGCAGACAGATTGAACATGCCGAGGGGCATACCCTCCAGAAGGCATGGGGAACCTGCCGGGAAGCCGCCTTGAACAAGCCTTGCCTTCGAACTTTTGATTGGACGCCACTGCTGCTGGAAGCAAACGCCGGGCGGCGCCCGAAGCCGCCTATCGCTTCCTGACGAACTCGGTGCGCAGAACCAGACCCTTGATGGAATCGTGCTTGCAGTCGATTTCCTCGGGATTGTCGGTCAGGCGGATCGACCGGATCACGGTACCCTGTTTCAAGGTCTGTCCGGCGCCCTTCACCTTGAGATCCTTGACCAGCACAACCGCGTCGCCGTCGGCCAGCAGATTGCCTGCCGCATCGCGGACAGCGTTCTTCGCCATGGCTTCGGCAGCCATCTCGGAAGCCGGCCGCCATTCGCCAGTAGCCTCGTCGTACACGTAGTCGTCGTCAGCATTTTGCATGGCGTCCCTATGGCAGCGGGACGGCGTCTTGCCAACCCCGTGGCCAGGCCGGAGCGATGAATGTGACTTTGACGCCGCCGAACATCGATGGTGTCTCAGCGCCCGCGGCCACCGCCGCAAGCATCAGGCTGGCGGTGGCGGGCTGGGGCGTGGCGATTGCAAGCAAACCGATACACAGATGAAGAACAACAATCGGAGCTCTGTTGTTTTGATTTGATTTAGCTATTCCTTGCAATATCTGCCGCAACAAAAGAGGCGGCGATGAAGCTGAATATTGATCTCAAGGACCGAAACACGTTCGATCAGGATTTCGTCGCCAAATTCCAAAGCGTCGAACATTTTGACGAAATCTATGTCAGGTCAAACCAGCCCTTCTCGCGGGAGGACATGGCGGCCCTTTCGTTCGTTCGGTCTGTGTCCACGATCACCATCTGGACCGGGGTTGCTCGCGCCGCTGTCGGGTGTCTGGTCTCGCGGCCCGGTTTGCAGAAGCTATGTCTGTTTGAATTGAAGCCGCATGGACGGCTAAGCGGCTTTGCCGATGCGCGCGACCTCGTGGAGTTCCGCTGCAACTATGGCTTGACCGGCAAAGACCTGCTGGAAGTGGCCAAAACGCCGAACCTCCGCACACTGGGGGCTCAGATGGCCAAACTGACAGAACCTTCGGTGTCGGCGCTTGTCGCCCATCCGCATCTCACCGATGTGGATTTTGAATGCACCAATTTTGACGACCGCTACGCAGAACTGATCTCCCAATCGCGGACCATCACAAGTCTTGATGTCGGCGCAACCAGGCTCACCGCAAAGGGCCTCGAGCGACTGTGCGCCATGCCTCAGTTGAAAGCACTCGACATCTGGTCAAATCGTATTGACGAACCGAACCTCGACATGTTGTCCCGGCTGAAAAACCTCGAATACCTGTCTGTCGGCGGTCATGACGAACAGACCAAATTCACGCTGGCGGGCACGCTGCCGAAGCTGAAAAATATCCCGAGCCTGAAGCGGGTCTGGCTCGACGGGTTTCGTGTAACCAGAGACGAATGGGACGAACTGAATAGCCTCTACGAACAGGTCTGGGTCACTTCGGTCAGCGATGCGTAGGCAGATGGTGTCGACCTCCCCCACCCTTGACACCGCTCCCCCCTTGCCCGATGACTTGCCGCGCACGCGGGTGTAGCTCAATGGTAGAGCAGCAGCTTCCCAAGCTGAATACGAGGGTTCGATTCCCTTCACCCGCTCCATCGCCTCAGCCCCTTTCCCTTGATAACGCCGCTTTCCTTCAGTAATTGCGCGCAGACCGGAGCGCATTGGCGCAACAGCAGACGCAACCACGGAGCGCCATCATGTCAGGCAGAGTGAACAGTTTTCTGGGCGGCTCGCCTTTCTGGGTGCTCATAAAGCTGTTGCTGGCCTCGCTCATTGTCGGCTTTGTCATGGCCTATTTTGGCTGGTCGCCATTCGATGTGCTCGAAGGGCTCGCCGATTTCGCAGTTCGCCTCTGGAATATGGGGTTTGAGGCGATCGACCAGTTCACCGGCTACATCATGCTTGGCGCGGTGATCGTCGTTCCGGCTTTCCTGGTGCTGCGGCTGCTCAACTACCGGCGCTGACCGGAAAAATCCGCAAAGAAACAAAAACAAAAAAATCTGTCCCCCCGCTTCTCGCCTGCCGGATCATGTCCGCCAGAAAGGAGTGCGCAGTGAACGGATTTCGCCCAGCCGGACAAAACTATCTCGCGTTCCTGCAGCGCATCATCGCGCTTGTCAGTTCGTTCGCAACTCTGGCTGAACGCGTAGCCGCTGCGCCCGCGCCGATTCGTGGGCCGGGCCTGTGGGCATTGCGCCGCGCCGAAGCCATCGTCCGCCGCATCACGGCGCGTGCCGCTGTCGAAATAGGCATGTATCTCGACCAAGATTTGCTGGTGTTTGTGCCTGATGGCGCAGGTCCGGAAGCCGCCATCTGCCTGGCCGACCAGTTCCTGCTCTTGGCCGAAACACTGCAGACCATTTTCCTCTGCCTGTCCGGCTGGATGCACCAGGCCGCGCCGGCGGACGGTCAGGATTGGCCCGCCTGCCTCGTCAAACGCAATTCCCGCCGTCCATTCATGGACGCTCGATGCAGACGGGTTCGTCAGCGCCAGACGCTGCCTCCTCCTTGAGTGCAGGTCCGTAGATTCTGATGTGTAGAGGCGAAGCCGGAAAATCTTATCGATTGCGCCTCCCGTCTTTGGGCGACGCAGCCAAACAATAGGTTCTAATCGGCGATCTTTGTCGCCGCCCATTTGTCAGTGGCGCTGTCCCTGATGTCCCGGATCGATTTCAGCCCGTCCCGCTCCACAAAGCGCGACAGGCCGGATACGATTCGACCAGGCAGTGACGGGCCGGCATAGATCATGCCGGTGTAGAGCTGCACCAGATCAGCGCCTGCGCGGATCTTCTCGATGGTCTTGTCTGCAGAATCGACCCCGCCCGCGCCAACAATGACAAAGTGCTTGCCGAGCTTTTGCCGCATCCGCGCCAGAACAGCGGTCGAGCGGGCAAACAGCGGCGCGCCCGACAGTCCACCAGCCTCCGCCGCGATCTTTGCATCACTCGCACCCGCCCGCGACAGCGTGGTGTTCGACACGATCAGCCCGTCGATCTTCTTGTCCAGCAGTTCAGCGGCAATGTCGTTGAGTTCGGCTTCGCCGAGATCCGGCGCAATCTTGAGAAACACCGGTGGAGCAAAGCCGCTTTCCGTCCGCGCCGCCAGCACCCGCGATAACAGCTCGGCCAGCGCCGCCCGGTCTTGCAACGCGCGCAGGCCCGGCGTGTTCGGCGAAGAGATGTTGACGGTGAGATAGTTCGCCAGCGGCGCGAAAGCCTTCACGCCCAGCTCATAGTCGCCGATCCGGTCGGCGCTGTCCTTGTTCGCGCCGATGTTCACGCCGACAATGCCGCGCGCCTTGCGAGCCTTCAGCCGCCCAAGCAGCGCGTCATGCCCCTCATTGTTGAAACCGAGCCGGTTGATGACTGCGCCGTCGCGCACCAGCCGGAAAATCCGCGGTTTCGGATTGCCGCTCTGGGGCAGGGGGGTGACAGTGCCGACCTCGGCAAAGCCGAAACCCAGCCCAAGCAAGGCGTCCGGCACCTCGCCATTCTTGTCATAGCCAGCCGCCATGCCGAGCGGGTTCGGGAAGTCGAGACCGGCCACTTTCACCTTCAGCCGTTCGTCAGCGCGCGGGCATTGACCAATCGGCAGGCCGGTCTTCAGGGCGGTGATCGACAGACCGTGCGCGGTCTCCGGATCGAAGGCGAAGATCAGCGGACCGGCGAGGCGGACGAGTGAGGAGATCATCCTTCCATCTCCGGAAATATGTGCATGCCATCAGCACCCAGCGGCAGGTCCTTCACCCATGCGACAGTGCCCAGCGGCAGCGGCGCGTAGAGATGGGGAAACAGCGCCCCGCCGCGCGACGGCTCCCAGCGCAGGTCCTCGCCCAGATCGTCGGCCCTGACTGCCGCCAGCACCAGATTGTCCTGTCCGGCAAAATGCTTCGCCGCCGTCTCCTTTGCCTGCTCAGCGGTGGAGAAATGAATATAGCCATCGGCAATGTCGATCGGCGCGCCGGCAAACACGCCTGCCTTTTCAGCTTCGGCCCACAGCGCCCGAGGCGCAATCTTGTAGATTAATGTCATGACCGCGCTATATCCAAGCTGCGGCCCGCACGCAAAGGGCTGCATCGCATTTCCGGCGCATTGGCGTGGTCGGATTGTACTGCATCAGACGGAGATCGCCATGCGACTGATCCTTGCCTTGACCATCGCCGTGACATCTGCGCCCGTTCTCGCCCAGGAGACCGAGCGCTACTCGATTGAGCAAACGCCGACCAGTATTGTGCGGATGGACAAACGAACGGGAGAAATGTCGATCTGCACCGAGCAGTCCGGCCAGCTGGTGTGCAAGCTGGCGGCTGACGACCGCCAGGCCTACGAGAGCGACATCGACCGTCTGACCCGGCGCATCGATGGTCTCGAACAGCGTCTTGGCGCGCTCGAAGGCAACAAGCCGCCGGCCGCCACCAGCGAACTTCCATCGGAAGAAACCTTCGAGCAGAGCCTCAACTACATGGAGCGGTTCTTCCGCCGCTTCATGGGCATCGTCAAGGAAATGGAACGCGACGATGCAGCGCCGCCACAAACGCCAGGTAATCCCCAGCGAACCTGATCGTCTACCTTGAATTTTTTGCCGCGTGGCATAATCTGCGACCGATTTCTGGATCATCATTGGCGGAGGAGCCAATTTGTCCGCAGGCGTGAAATTCGTCATTGCTGACGACCACCCTTTGTTTCGTGGTGCGTTGAAGCAGGCGCTGTCCGGAATGGACGGCGAGCTGCAAATTTTCGAAGCAGGCAACTTTGAACAGGCGAGGGCGCTCGTCACGGGTCACGACGACATCGATATGATCCTGCTCGATCTGACGATGCCGGGCGCAAGCGGTCTGTCGGGGCTTGTCGCCATGCGCGGTCTGCAAGCCGCCGTGCCGGTCGTCGTTGTGTCCGCGCACGACGATCCCGAAACCATGCGCCGCGCGCTCAATCTCGGCGCGTCGGGTTTTATCTCGAAATCCTCGTCGATGGAAACCATCCGTGCCGCCATCGCGGCGGTGCTCGCCGGCGGCATCTGGGCGCCCGACGACATCGACCTTGGCGTCGAGGCCGATCCTGAAATCTCCGATCTGATCCAGCGCCTGCAAACGCTGACGCCGCAGCAGGCGCGCGTCCTGTCGATGATCGCCGAGGGCCTGCTCAACAAGCAGATCGCCTACGAGCTGAAGGTCTCGGAAGCCACAATCAAGGCGCATGTTTCGGCGGTGTTGCAAAAGCTTGGCGTCGACAGCCGCACCCGCGCAGTCATCCAGCTGTCAAAGATCAGTTCAGACCTGCTGACGCCGACCTGATCACTCTGCCGCTGTCGCCCGCTGCCAGCGCGCCAGCAATGTCCTGAGCGCCGCCGGCTTTACCGGTTTGCCGACGACCGGGATATCGAACCGCTGCGCCTGTCTTCGCACGTCGTCTGAGCGGTCGGCAGTCACCAGCGCGCCCGGCACGTCGCCATACCGGTCACGGATCTTTGCGATCACGTCGAAACCGGTTTCGCCATCCAGATGATAGTCGACAAACACGATGTCCGGGCGGGGTTGATTGTCCATGCCGTCCAGATCGCGCGAACCCGCCAGCGTCACGACCTCGCAGCCCCAGCCTTCCAGCAAGGTGCGCATGCCTTCCAGAATGCGCGGGTCGTTGTCGACACACCAGACGATCATGCCGCCGGCTGCAAATTTTGCTGGCCGGGCAATCGCCGCGCGCGCTGGCACCGGTGTTGCGCTTTCGCGGCTGGCAGGCAGCAGTACCGAGAACACCGTGCCGCCTCCGCGTGAGCCGAGCCTGAGCTCCAGCCGCAGCACCCGCGCGATGCGGTCGACAATCGACAGTCCCAGTCCCAGACCGCCGGCTTCGCGCGCCCCGTCGTCAAGCCGGATGAATTCGCGGAATACGGTGTTCAGCTTGTCTTCAGGAATGCCGATGCCGGTATCGATCACCTGTATCTCGGCGAGGTCGCCGCGCCGTCTCACGCCGATCAGCACCGAGCCCTTGCGGGTATACTTGATCGCGTTGGAGGCCAGGTTTTGCACCAGCCGCCTCAGCAGGTTGCGGTCGGTCGCAACATTCAGCGTCGACGGCACGATACGCAGACGCAGACCCTTGGCATTCGCCATCGGCTCGAAGTCGGTGCGGATCTGACGCAGCAATCCGTCCAGGCCAAACACGCTGACTTGTGGTTTCATGGCGCCGGCATCCAGGCGCGAGATGTCGAGCACGGCGCCCAGAATTTCTTCGACCGAGTCGAGTGAGGAATCGATATTGGCCGCAGCCTTTGCTTCGGGGCCCTTGCGTGTGCGTTCGATCAGCGAGGCGCAATAGAGCCGGGCCGCATTGAGCGGTTGCAGGATGTCGTGGCCCACCGCAGCCAGGAAGCGCGTCTTGCTGAGATTGGCTTCCTCGGCCAGCATCTGCGCCTGGGCAAGATCTTCGTTCGCCTGCATCAGCTCCGCAGTCCGGTCCGCAACGCGTTGTTCCAGCGACCCGTAGGCGTTCTTCAGGGCCTTGTCGGCATGTACGCTGGCGGTAATGTCTGCATAGGTCGCGACCAGCCCGCCATCGGGCATCGGATTCGAGCGCAGTTCGATAATCCGGTCGCTTGTCTTCAGTTCGATTTGCCAGGGGGTGCCGAACGTCATCAGCTTGTTCAGCATCGAGCTTTCAGCGCCCGGCTCCAGATCGCCGCGCTGCACCAGCCGTTCGATGATCTGCGTCAGCGGCACGCCGACGCGTCCTAATTCGTCGGGCAGGTCGAGGAAGGTCGCAAACGCCCGGTTCCAGTTGGTCAGCCGGAAATCGCGGTCGAGCACCGTGATGCCTTGTTCCATCTGGTCGAGCGCGATCTGCAACAGGTCGCGATTCTGTTGCAGTGCTTCCGACGCGTCATCCAGCAGCCGGAACGCGTCCTTCGCCGACTTGTCATTGCGCTGGAACAGGATCGACAGGATCAGCCGCGCCGATGACGAGCCGACCGCGCTGGTCAGCATCTGCTCGGCATGGCGGATCAGCGCAGTATTGGCTGGTTCGCTCCCGGTGATGCGCGTGCCGGTCTGTTTCTCAAACGCCTCAAAGGCGCGCTCGGTCCGTTCTGCGCCGAGATAGCGCGAGATCGTTTCGCGCAGTTCTGCGGCGGTGACGGCGGTACGGAAGCGGCGGCGGTTCGGCATGGGGGACTGATCACGCGGCACAAACAGCGCGCCCTGGATGCGCTCAAGCGGTTCCGACACCCGTGACAGTGAGCCCAGCACAAAGAACAGCGTGTTGATCGCAAGGCTCCACAATACGCCGTGGTTCAGCGGCTCGGCGGCAGTGCCGAACAGGGCTTGCGGCCGCAGCGCCGCAATGCCGAATGGGCCATTGACGACAAATTCAGTGCCGGTCGGCGCAAGCGACGGGATCAGCAAAGTATAGGCCCACACGGCAATGCCCGACACCATACCGAGGATCGCACCCCGGCTGTTTGCGCCGCGCCACACGAGACCGCCCAGAAAAGCGGGCGCAAACTGTGCGATAGCCGCAAACGACATCAGGCCGATCGCCGCTAGACGGGTATTTGACGTCGCCTCGCGGTAATAGAGAAACGCCGCGAACAGCACGATGAAGATCGCCGCGCGCCTGATATTCAGAATGACAGCCGACAGGTCCTGCCGCCGCTGATCGGTCGGACGCAGGATGCCGCGTGCGAAAGTCGGGATCACCAGGTCGTTGGAAATCATGATCGACAGCGCGACGCTTTCCACGATCACCATCGCGGTTGCCGCCGACAGGCCGCCGATGAAGGCGACGAGTGCAAGTACATCGTGCCCCGCCAGCAACGGCAGGGACAATACGTAAAGGTCTGCTGTCGTCTTGTCACCGACGCTTGTCAGGCCGGCAAAGGCGATCGGGAGAACCAGAATATTGATCAACACAAGATAGAGCGGGAACAACCATGTCGCTGTCTTCAATTCGCGCTCGTCGCGGTTCTCGACAAAAGTCACATAGAACTGCCGCGGCAACAGAAGGATGGCAAAGCCGCTGATGATGGTCACCACGATCCAGGTCGACAGCGAGGTCTCGTAGTTCACCGCTTCCATGACCTGGCTACTCGCGGCCGTGCTGTCGATGAAGGCGCCGGCGCCGCCGAGAAGCAGGAATATGACTGCCAGTCCGACCGCAATGAAGGCGGCAAGCTTGACCAGCGATTCCACTGCCACCGCCAGAACCAAACCGTCCTGGTGTTCGGTAGCGTCCGCGTGTCTTGTGCCAAACAGCACTGCGAACATCGCCAGCAACAGTGTGACGGTCAGAGATACATCGCCGATGTAGAAGTCCAGTTGCGGTATCTCGCTGCTGTAGTGAGCGACCATCAGCTTGACCGAACCGGAAATCGCCTTCAGTTGCAGAGCGATGTAGGGCACGGCTCCCAGCGTGGCGATCAGCGTCGCGATGGATGCGACGGCAAAGCTCTTGCCGTATCGCGCTGCCAAGAAGTCGGCGACAGAGGTAATCTTTTCCGTCTTGGCAAGCCGGATGATCCGGCGCAGCAAAGGAAAGCCGAACAGAAATACCAGCGCCGGACCGATATAGATCGCGAGATATTCGATGCCGCGCTCGGATGCCAGACCCACCGAACCAAAGAAGGTCCAGGACGTGCAATAGATTGCCAGGCTCAGCGAATAGATCAGCGGCCGCAGCCGCACGATACGTGCGCTGCCCGCATGCCTGTCGCCAAGACTGGCGATGGCAAACAGCAGCGACACATAAGCAATCGCTACGAGGACAATGAACCAGCCCTGCATCAAACGCGCCTCCCCGCGCGGATTCCGGCCAAGTTTCAACCTTTTGCGCTGTGTGCCGCCAAGACGCAAGGGCGCGGCAAATCTGTCGCGAAGGAGAGATTTCGAAGCTTTCGCAATGCGAAAGATTCCTGCTTACCTTTAGGCAATAACCGTTTATGTTGGCGCCGCTTGTCCGGGTGGGGATTCGAGCAAGCAATTGTGCAGCAACAACGCTGGAGGGACCAGATGCTGAAAGAGTTTCAGGAGTTTATTGCCAAAGGTAACGTGATGGACCTCGCCGTAGGTGTCATCATCGGCGCCGCTTTTGGCAAGATCGTCGACTCGCTTGTCAATGACATCATCATGCCAATCATCGGCGCCATCTTTGGCGGACTCGACTTTAATAACTATTTCGTTGGCTTGTCGTCGAACGTTACTGCAACGACATTGGCAGCAGCCAAGGAACAGGGCGCAGTGTTCGCCTATGGCAGCTTCATCACCGTCGTGCTGAACTTCCTGATTCTGGCGTGGATCATCTTCCTGATGGTCAAGGCCGTAAACAACATGCGCAAGCGTCTCGAGAAGGAAGCGCCTCCGGCCCCGCCGGCTCCCCCTGCAGCAGACGTCGTCCTGCTCGGCGAGATCCGCGACCTGCTCGCCAAGAAGTAGTCGATACTGTTTCGGAAACCGGCGGCTATGCCGCCGGTTTTTTTGTGCCCGCATTTCCAGACTGTTTCCGGATCCAGATGACGCTGATCGAACATCTTCGGCCACAGGCGCGGCTTGCTCCTGAAAGCGGCATCGTCGCCGTTATGAACCACGGCCGCGGCCGTCCGGGCCTCATTCCGCTCTGGGCGGGCGAGGGTGACCTGCCGACGCCGGATTTTATCACTCGCGCCGCACAGCAGGCGCTGGCTGCTGGCGAAACCTTCTACACCTGGCAGCGGGGTATCCCTGAACTGCGCCAGGCGCTGGCTAACTATCACACGCGCCATTTCGGGCGGCAGTTCGCCGCCGAAGAATTCATTGTTACCGGATCAGGCATGCAGTCGATCCAGCTGGCCATCGACGCCATCGCGGGCGCCGGCGACGAGGTGGTCCACCTGTCGCCCGCCTGGCCAAACCTCGCTGCAGCTGTCGGTGTGGCTGGCGCGACGCCGGTTGGGGTTTCACTCGACTGGTCGTCCAATGGCTGGACATGCGACATCGAAAAGGTCGCCGCCGCCATCACGCCGCGCACACGCGCCATATTCGTCAATTCGCCTTCGAACCCGACCGGCTGGACTGCTGACCGTGAGACATTGCGCGGCCTGCTTGATCTGGCGCGCCGCAACGGCCTTTGGATCATCGCCGACGAGATCTATGCGCTTTTCCATTATGACGGTGGTCGTGCGCCATCCTTCTTTGACGTCATTGACCCCGAGGATCGGATTGTCTTCGTCAATTCATTCTCGAAGAACTGGGCGATGACAGGCTGGCGCATCGGCTGGTTGCGCATCCACCCGTCGCTGCAGGCGGTGTTTGAAAACCTGATCCAGTATTCGACGTCCGGCGTGGCGCAGTTCATGCAACGCGGCGGCGTGGCGGCGCTCAACGAGGGCGATGATTTTGTCGCCTCGCAGGTCGCCCGCGCCAGGCAGGCCCGCGATACGGTCTGCCGCGTTCTGGGCGGCACCGGCCGCGCCCGCTTCGCTGTGCCGGCGGGAGCGTTCTATCTCTATTTCCAGATCGACGGCGTGACCGATGTGCGGCAGGCGGCGTTCGACATTGTCGATCAGGCCAATGTCGGCCTTGCACCTGGCACGGCGTTTGAGGCGGACGGCGCAGGTTTCTTCCGGCTGTGTTTCCACCGCCGGCTGGACGAGATTGAAGAGGCTTCGGACAGGCTGGCCCGTTGGGTCAGGGGGACCTGACCCGGTCAGAAAATCTGACCCAAATCAGCCGCCAGACGTCGGCACCACCAGCGGAATGATGCGGTCGGTCTGCTCGACACCAGGCTTGCGGTTGTCGGTCAGTGGAATGCCGAGCGCCGTCCAGGTTTCCAGCAGCGCGTCGCGCAAGGTCTCGATCAGCGCTTCCGAGTGGAATGGCGTCGGCGTGATGCGCAACCGCTCTGTGCCGCGCGGCACGGTCGGATAGTTGATCGGCTGGATGTAGATGCCATGCACGCCAAGCAGGCGGTCGGTCGCCATCTTGCACAACTCAGGATCGCCCACGAGCACCGGTACGATATGCGTTTCAGACGCCATGACCGGCAGGCCTGCTGCGTTCAGCACCGCCTTGGTGCGGGCAGCCTGTCGCTGCTGTGCGTCACGCTCGGTCTGTGACGCCTTCAGATGGCGGATCGAGGCAGTGGCCGCAGCGGCAATCGCCGGCGGCAGCGCGGTGGTGAAGATGAAGCCCGGCGCATAGGAGCGCACCGCGTCCACCACGGCGCGGCTACCGGTGATGTAGCCGCCCAGCGTGCCGAACGCTTTTGCCAGCGTACCTTCGATCACGTCGATCTCGGACGCGATGTTCTCGCGTTCGGTGATGCCACCGCCACGCCCGCCATACATGCCAACTGCATGCACCTCGTCGATATAGGTCATGGCGTTGTATTTGCGCGCCAGCGCCACGATTTCTGCGATCGGCGCAATGTCTCCATCCATCGAATAGACGGATTCGAACACGATCAGCTTGGCCCGGCTGCGTCCCGCCGCCTGCAACAGGCTTTCGAGGTGCTTGAGGTCATTGTGACGGAAAACCTTCTTCTCCGCGCCCGAGCGCCGCACGCCCTCGATCATCGAGGAATGGTTCAGTTCATCCGACAGGATCAGGCAGTTTGGCAGCAGCCGCGCAATCGTCGAGATCGCCGCCTCGTTGGAGACAAAGCCGGACGTGAACACCAGCGCTGCTTCCTTGCCGTGCAGGTCGGCAAGCTCGGCTTCAAGCTCGACAAGCGGATGGTTCGTGCCGGAAATGTTGCGCGTGCCGCCAGCGCCAGAGCCCATACGGCCGGCAGTTTCCTGCATCGCGGCAATCACGTCCGCATGCTGACCCATGCCGAGATAGTCATTCGAGCACCACACCGTGATCTCTCGTACATCGTCGCCCGAGCGCCAGACTGCGCGCGGAAAATGCCCGACGATCCGTTCGATGTCGGCAAACACCCGGTAGCGGCGTTCGGCGTGGAGTTGTTCGATGGCTTCGTCGAAAAAGCGCTGATAGTCCATGATCACGTCCATATTCCGGCGCGGACATTATGCCTTTGCCGCCAGCAAATCCACGCTGGTCTTTCGGGCATTTTGACACGGGCGATGTCTTTGTCATTGCGATGAATCAATAATCCGTCATCGCGCCAGGTCTCTTGTTGCGGCCACTCTTCCTTAAGCCTTTGCGCCTAACGTCGATCATCCGGATGTGTGCTTTCCGGATAGAGTAAACAGGGTTTCGCGTATGGCAGTGCTTGTAACAGGCGGCGCCGGCTTCATCGGCAGCCACATGGTTTGGGAATTGCTCGACTATGGCGAGGAAGTCGTTGTGCTGGACCGGCTCTCGACCGGTTTCAACTGGGCGGTCGCGCCGGAAGCGAAGCTGGTCATTGGCGACGTCGCCGATCAGCAGCTCATCAAGACGCTGATCCGCCGCCATCACATCGACGCCATCATTCATTTTGCCGGTTCGGTCGTCGTGCCGGACTCGATTGCCGATCCGCTTGGCTATTATGACAACAACACGTCGAAGTCGCGCGCGCTCATCGAAGCGGCTGTGCGTGGCGGCATCAAGCACTTCATCTTCTCGTCTACGGCCGCCGTCTACGGCATGACCTCGTCAGATCCGGTGGCCGAAAGCCACCCGCTCGTTCCTGAAACGCCTTATGGCGTCTCCAAGATGATGACCGAGTTGATGCTGCGCGATACGGCCCGCGCCCATGAATTCCGCTACACGGCGCTGCGCTACTTCAATGTCGCCGGCGCCGATCCCAAGGGGCGCACCGGTCAATCGACGGCTGGCGCAACGCACCTTGTCAAGGTTGCTGTCGAGGCCGCGGTTGGAAAGCGTAACCGGATCAATGTGTTCGGTACTGACTACGACACGCATGACGGAACCTGTATCCGTGATTTCATCCATGTCAGTGATCTTGTCGCCGCGCATCGGCTGGCGCTCGCGCATCTGCGCAATGGCGGCGACAGCCTTGTCGCCAATGCCGGATATGGTCACGGCTATTCGGTGCTTGACCTGATCGAGGCCGTCCAGCGGGCCAATGGCTCTGGTTTTGAAGTTCATCTGGCGCCGCGCCGGGAAGGCGACATGCCTTGCGTCATCGCAGATTCGACCCGTCTCAAGCAAACCTTGGGCTGGCAGCCGCGATACAACAATATCGACGCCATCGCTGCATCGTCGCTGGCCTGGGAACGGTCGCTTACGCGCCGCAATTCCTATCACGGCATCGAATCGCCGGAGCCAGGCAATTGGCTGGGCATGCCTGTGAGGCAGGGTGCGAGCTGACGCTGCGGCGATCAGCTCCGGCCGCCGGCCCGCAATCGCCCCGAATGGCCTCGAAACGATCCCTGAAGGGGATTGACCTCGGGCCGTTACGGCGCGACATGTGACCACTTCAGTGAAATAACCGGGCGGATTGACGGCGACGTGATTGCATTGAAGATGATTTCTAGGCTTGTCGTGGCCGTGTTTCTGGCGGCCAGTCTGGCCGCCTGCTCCACCTCACGCCCGACTGAAGCGCTGCAGACGACAGTGCGCCCCATCACGTCGAGCAAATATGCGGCCATCGTTGTCGACGCCGACACTGGCAAGACGCTGTTTGCGTCCGCCGCTGACCAGCCTCGCTTTCCTGCCTCTCTCACCAAGATGATGACGCTTTACATGCTGTTCGAGGCAATCGATCAGGGACGGATGTCAAAGGCGACGCAGATCCCGGTTTCCGCCTATGCCGCCTCACGCCCACCCTCAAAGCTTGGCGTCAAGCCGGGCGAGACAATCGACGCTGAAACGGCAATCAATGCGCTGGTTGTCCGCTCTGCCAATGATGTCGCATCGGCGGTCGGTGAATATCTGGCGGGATCGGAAGCCGCCTTTGCCCAGCAGATGACCATGAAGGCCAGGTCGCTCGGCATGAGCCGCACCACGTTCCGCAATGCGTCCGGCCTGCCTGATGACGGCCAGCAAACCTGTGCCCGCGACATGGCGCTGCTCGGTCTGGCTCTGAAGCGGCGCTTTCCGCACCATTACCACTATTTCGCCAACCGCGACTTTGCCTATGCTGGGCGCATGGTGCGCGGCCACAACAAATTGCTGGAGACCGGCGGCGTTGACGGCATCAAGACTGGCTACATCCGCGCCTCGGGTTTCAATATTGTCACGTCCTACAACGGCAACGGCAAACGGCTGATCGTGACGGTGATGGGCGGAGACAGCGCCAACGCGCGCAACGCCCATGTTCGCGAACTGATCGACCGCTATGCTGGCCGCTCGCCTCTGCCTGGCGCTGCGCCGGTGACATTCTGAAGCGCAACCAGTCCCAGGCCGCCCCTTCAACAAAAAAGGCCGGGCTTGGCCCGACCTTCCGTTGCGTTAAAGCTTGCGCCAGTTCATCCGTGGTCGCTTGCCGCACGCCGCAGCTTTGCGCCGCATGACCTCACTACCGCGCCGCTGTGACAGGCATATGACAGGCCGGCGCGGGCTCGATTCAGCCCCTGTTGCAGCGCGAACTCTACTTGCCTGAGTTTATGAAGGAAAAGAACTGGTGCTGCCAGAGAGGATTGAACTCTCGACCTCTCCCTTACCAAGGGAGTGCTCTACCACTGAGCTACGGCAGCAAAACCAGGAACGCGGCGGCTAATGCCACAATGGACCCGCAGGCGCAAGGCGCAAAAATACACGCATCTGGTTGAAGTGACGGCCAGCCAGCGCGCGGGTCCATCGAGGATGGATGTCGACAGCGCCGGCAAATCAGTCCCGGCATCGCTCAAATTTGTCCTTCGTGCCTGACTTACTCTGGCCTTGAGAATGCCGGGCATTCCGTTCACACTCGCCATTGGCAATAGCGGCTGGCGCGTCAGCGTTTGCACTGTGAGAGAACCTGTTGAACGATAAATCCGATTCCAAACCAAAGGACCCGCGTGCTGAACGGCTTGCAGCGCAGCTCCGCGCCAACCTGCAGCGCCGCAAGGCGCAGTTGCGTGCGCGGCGCGACGGCGAGGCCGACGCGCGGCCTGATGGCATCCAGGCTGCGCAGGGGAAGCTGCGCAAGGATTGACGCAGAAAACCCGGCCCGCTGTCCAGAAACCGCCGCAAATGGCGGTCAGGTGACTTGCTTAATCAAATTTACCACCCGAACCGGCATTTTTGCCGATTTCTTGAACCGGGACCGGGTTTGCAGTAGACCGGCGCGGAATTTGTCAAAGTCTGGGGGCGGCGTCAGGGGACACCTTTGGCCGCTCGAATCGTTTTCAAGGGGACTACGCATGGATCGCATCAAGATCACAGGCGGCCGCAAACTCGAAGGCATCATCCCGATTTCGGGGGCGAAAAACGCCGCCCTGCCACTGATGATCGCCTCCCTGATGACAGACGAGACGCTGACTCTGGAAAACCTGCCGGATCTGGCCGACGTCAACCAGCTTATCAAGATACTTGGCAATCACGGCGTCGATGTCACCTTCAACGGCCGCAGCCGCGACCAGAAGGAAGGCTATTCGCGCACCGTCAATTTCACCGCCAAAGAGATTGTCGACACCACCGCGCCCTATGAACTCGTGTCAAAGATGCGCGCCTCGTTCTGGGTGATCGGCCCGCTGCTGGCGCGTATGGGCGTGGCAAAAGTGTCTTTGCCCGGTGGTTGCGCCATCGGTACACGGCCGGTCGACCTGTTCCTTGATGGTCTTGCGGCGCTTGGCGCAAACATCGACGTTGAGGCCGGCTATGCAGTTGCCAGCGCAAAGAACGGCCTGACCGGCGCGCGCTATGCGTTCCCGAAGGTCTCGGTCGGCGCAACCCACGTCCTGATGATGGCCGCCGCCCTGGCCAAGGGCGACACCATCCTCGAAAACGCCGCCCGCGAGCCGGAAGTCGTCAACCTCGCCGAATGCCTCAACCTGATGGGCGCGAAGATTTCAGGCGCTGGCACGCCGACGATCCACATCCGGGGTGTAGACAGACTGCATGGCGCCACCTGCCGTATCATTCCTGACCGCATCGAGACCGGCACCTACGCAATGGCTGTCGCCATGGCTGGCGGCGACGTGCTGCTGGCCGGCGCTGAAGCCGACCTGTTGCAGTCGGCGCTTGATGTGCTTGGCCAGACGGGCGCAGAAATCACCACGCTCAACACCGGCATCCGTGTGCGCCGCAATGGCCACGGCATTGACCCCGTCGACATCACCACCGAACCTTATCCGGGTTTCCCGACCGATCTGCAGGCGCAGTTCATGGGACTGATGACCCGCGCCAAGGGCCGCTCGCGAATCACCGAGACCATTTTCGAGAACCGCTTCATGCACGTGCAGGAACTTGCCCGTCTCGGCGCACATATCAGCCTCGCCGGCCAGACTGCGATTGTCGAAGGCGTTGATCGGCTGCGCGGTGCGCCTGTGATGGCGACCGACCTGCGCGCCTCGGTCTCACTGGTCATCGCCGGCCTTGCCGCTGAAGGCGACACCATCGTCAACCGCATCTATCACCTCGACCGTGGCTTTGAGCGGCTGGAGGAAAAGCTCTCGGGCTGTGGCGCGCTGGTCGAGCGCGTTTCCGACTAGGCCAGTGGCCGGTCCCCGGCACGTCAGCGTCTTCTACACTGAAGACCTGGTGAAAAGCGCTGTCAGGACCTTTGTCTGGCGGCGCGGCTTTGCCAGCCAGAAGGGCCTGTGGGCGGCGGAAGCCGCCATGCTCGTCTTTCTCGGCTGGCTGCTTTGGAACGGCGAACGCGGCTGGCTGGCCGGTGTTGCCGGCGTCACGGTCTTGCTGCCGCCAATTCTGGTGGCGGCGATGTGGTTCATCCATCACCGGAACACGGTCGGTAAATTCCGCGCCATGCCGTCGCGCTCGGCCGAACTGGTCTTTGGCGACAAGACATTGGAGATCAGGTCAGAGCTTGGCGAAGCAAAATTCCCATGGTCGGCCATCACCGAAGTCTGGGAACTGCCCGGCTACTGGGTGCTTTTTACCGCGCCTGCCCAGTTCATGACTCTGCCGCTCCAGACGGTTTCGCCAGACGATCTGCAATTTGCAAAGTCCAGGCTTGCAGCGTCGCGTTCGCAGAAATCTTGAGGCAATATCCAAACGATCTCGCCTAGATTGTTGCGCACTGCAACAATCCCGCATAACAAAGCCTCGGGCCGCCAAGACGGCCGGGATTGGCGTTTGTGATGGAATTGCTGAAGCTTGTAGCGCTCGATGCTGACGATCTGGAAATCGTGTCCGCCCATGTGCAGGACGCGGTGATGCAGATCGGCCAGATCGACTATCTCTCCGTCGAAAAGCGTCTGGTCATCGAGATGAACCGTTTCGCCTGGGAAAAATCCGGTGGGGCCTTTCGCAAGCACAATGAGCGCAGGCGCTCGGTGCTGCATTTCGAGGGTGTGCTTGCGGTGCGCAGCTCCGGCATCAACCGCGCCAAGACGCAGGACGTGCTGTCGCTCTTGACCATCGGATTTGCCGAGGACGATGCGCCGTCGGGCACGATCGAGCTTCTGTTTGCCGGTGGTGCGGCGCTTGCGCTTGACGTCGAATATGTCGAGGCGCGCCTCAGCGATCTGGGCCCGGCCTGGGAGGCTTCCTCCCGACCGGTCCACGGGGCGTAGACATGGCGCTCACGCTCGACGCCAGTGCAGACGGATTTGAGGCGGCGTTTGCCGCCTTTCTGGCGACCAAGCGTGAAGCCTCGCCCGATGTCGACGCCGCCGTGCGCGACATCATCGCCCGGGTGTGTAATGAAGGCGACGCGGCGCTGGTCGAATACACACGCCGCTTCGACCGGTTTGACCCTTCGAATGGCCGCATGATCGTAACGTCGGCCGAAATCGACGCCGCCTTTGCCGCATCTGACCCCGAAACCGTCAAGGCGCTGGAATTGGCGCGCGATCGTATCGCCAGCCATCACGCTCGCCAAAGGCCGGAGAACGACCTCTATACCGACCCGATCGGCGTTGAGCTTGGTTCGCGCTGGACGGCGGTCGAATCAGCCGGGCTCTACGTGCCGGGCGGCACGGCGTCCTATCCGTCTTCAGTGCTGATGAACGCGCTGCCGGCAAAGGTTGCCGGCGTTGAGCGCGTCGTTATCGTGGTTCCCGCGCCTGACGGCGTCGTCAACCCGCTGGTGCTGGTGGCCGCCCGGCTTGCCGGCGTGTCGGAGATCTACCGTGTCGGCGGCGCACAGGCTGTCGCTGCACTCGCCTACGGCACGGCAACGATTGCGCCGGTAGTGAAAATCGTCGGCCCGGGCAACGCCTATGTGGCCGCGGCCAAGCGCCAGGTTTTTGGTACTGTCGGCATCGACATGATTGCCGGCCCGTCGGAAGTGTTGGTGCTGGCTGACAACACAAACGATCCCGACTGGATCGCCGCTGATCTCTTGGCCCAGGCCGAACACGACAGCGGCGCACAGTCGATCCTGATGACCGATGACGCTGCTTTTGGCCGTGACGTCGAGCAGGCGGTATTGCGTCAATTGAAGCAATTGCCGCGAGCCGAAACCGCCGCTGCCAGCTGGCGCGACTTTGGGGCGGTCATCCTTGTGCGCGACCTTGAACAGGCTTTGCCGCTGGTCAACCGCATCGCCGCCGAACATCTCGAACTGGCGATCCCCGACGCTGATGCCTACGCCGCGCGGGTGCGCAATGCAGGCGCGATCTTTATTGGCCGCCACACGCCCGAAGTCATCGGCGACTATGTCGGCGGGTCGAACCATGTCCTGCCCACCGCGCGCTCGGCGCGCTTTTCGTCCGGCCTGTCGGTTCTCGACTTCATGAAGCGCACATCGCTGTTGAAGCTTGGGCCCGGCCAGTTGCGCCAGCTCGCGCCTGCCGCAATCGCGCTGGCCCAGGCTGAAGGTCTTGACGCCCACGCCCGTTCCGTTTCCATCCGGTTGAACATGTGAGGCCCGGATGAGCGATCGGTCGAATGCGAGACTGATGGATGTCGAACTGGACGAATCGATCGGCCGGTCTACGCCTGACGTCGAGCATGAACGGGCGGTTGCGATTTTCGATCTCGTCGAGGAAAATGAGTTCAAGCCGGTCGGCGATGAAGGCGACGGGCCCTACAAGCTGAAATTGTCGCTGGTCGAATCGCGGCTGGTCTTCGCCATCTCGCGCGAAAACGACGAACCGGTGATGACCCACATCCTGTCGCTGACGCCGTTCCGGCGCATCGTCAAGGACTACTACATGATCTGCGAAAGCTATTACGAGGCGATCCGTACCTCGTCACCGGCGCAGATCGAGGCCATCGACATGGGCCGCCGCGGTCTCCACAACGAAGGCTCGCAGACCCTGCTGGATCGTCTGGCTGGCAAGATTGATGTTGATTTCGACACCGCGCGGCGATTGTTCACGCTGGTGTGTGTGCTGCACTGGCGGGGGTGAGACGCCGGTGCGCCGCAGGCGCATCCATCATGCCAGTGGCATGATGGAAGGCGTCGAACGGGCGGGAGTTGCCGGAGGCAACGGGTCCCGCCCAGGGAGGCGTTGGAGGCAGTGCGTGGAGCCAATGTTTCAAAGACGTATCCGCACGACAGCCTATTGATTCTAGGACCCCCATGTCGCCAGTCGCCAACACTTCTCACACCGCCGGCCCGTACGAAATCTACCCGTTCCATGACGGCATATTTCGCACTTCGTCGCAAAACCTGATGCACGCCGGCGGGGACGCGCCGCGACTTGCCGCAATCGAGAAATGGGGCGGCGGCGAATTGTTCATGGTCGTGAATTGCTTCGCTCTATCCGGTCCAGATGGCGTTATCTTGGTCGATACGGGGTCCGGCGATGAGGAAGGTCCTGAAAACGGGTTAGCCAGCCAGGCACTGCGCGATGCAGGTTTTTTTCCCGAATCGGTCCGCCATGTCCTGCTCACGCATATCCACTCTGACCATCTCGGCGGACTCTTCGATGGCGATCGCGCCCGCTATCCGGAAGCAATTGTGCATGTGCCCGCCGGTGATCTCGATTTCTACGTCGAAGAGCCGGGCGGCACGCCTTCATTCAAGGCAAAGAGCATCCGCAACATCGGCCGTTTGCGTGCGCTCTACGGCGACAGGGTCAGCCCGCTTGGCGCAGGTCAGACGTTGCCTGGCATCGAAACGATCCCGTTGCCCGGCCACACGCCCGGCCACTGCGGTTTCCTGATCGGACAGGGCAGTGACGCCCTGCTGATCTGGGGCGATGTCATCCATGTGCAGGATCTGCAGATATCCGACCCGCAAATCGGCATGGTCTATGACATCGACACGGCGAAGGCATTGCAGACCCGGATGGGCATCATGCACAAGGCGGCCCGCGAAGGCTGGCGCGTGGCTGGCAGCCACCTTAATGGCATCCACAGGATAAGGGAGCAGGGTGCCGGCTTTGCCTTCATCGATCCATGATTGTCAGCCTGCTGTCGCAGCCGCCATTTCACCCTTCATCCAGTCCGTTTGTTTGCGGGTGTTCACAAGTCGGGATGCTTGGTCTATATGACAGCGCAAATCCCGGTGCCGCTCTTTTGCCCGCGCCGCTCCTTTCCGTAAATAAAGGTAAAGAATGCCGAAGGAAGAAGTCCTCGAATTTCCCGGTGTCGTCACCGAACTCCTGCCCAACGCGATGTTCCGCGTGAAGCTGGAAAACGAACACGAGATCATCGCCCACACTGCCGGCCGCATGCGCAAGAACCGCATCCGCGTGCTCACCGGCGACAAGGTCCTGGTCGAAATGACCCCGTACGACCTGACCAAGGGCCGCATCACCTACCGCTTCAAGTAGCGCAAAGCTGCGCCGCCTCACGGGACCCGGAGCATGAGCGTTCTACAGAAGCTGGTTCTGGCCTCGGGCTCGCCGCGGCGTATCGAGCTGCTGCAGCAGGCCGGCATCGAGCCTGACCGCATTTTCCCTGCAGACATCGACGAGACGCCGTTGCGCGCCGAGCATCCTCGCTCGCTTGCAAAACGACTGTCGCGGCAGAAGGCAGAAAAGGCCCATGCTGCGGTTTCAAATGAAGCCGACTGGGCCGGTGCATACCTGCTCGCCGCCGACACGGTTGTATCGGTTGGCCGACGCATTCTGCCCAAGGCTGAACATGCAGACGAGGCCTCGAACTGCCTGCAACTCCTGTCGGGCCGCTCGCATCGCGTCTATTCCGGCGTCTGCCTCATCGCTCCGTCGGGAAAGGTGCGCCAGCGTCTGGTCGAGACGCGGGTGCGTTTCAAGCGCCTGTCTCGTGAGGAAATCGAAAGCTATGTCGCATCGGGCCAATGGCGCGGCAAGGCAGGCGGCTACGCCGTTCAGGGGCTTGCGGGCTCCTTTGTGGTGAAAATGGTCGGATCCTATACCAATATCGTCGGCCTGCCGCTCTATGAGACCGTGTCGCTGCTCGCGGGCGACGGCTATCGCGTGCACTTCAACTGGCTGTCGGCCGCCCGGTCGGCTTGAGGTTGGTGAGATGACCGACACGAACGGCAACGTCACTCCGCTACGCGCCAAGCGCCCGTGCCCTGAATGCGGCAAGCCGTCGGCGCGCGAGACCTATCCGTTCTGCTCGCAGCGCTGCAAGAACATCGACCTGAACCGCTGGCTGACCGGCTCCTATGTCATCCCCGGCGATGTGCAGGAAGAAGAAGCCGATCCGTCCGGCGTGCCGGCGCGCGACAACGGCGCTTCACAGGACGAATAGTCCCGCCTCTGGGGTGCATTCCGCCCACATGCTCCAGCGGCAGCCTGCAACGTGATTTTTCCCGTATTCATTGGCTGGACAGAGGCGAATCCCGTGCTATAACGCCCGCGCTTCCGGTGGCTGCCAACGCCACCACGCCTGAGGGATTTTCCCGCAGGCACGTCTTGAAGCAGATGCCCGGATAGCTCAGTTGGTAGAGCAGCGGATTGAAAATCCGCGTGTCGGTGGTTCGAATCCGCCTCCGGGCACCACTTTTCCCAAGCCTGAAATTGGAATTGCCTGCTCGTCCACGCGTGTGAATCAGGCCGCAGTTTTTCCAGTTCGCGCGTCGACGTGATAGGGCCGGATCAATGCATCCGACGGTATCCGCCATTCGCGATTGATCTTGAAGATCATATCCAGCGTCAACGGCCGCTTGCGGTTGAGGATTTCAGATGCTCTTGCCCGTGAGCCGAGGACGTCGGCAAGAGCGGCCTGGTTCAGCCCCATGAGTTCCATATGGGCCTTGATCGTTCCGACCGGATCGAGCGTCTCGATGGCATAGTGCCTGTTTTCATAGGCTTCGATCAGGTCGGAAAGAACATCGAAGCGGTCGCCATCCGCGCTGCCCACCTTCGGCTCATTCTCGAAATACAGTGCGACCTCGGCGATGGCCCACTCATAGTCGGCTTCGCTGCGTATGGGGCGAATGTTCTCCACCACGCCTTCTCCAGACCAAATAATCCACAAAACAATGAAGTTTGTCTCGGGAGTGATCGACATTGACGATTATCCCAGGACTTGATCGGAGGCTAGCCAATTGCGTCTTCACACCGGTATCGGATCATGTAGATACCTTGCGTAACTAGCCCGTCGCTTAGTTCAATACGATCAGTTTGTACGCATTTCGGTCGGTGTTCTCTGAGGTATTTCTCAGCGGCTTCGGCGACCGCTATTTCGGTTCCTTGGCCGAACATTGCTGTGATCTTCATCGTATGGGTTTCCCGAGCATCACGGACGCTGTAGACACCAGACCCGGTGTTCACAGACACGGAAGGGCCTACGCTATCGAGGTCCGGAGTTGCAGTGCAGGCTGCGAGGACCAGAACAAATAGTGCCGTTGCAGATCGCTTCATTATTGCCTCACGCTGTTCTTTGGCATCCAAGCATCAAATGTTGTCGCTATCAAACGGCGGTCTGGATAAGCAGAATGTCAAAGCAACGGCTTTGCGACGAATCACCAGCAGAGCATATTCGTGGCTGTCGGTGGTTCGAATCCGCCTCCGGGCACCATTTTTCCTTCTTCACCCCAATACCCCCCATCCATCATTCTGACTTGACGATGGCCCCGTCGGCCGGCCTATTTCGGACGGGAACACGGGCGGTTGGATGAAGCTTTATTTGTTACGAGTGGCGGCGATCGCCTGCGCGCTGGTCTGGCTCGCTGGGTGCACGTCGGCGTCCTATCTGGCGGCGTCTGTCAGCGGCCACATGAAGATCATGGCGGCCCGAAAGGACGTGGCCGCGGTCATCGCCGATCCCGCCACCCCGCGCGATGTGCGCGGCCAGCTGAAAACATCTGTGGCGGTGCGCAGATTCGCCTCCGAAAAGCTCGGTCTGCCCGACAATGCCAGCTACAGCAAATATGCCGATGTCGGCCGCAATTATGTGACGCTGGCGATCTATGCCGCGCCGGAATTTTCGCTCAGGCCAAAAGTCTGGTGTTTCGCGGTCTTCGGCTGCGTACCCTATCGCGGTTATTTTTCCGATGACGCGGCGCGAAAAGAGGCGGCTGCGCTCAGCCGTCAGGGCTTCGACGTCTACGCCAATGGCGTCATCGCCTATTCGACGCTCGGCTGGATGAGCGATCCGCTGTTGAACACCATGCTCGGTCAGGACGAAACCTGGCTCACCGGTCTGATCTTTCATGAACTGGCGCACCAGCGCGTTTATGTGAAAGGCGATTCCGGCTTCAACGAGGCCTTTGCAGTGGCGGTCGAGACCACTGGCGTCGAGGCCTGGCTGCGCGCGGGAAACGACGCGGCCGGACTGCGCCTGTACGAGGCAGGTCGGAAGCGCCAGGCCGATTTCCTTGCGCTGGTCTCCCGCACCCGCGGCGAGCTGAACGCGATCTATCAATCCGCCGCGTCGCCTGAAAGCAAACGGACGCAAAAGGCCGCCGCGATCAAGCAGCTGCGCACCCGATACAGGATCATGCGCGATCGCAACTGGAACGGCTATCGCGGCTATGACGCGTGGTTCGATCAGCCGATCAACAATGCAAAGCTGGCGGCGGCGTCGGTCTATGACGAGCGTGTGCCAGCCTTTGTACGGCTGTTTGAACTCTGCTCGCGCGACTACCCGCGCTTCTACGAAGCGGTGAGACGCATCGGCGCCATGCCGCTCACTGCCCGCACAGAGGCGCTGGAACGGGCCAAGACGTGCGGATGAGCAGATGGCCCGGCCCGTGATGACAATTGGAGGGTCAGGAGGGGCGTCAATCCCTCGCCAGGCCTGCGCTTACGCGCCGCTGGGCTAACATGTCTCTGACCCGGTCCGAAAATAGTCCTGGCCGCCCGGATGGTCAATTCACCCCAACTCCACACCACGCTTGCGTGCGGCTTCCACAGCTTCGGTCATCAGCGTCTTCAGCCGGTCGCCGCCCATCAGCACGCCAAGCGCCGCTGCCGTTGTGCCACCGGGGCTGGTCACCTGTTCGCGCAGTTTGCCGGGCGGGTCCTCGCTTGCGGCTGCGAGCGCGCCAGCGCCGTAGACCGTTTGCATGGCGAGCAGCTTTGCCGTGTCCGCCGGCAGTCCCGCAGCTTCACCGGCAGCTGTCAGGCATTCGATGAAGTGGAACACATAGGCCGGGCCCGAGCCCGAGACAGCCGTAACCGCGTCCATCAGCGCTTCGTCGTCGATCGCCGCCACTTCTCCTGATGTCGCCAGCAGCCCGGCAATCATGTCCTTCTGCGCCGCGGTGACGTTTGGGTTGGCAAATGTCACCATCATACCCTTGCCGATCGCAGCGGGCGTGTTCGGCATGCAGCGCACAATCGCCGCATCCGCGCCCAGAATGTCCTCAAATACCTTCATGCCCGTGCCCGCCGCAATCGACAGGAACGCCGTGTTTGCCCCCGCAAAACGGCCATAGGCCGGTACGACGTCGCGCATGACCTGCGGCTTGACCGCAAAGATCACCAGCGCCGGATCAAGCGCAGCCGGGAGGCCGCCTGCGTCGGCAAAGACATGCGCGCCGAGAGCGCCCGCGCGGTCGCGCAGTGCCTGGTTCGGCTCCACGACATAGACGTCAACTGGCGTCAGCCGTCCCGATTTCAGCCAGCCCTGCAGCATGGCAAAACCCATATTTCCACATCCGGCAAGAACAACGCTGTCGGCCATGACTGTCTCCATTTCGGGTCAGTCATGCCGTGTCGGGCTCGCGCACGCAACCGGCTATCTGCCAACGTGCGCCTTTACCGGAAAACGCGCCACAAGCCTCAGCCCAAACGCGCCGATCAGAAAAAACACCCAGACTGGATCAACGCGGCGGAAATAGAACGATTCCAGGAACGAGTTGAGCGAGGCAAACAGCAGGAACATCAGGAACATGTCGGCCAGCAGCACGTTTTCCCGCCGCATCGGCACACGCATGAAGTCACTCAGCGGCGCGATGACAAAGGCGACAACGCAGGCGGCCACCGCCGGCAGGCCCATCAGCACTGCAATGTCCATGTAGCCGCTATGGCTGTGGACGATGCCGCGGATGTCCCACTCGCTATCGAACGGCAGTTCCTGCGCCTTGACGAAATCACCCCAGAAACTCTCGAACCCATAACCGCTCCAGGGCCGCTGCATGATGTAGTCGCCGGTGAACGACCACAGATAGGTTCGTCCCGTATAGGTCAGATCTGGAAACCATTGCGCGGCCAGATCCTTCAACGGCTCGATGAACACGATGCCAAGTGTCCCCAGCGCCGTCAGGATGAATGCGAGAGCAAACAGCACCGGCGCCAGCGCCCGCATGCCGATCAGGCTCGGCCCCATCACCAGCATAACCGTCAGCGGCACCAGCCCCACAGTGGTCTTTGATCCGGTATTGGCCATGAACAGCACCGCGCCGCCAAACAGCAGAATGCCGCGCCAGCGCCAGCCACGCCGCCACAGGTAAAGCCCCGCAAAGCTCAGGCACGCCATCACCGGCCCGGCGACGTTCTTGTGCGCAAATACGCCGCGCCAGAAGCCGGCATGTTCGGGCTCGGCAGAATCGGCGGTGTGGATCGCAATTGTCGGCAGCAACACCAGCCCGGCAAAACACAACGCCAGCGTTAGCAGGCCAGCGGTCGAAACGGCTGACGAAAACGAGTCTGCGTCGCGCGGCAGGGTGAGCAGAGCGATCACCGAAATCATGCCGATCAATGTGAACGCTGCCGCACGCCCTGCCGAGGCCGGGTCGGTGGCGTGCATAATCGAAAGGAAGAAGAAGGCGAGTACAATCACCCACCAGGGGCTGATGACAGCAACCAGCAATCGCCGGTCGACATAGGTCATCAAGGCTGCGATCGACAGCGCGCCGAGTGCGCCAAACCCGAGCTGGTTGACAATGTCGCCCCCTGGCTCTGTGGCGCCTGCCGGGTTGAACGGCCTGACCGAAATAATCAGCACGGCGAGGATCACCGTGGTCAGGATCGTCGCAATGCGCCGCGCCGGAAAGGCGTCGGCGATGCGCCCGAACTCAGTTCTTCTCAGGCTCGCGGTATTGTTCATTGGCGTAGCCAAATTCAGCACCGACGCGCCCCAGCGCGACGTGGATCGGGTAGGAGGCGGTCGAAAGAGGTTCGCCGCGCATCAGCCGGGCAAGTGTCCTCAGCGGCGATGTCGCCAGCAGTGCCAGACTGCGACCCAAAACAATCATGCGGCCCATTGGCTGGCCGGCCCGCTTGCGGTTTTCCACCAGCGTCGAAATCACGCCGTTGCGCAAGGCGCGCGCCTTGACCCAATCCCATTCGGTGCGCCGTGCTGGCACGTCCTCGCGGATGATCGCCTCATTGCACCATCCGAGTTTGAAGCCCCGGGCAGCGGACCGGGACAGGAAATCGCTGTCGCCGCCCCCCATGAAATTGAAGGCGAGGTCGAGAAAAGGTTGCGGCATTGCCTCAAGCACCTTTCGCGACACCAGCAGGTTACCCGATGAATAGAGTGCCGCCACCCGGCCAGTCTCGCGATAGGGCGGCTGGAAAACGGGGTGCTCCTGCAGCTTTGGCGAGCCTGATGGTTCAAACACCGGTACCTGCGGCCCGCCGATAATGTCGGCTGGCAGCGTTTCGGCCGCCCGGCACATGCTTTCCAGCCAGTCCGGATCGGCAATCTCGTCATCGTCGATCACCAGCAGGTGGCGAAACGCCGGAAATTGCATCAGCGCTGTCGACCAGCCGGCATTGTAGGCGGCACAATTGCCGCGCTGATGCGCGATAATCACCAGACCGGTCATCTCGCCCGACATGAACAGCGGCGAAGCAGCTTCAGCGCCCTCGCGCTTGTCAGCCTCGTTTTCCATCACGATCACGGCAAAGCGCCGCTTGGTGCGCTGGCCAGCCAGTGATTTCAGCGTCGCCAGCACCTGCTGCGGTCTCCGAAAGGTCGGCAGCGTTACAACGGCTTCAATCGCGCTGACGTCCAGGGCCGGCGTGCGCGCCACGATGGAGACAAGCGGATCGTTTGGACGCGAATTCATCGATCATTCCCGGATTCGCCTCCCTTATCGCTGGTCAGCCATTAACGTCTCGTTAAGCAGGTTAGCCATTCCATGGGTTTGAAACCGCTGCGAAGCGATTCTGCCTTACAGCAAGCATTCATTTAACCGGTACTTCACCCCCCGGTGTTAGCTCTGTCCTACAGGACGGCGACATGCATCTGGTATTTGCGACTTCAATTGTTCCGGCGGGCGAGCCCAGATCCGGCTACGAGATCGCCAACGCGGCGATCATCGGTGCATTGCGCCGCGTCGGTGTGCGCGTCACGGTAATCGGCTTCATCTGGCCCGGCCAGGTTCCCAACGACCCTGACGAAACCATAGTGCTTGGCGAAATCGACGTGCGCACCAACACCGCATCCGCAATGCAAAAGGCAGGCTGGCTTTTGCGTGCTGTTCAGCAGGGTCTCACCTTTGCATCGGTCAAATTACGGGCTTCCGCGCCAGAGGCAGTGCGCCAGGCGCTGAGCAGAATCGAGCCTTACGACGGCTATGTCGTCAACGCGGTCCAGATGGCCGGCGCGTTCGATATGTTGTTCCGCGACCGTCCGTCGATCTTTGTTGCTCACAATGTCGAATATCGCTCGGCGCAGGAGAATGCCGCCGCCGCCACAAGTCCGCTGCAACGCATCCTCTACACACGCGAGGCGCGACTGCTGCGCGAGTTCGAAGACCAGCTGCGCAATCGCTACGGCTTCATCTGGACGCTGGCCGAGGAAGACCGCGTGATGCTCGGCATTGACCAGCCAGCGCTGTCATCGGCGCTGCCGATGGTTGTCTCGCAGTCAGAGCCTCAATCGCCCGTGGCGCGTGCGCCGGAGTTTGATGCGGCAATGATCGGCACCTGGACCTGGCAGCCGAATCGCATTGGTCTGGACTGGTTCCTGGGCGAGGTCGTTCCGCATCTGCCCGACAATTTTACGGTCCGTATCGCCGGCAACACCGGCGGCCAGATTGAGTGCGCCCATCCTGGTGTCAAGTTTGTCGGCTTTGTGCCTGACGCCAGCGAGTTCATCCGTCAGTCCCGTCTCATCCCGTTGATCAGCCGGGCCGGCACTGGCGTTCAGTTGAAGACGATTGAGACATTCGAGGCAGGACTTCCTGCGGTCGCCACGTCCAGCTCGCTGCGCGGCGTTGCCGGCCGGCCAGCCAATTGCATTGTAGCCGATGATCCAAAGGTCTTTGCCGGCGCAATGGTCAAGGCGGCGCGCGCGCCGATGCCAGACCTCGACGGCCGTGGTTTCTATCTTGCCCAGCGCGCCGAACTCGACCGGCTTGTCGCCGATGGCGTCAAGCGGTTGTTTGAGCAGCGCAGCGAGGCCGCAGCGTGAACGTCCGTCCTGCGTTACCTTTCGAGACAGTTCGTCCGGCGATGGACATCCTCGGCGTGACGGTGCTGTCTGTCAGCTGGCAGCAGGCGACCGATATGTTGACCCACTGCATTGCCGAAAAGCGGTTCACGCCGATCAGCTTCCTCAACGCACACAACGCCAATGTCGCCTGTGACGATCCAGACTTTGCCCGGGTAATGCGCCGGTTTCTGGTGCTGCCGGACGGGATAGGCGTCGATATTGCCGCAAAATGGCTCTACGGATCGGCGTTTCCGGCAAACCTGAACGGCACAGATTTCGTTCCGGCGCTGATTGCGGCAATCGACCGGCCTCTTACGGTCGGCTTGCTGGGCGCGTCGAAGCATAATGTCGCCGGAGCTGCAGAACGGCTGGCGTTGCTTGCCCCTCAGCATAAGGTCACCGTCATCAGCGACGGCTATTTCCAGGGTGAGGACGAGCCCGCGATCCTCGCGCGGATGGCCGAGATCCGCCCCGATATCTTGCTGGTGGCGCTTGGAGTGCCGCGTCAGGAAATGTGGATCGACCGCAATATAACCGGTCGCCATTGCACCATGCCCATCGCGGTTGGCGCGCTGCTCGATTTCCTGTCTGGCAATATTCCGCGTGCGCCCATGTGGATGCGCCGCCTGCGGCTCGAATGGGTCTACCGCCTGTGGATCGAGCCGGGGCGGTTGTGGCGCCGCTATGTTCTCGGCAATCCGGTGTTTCTCGCCCGTGTCGCAGCGCAGCGTCTTGGCTTGTCGACGCCGCCCAGGTCAATCGGCGGTCCATGAACGCGCATTCCTGGCCACGGCCGACCTCGGCGCTGGTGACGGCGAGCTATTCCGCCGATCTCGAACGCTGCCGTCTTCTGTGCGAAACCGTCGACCGTTTTGTCACCGGCCACGACCATCACTATCTGCTGGTGGCAAACAATGACGTCACCCTGTTCCGTCAGCTCGAAGGCTCGCGCCGCACCGTTGTCAGCGAAGGCGATATCCTGCCCGGCTGGCTGCACGATCTGCCCGACCCGATGTCGCGCTTTCGCCGCCGTATCTGGCTATCGACACGCACTGCGCCGCTGCGCGGCTGGCACGTCCAGCAATTGCGCCGCATCGCCATTGCCGGTCATGTCAGCGAAGGCGCGCTCGTCTATTGCGATTCAGATGTCGCCTTTGTCCGCCCCTTTGACTGCTCTGCCATGTGGCGTGGCGATGATGTGCGCCTGTTCCGCCGCGATGGCGAACTGACCCGGCCGCAACTGTCGAACCAGCATCTGTGGGCCGACAATGCCGGAAAGCTGCTGCATCTCGATGCGCCGCGCCGTCACGACTACATCGCCACCGTCATCGCCTGGCGGCGCAGCGCCGTCATGGACATGTGCCGCTACATCGAACAGATCAGCGGCCGCCACTGGGTTGCCGCCATCGGCGCGACGCGACAATTCTCCGAATGCCTGATCTACGGCCGCTATGTCGACGAAGTGCGTGGCGGCGAGGGCCATTTCCACGAGTCGGGCGAGCTTTGCCACGTCCGCTGGTTCGGAAAGGCCCCGTCCGAGGCCGAGTTCCACGCCTTTGTCGACAGCATGGGCCCCGAGCAGGTGGCCATTGGCATCCAGTCCTTCAGCGGCGCTGATCCCGGCATGATCCGCCGTATGCTCGAAAGCGTCGACCTGCCCGTCTAGGGATTAGAGCGCCTTGGCTGGCTGGCGCATCGCCGTATAGGTCAGGATCGCCGACACCAGATACAGCGCGGCGAACACATAGTTCAGACTGAAGATAAACGCCGCTTCGCTCGCTGCGTGCTGGATCGCCACAATCAGCAACACCGCCTTGGCCGCGCCGATCAATGCCTGGTTGATCGCCCGGATAAATGTCTGGCCCCGCGCAAACAAAAGCTCTGCCTGATATTCGGCCAGATTGCGCAGGCCCGGGATCAGCAAGGCCAGCATCAGCAGGGGAGCAGCCTCCGCCACGTTTGACCCCAGCAGGTTGGGGAACCATTTGAGCATCACTGCCAGCGTTGCAAGCGCCGCTGTCGAGACCGCCAGGATCATCGCCTCGACTCCAATCCTGCGCGTGATCGATGCCAGCAGCGCCGGCGTGCGCATCATCTTCTGCGTCAGCAGCATGGTGAAGGAGCGGATCGGTATGGCGGTCAGGTCCACCAGCCGCATCACAATGGCATAGATGCCCGCCAGATGCGCGCCGCCAAACGAAAGCACCAGCAGCTTGTCCAGTTCCATCTGCAGATAGAGCAGGATCTCCGCGCTGGCGACATAGAGCGAATCTGCCATCCGCCGCCAGTAGAGCGCCGGCTTGAGCCTCAACCGCATTGCTGGCAGGAACACGCCAAGCGCCAGTGTCAGCGAGGCGGCGTTTGCCCCGAGATAAAGCCAGGCCCATCCGTCGAGATCTTTCCACGGACCAAACATCAGCACCAGCGCCGCAACGGCGCGGAACGAGGTTGATATGATCACCAGCAGCGAGGCGCGGCCAAAGCGGCCGAGCCCGTTATTCATGATTGCGATTGCTTCGGTCGGCCGCCAGAAAACACACTCGGCGGCGATAATCAGGCCAAACGCCAGCGCACTCATCTGCCCGGCAAACAGCAGCGCGAAGGTCGCAGCTCCAGCCAGCGCCACGACCGGCAGCGACACGAGCATCATCGCGATGAATCCTGCCGCAAATGTGCCCAGCAGCCGGCGGCGCACGGTAGCGATGCGATAGAGTGTGGTGATGAAGCCGAACCCGACAATGCGCGAAAGCACCACGCCCGACGCTGAAGCCGCCGCAAACAGGCCGAATTCGGCAATGGTCAGCGTGTTGGCCAGCGCCACAAAATAGACCAGCGAAAACACCAGTCTGCCAGCCGAACCACTGATCGCCGCGCCATAATCCTTCAAAAGCCCTGCGCGCGCTTTGATGGCGCCGCGCAAGCCTGGTCGCGTGTTGCGGGCGTTGATCTGGCCCATAGCGGTCGGGTTCTGCACCCCCGCTTCATAGGGCACATTTCTTAAAGTGCGGTTCAGGCTGCGCAAATCGCCGCCTCGGCAGCGTTCTTCTGCCCGTGCGCCGCACAATAATCTGGCCGGCAGGCTGCAGAATTAACGTTTTGTTTCCCATGCGTCTTTAGCGTGCCTTAACGAATGGTGGCGGCTGCTGCGTTGAAAGACGGGCAATGGTCTGCCCCGACACAGGCCCAACAAACATAGGAAGTGCGTCGCGTTCATGTTCGACCCTGATGGAGCCGGAGGAGGGAAGTCTGCGCGTTCGCTTCTGTCTTTGGCAGGGCGGACCAAACCTGCACAGTCTGAAAAGCAGCCGCCAAAGCAGCCGGCCGCGCCGTCGCTGGTTTCCTATGCTTCCGAACGCCCTGACGCCCAGTCCGTCCATCGCGCCGCGCGTTCGCGCCGCGAAGCGCAGCTCAATCCGCTGTTGCAAGCGCTCGCCACAAAGCCTCAGCGTGCGACTCGTTCCGATCCGGTCGACCGGCCGCTGGCGAACAGGCTACCGGCACAAGAGCCAGCGGCAGCTGCGGCCCCGCCTGCTCCCCCGGCAACGCGCAATGACGACAGCATGCCGTTCGACGCTTCCAGCGATCACTGGGCCGGCGACGGCGGTGACCAGCAGTGGCGGCCGCTGTTTGACCCGGCAAAAATCATCGGCGGCGTTATCAAGTCGCGTTACCTCATCGCGTCCACCACCATCCTGGGTGGCGCGCTGGGCGTTGCCATCGCCCTGTCAACGCCCAAGACCTACACCTCGGCCACCGATCTCCAGATCGACCCGCGCGACATCAAACTGTTCGACCGCACCCTGACCGAAGGCGGCCTGCCATCTGACGCCACGTTGGCAATCGTCGAAAATCAGGTCCGCGTCATCCGGTCCGGCACAGTCATCGACAAGGTTGTCAACAAGCTGAAGCTTGAAGACGATCCGGAGTTCAACGGGTCGGAAAAGTCGGGCGGCCTGTCCTCTGTCATCGGCGAAATCCGCTCCATCTTCTCGCGTTCCGAGGCGTCCGCCGGTACACGCCGTGCGGCGCTGGCGCGCGAAAATCTCTATGAAGGTCTGCGTGTCGAGCGCGCCGGCAAGACCTTCATCGTCACAATCGCTATGACTACCCGTAGTCCCGACAAATCGGCATTGATCGCCAGGACGGTTGCCGAGACGTTTATGGAATCCTATGCGGGTCTGCAGAACGACACCGCCGGCAAGGCGAGTGAAGAACTGGGGGCCCGCCTGACCGAACTGCGCAAGGAAGTCGAAACCGCCGAACGCAAGGTCGAGGCCTATCAGGCCGAACACGAACTGATCGACGCCAAGGGTGCGCTGATTTCCGACGACGAAATCATCCGCCTGAACGATCAGCTCACCATCGCCAAGGCGCGTACGCTGGAACTCAACGCCCGTGCCTCGACAGCGCGCGACCTCGATCTCAATTCGGTCGTCGGCGGTGGCCTGCCCGAAGGCATCACCTCGCCGGTTATCTCCGACCTGCGCGCCCAATACAGCGCAGCGCGCCAGGCGGTAGACCGTATGGCCATCAGCCTTGGTCCGCGGCACCCGCAGCGCCAGGCCGCCGAAGCCGAACTGGCGGGTGTCCGCGATCAGATTTCGGCTGAACTGCGCCGCCAGGTATCGTCCATCCAGGTCGATCTCAAACGCGCCGTCCAGCTTGAGCAGGACCTTGCCGCACGTCTCGCGCAGTTGAAGGCGAAGCAGGGTAATGTCGGGGACAATCTCGTCGATCTGCGCGAACTTGAGCGTGAGGCCGCGGCAAAACGCGCCGTCTACGAAAATTTCCTGCTCCGCGCCCGCGAAACCGGCGAGCAGAGCGGCATCAACACCGCCAATGTCAGCGTCATCTCAGCCGCTCAGCCGCCGCTTGACGCCAACGGCCCGTCGCGCTCGATGATCGCCATTGCCGGCACGATCCTCGGCTTTCTCGCCGGTCTTGGTCTTGGCATCCTCCGTGGCGCATGGGACAGCCTGCGCTCGCCCCAGCCGGAAAACACAGCGCCCCAGCAGCCGTCGCGCGCCCGCCGCCGTAGCCAGATTGACGGGAACGGTCATCCAGCCGGCGCCACCGAACCCGCATGGGCTGCACCGTTGCACCAGGCGGTCGCCGAGGCAGTCGCCCAGCCGCAACCTGCGCCCAAAACCGAAACCGCAAGCCCACCGCCAACGCCAGAGCCCGAAATGTATCCAGGTTATCCGCAGTATGCGCAGCCCTTCGCACAGCCCGCAGCGCCGGTGGCCAACCAGAATTGGGGCCTGTACCCTGTCGTGCAACAGCCGATGATGGCGTCTCAGCCGGCGATGATGCAGCAGCCCGCCTATGCGCCCCAGCCCCTCTATGCGCAGCCCGCCATGCAAGTCTGGCCGCAGCCGGTCCCACAGGCCTATGCGCCCCAACCCTACTATCAGCCGCAACCCTACATGCCGCCGCAGCCTGCTCTCTATGCGCAGCCTGCGCCGCACCCCTATGCCGCTCCATATACTCCGCAGCAGCAGGCTCATGCTCCGCAGCCGCAGCAATATGCGCCGCAACCCGCCCCGCAGGCTCAGCCGGCGCCTCAGCCGGCTCGCCATGACGACCTGCCGCCGAGTGCGCTCGATGAGATCCGCGGCAGCTTGCGCGAGTTCCGTGAAGCCGTGCGCAATCTGACCGAAACCCGCGTCCGCGCCGTGCGGTAACGCATCACCACCTGAGCCAAAGCTGCGCTACGCCGCCTTTGCGGCATTCAGTGCCGCAATGCCGCATGGGGTTTGCTGCCGGTTCGTGCCACAAGGCAACCTTCGGCAGGAGGCTCAAGATGGCGCAAATCATCGATGGCAGGGCAGTGGCGGACGAGGTCATCGCGACAGTGACCCGTGAAACCGCGTCGCTCAAGACTGCGGCTGGCATCACGCCGGGGATCGCCGTCGTCATCGTCGGCGAAGATCCTGCCTCTCAGGTCTACGTTGCCTCAAAATCGAAAAAGGCCAAGGAATGCGGCTTCCATTCGGTGCAGCACACGCTGCCCGAAGATACGTCCGAGGCCGACCTTCTGGCGCTCGTCGCCGCGCTCAACGCTGATCCGGCCATTCACGGCATTCTGGTGCAGCTGCCACTGCCGCGCCACATCGATTCCGGTGCGGTCATCCAGGCCATCTCGCCCGACAAGGACGTCGACGGTTTCCACCTCATCAATGTCGGCCGCCTCGGTGCTGGCCTGCTCGACGGCGCATTTGTGCCCTGCACGCCTGCCGGTTCGATGCTGCTGATCCAGCGGGCGAGGGGAGAAGACCTCTCCGGCCTGAATGCTGTTGTGCTCGGCCGCTCCAACATTGTCGGCAAGCCGATGGCCAACCTTCTGCTCGCCGCCAATTGCACGGTCACGGTCGCCCATTCGCGCACAAAGGACCTGCCGGCCATGGCGCGCACCGCCGACATTCTGGTCGCCGCCGTTGGCCGGCCCGAAATGGTCAAGGGTGATTGGGTCAAGCCCGGCGCCACCGTCATCGACGTCGGCATCAATCGCATTCCCGCACCTGACAAGGGCGACGGCAAAACCCGGCTTGTCGGCGACGTCGATTTTGACGAAGCGGCCAAGGTTGCGGGCGCCATCACACCGGTTCCCGGCGGTGTTGGCCCGATGACCATTGCCATGCTGATGGCCAACACGCTGGTCTCGGCCTGCCGCACCGCTGGCCTCAAGCCCCCGAAGTTCTAAGAGTATGATCTGGAAACCGTCAGGCTGAGACGAAATTGGTGAATTTTGAGCATCGGAGCGGAGCGTAGATCAGCTACGTGAGCACCGAAGCGCAGAAATGATCCATTTGCAGTCCAGCCTCACGAGTTTCCAAACGGACTCGGACCACTTCCCGCGTTCGACAGGTTCAAGTAAAGCTATCGCCGCATGCCCGAACCAACCGTCCCGGGCCGGCAGTTCGCTTTCCTGCTGGTCGACAAGTTTTCGCTGTTTTCCCTTGCTGCGGCCATCGACATTGTGCGGTCGGCCAATCGCCTTGCAGGGCGCGATTTCTATTCCTGGAAAACCGTGTCGGCCAATGGCGACACGGTGGTTGCGTCAAATGGCCTGCCGCAAAAGATCGACTATGCAATCGCTGACCTGCCGCCCGTCGACATCCTGTTTGTCTGTGCCGACCTGACGCTTGAATTTCCCGCCAAGACCAAGGCTATCGCCGCCTTACGCACGCTTGGCCGCCGTGGCGCGGCGCTTGGCGCATTTTCGGTCGGTCCGTTTCTGCTGGCTGAAGCTGGCCAGCTCGACGGTTACGCCTGCACCGTCCATTGGGAACACCGCGCCAGCTTTCGCGAGCGGTTTCCGGAAATCGAGCTCACCGGCACGGTCTTCGCCATCGACCGCAAGCGTTACACCTGCGCTGGCGGCACCACGACGGTCGACCTCATGCTGGAAATCGTCCGCGCCGATTTTGGCCCCGGTCTCGCGTCCGAAGTCGCCAACCAGTTTCAGGTCGAGCGCATGCGCTCTTCAACCGACCGCCAGCGTGTCGGTCCAGAGCGCGATTTGACCGGCAAATCGCAAAAGCTGAAGAAGATCGTCGAGCTTATGGCCGACCGCGTCGACGATCCGCTCACCGCCGTGCAACTGGCAAACTCCGTCGACCTGTCAGTGCGTCAGGTGGAGCGGCTGTTCCTGCGCCACATGAACATGACGCCGGGGCGCTACTACATGCGCCTGCGGCTCGAACGGGCGCGCGAATTGCTACGCCAGACCAACCTGCCGATCCTCGATGTGGCGATTGCCACCGGCTTCACCTCGCACTCCTATTTTGCACAATCCTACCGGCTGCAATTCGGCCGCCCGCCCAGCGAAGAGCGCCGCACGACGTATTGAGGGGGGCGCCGAAGGTAGTGGAGGGGGCCAAAGGCCCTAATTGCGCCCCACAAAAAAATCTCAAAAAATCTGTCCTCCTCAAAATTCCCGCCCGCATAATCCTCGCACTGCAAACGAGGACGCGATGACCAACGACGAGGCGATCAGACAGGAGGCGGAGCGGCTGAAGCGCAGCATCTGGTTCCTGCTGTCGTTTGCCAACATCGCTCAACGCACTGCCCATCTTCCCGCCCCGGTCCGCTTTGTCATGCTCGCCATCCTGCGTGTCGCACTTGGGGCGGGCCAGCGTCTCGTCTCCCGCATGGCCGAGGATCTTGGCCTCGAACTCGCCGTCTTCGAGCCGGATCCGTCTGCAGACTCCATCGACGAACTGTTTGAACTCGCCCGGGCGTTCCGCATCCTGGGCTGTCTGCTCGGCGACCTCGCCGCATGGGCCGGCTATTTTGCCTCAGATCTCCATGATCCCGGTCATGATCGTCGGCCGCCGCGTCAATCCATGCGCCCGCGCCGTGCCCGCCGCCGGATCCATCGCCATCTCCCGTCCCACGCCATCCGCGCCGGACCAGTCTGCCGCCTTGCCGCATAGCCATCGCATCCGGCCAAACAAATCGCAGCCTGTGCAATCGGTCGTTGTCCTGTCACGTTTCATTGGTTAGCTTTCCCAGCGTCAAGCAGAGGGGAAGACATGACCACGATTTCGCGCGCGCTGATTTCACTCGCCGCCACGGCAATGCTGACATTTGGCGCATCCGCCGCTGACCGCACCATCATCGTGCTTGACGCTTCCGGTTCGATGTGGGGCCAGATCGAAGGCAAACCGAAACTCGAGATCGCTCGCGACACCCTCAAGACCGTGCTGCAATCCGTCCCCGCCGACGCCGAACTCGGCCTCATGGCTTACGGTCACCGCCAGAAGGGCGCGTGTTCCGACATCGAGCTGGTGGTTCCCCCGGCTCTAGGCACAGCCGCCGCCATTTCTGCGGCCACCGACAAGATGAAATTTTTGGGCAAGACGCCGCTGTCCGAAGCCGTGCGCCAGGCCGCAGAGGCGCTGCGGTCCACCGAAGAAAAGGCTACCGTCGTGCTTATCACCGACGGCATCGAGACCTGCAACGCCGACCCTTGCGCGCTGGGAAAAGAGCTTGAACAATCGGGCGTCGATTTCACCGCCCATGTCGTCGGCTTCGGCCTCAGTGACGAAGAGGGCAGGCAGGTCGCCTGTCTGGCCGAAAACACCGGCGGCAAATACATCAAGGCGGGCGACCGTCAGGCGCTCGAAGATGCATTGAAGCAAACGGTCGCTGTTGCGCCAGCGCCGCCGCCAGCGCCCGAACCTGAAGCCAAGGTCGAGTTCAATTTTCTTCCAAAGGCGGTTCTCTCGGCGTCCGGCAATCAGCCGCCGCCAATGGATGTCTATTTTGAAGTCTTCAAGACGGACACCTCCGGCGGCAAGGCCGACCGGGTATTCGGCGTCTATCAAGACTCTAAGGAAAATCTCGAACCCGGCAAATACATCGTCACTGCCAATAGCGGCGCGGCCTCCGTCGAACAGCCCTTGGAGATCGAAGCAAGCAAGGCCGCGTCCCCGACGCTCGATCTCAACGCAGGCGTGCTCGTCCTGCGCGCGCTGCCGTCGCCCGGCGCAGAGCCCGACGGCAATGCTCAACTCATCATCGACCATCCGGGCGAGGGCGCGTCATCCGCCAATTACGGCGTGGTCACTCTGGTTGTCCCGGCGGGCGAAACCGTCGTCACCGTCAAGCTCGGCGCTGCCGAGGTCGTCGAGACATTTCAGGTTGCTGCAGGACAAACGATCACGAAGGACATCATCGTTGGCGTCGGCAAGGCAGTGACTGACGCCTACTACACGCCCGGCGGCGAAAAGGTCGATTCGGAGGATCTGTCTTGGAAGATCTTCAAGGCCGCCAGGAATATGGATGGTTCGCGCGAACAGGTGAGTTATGGTTTCGGCCCCGCTGTCCAATACGATCTGCCCGCCGGCGACTATGTGGCGCTCGCGGAAATGCAGGCGGCCTCTGTCGAGCAGCCGTTCAGCGTTAAGGTTGCCCAACGCACCGACGTAACAGTCACGCTTGATGCAGGCGTTGTTGCAATCAGCGCGCCAGGCGGCGAAGAGTTTCGTGTCTTCGAGGCCAAGAAAAATCTGCAGGGCGAACGCAATCAGGTCAGCTACGGTTTTGGCGAGGAGATGCAGACCACGCTCAAGGCGGGCGACTACGTGGTCGTTACGCGATTTGCCGCCGACAAGCCGCAAAGCGAAACCGCCTTTGCGGTCAAGGCAGGTGAGCGGACAGAAGTTACCGTCCCGTGACGCAGCTTTATTTCAACAGGCGTATCGGCTGGCGCAATATTATGTGCTGGTTCAATCGAATCTTCTTAACAGCACCGAGGACAAGCGCAGCTTCTGCACTAGCTAATCTCTTATCTGAAACGACGGGAGAAAAGAGATGAAACTCAAGACATTGCTGACGCTGTCGGTTGGCGCAACGCTCGCCATGATGTCGATTGCGCGTGCTGACATCACTATCGGCCTCGTCGCCCCGCTTACCGGCCCGGTCGCCGCCTATGGCGAGCAGGTCAAGAACGGCGCCGAAACAGCCGTCGCCGAAATCAACAAGGCTGGCGGCATTCTGGGCCAGCAGGTGGTTCTGAAACTCGCCGATGACGCCGGCGACCCGACCCAGGGCGTGTCCGCGGCCAACGGCCTGATCGGCGAAGGCGTCAAGTTTGCAGTCGGTCCGGTTACCTCAGGCGTCGCCATTCCGGCGTCTGACGTGTTTGCCGAAAACGGCTTGCTGATGGTGACCCCGACCGCTACCGCGCCGGATCTCACCAACCGTGGCCTGACCAACGTGCTGCGCACCTGCGGCCGTGATGACCAGCAGGCTGACGTTGCCGCCGCCTATGTCGTGGCCAATCTGAAAGACAAGAAGATCGCCGTCATCGACGACAAGGGTGCATACGGCAAAGGCTTGGCGGATGCTTTCCGCAACGCCATCAAGGCTGGCGGCGTCGCTGAAACCGTCGACCTGTCGATCAATCCTGGCGAAAAGGACTACGCAGCTGTCGTTACCCGTCTCAAGGAAGCCGGCGCTGAAGTGCTCTACTACGGCGGTTACCATCCTGAGGCTGGTCTGCTGGCGCGTCAGTTGAAGGACGCCGGCGTTACGCTGCAGATCATCGGCGGCGAAGGCCTGTCCAACACCGAATATTGGGCGATCGGCAACGACGCTTCGGCGGGCACTCTGTTCACCAATGCGTCGGACGCAACCATGAGCCCGAATTCGGCTGCCGCCATTGCAGCCCTTCAGGCAAAGAACATCCCGGCAGAGGCCTTTACGCTCAACGCCTATGCTGCGGTTGAGGTTTTGAAGGCTGGCATCGAAAAGGCCGGCAATGCCGATGATGCAGCTGCAGTCGCAGCCGCCGTCAAGGACGGCACGCCGATCAAGACCGCCATTGGCGATCTGACCTATGGCGAGACCGGCGATCTCACCTCGCCGAGCTTCTCGCTCTACAAGTGGGAAGACGGCAAGATCGTCGCCGCCCAGTAATAAGCGTCAGCGGGCGAACACGCTTCCACCCGTGTCCGCCCGCCCCGCTATCGCGCGGAAGGCCGCGAACAGTTCGCGGCCCATGCCGGACTCATTGCCAGACAGGTCCGCAGCCGCCTGCGGCCTTGCGGCCAGCTCGGCCTCAGGCACAAACACTTCCAGCGTTCCCGCTTCTCCGTCGAGGCGGATCAGATCGCCTTCGCGCACCTTGCCGAGCGGTCCGCCATCCAGCACTTCCGGGGTCACATGGATCGCGCTCGGCACTTTGCCCGACGCACCCGACATGCGTCCGTCCGTCACCAGCGCCACCTTGAACCCGCGGTCCTGCAACACGCCCAGGATCGTCGTTAGTTTGTGCAGCTCGGGCATGCCATTGGCCTTCGGTCCCTGGAAGCGCAACACTGCAACAAAATCGCGCTCCAGCTCGCCTGCCTTGAACGCGGCGTTCAATTCGTCCTGGCTGTCGAACACCAGAGCCGGCGCTTCAACCAACCGCCGTTCCGGCTTGAGCGCCGACGTCTTGATGATCGCATTGCCCAGATTGCCGGTCAGCACCTTCAGCCCGCCTGTTGGCTGGAACGGTTTCGCCGCTGTCGCCAGCACCTTGGCGTCGCCCGGCAGCTCGGGTGCGGGCTCGCGTTTGACGGTCCCGTCCGGTCCGAGCTTCGCTTCGATTGCATAGGCATCAAGCCCTTCGCCCCACACCGTCTGAACGTCGTCATGCAAGAAGCCAGCCGCCAGCAATTCGCGGATCAGGTAACCCATGCCGCCGGCAGCCGCAAAATGGTTCACATCGGCCAGCCCGTTTGGATAGACCCGCGCCAGCAGCGGCACGATGTCGGACAGGTCGGAGATGTCCTGCCAGGTCAGCGCAATCCCGGCTGCATGCGCCATCGCGATCAGGTGAATCGTGTGGTTGGTCGATCCGCCCGTGGCGTGCAGCCCCACCACCCCGTTGACGATTGAGCGTTCGTCTATCATCCGCCCGGCGGGTGTGTAGGCATTGCCCAACTGGGTGATCGCAATCGCCCGCTTTGCGGCCTCACGCGTCAGCGCGTCGCGCAGCGGTGTGTTCGGATTGACGAAGGAGGAGCCCGGCGTGTGCAGACCCATGATCTCCATCAGCATCTGGTTTGAATTGGCGGTGCCGTAGAACGTGCAGGTCCCAGGACCATGATAGCTTTTCGATTCGCATTCCAGCAGTTCCTGCCGGCCGATCTTGCCCTCGGCATAGAGCTGGCGGGTCTTTGCCTTCTCGTCGTTGGGCATGCCGCTGGGCATAGGCCCTGCCGGAATGAATACCGCCGGCAGATGGCCGAAGGTCAGAGCGGCAATCGTCAGGCCCGGCACGATCTTGTCGCATACGCCAAGATAGACTGCAGCGTCGAACATATTGTGCGACAGGCCGATCGCGGCTGACATCGCGATCACATCGCGCGAAAACAGCGACAGTTCCATGCCGGGCTGTCCCTGCGTGACGCCGTCGCACATTGCCGGCACACCGCCCGCGACTTGCGCAATTCCGCCCGCCTCACGCGCGGCCTGCTTGATCAGTTGCGGAAAGGTCTCGAACGGCTGATGCGCCGACAGCATGTCGTTATAGGCGGTGATGATGCCGAGGTTCGGCACGGCGTCGCCGCCGAGCGCAACCTTTTCAGAAGGCGAGCAGACCGCAAATCCGTGCGCGAGGTTGCCACAGCCAAGCACCGCACGATTGGCGCGTTTGCCTGCCGCTGCATCGACGCGGTCGAGATAGGCTTCGCGTCCGGCGCGCGAGCGTTCGCGGATGCGTTTGGTGATAGCGGCAATATCTTTGCGTACGGTCATGGCCCGGTCCTCGCAATCAGAAGCGAATTTTGTCCCCTCAACATGGGGCTGGAATAATATTGGCGCATGATGACAACAGCCTCACGCAGCCCAGAAAATCTCCACCGGCGTCGCAGCCGCGTCGATCACGCGCCTGATCGGCAATGGAGAGCCTTCGGCCAGCGCCTTGTCGAGCGTCGCCCTTTTTGTGTCGCCCTCGATATGCAGCGCCACAAACCGCGCCGATGCAATGGGCGGCAGCGTCAGGGTGAGCCGCGCCTCGCCGGCGCTTTTCGCATTCACTGCCGCTACGTATCGGTGCGTCTTGGGGTCAAGCAGTTGGTCAAGCTCTGCCGCATCGGGAAAGAACGACGCAGTATGGCCATCAGCCCCCATGCCGAGCACAACCACATCGAGTGGCACGGAGAGCCCCGCCACCATGTTGTTCGCCGCGCTCGCAGCCTCTTCCGCCGACGGGGCAGACGAATAGAGCGGCAGGAATTTTGCCGCGTTGGCCGCGCCCTCCAGCAGGGTTTCGCGCACCAGTCTTGCGTTGGAGCGGTCCGAATCCATTGGCACGAACCGTTCGTCGACCAGCGTCACCGTCACCTTGCTCCAGTCGACAGCCGCTTTCGACAAGTGCCGCAACATCGCAGCGGGCGTCGTGCCGCCAGATACCGCAAGCGTGGCAGACCCGCCAGCGTCGATGGCATTGCTGAGCCGGTTGGCAATCTCGCCCGCCAGCACAGTGGCAAGTTCAGCGCGCGTGGGGAATGTGTGGAGCTGGCTCACCATACGCGCCTTGTCCTCAATCGCTTTCGTGCCAGGTGCGTCCGTCGCGCTCGATCAGCGCCACCGAGGCCGATGGTCCCCAGGTTCCGGCGGTATAGCCTTGTGTGTCCTGATGGTTCTCGGCCCACGCGTTCTGGATAGGGTCGATCCATTTCCATGCCGCCTCCACTTCGTCGCGGCGCATGAACAGCGTCTGGTTGCCGCGCACGACATCCATCACAAGCCGCTCATAGGCGTCCGGGTTCCGCTCGGTGAAGGATTCGGCAAAGCTCATGTCGAGCGCGATCTGCTTCAGGCGCATTCCGCCAGGGCCGGGATCCTTGATCATGATCCATTGCTTGACGCCTTCGCCCGGCTGCAACCGGATCACCAGCTGGTTGGCCTGGATGCGGCCTGCGCCGTCGCCAAAAATCGAATGCGGGATTGGTTTGAATTCGATGACAATCTCTGACACCCGCGACGCCAGCCGCTTGCCGGTTCGCAGATAGAACGGCACGCCCGCCCAGCGCCAGTTGGCGATCTCCGCCTTGATCGCGACAAAGGTCTCGGTGCCAGACGGTCCCCCAAGCTCTTCCTGATAACTCTTGACCGGCCCGCCGGAAGAAGCGCCGGCGCGATACTGCCCGCGCACCGTTTCTTTCGCCGCTTCATTGCCGTTGATCCGCTTCATCGCGCGCAGCACTTTCAGCTTTTCATCGCGAACAGCGTCAGCATCCATTGTTGCCGGCGGCTCCATCGCCACAAGGCAGAGCAGTTGCAGGATGTGGTTCTGCACCATGTCGCGCAGCGCGCCAGCGGTGTTGTAATAGGTGATGCGGTCTTCGAGGCCGACCGTCTCGGCCACCGTGATCTGCACATGGTCGATATGGGCCGAGTTCCACAGTGGCTCATACAGCGCATTGGCGAACCGCAGCGCCATCAGGTTCTGCACGGTCTCCTTGCCGAGATAGTGGTCGATGCGGAAGATCTGCTCTTCGCCGAACACTTCGCCGATCTGGTCGTTCAACACTTGCGCCGACGTCAGGTCGCGGCCGATCGGCTTTTCGACAACGATGCGCGAATTATCGGTCAACAAGCCGTTTTCGCGGATATTTCTGGCGATGTCGCCAAACAGCGCCGGCGCCACCGCCATGTAGAAGACACGGATGCGCTTGCTGTCGCCGATCGCCTTCTTCAGCGCGGCAAAGCCGTCGCCGGATTTTGCATCTGCTGGCACATAGCTGAGCCGTTCGAGGAAGGACTCGAGCTGCGCCTCCTCGATCTCGGCCGGCTTCACGTGGTCGGTGATCGCCTTGCGGGCAAACTCGCGATATTCCTTGTTCGACATTTTTGTGCGCGATGACCCGATGATCCGCGTCGGTTCGGTGAACTGCCCGGCGCGCTGCCTCTGATAGAGCGCAGGCAGCAGCTTACGCTCGGCAAGGTCGCCGGTGCCGCCAAAGGCGATAAAGTCGAATGGTTCAACGGGAATGATCTGGCTGGTCATGCGTGGTCCAACAGGTTATTTCTGTCATTTAATCTAATCGATTTAATATGCCAAGGCTGGTTCATCTGGCTGCTACAGCTTGACACATGCTGTGTCACGGCGATTGTGGTTCAAGGTCTCGCCGCAAGTGTCACAGGGCAGCATATTGCGCGGCGATTGAGAAGCGCAAAGACACGCCGGGAGAAATCATGGGCCAGCACCTGTCTCGCACCGTTGCCGAAGGGGTCGCCTTCATGCAGGTCATCGACGGCAAGTCCGTCGATGCTTTGTCAGGCGAGCGGATCGATGTCGCCTCGCCATCGGACGGCAAGGTGTTTGCGTCGGTTCCGTCGGCAGGGCAGGCCGATGTCGACCGCGCGGTGGCGTCAGCGCGGAAGGCGTTTGACGAAGGCCCGTGGTCGCGCATGCCGGCGGTCGAGCGCGGCCGCTGCATGACGCGGCTCCATCAACTGGTCGAAAAGCATGGCGACGAGCTTGCTGCGCTCGAATCGCGCGACACCGGCAAGCCGGTACGGCAAGGCAAGGCTGACGTGACCGCCACCATGCGCTACTATGAATTTTACGGTGGCGCGGGAGACAAGATCCACGGCGACACGATCCCATTCCTTCCGGGCTACACAGCGCTGACCTTGCGCGAGCCGCATGGCGTCGTCGCCGGCATCATTCCCTGGAACTATCCGATGCAGATTTGCGCGCGCGTTGTCGGCGCGGCGCTGGCGATGGGAAATACGCTGGTGGTCAAGCCAGCCGAAGACGCCTCGCTGACAACAATCCGTATTGCCGAACTGGCGCTCGAGGCTGGCATTCCGCCCGGTGTGTTCAACGTCATCACCGGCTATGGCCGCACGGCGGGCGCTGCGTTGTCGGCGCATCCGGGCGTCGACTATGTCACCTTCACCGGCTCCACCGGCACCGGCACAGCGATCCAGCAGGCGGCTGCCGTCAACAATCGCGGCGTCACCATGGAGCTTGGCGGCAAGTCGCCCCAGATCGTTTTTGCCGATGCCGACATCGAGGCAGCACTGCCGGTGCTGGTCAACGCCATCATCCAGAATGGCGGCCAGACCTGTTCAGCCGGCAGCCGTGTGTTGATCGAAAAGCCTGTCTACGAGCAGGTTGCCCGCGGTCTTGCCGAACGGTTCTCAAAGCTCGTCGCCGGTCCGCATGACGCTGATCTTGATCTCGGTCCTCTGATCAATCCGCGCCAGCAAGAGAAGGTCGCCGGCATGATTGCCGCAGCCGAAGCGGCGGGCGCAAAAGTGCTGGCGCGCGGATCGGTCTCGCCGGACGCTCCCGCGGGCGGCTGGTATCAGGCTCCGGTCCTGTTCGGCTCGGTCGACCCGGACGCCGTGATTGCGCAGGAAGAGGTTTTTGGCCCGGTCCTGACACTGTTCCCGTTCGAGGGCGAGGAGGAGGCGATCCGGCTGGCCAACAGCACCGAGTTCGGCCTCGTCGCAGGTGTTTGGACCCGCGACGGCGGCCGCCAGCACAGGGTCGCCAAGCGTGTGCGCGCTGGTCAGGTCTTCGTCAACGGCTATGGCGCAGGCGGTGGCATCGAGCTGCCGTTTGGCGGCTTCAAGAAATCCGGCCACGGCCGCGAAAAGGGTTTTGAGGCGCTGTATGACATGAGCGCCACCAAGACCATCGTCTTCAATCACCAGTAGCAGGAAATCTCATGCGTCTGAAAAACAAGGTTGCCATCATCACCGGCGCGGCGTCCGGCTTCGGTGAGGGCATGGCGAAACGTTTTGCGCAGGAAGGCGCAAAAGTCGTTGTCGCCGACATGAACGACAAGGGCGCAGAACGCGTCGCGTCCGAGATCGGCCAGGCGGCGATCTGGACCCAGACCGATGTGTCGATGCGCTCCGAGATTGACGCAATGGTTCAGGCGGCGACCAGCGCATTTGGCCGCGTCGACATCATGGTCAACAATGCCGGTTTCTCGCACCGCAACGGTTCGATGCTCGGCATTGACGACGAAACCTTCGACCTCATCACCGCAGTCAACATGAAGGCGATCTACTATTCGGCGCAGGCCGTCGTGCCGCTGATGGAGAAGCAGGGGGCGGGCGTCATCATCAACACGGCGTCGACCGCAGGCCTTCGCCCGCGCCCGGGCCTGACCTGGTACAACGCTTCAAAAGGCTGGGTCATAACCGCCACCAAGTCGATGGCGGTCGAGCTTGCGCCAATGAACGTCCGGGTCAATTGTCTTTGCCCGGTCGCCGGCGAAACCGGCATGCTTGCCACATTCATGGGCGAGGATACGCCGGAAAAGCGTGCGCAATTTCGCAGCAGTATTCCGCTGGGGCGGTTGTCCACGCCGCTCGATATCGCCAATGCCGCACTCTATCTGGCGTCGGACGAGGCGGCTTTCATTACCGGCGTTGCGCTGGAGGTCGACGGCGGCCGCTGTATCTGACCGCCGTCTGCCGCAATCAGTTCTCGTCGACCACGCGCGTCTCGGGCCTGTCGCTGCCGTCTGAATGTTCAAGATGCCAGCGGCCGGATGCGTCCTCGAACTCGATATCTGTCGTCTCGCCTGAAATCCGCTGCTCGCGCGCCGCTCTCTCAGCGGCGGCCTTGGCGCTGGCGTGGCTGCGAAATGTCTCGGAGAAGACGCTGCCGACCTTGTAGGCCCAGCCGCCATCATGTTCTACAATCCGGTAGACGACCGATCCAGATGAATTTCCCGACATTACTTCCTCCACCATCTTCAAAAGATAATAGCTGGATTGTGGATCGGTTCCAGCGTGCTATGGCGTTGGCACAGCAACGGCAGATATGCTGGCTGTATAAGGGTGGAGATCGCCGGACATGAACAGAGTTGCGATTACGGGGACGGGCATTTTCATTCCCGATGAAATCGTCACCAATGCCGAACTTGTTGCCTCCTATAATGAATATGCCCGGCGGCAGAACGAAGCCAATGCCGATACGATTGCGGCTGGCGAAGCAGCCGAACTTCCGATGTCGAGCGAAGAATTCATCGTCAAGGCGTCTGGTATCGAGCGCCGCCACGTAATGGACAAGGCCGGCATTCTGGACCCTGACCGGATGATGCCGAGGCTGCGCCCGCGCGCCGACGACGAACTGTCGATCATGGCCGAGATTGCTGTTGATGCGGCAAAGAAGGCTTTGGCGCAGGCAGGCCGCACGGCGGCTGATGTCGATGCGGTCATCTGCGCCGCCTCTAACCATGAGCGCGCCTATCCGGCAGTCGCGGTCGAGATCCAGCAGGCGCTCGGCATCAAGGGTTTTGGCTTCGACATGAATGTCGCCTGTTCGTCGGCCACCTTCGCCATGCAAGCCGCCGCCGACATGATCCGCGCTGGTTCGGTGCGCGCGATCTTGATCGTCAACCCCGAAATCACCTCTGGCCATCAGGAATGGCGCGACCGCGACTGTCATTTCATCTTTGGCGATGTTTGCACCGCTGTGCTGATGGAACGCATCGACGGCGACGCCGAAGGCGTCTGGGAGGTCCTGTCGACCCGGCTCTTGACCAAGTTCTCCAACAATATCCGCAACAATAACGGCTTCCTGCGCCGCACCCACGACCAGATGGGCGAGCGCCGCGACATGCAGTTCATGCAGGAGGGCCGAAAAGTCTTCAAACAGGTGGTACCGATGGTTGCCGAACTGATGACCAGCCACCTCGCCGACGAAGGGCTGAAGCCGTCTGATCTCAAGCGCATGTGGCTGCATCAGGCCAACAAGGGCATGAACGACTTTATCGGCGCAAAGGTGCTTGGCCGTGAGCCGACGCGTGAGGAACAGCCGAACGTCTTGCAGGAGTTTGCCAACACCTCGTCAGCCGGGTCGGTGATCGCCTTCTCGCAATATTCTGACGATTTGCCAGCAGGCAGCCTTGGTGTCATCTGCTCGTTCGGCGCGGGCTATTCCGCGGGGAGTGTCATCGTCCGCAAGATGTAGGACGCGCGGGGCTGTCCTGTTGCTGGGGGCGAATTTGAGCAAAGCTTGGCTTGAACAGATGTCTTCGGGCGACTGGTATTCGTTCGACCACCCGGAACTGAATGACATGCGCCGTCGCGCGCAGGGCGCGTTGCACGAGCACAATACGCTTGCGCCGGATGCGAGGGGCGACATCGCCCCCGAGCTGAGACTACTGCTTGGCCGCGTGGGCAAAAACTGCCGGATCGAACATGCGTTCCATTGCGTCTATGGCGGCAACATCTTGCTCGGCGACCATGTCTTCATGAATGTCGGCTGCGTGATCCTCGATCAGGGGCGCGTCACCTTCGGCTCGCATGTCATGCTTGGCCCGTCGGTTCACATCTACACCGTTGAGCACCATCCGGACCCGCAATTGCGCAATGCAGGCATGGAGCGGGCAAAGCCGGTTGTGATTGGCGACGATGTCTGGATTGGCGGAAGCGCGATCCTCCTTGGTGGCGTGACCATCGGCAAGGGAGCCATCATCGCAGCCGGGTCGGTTGTCACGCGCGATGTGCCGGCCGGCGCCCGGGTGATGGGAAACCCTGCAAGGGTTCGATGATCGAACCCGCGGCTGCTACTTTGCCAGCACCAGCGCCCAGTAGCGTTCGCCGCTCTTGGCCTGTGCCGACGCCAGCCCGAAACGCGTGAACCGCTCGTCCAGCATGTTACGCCGGTGGCCGCGCGAGTTCATCCAGGCGAGAAACAGCCGTTCCATGTCGAAATTGCCGCGTGCGATGTTTTCAGCGGCCGCGCCCTCGACGCCGTTGCGCCGCACCCGGCTGACAAAATCGTCGCCGCGGCCTGTTGTGTGCTGCATCTTCTGCCGCGCCGCCATCAGCCGCGCCTGTTCGCTCGCAGCCTTTTCCAGCGTCGCGTCGGCGGCAAGCGCTGGCAGCCCTTCGTCTTCGCGTAGCCGGCGCAGGATGTCATCAGCGCTTTCAGACCGAGCTTCGCCGGGAATCGACAGCATTGCCGTTGTCTGACACCCGGCGATGGCGAAGGGCAGCAGCATGGAGGCGGCAATCAGCAGGCGGCGCATCAGGTCGGGCGACATGGTTCACTCCGGCGGCGAGGCCGCAAGGCTTCTCGCCCAATCATGGCGAATTTCGGAATCGACCTATAGCCGGTCGCGCATCGCGTACCACGACAGCGCCAGGAACAGTAGCGGCGTGCGAAAACGGCGGCCGCCGGGGAAGGGCGGTATCTTCAGCTCTTCAAACAGTTTCAGCCGGTCGCGATTGCCCGCCACAGTCTCGGCGTACAGCTTGCCGACAAAGTTCGAGAGCATCACACCGTGACCGGAATAGCCGCCGGCCGAGATCACGTTCGGCATGACTTCACGCACAAACGGCTTGCGCGGCATGGTAATGCCCACGTAGCCGCCCCACGATTGGGTGATCTCGACATTGCCAAGCGCCGGGTAGATTTCAGCGATCTGACGCCGGATCGCGTCTGGAATGTCTGACGGATCGGAGATGTTGTAAACTTCGCGGCCGCCAAACAACAGTTCACCGGTCTTCACCCGGCGGAAATAGCGCACCACAAACCGCGAGTCCGAAACCGACTCGCCGCCAGGGATCACCGGGCTGTCGTTGCCCAGCGGCACGGTTGCTCCGATGAAAGATCCGATCGGCATCACATGGGAGGCCGAGACCGGTTCGAGATTGCCGCCATAGGCGTTGACAGCGATCAGACATTTGTCGGCGGTGATTGTGCCGCGCTTGGTCGCCACCCGCACCTTGCCGCCAGACGATGTGATGCCGGTTGATGGCGTGTTTTCAAACAGCTGGGCGCCTGCGTTTGCGGCCGCCCGCGCTGTGCCGATCAACAGCTTCAGCGGGTGAATATGGCCGGTGCCCTCGTCATATGAGCCGCCGACATAGAACTCGGAACCGACGCGCGCCTGCGTCTCGGCCCGGTCCATCACCCTGATCTTGTCATAACCGAACCGTGCCGCCGCCTCGGCATATTCGATGAAGTCCGGTAGTTCGCGTTCCTTGTGGGTGACGTTCAGGTGGCCCGGACAGAAGTCGATCTCGATATTGTTGGCCGCAGCAAATTCGAGCAGGCCTGATTTTGCCTCCTCGGCAAGATCGAACAGCGCCTTGGCCCGCTCGAAGCCGTATTCCTTTTCCATCTCTTCGGGCCCGGCGCGCTGGCCGGTGCCAAGCTGACCGCCATTGCGGCCTGACGCGCCGTCGCCAAACCGGTTCTGGTCGATCAAGATGACGTTGGTGCCCGCCTTGGCGAGATTGACTGCCGCCGACAGGCCGGTGAAGCCGCCACCGACAATAACGACGTCGGTTGTCCGGTCGCCGTCAAGCGCCGGATATTCAGGCCGCTCTCCGACAGTTGCTTCATACCAGGAGTAGCCGGGGGAGATGGGAGAGGTGTAGGTCATGGGCGGAGAACTCGGGAATAGGGCAGTAGGGCAGTAGGGCAGTAGGGGCAGTAGGGGCAGTAGGGGCAGTAGGGGCAGTAGGGGCAGTAGGGGCAGTAGGGGTAGCTACTTCTCGGCCAGTTTTCGGATCAACGAGCGCAGCAGAATGCCGACACTTTCGATCCTATGGTTCAGTTCCGACATTTGGGCCTCGGTCGCAATGTGAATCCGTTGCGCCACGATCAGATGTGTCTCAAGCTCTTTCAGCGAGCCTTGGGCAATTCGCAGGAACTGTTGGTATGAGCCCCGATTTTCGCGCCCATAGCCTTCAGCGATATTTGCCGCGACTGATGTCGCAGCACGTCGGGCCTGCGATGTCAGACCGTAGAGTTCCTCTTTGGGCCAGGTTTGCGTGACCGCATAAATCTGGACAGCCAGATCAACCGCCTGTTGCCAGACTTTCAGGTCCTTGAACGAGCGAATCTCGTCCGTCATCTTTTCCCTACTGCCCTACTGCCCTACTGCCCTACTGCCCTACTGCCCTCAACGCATCACACATTCAGCAACAGGAACTGCCGTTCCCACGGGCTGATCACTTCCATATAGGTCTCGAACTCGGCCTTCTTGATCGCCGCGTAAGTTGCAACGAACGTATCACCCAGCATGGCGCGCAGCTCGACGTCGTTCTCGAACAGCTCAACCGCTTCCAGCAGGCCGCGCGGCAGGTCGATCTCATCCTCGTTGGCGGTCGTGCCGACAGGTGCGTCGGGCGGGATCTTGTTCTTCATGCCGAGCAGGCCGCACGCGAGCGACGCGGCAAGCGCAAGATAGGGGTTCGCGTCAGACGACGGGATGCGGTTTTCAACGCGCCGTCCAGCCGGGTCCGACCGCGGCACGCGGAACGCCGTCGTGCGGTTGTCATAGCCCCACTTGGTATTGACCGGCGCGGAAGCTGCCTGCGTCAGCCGGCGGTAGGAGTTCACATAAGGCGCAAACATCACCAGCGCCGACGGAACGTGCTTTTGCATGCCACCGATGAAGTAGCCGAACGCGTCGGTTTCGCTGCCGTCAGCCGCGGTAAAGTGGTTCTGGCCAGTCTTGCGGTCAACAATTGACTGGTGGATATGCATCGCAGAACCTGGCTGGCCCTGGATCGGCTTTGCCATGAACGTGGCGTAGATGCCGTGCTTGAGCGCCGCTTCGCGCAGCGTGCGCTTGAACATGAACACCTGGTCGGCAAGCTCCACCGGGTCGCCATGCCGCAGGTTGATCTCAAGCTGGCCCGCACCTTCTTCATGGATCAGCGTATCAATCTCGAGACCCTGCGCCTCGGAAAAATGATAGATGTCGTCGATCAGTTCGTCATATTCGTTGACGCCTGCGATCGAGTAGCCCGACCCGCCCGCGATCGGACGCCCGGAGCGGCCAACTGGCGGTGTCAGCGGATAGTCCGGGTCGATATTCTTCGACACCAGATAGAATTCGATCTCCGGCGCCACCACCGGCTTCAAACCCAGCTTGTGGTATTGCTCGACCACCCGGCGAAGCACGTTGCGCGGGGTGAATTCCACCATTCGTCCGTCCTGGTGAACGAGATCACAAATGACCTGCGCGGTCGGATCTGTCTCCCACGGAACCGGCGCCAGCGTCGACAGGTCCGGCATCAGCTTCAGGTCGCCGTCGTCTTCCGGATATTCGAACCCGTTGCCGTCTTCGGGATAGTCGCCCGAGATCGTCATCATGAACGGGGCCGACGGCAGCGCCAGCGATGTGTTCGAGGTAAACTTCTTTGACGGCATCATCTTGCCGCGCGCCACGCCGGCCTGATCTGGCGTCGTGCACTCAATGTCTTCGATGCCGCGCCATTCAAGCCAGGCGGCGGCTTCTTTCCAGTTTCTGACGCCGCGGTTGCGTTTGACGAATTCGGGTACGCGTTTGGAACCGCCACGGCCTGACGGGCGGACTTCCTTTTTTGCAGGAGGCATCAATCACCAGATTTGTTGCTGTTGCGCAATTATAGCTGCGTGCCATAGCGAAAGGGAAGGGGGCTGGAGAGGCCGCAAGACGATCTGTCCGAAAAAGAACCGCACAGCCCCGGCACGAGGTTCTAAGACCCTTTCAGGTCCAAATGGAATCGTTCTGCCGGAGGGGATTTGGGCCAAGGT
>DAINRF010000019.1:0-65422 GCA_036742015.1 Mesorhizobium sp. | reverse complement strand
CCCCGCTTTGCAGGGGAGGATAGGCGGCGACGCTAGCGCGACCTGGATCCTCCCCTGTTTACGGGGGAGGGGGACCATGCAAAGCATGGTGGAGGGGGCGTCGAGCACTGCTGAGGTTACCCCTCCCGGTTCGCTGCGCTCGCCACCCTCCCCGCAAGGGGGAGGGGCGCGCCGCGCCATTCGCTGCCTACACCAGCCCGCGTTTTTCCATCATCGCGTCGGCAGTCGGCATTTTTCCGCGGAACGCCTTGTAGAGCTCTTCGGGATCAGCCGAGCCACCGGCGGCGTAGATGTGGGTCTTCAGTTTGGCGGCCAGCGCCGGGTTGAACACGTCGCCGGTTTCCTCGAAGGCGGCAAACGCATCGGCGTCGAGCACTTCGGACCACATGTAGGAATAGTAGCCCGCCGAATAGCCGTCTCCAGCAAAGACATGCTGGAAATGCGGCGTGCGGTGGCGCATGACGATGGCAGCCGGCATTTCGAGTTTCTTCAGCGTCTCGGCCTCGAAGGCAAGCGGATCGGCAGGCGCGTCTCCGCGAGCGTGGTAGGCCATGTCGACCAGCGCCGACGAGGTGAACTCGATGGTGGCGAAACCCGCATTGAAATTGCGCGCAGCCTCCATCTTGTCGATCAACGCCTGCGGCATGGCCTCGCCGGTCTGGTAATGCAGCGCATGCGTCGACAGGATCTGTGGCGTGGTGAGCCAGTGCTCGTAAAGCTGCGACGGCAGTTCGACAAAGTCGCGGCTGACCGAGGTGCCGGAGATCGACGGCCAGCGCACCTGGGTGAGCATGCCGTGCAGCGCATGGCCAAACTCGTGGAACAGGGTGCGGGCTTCATCCAGCGACAAAAGCGCCGGCGCATCACCGGACGGTTTTGCAAAATTCATCACATTGTAGATGACCGGCATTGAGCCCTTGCCGAGCGAATAGCCGGACTGCAGGCCGCTCATCCACGCACCGGAGCGCTTGCTCGGCCTCGCAAAATAGTCGGCCAGGAAGGTCGCGATCTGGTTGTCGGAACGGTCGCGCACCTCAAACACGCGCACGTCTGGATGCCAGGTCTCGACGTCGGGCCGCTCGATCAGGGTGATGCCAAACAGCCGCCGCGCCACGTCAAAGCAGGCATCGATGACGCGTTCGAGCTGCAGGTAGGGTTTTAGCTCCGCCTCGTCGAACGCATAGCGTTCGGCGCGCAGCTTTTCGGCGTAGTAGCGCCAGTCCCAGGGCGCGATCGGGTCGTTCTGGCCTTCTTTCGATGCGATACGCGCCAGTTCCTTCTCGTCGGCGGCGGCCTTTTCGCGCGCCTTGTCCCAGACGGGATCGAGCAGGTTCATGACGGCGGCGGGCGTCTTGGCCATCGTGTTGTCGAGCTTGAAATCGGCAAAACTGTCATAGCCGAGCAGTTTCGCCTTTTCGGCCCGCAGTTCGAGGGTGCGCCGCACCACTTCGGTATTGTCGGTCTCGCCGCCGTTCTGGCCGCGATTGGCAAAGGCGCGGAACGCCTTTTCGCGCAGGTCGCGGCGCGGCGACAGCGAGGTGAACGGCTCGTAGATCGAGCGCGACAGTGTGACGGCATATTTGCCGTCTTCGCCTTGCGCCTTGGCGGCAGCCGCCATCGCCGACAGCAGGAAATCGGGCAGGCCTGCGACGTCTTCTTCGGACAGGATCATCACCCAGTCCTTTTCGTCCGCAAGCACATTCTGGCCGAATCGCGCGCCAAGCCCGGCGAGTTCCTGCCCGATGGCTGACAGGCGCTCCTTGTCCGTCGCACCGAGCTTTGCGCCAGAGCGGACAAAGCCGCGATGCGTCTTGTCGAGTACTTCCAGCGTCTCGGCGTCAAGGCCCAGCTCTGCCCGGCGATTGTAGAGATCGTCAATCCGGGCGAACAATTTGTCATTCATGTAGATCGCCGAAAAATGCTTCGACATTTTGGGCGCGATGTCGCGCTCCAGCCCCTGGATCGTGTCATTGGTGTGGGCGCCGGCGCGGCCCCAGAAGATAGCCGAGACACGGCCAAGCGCATCGCCAGCCAGTTCCAGCGCAACAATCGTGTTGTCGATGGTCGCGGCATCAGGATTGCCGGCAATCGCGGCGATCTCGCGGTTGTGGTCGGCAAGCGCCACGTCAAAGACGCGCTCGAAATCGCTGTCCTGCAACGTTGAAAAATTTGGCAGGCCGAGCGGGCCGGTCCAATGGGTGAGCGGGTGAGCCGAAAGGTCGACGTCCTGCTTCAATGTCATGAGAAATCTCCTGCTGCGTGGCCCGGCATGTAGGCCCGCAGGCCGCAAGGGGCAAGTGCTGCGCGGTGTAGCGCAACCGATTGACCTGTTGCACCAATATCGGTATGGAACACTGATAATAAGACTGACTTAGTAAATTTGATCATGCCCTATCAATTTAATCCTGACGCGTTTGGCTTTGTCGTGACCGATGTGGCGCGCCTGTTGCGTGCCGAAATGGACAGGCGCATTGCGGACGCCGGCATCGGCCTGACGCCAGGTGAAGCCCGCACCTTGACGCACGTGGCGCGCGCCAGCCTGGCGCGCCAGACTGTGATTGCAGAACGGATGGGCGTCGAGGCGATGACACTGTCGTCATATCTCGACCGGCTGGAGCAGCGCGGACTGATCGAGCGCATTGCCGATCCCGATGACCGCCGCGCCAAGCTGGTGAGACTGACCGGCGATGCGGAAGCTGTGCTGGCAGCGATTGGCAAGATTTCCGCCGGGATCAAAGCCGACATTGCCCATCTTGCAAAACCGGACGAATGGGAACATCTCAACGTATCGCTGCGGAAGCTGCGCGACGAACTTGCGTCGCTGCGCGCCGACAGGGAAAGCACCGCAACATGAACATGATCTCCCAGCCGCCTGCCAAGACCCGGGCAGCCCCGATCATGAGTGAGCGGCGCGTCGCGCTGCTCGGCGGAATGCTGATCGCGATCGGGCCGGTGTCGATGGCGCTCTACACCCCAGCCCTGCCGGAAATCATGGATGCATTTGGCACCACAGCCGCTGCCGTCAAGCTGACGCTGACCGCCTATTTTGCCGGTTTTGCGCTGGCGCAGCTGGTCGCTGGCCCGCTGTCGGACGGGTTCGGCCGCAAGCCGGTTACGCTTGCCTTCATGGGGCTTTATGTGGCGGCGAGCGTGCTGGCGCTTGCCGCGCCCGACATCGATACGCTGATCGCCGCACGCTTCCTGCAGGGCGCAGGCGCAGCCGTTGGCGTTGCGATCTCGCGCGCCATCGTGCGCGACCTGTTCACACACGAAAAATCCGCCCGCATCATGAATATGATGGGCATCATCCTGGCTATCGGACCGGCGTTTTCGCCCGTGCTGGGCGGGCTGGTGATGCAGGCGTTCGGCTGGCACGCGATCTTTCTGGTCATGGTGGCGGGCGGTCTGGCAATTGTTCTGGGCACGCTGATCTTCATGCGCGAGACGGTGCAGCGCGACTTGTCGCGCATCCGTCCCTTGGCGATTGCACGCGCCTACGGGCAATTGCTGTCGAGCCGCTACTTTATGCTGTCGACGGCCCTGATCGGCTGTTCGATGGGCGCAATCTATACGCTGGCCAGCATATTGCCGTTTGTGCTGATCGAAAACGCCGGCCTTTCGGCGACGCAATTTGGTTTCGCCATGCTGTTTCAGTCTGGCGCCTACCTTGTCGGCTCTATCGTGGCGCGAATGCTGATGGGCCGGTTTGGCTCGCGCGGACTGGTGCCGATTGGCCTGTGCTTTGCCGGGACCGGCGCGATCCTCCTGGCAGTGCTGACGCGCATGGCTGAACCCAGCCTCATCACCGTGATGGGACCAGTTGCGGTCTACGCCTTCGGCATCGCCTTCATATTGCCGGCGATGATGACGGCGACGGTTGCCCCCTTCCCGCATATTGCCGGTGCGGCGTCGGCGCTGTCGGGCTTTTTCCAGATGGGAAGCGGGCTAGTGGGCAGCCTCGTCGCCGTGCTCATCGGCGACCCGCTGGTGGCGCTGAGCTGGGTCATTCCGGTGATGGGCTTTCTGGCGGTCTGCCTGTGGCTGATCTTCCGAACCCTGCCTGATCCGGTCAGCGCGCGGGTTGTGCCGGTGGTGACGCCACCCGCTACCTAATCGAAATCCGGCCGGGCGAAATCGCCGGTTGCCGGGTCCATCACCCAAAGCTCGCCGGTCGAAATGTCGAACCACGCGCCGTGCAGGGTTAGCCGGCCCTTGCTTTCGAGAATGTTGACACAGGGAAACGAGCGCAGGTTGGCGATCGAGAAGCGGATCGAGATGCGCTCAAGGGCAGTCTGGCGCTCGCCGGCAGTGAGCACGGCGCTGTTGGAGACCGCTTCTGCGGCGGGTGCCACCATGCCCATCCAGGTGCCGATGAAATCGCCGGGCGACAACGGCTTTGCATTTGGATCCAGCGCCGCCTTGATGCCGCCGCAACGTCCATGCCCCATGACGACAATGTGTTTGACCTTCAGCGCCTGCACAGCAAATTCGAGCGCCGCCGATGTTGAATGGAACTGGCCATCAGGAAGATAGGGCGGCACCAGATTGGCGACGTTGCGGATGACGAACAGTTCGCCGGGCGCCGCACTGAAGATGGTCTCGGGCGCGGCGCGGCTGTCGCAGCAAGCGATCATCAGCGTCTCGGGCGTCTGCCCTTCGCGGGCCAATGCCCTGTAATGTGATCGCTCGGCTTCGTAGCGGCCGGCCATGAATTCGCGATAACCATCGAGCAGATTTTGCGGGAGATGAGCCATGACTTTCGCTTATCGACAAATTTTGCCGCCTGCAATCACCCAGCCGGAGCGTTTCGGCCAGAGACCTGAGGAAGCGAAAAATCGCGCAGGCTGACCAGCATCCCGGGACGATGCAGGCTTGGGGCGTCGGTTTCCAGTTGCAATTCGTCGCCGCCGCGCGCCGAGGCCCGTGACAACACTTCGTAGACCGACGCGGTTGTCGAGGTGAGCGCCACGTCAATCGGCGCCCCCGACAGCAGCCGGGCAAGAAAAACGGCTGCCGTCAGGTCGCCGACGCCATTGGGCGGGTTGGCAATCTGGGGGTGGCCCGCCAGCAGTTCGGTGCCGCCCGATATCAGCAGATTGCCGATGCTGGCTGCTGCGCCGCCCGGCGCAGATGTGACCAGCATTGTTGCCGGACCGGCATGCCGCGCTGCGGCCCGGATCGCATCGACATCGTGCAGGTCGCGGCCTGTGAGCCAGGCCAGTTCGTAACGGTTTGGTGTGGCGATATCGGCCAGCGGCATCAGCCTGTCGCGCATCGCAACAGCCGTCGCCTCCGGCACATAAAGCCCGCCACTGTCGCCGATGACCGGGTCGCAGACATAAAGAGCATCTGGATTGTGCCGCTTGACGCTGGCGACCAGCCCGGCCACCGCATCGGCCTGCGCCGCGTCGCCGAGATAGCCGGACAGCACTGCCCCCACCTCGCCGATCCACGGCGCATTGGCGAGATCAGCCGTCAGCGCCGCGAATTTGTCGGCAGGCGGCACGATGCGGGTCGCCAGCCCATGGCCGGGATGCCATGGCAGCACCACGGTTGGCAGTGCCCAGACATTGAAGCCAAGCGTCTCCAGCGCAAACACGGCAGCGCGATTGCCCACCGTGCCACGCACGACATGGCTCGAAATGACGATGACCGCCTTGGGTTTCGAAACTGGCGGCGTCACTCAACCGCCTCGCGCCAGAGTGACAAACAGCCAGATGAAGAATGCTATCGTGATCGCCGCGGCGATGAAACGGCCGATCTGCGTGCCGATCACTTCGATCCGGTCGTCCTGATCCGCATCATTTGCATTCAGATGGTCATGCAATCGCCCGGCGCTGCGCGCAACCAGTCCCTGTCCGGGATCGGATTGGCGCGACACGCGTTCAAGGATGCGGCGGGATTCGTCGCTGTTTCTGTCATCCGTCATGCCTGCAACCTAATCCACGTCAGTCGTGATGCACAGTGGCGGCTTACCGGAATTGGGACTAATGTCCGGCCACCGGAGCAACGGCGACGTTGTCGCGCACGAGGGTATTTATGAACACCGCAGTCACACGATCCAATTTCCGCATTCCGCCGATGGCAGCGCTCGTGCTGATGCTGATGCCGTTCCTGGCGGCATGCGGCTTCAACACGATCCCGACCGAAGAAGAGAAGGCGAAAGCTGCCTGGAGCGAGGTTCTCAACCAGTATCAGCGCCGCGCCGACCTGATCCCCAATCTGGTGGAAACCGTGAAGGGTTATGCGGCGCAGGAAAAGGACGTGCTGGAATCGGTCGTCGAGGCACGGGCCAAGGCGACACAGCCGCAGATTCAGGTCTCGGCCAGCGACCTGTCCGACCCGGAAAAATTCAAGGCGTTCCAGGACGGACAAGCCGGCCTGACCGGCGCCCTGTCGCGTCTCCTGGCCGTAGTGGAAAACTATCCCGACCTGAAGTCGAATCAGAACTTCCTCGCGCTGCAGTCGCAGCTTGAAGGCACCGAAAACCGCATAGCGGTAGCGCGGCGCGACTACATCGAGGCTGTGCGCGTTTACAACACCTCGCTGCGTACGCTGCCGACGATCCTGTGGGCAAAAATCTGGTATACGTCGAACGAGCCGTTCCAGAATTTCAGCGTCGCTGAAGAAACCATGCAGCCGCCAAAAGTCGACTTTGGCGCCAAGCAGGGCGGCTGACGCCCTGCAATCTGGCGACTGACCGGTGCAAAGTCTCTCCCGACCCGTCCAGGCGCTTGCGATCCTGCTGATCGCGGGCCTTGTGTCTTTGCAGGCATTTGCCGCCGGGCTGATGCCGCTAACCGGCCGCGTGGTTGATCAGGCGGACCTGCTTGACCCGGCAACAGAAGCTGCATTGACCCAGCGGCTGGCCGAGTTTGAAGCCAAGTCATCAGACCAGATCGTCGTCGCCACGATCAGCTCGCTCGACGGAGAGCCGATCGAAAACTTCGCCAACCGCCAGTTCCGCGCCTGGGGTCTGGGACAGGCCGGCGAAGACAACGGTGTCTTGTTGCTGGTGGCGCGCGACGACAGAAAGATGCGCATTGAAGTCGGCTATGGTCTGGAAGGCGACCTGACTGACCTTTTGTCGAAACTCATCATTGAAGACACGATGGTCCCGGCATTCCGTGCAGGCGATTTCGGCGGCGGTATTACGGGAGCCGTCGAAGACATCATCACGGTGCTGGAGGGCAATGCGGCGGACCTGGAAGCACGCGCCAAGCGCAACCAGCAAAGCCAGGACAAGGGCTTGCCCTGGGAGGTGATTTTCATCATCTCGATCTGGGTGGTAATCTTCTTCGGCAGCTTTGGCATAGCGCTGCTGGCGCCGGTATTTGGCAAGAAGCTCGGACCAAACCGCTATCGCTGGCTCGGCATGGACATCACGATTGGCGGCAGCTCCGGCGGTTCGTCGCGTGGCCGCTACTCCGATGGCCGCTATTCGGGCGGCGGCGGCGGCTGGTCCAGCGGGTCAAGCGGTGGCGGCGGTTTCTCGGGCGGCGGCGGATCGTCCGGTGGCGGCGGCGCATCGGGTGGATGGTGACCGCATGAAAACCGGCTTGATCGACCACGACCGAATTTCCAACGCGATCCGCGAGGCGGAGGCAAAGACAAGCGGCGAAATCTATTGCGTGCTGGCGCGCAGAAGTTCGTCGTATTTTTTCCCGTCGGCCTTTGTCCTCGCGGTTGCCATGCTGCTTGTCAGCGCGCTTGTCGTGTGGGTTCTCGAAGCCCGCTGGTACACGCTCGATGCGTTCACACTCATCATCGCGCAGATGTTCGCCTACGCGGCCGCACTGCTGGTGTTGCGGATGATCCCGGGATTGCGCATCCACCTTGTGCCAAAGCGCGTGCGCTACGAGCGGGCGCATGAAAATGCGGTGAAGCAGTTTCTCGCCCGCAACATCCACCTGACGGAAGCCAGAACAGGTGTGCTGATCTTTGTCTCGCTGGCCGAACGTTATGCCGAAGTGGTGGCCGATTCAGGCATCAACGCAAAGGTTCAGCAGGCGCAGTGGAACGGCATCGTTGCCAACTTGACCGCGGCTGCTGATAGCGGCCGCCTGACAGATGGCTTTGTTGGCGCGGTGAATTCCGTCGGCGCATTGCTGTCCGAACATTTCCCCTGGCGGACCGATGACCGCAATGAACTCGACGATCATCTGGTGGAAATCTGACCTGTTCAACCATTGACTGTGCAGACGCGGCTTGCACGTTCGGGCCAACGGCGGCTATGGTTAACAAATCATGAATACACTTGCGATCGACGTCCGGCTTGCAGCCATCGAAGACGCCGCGGCAATCGCCGAGGTACATCACTCTGCGTGGCAAGGCGCCTATAGCGGCATCATCCCGCACCGGGCGCTGACGTCGATGATCAATCGCCGGGGCCGCGACTGGTGGGCGTCGGCCATTCGCCGGTCTGCAACCGTGCTCGTCATCGAAGTTGGCGGCGAACTGGCAGGCTATGCCACCGTTGGCCGTAACCGCGCCAAGGAACTGAAGCAGGAAGGCGAGATCTACGAACTTTACCTGCGCCCAGAATATCAGGGCATTGGCCTTGGCACCCGGCTGTTTGACGCAGCCCGCGACCGGCTTGCCCGCCACGGGCTGAAAGGCATGGTCGTCTGGGTGTTGGAAGACAATGACAACGCTGTCTCCTTCTATCAGGGTGCTGGCGGACGCGACGTCGCCGAAGGCGTCGAGGTCTTCGACCAGAAGGCGATCAAGAAACTGGCCTTTGTCTGGCACTGATTGCCGCTCTGGCTGCGCGGCAATGAACTCCGCAATGCGGATCATCATTTCGCCAGCACACAACCGCCATTTTGAAGAGAGCGCGCGTTGATGGTCGCAATTCAGGTCTACCTGCTGTCCCTCATCGCTGCGCTCTATCTGTTTCGCGCCATGCTCGAATTCGGCCAACTCGGCTGGGGCGTCCCGGTTATCCTCAATGTCGTGGTCGGCGTCGTGATATTGCCTGTGGTTGCCGCGATTGCCTCGATGCAGACAAGCTGGGGCAGCCTGCTGGTCATTGCCGTCTGCGTCGTTGCCTTCCTGGTCAACGGGGCGTTCCTGGTGCGGCTATGGCAGGGACCGAGCCCTGCGGCGCTGACAACGATCGCCATCATGCTGGCCTATCTGCTTCTCTTCGGCGTCGCCTTGTCCGCGCGATCTGCGGCATGAAAACCGGGGTTCAAGCTTGATGAGGTTGACCGCCTATTCCGGCGGCCGCTCCTGGAAATAGCTAAATCCCGAGACCGTTGGGCTGCTGCGTTTGCCGTGCCATTCCGCTTCGGCATAGCGGCAGGCAAATTGCAGCGCCTGATCGTCAGCCACCTGGCGGGCCAGCTCGTTGGCGTTCTGGTTCGCGGTCGTCTCGACATAGCCAACCACGCAGGCTTCGCCGTCATCTTTTTGCGCCACGCGCGAAATCACCAGCACCTGCATCTCCGGGTTTGATTTGCCCTTGGCGTCCTCACCCATGGAAACGAACCAGCGGCGGATGGTGGCATAGGGCCGCCCGCCCTCCAGCCGCCATTCGACAGTTGGCGCAGCGTGATTGAACGCGTCGAAACTCTCAAAGGCTCCTGCCGCATGCCATTGCCCGACATAGCCATAGAAGACTGACTGCCGGAGATCGCCGTCGGCAAAATGGATCTGGTAGCCCTCGTAGCCGGGGCAGATGGCAGCGATGCCGCCAGCCTCGCTCTCCTCAATGACCTTGCAATCCCTTTCGATGTCCGTGTTGGTATATGCGCTCCCGGCGGCAAAGGCTGGCTGGCAGAGCGCGGCAAACATCAGGCAGGCAGACAGTCGCATGGCTGGAACTCCGCTTGATGGCTCAATTATTTGACGAAGCCGGCACAGCATCAATAGTCGATCTTGTCATTGGCGCATTGAGACGCTACCGCAATGCAACGATTTAAGGAGCCTGCCATGCGCATCGACGCCATTCCGATTGGGAACAATCCGCCCGAAGACGTCAACGTCATCATCGAAGTACCTGTCGGCGGCGAGCCGATCAAGTATGAGATGAACAAGGAGGCCGGCACCTTGTTTGTCGACCGCTTCCTGCATACGCCGATGCGCTATCCCGGCAATTACGGTTTTGTGCCGCACACGCTGTCGGGCGATGGCGACCCGGTGGACGTGCTGGTCTGCAACACACGCGCACTCGTGCCTGGCTGCTACATCAATGTCCGGCCCATCGGCGTGCTGATCATGGAAGACAATGCCGGCCAGGACGAGAAGGTGATCGCGGTGCCGACGCCAGAAATCACACTGCGCTATGCCAATGTGCATAATTACACCGATCTGCCAGAAATCACGCGCCAGCAGGTGCAGCACTTCTTTGAGCACTACAAGGATCTGGAGCCCGGCAAATGGGTGAAGATCGGCGGTTGGCATGACGCCGCCCGCGCCAAGAAGATGATTACCGAAGGCATCGAGCGCGCTGCTGCCCTGAAAAAGGGCTGACGCCGTCACGCGATTGGATCTGGCGGGCCTATGCGCCCGCCAGCTTCGCCTCGATCGCGGCCGTGAGACGTTTAGCATCGCCAGAAATCGTCACGGCTTTCAGCCGCGCCGTTTCGCCGCCGGTGACCTGCACCTTGCCCGGCGCAACGCCGAGCCACTGCGCGATCAGCGCCTCAAGCGCCTTGTTGGCCTTGCCCTTTTCAGGAACCGCCCTCACCCGCGCCGCCAGATGAACCATGCCGTCGGCCATCGTGACAGGACCGTCGATACGGTCACTTGCAGCGCGCGGCGTCAGCCGGACGCGCAACTCGACGCCGTCCGGTATCATCCGCAACATGTTTAGCCTGGTGGCCGTCAAGCGGCCGAATACATCGCCTGGATCAGCAATTGCCGTGCAAAGAAGATCGCCAGCAGCACGATGATCGGCGAGATGTCGACGCCGCCCAGGTCAGGCAGAAAGCGCCTTATGCGCGAAAACAGCGGTTCGGTCAGCTGATACAGAGCATTGCCGATGGAGCTGACGAACTGATTGCGCGAATTGATGACGTTGAAGGCATAAAGCCATGAAAACACGGCTGCGAGGATGACAATCCACCAATAGATGCTCAGCGCATAATAGAGTGTCTGCAGGATTGCGATCGCCATAGTCTGTCTCCGAAACAGCTGCACATGTAGCCATTGGTTCGGCGCGGGGCAAGGTGGCACGCCAGCTTGACATGGCGGCGGCAAGCGCCATAAATCCACGCCATCCGTCGGACGGGGCTGTAGCTCAGCTGGGAGAGCGCGTCGTTCGCAATGACGAGGTCAGGAGTTCGATCCTCCTCAGCTCCACCAACGGCGGATCTTTTGAAGTTTTCGCCAAACGCTACCCCAAAGCATCAAAACTCAGGCCGAACCGCGCCAGATATTTGCGCAGCCGGTCGGCGTCATTGCTGCTCGACTTGTCGAGCCGCGACACGGCAAACAGTTTTCGGCCTGCGGCGCTGAGCGAACCGGCCTCGCGGCATGCGGCAATGACGGTGGCCAATTGCGCCCGGTCAAACAGGTCAATGGCTGCCGCCCGCTCGGCCCCAAGCAGCTTTTCCAGCGCCGCGTCGTTTTGGTCCTCAGGCGAGCCCGCCGACCACAGCAATTGCAGCCGGGCGATTTCCTCGCGCACGGTTTCCTCATTGATGCGGCCCTGCGGCGCCAGCGTCGCCATGCGCATGATCGAGGCCGACAGGTCGCGGAAATTGGCGCGCCAGGCCGATTCCGGCGCGGTGGCAAACTTCACATAGAGGTCGCGCCCCTCCTTGTTGAAGGTGACGTTCTGGCCCTCGCGTTCGCCAAACCGGCGAAGCTCGAAATCGAGGTTCGGCTCGATGTCCTCCTTGCGGTCTTTCAGCGCCGGCAGGTTGAACACCCACAGATTGAGCCGGGCAAAGAGGTCTTCGCGAAAGCGCCCCTCGCGCACGGCGACGGCCAGATCACGATTGGTGCCGGCCAGCAGCTGGAAATCAGACGCCGTGTCGCGATCTGCCCCCACCGGCAGGAAGCGCTTTTCTTCGATGGCGCGCAGGCACATCGCCTGCTCGTCAGGGCCAAGCTCGCCGATCTCGTCAAGAAACAGCACGCCCTTGTCGGCGGATTTCATCAGGCCCGCCCGCTCGCCTTGAGCGCCCGTGAACGCGCCCTTCACATGGCCAAACAGGGTGGACATCGCCTGGTCGCCGCGCAGCGTGGCGCAATTGACCTCGATGAACTCGCCCGACACCTGCCGCTGCGCTTTCTTGAGTTCAAAAATGCGCTTGGCCAGTTGCGACTTGCCTGCGCCCGTCGGCCCGGTCAGCAGCACCGGCGCACGCGAGCGGATCGCCACCTTCTCGATCTGGTCGATCATCTGGTTAAAGGCCGGGTTCAGCGTGGCGATGCCGGATTTCAGGAACGAGGTCGCCTCGTCGCGCTCGGCGGCAAATCGGGTGGCAATCGCGTCATAGCGCGACAGGTCGAGGTCGATGATCGAATGGCTGCCACGCGTGTCGAACGGCCCCTCGACATCACCGCGCGGCCGGCGCGGCGGCGACAATTGCAACAGCCGGGCCGGGATGAAATGCGCCTCGGTCAACAGGAACCAGCAGATCTGCGCCACATGCGTGCCAGTGGTGATGTTGACCAGATAGTCTTCACGGTCGGTGTCGAACGGATAGGTGCGGGCGAAATCGCGCAGGTTTGTGTAGACCTCGCTGAAATCCCAGGCGTCGCGCATGCTGATGACATGCTGCCTGACCTCTGTGCCGGGCGAAACCTGGCCGATGTCGCCGATGATCTGCCGGGCGAGCCCCTTGGAATGCTCGTCATGGATCAGTTCCAGCCGGTCGATGAACAGGTCCTTCTGCTGGCACAGGGCTACGGTCGGCCGCCAACGCTTCCAGCGGTCGTCGCGCCCGCCAATGTCGAGCGTGGTGCCAAGGATGCTGATCGCCACTCGGCGCTTCATTCTTATACCTCAGGATAAGATCATATCCTGTCGTATCGTTTCATCTTCAGGTTGCGCGGTCAACAGAATCTGCCGTCGTCGGCCATTCGATTTTTCTTTCCTATAAATATCAACGGCTTACCAAAAAGATGCACTTTCTTTCCAGCTCTCGTTCGCAAACTGGCACGGGTCTTGAAATGTGTTTGGTGTGAAAAACGAAGGATGAGAAAAATGGCAAACAAATCCGTGTTTGCGGCGATCAAGGGAAAGCTGCTTCCGCGCACCGACGCGGTGAACCATGAAGGAGCGCCAGCCTACCAGCTGACGCCTCATCAGGCACTCGCGCAGCTGGCTGCGACGGGAACGTTCAACGCCACCTATTATGCGGATGCGCGGGAGCAGCTGAATGAAGTTCTCAAGCTTGCCTGGCAGGTCGAGCCGGATTTTCTGGCCAAGACCGCAGTGCATGCTTCCGAGCAGGGCTACATGAAGGATATGCCGGTTCTGCTGCTTGCGGCGCTGTCGCAGATGCAGGGCGACCAGTTCGAGCGTGCGTTCAAGCGCATCGTCAAGAACGGCAAGATGCTGCGCAACTTCGTGCAGGTGATGCGGTCGGGCGCTGCGGGACGCAAGTCTCTCGGAACCCGTCCCAAGCGGCTGGTGCTGGAATGGCTCGAAAACGCGTCCGACAAGGACATCATGCGGGCGGCAGTCGGCAACGACCCGTCGCTGGCGGACGTCGTCAAGATGGTTCACCCGAAGCCGGCATCGGTCTCGCGTGAAGCGCTTTACGGCTACCTCATCGGCAAGCCTTACGATGTGAAGGCGCTGCCGGACGCGGTGACGGCGTTTGAAGCATTCAAGCGCGACCAGTCGCTGGCCGTGCCGGACGTGCCGTTCCAGATGCTGACCTCGCTGCCCCTGACGAAGGAGCACTGGGTTGAGATCGCGGAAACGGCCGGCTGGCAGATGCTGCGGCAGAACCTCAACACCTTTGCGCGCCACGGCGTGTTCGAGGTGGAGGGGTTTGCCGAAAAGCTGGCAAAGCGGCTCGCAGATGAAGGCGAGGTGAAGCGCTCACGCGTATTCCCTTACCAGCTGATGGTGGCTTACGCGAATGCGGATGCCGCCGTGCCGCAGGTCGTGCGCGATGCGTTGCAGGACGCGATGGAAATCGCGATTGCCAACGTGCCGCAGTTCGCCGGCAACGTGGTCGTCTGCCCGGACGTATCCGGGTCGATGGGCTCGCCGGCGACTGGCTACCGCAAGGGGTCGACGTCCGCCGTCCGCTGCATCGACGTTGCCGCACTTGTGGCCGCGTCAGTGCTCCGGCGCAATCCGTCGGCGCGGGTCCTGCCGTTCGAGAACAAGGTTGTAGGTGTCAACCTCAACCCTCGCGACACGGTGATGACCAACGCCGCAAAGCTGGCCGCGATCGGGGGCGGCGGAACCAATTGTTCCGCGCCGCTGGCAAAGCTGGTGACGGAAAAGGCGAAGGTCGACCTGGTCGTGTTCGTCTCGGACAACGAATCCTGGGTTGATGCGGCAACGCATCAGGGCCGGGGAACGGCGACGATGACGGAATGGCGCAAGCTGAAGGCGATGAACCCGCAGGCCAAACTGGTCTGCATCGACATCCAGCCATACGGCACGACGCAGGCGAAGGGCGAAGCTGACATCCTGAATGTCGGCGGCTTCTCTGACCGGGTCTTTGACGTGGTCGCAAGCTTCGTGTCGAGCGGCGGCGATCCGGACCATTGGGTCCGCCAGATCGACGCGGTCGACCTCTGACAACGGTCCCGGCGGTGCGCCGCCGGGATCACACCGGAATGCCATGACGAATGCCGATGGAACTACAGGCTATCACCCTCCAGGTCGCGGGTTCGAATCCCGCCGGGTCCACCACACTGCGGGCCCGTAGCTCAGTGGTCAGAGCAGGTGTCTGCCGAAAGGCGGACGATTGTTTCATCACTCTTGTCGTCATGGCTTGAAACGGAGAAGGAAGACAACGCAAACGGCGTGACGAATGAATGTGGAACTACATCGGGTCGCAGGTTCGAATCCTGTCGGTCTCATAGCGGGCCGTAGCTCAGCGGGTAGAGCAGGAATTGTTTCGCAGAAAACTTGTCGTCACACCTAACAACACAGTCGCGGCGAATGAACGTGGAACTACAGGGACCGGAAGGACGCAGGTTCAAATCCTGCCTGGGCGACAGCGCCCGGTGGCGCAGTCTGGCAGCGCGTCCGGTGATGTTTCACAATCCCTTGTCGCCGCGTCTAAAAATAGAAGCCTGGCGAATGCAGGCAAGACTACAGGTAGCGCGCCCGCTTTCGAGCGGGAGGTCGGGTGTTCAATTCACCCCTGCGGGTAACCGCAGTAGCGCAGTAAATCGTCTTGCCGATCCTTGTCGCCAACCGAATTGGACGAATGAATGCAGGACTACAGTGGTCAATGCGGTTCAAATCCGCCGGCAGCGATGCTGCCGTAAGTCTTGCAAACACTTGTCGTCCGATCCGCATGACGGATGCTGTCGGGACTACACGTAGACGCGACCCAGCAATGGGTGGCCGTATGGCCGTGGAGGTTCAAGTCCTTCCTTCGCATCTCGCGAAGTGGCGGAAAAACGTCTCGCAAAACCTTGCCGTCAGGTGGGTTGAATGTGTGAAATGAAGACTGAATGAATGGATGGATGACATGGTGGACGTATTGAGCGGACAGGACCTGATTGATGCCGGCATGGAGCAGGGCAAGTGGTTTCGTGACGCGCTGATGGCTGGCAATGACGTGCTGGCGCAGGGCGGCTCGCATGAAGACGCGATTGCGGCTGCGCGCGGCTTTGCACCGCCACCGGCGATCCCGCTGCATGCGGCGGGCGCAGTGCCCTTTCACGTCAACATTGATGCCGACAACGAGCACGAACAGGCAAACGTCGAAGCGGTCAGCCAGTCCATGCGTCTCTTGATGCGCACGCCGGTGATCCGTGCAGGTTCGATCATGCCGGACGCGTGTCCTGCCGGACCTCCGGGAACAATCCCGGTCGGCGGCGTGGCAGTGTCCGAGGCGATCCATCCTGGCATGCATTCGGCTGACATCTGCTGTTCGATGTCGATCTCGACCTTTCCCGGCATGTCGCCGGCGGCTGTGCTCGACGCAGTTCATGCAGTGACGCATTTCGGACCGGGCGGGCGGCCACGTGGCCAGCAGCACCGTCCGCCGAAGGACGTTGCCGAGCGCATCGACGCCAACCCGTACCTGCGCGACAACATGAGCGCGGCGATCGAGCACTTTGGCACGCAGGGCGACGGCAACCACTTTGCCTTTGTCGGCACGCTGAAGTCGACTGGCGAGGCAGCGCTTGTGACCCATCACGGATCGCGGGCGCCAGGCGCCAGGCTCTACAACCGTGGCATGAAGATTGCCGAGGGGTTCCGCGCGCAGCTGTCGCCGGAGACGCTGAAGCAGAACGCCTGGATCCCGGCCGACACCCGTGAGGGTGACGACTATTGGGAGGCGTTGCAGACGATCCGCGCCTGGACGAAGGCGAACCATGAACTGATCCATGACCTGGCGGCAGAGCGTCTGTCGGCCAAGGTCGGCGACCGGTTCTGGAACGAGCACAACTTCGTCTTCCGGCGTTCGGACGGCCTGTTCTATCACGGCAAGGGCGCGACCCCTGCCTTTGATAACTGGGCCGATGACGCGACCGACCTGACGCTGATTCCGCTCAACATGGCGGAGCCGGTGTTGATCGCCCGCGGCAAGAACGCAGCGCACGGGCTGGGTTTCTCGCCGCATGGCGCGGGGCGCAACTTTTCGCGCACCCAGCACAAGCGCATGCAGGGTGGGCGGCCGATTGAAGACATATTCGCCGAGGAGACCAAGGGCATTGACGCCCGGTTCTTCTCGGGCGTGACGGATATTTCGGAACTGCCGAGCGCCTACAAGGACGCCACTGCTGTTCGCCGCCAGATCGAGCACTACAGTCTGGCCGAAATCGTCGACGAGGTGCTGCCTTACGGTTGCATCATGGCCGGCGACTGGGAGGCGAATGCGCCGTGGCGCAAGAAGCGGGACGCCCGGCGCAACCAGGCTGAATAGAAACGAACTGCGGGAGCTTAGCCAAGCTTCCGCAGCTCGGTTTTCAGCACCTTGCCATAGGCGTTCTTGGGCAGGTCATCGAGCCAGACATAGGCCTTTGGCCGCTTGAAACGGGCAATCGAGTTGAGGCAGTGCCGGTCAAGCGCCGCCTCGTCCACGTCTGCGCCGGCCTCGCGTACGACAAAGGCTACTACCACCTCGCCCCATTCCGGGTCAGGGCGGCCGATTACCGACACCTGCGCTACCGCCGGATGCGTCAGCAACGCCTCCTCGACCTCGCGCGGATAAATATTGGTGCCGCCTGAGATGATCACGTCCTTCGAGCGGTCATGCAGCGTCAGGAACCCAAGATCGTCCAGCGCGCCGACATCGCCGGTGTGCAGCCAGCCGTCGCGGATCGTCGCCTCGGTAGCGTTGGGATCACGCCAATAGCCTTTCATCACCGACGGGCCGCGCACCGCGACCTCGCCGATCTCGCCATTCGGCAGCGGCTTGTCGTCTGATCCCAGCACCGCGACCTCGCACCCGGCCTGCGCAACGCCGACCGACGCCAGCCGCTTTGAATGGACCTCATCGACTGGCCCGGCTTCCAGCGCCTCGATATGAGCGGCGCGCGTCAGCGCCGTGATCGTCATCGGCGACTCGCCCTGGCCGTAGATCTGCACAAAGCGCGGCCCGAACTGATCCATCGCGTCGCGGATATCGGCGAGATACATCGGTCCGCCGCCATAGACGATCGTGGCGATGCCCTCGCCCTTGTAGCCGCTGGCCTGTGCTGTCGCGATCAGTCGGCGAACCATGGTTGGCGCTGCAAAAAAGCTCAGCCGGTCGAGTTTTGCCGCCAGTTCAAAAATCTCCGCTGCATCAAAACCGCCCGACGCCGGCACCACATGCCGCCCGCCACAAACCATGTAGATGAACTGATAGAGCCCCGCCCCATGCGACATCGGCGCGGCATAGACCTTTGCGTCAGCGCCGGTCGCTGCATCGACATCAGCAAAATAGCTCATCACCATCGCCTGGATATTGGCCGGCGTCATCATCACGCCCTTCGGCCTGCCTGTGGTGCCCGACGTGTAGAACAGCCAGACGAGGTCATCGCGGCCGGTTGGATGAAGCGGTGGCACAGGTTGATCACTCAGCATGGCGTCAAACGCGGCCGAATCCATGTCGACAACGCGCGTGGCGGGCGCCAGCGCCGCCAGATCGCCCGCATGACCGGCGTCGGTGAAACAGAGTTTTGCCCCGGAATGATCGAGAATGTAGGCGGCTTCCTTCTCATGTAGCTTGGCGTTGACCGGCACCACCGCCGCACCCATCCACCACACAGCCTGCATGGCCACCAGATAGTCCGTCCGGTTGGCAAGAAACAGCGCCACACGGTCGCCGGGCGCAATTCCCGCCTCGATCAGGCCGGCAGCAAGCGAGCCGACACGTCTGCAAAGTCCATCATAGTCCAGCACCTGCTCCGCGCCGCGAAAAAGCGCCGGCCTGTCCGGCCATTGCCGCGCGGCCCGCTTCAGCCAGACTGCTGGATTCATGATTTCGCTCCCTCAACGCTTCTGCGATTTGTCGCCAATGTTTCCGAGTCGCGCAGCGTTTGTCGAGTTTTCCTCAACCAATAGACCGTTTTCGGCCCCGGCGGTTGGCCCGGCGCAGCAATGGGGTCTATGTTTCCCGCCAATCAATGCGCCACCGGGAAGGGCCCAGCAAGCATGAACGAGACTGATCTGGTCAAAGCCTTTGGCGCATTTTTTGCAATCATGAATCCCTTCGTGACCCTGCCGATCTTCCTGTCGCTGACCAACGGGTTTTCGGTCGCCGACCAGCGCCAATTGGCCGTAAAGGTGACGATCTATTCAGCGGTCATGTGCGCGATCATCCTGCTTGGCGGCCAGCAGATCATCGCCTTCTTCGGTATCACCATTGACCAGTTCCGGGTCGCAGGTGGCGCAGTGCTGGCGAGCATTGCCTGGTCGATGCTGAACGGCGCGCCCGTCGCATCGCATCAGGGCAGCGCCTCCGAACAGGCGAAGGCACAGCCCGCCGAATTGGCCGGAATGGCGTTTTATCCGGTGACTTTTCCGATGATCGTCGGCCCGGGAACGATCGCCACGCTCATCATTTATGCCGGACACGCCAAGGATATGACTGGTCTGCTCGGCATTGGCGCGGTCGTGGGCGCAATTCTTGTGCTGCTGTTTCTGGTGCTGTTCTTTGCGTCCGCTTTCGGCAAGGTCCTGAGCGAAACCGCGCGCGTCATCACCACCCGGCTCATGGGCATGATCCTGCTGGCGATTGCGGTCGAAATGGTCGTTGCCGGCCTGACGGCGCTACTGCCGGGGCTAGCCGCCCACTAGACCTTCGCTCAAATCCCCTCCGGCAGAACGATTCCATTTGGACCTGAAAGGGTCTAGGTCGTAGTGACGAATTAACGTTTGTCTGCGCCGCAGCGAAAATCCGTCAGTCCCAGGAGCGAGGAGGACGGACATGCAGCGCATATTCGACGACGAGCGACGCCGGAATGATGGATTTGCGCGCGGCCCCTTCGGGGTTGGACCAAAATCGTCCGTGAATGCGTTGAAAATGCTCGACGGTGGTCAACACCGCCTTGCGCTTTTCTCCTGTTCACGACCAATTTTGGTCGCCAACGCAGCCAAGCGTTAATTTGTCACTACGACCTAGCTGCGCTCTCCATTCCACGGCCGTCCGTTAGCAAGTTCCGCAGCCAGATGATCGATCAGCGCCCTGAGCTTGGCCGGCATGGGGCTGATCGGTGGCCACACCGCCATCACCGGCAGGGCGCGGGTCTCGACATCTGCCAGCACCTGCACCAGCCGCCCCTCGTCCAGCGCCTGCGCCACGATGAAGCGCGGCAGGATCGCCAGCCCCAGCCCACCTATCGCCATGTCGCGCATCGCCTCGCCATTGTTCATGACAATGCGCCCGCGCACATGCGGCGACACTGGCTTGTTGCCTTGAGTGAAATGCCACAACTGGCTGTCAGCCATATGGGCGTAGCCAATGGTCTGGTGCGCCGCCAGATCAGCCGGCGTCTTTGGCGCGCCGCGCCTGGCGACATAGTCCGGGCTGGCGACAACCACCTGCCGGTCATCGCACAGTTTGCGCGACATCAGCGCGCCGTCCTTGGCGTCACCGATCCGGATGCCGAGATCAAACCCGTCACGCACCAGATCGCGCGCCCGGTCATCATAGTCGATGCGAAAACTCAGACCTGGATGCGCAGCGGCAAAACGCGCCAGGATTGGCCCCAGATACATGGTGCCAAAACTCATCGGCGCGGCAATCGCCAGCTGCCCGGCCAGCGGCGACGTTCCATCCATGCCCCATGCGGCGCTTTCAGCCGCCTGCACCAGTTCGCGCAAGGCCGGCCGCAGCCGCTCGGCCAGCCGTTCAGCATTTTCGGTGGCGGTGATCCGCCCTGCGTTGCGGCGAAACAGCGGCGCGCCGACATTGGCCTCAAAATCCGAGACCCGCTTGGAGATCACCGACTTTGACAGGTTGAGCCGCGCCGCAGCCGCCGTCACCGAGCCCAGTTCCATCACACTCAGGAAGGTTTCGATCTCATCGAAATTGTAGCGCATGGCGCGATCACGAAGCTCTCTATGTGTTCGCAAATTTCGAACACTGCATTATCTTTCCCATCTCTGGCGGGAAACGGCAAGCGGCACGACATTAGCGGCACGGAATTGAGAAGGAGAGAACCATGAACCTCACCGGCATCCATCATCTGACGGCGATCACCGCTGACGCGCCAGCCAACAACCGCTTCTACACCGGCACGCTGGGTTTGCGCCGGGTGAAGAAGACCGTCAACCAGGACGACACCTCTGCCTACCACCTGTTCTTTGCGGACGGCGCGGGCTCGGCTGGCACCGACCTGACCTTCTTTGACTGGCCCGTTGGCCCCGAGCGCCGCGGCGTCCACTCGATCAGCCGCACCGGCTTGCGCGTCAATGAGAAGAGCCTTGACTGGTGGGCAGGTCACCTGCGCGACAACAAGGTCAAGGTTGGCGATATCGGCTCGACCGATGGCCGCGCCTCGCTTGATTTCGAGGACCCCGAGGGCCAGCGTTTTCGCCTGACGGCCGATCAACCGGGCGACGCCCATCCGTGGGAGCGCAGCCCGGTGCCTGCCGAACACCAGATCCGTGGCCTTGGCCCCATCACCATTTCGGTGGGCGATCTGGCCCGCACCGAAACCGTGCTGACCAATGTCATGAACATGACCAAGGTGCGCGACTATGCCTCGCCGGACGGCGCGGGCCAGGTGCATGTGTTCCAGATGGCCGATGGCGGCCCCTCGGCTGAACTGCATGTCGCCGTGCAGCCCGGCCTGCCGTTGGCCCGTCAGGGCGCAGGCGGCGTGCACCACGTTGCGTTCCGCACACCTGACGTCAAGACGATCCACCAGTGGGCCGAGCGGCTGAACGAGTTCCGCATCCCGAGCTCCGGCGAGGTCGAGCGCTTCTATTTCCGCTCGCTCTATTTCCGCGAACCGGGCGGCAACCTGTTCGAGATCGCAACCGACGGACCTGGCTTCGCAGTCGACGAACCGTTCGAGACCATGGGCGAAGGCCTGTCGCTGCCGCCCTTCCTCGAGGCGCGCCGCGCCCAGATCGAGGCCGGCCTGAAGCCGCTGGTCTAGGACGCGGCGACTGACTCACTGGTAATCATCGGGTCCGGCCTGCTATCGAGAGCCGGACCCGCATCGCAGACTGACCCGCATGGACCGCATCGCATACAAGATCGACATTGCCGTGATCGGCGGCGGACAGGCCGGCCTGTCGTCGGCCTATCATTTGCAGAAGATCGGCATCGCGCCCGGCAAAGGCTTTGTCGTGTTCGACAAGTCGCCGCATGCCGGAGGGGCGTGGCAGTTCCGCTGGCCAACACTCACCATGCGCACCATCAACAAGCTGCACGACCTGCCCGGCATGGGTTTTGCCGAGGTGCTGGACCCCGGCCAGACCGAAGTGCGCGCCGCAGAAGCCGTGCCGGCCTATTTCAAGGCCTATGAAGAACGGTTCAAACTGCCAGTCTACCGGCCGGTGACGGTGAAGGTTGTCTGCCCGCGTGGCGACCGTATCCGCATCGAGACCGACCGCGAGACCTTTGCGGCACGCGGCATCATCAACGCCACCGGCACCTGGGATGCGCCGCAGATCCCCTATTATCCGGGGCGCGAACTGTTTGCCGGACTGCAACTGCACACACACGACTACCATTCAGCCGATATGTTTGCAGGCAAGCGTGTGGTCATTGTCGGCGCGGGCATTTCGGCATTGCAGATGCTGGACGAAATTTCCCGCGTCGCCGACACGATCTGGGTCACACGCCGCGAGCCGGAGTTCAAATCCGGCGACTTCACCCAGGAGGATGGCCGCATGGCCGTCGCCCGGGTCGAGGAACGCGTGCGCCAGGGTCTCATTCCAGGCTCGGTCGTCTCCGTCACCGGCATTCCGGTCACGCCAGCCATCGAGGCCATGCGCGAACGCGGCGTGTTGAACCGCCAGCCGATGTTTTCGGAAATCACAGAGACCGGAGTCCGCTGGGCCGATGGCCGCGAGGAAGCGGTGGACGTCATCATCTGGGCCACCGGCTTTCGCAGTGCGCTCGATCATCTGGCACCGCTCAACCTGCGCGAGGACAATGGCGGCATCGTCATGACCGGCCGGCTGGCCACACAGGCGGCGCGCGATCCGCGCATTCATCTGGTCGGCTACGGACCGTCTGCGTCGACCGTCGGGGCCAATCGCGCAGGTGGGGCGGCGGCACGCGAACTGGTCAACTTTCTCGGCCTCAAACCCGCTGGGGCCGAACAATCGCATTCAGGAGAGACATAATGACCAAAATCCTTGGCCTTTCGGGCAGCCTGCGCAAGGCATCCTACAATGCCGGTCTGCTGCGCGCAGCTGCAGAACTTGCGCCTGCCGGCGTCACCATCGAGATCGGCTCGATCGCCGACGTGCCGCTCTATGACGGCGACCTTGAAGCGACCGAAGGACTGCCCGCATCCGTGCAGCGGCTTCAGGCGCAACTGAAGTCTGCTGACGGCCTGCTGCTGGTGACGCCTGAATACAACAACTCCATTCCCGGCGTGTTCAAGAACGCCATCGACTGGATGTCACGCGGCCCGGGCATGCAGCTTTTTGTCGGCAAGCCGGTAGCGGTGATGGGGTCATCGCCCGGCGGCTTTGGCACTGTTTTGTCGCAAAACGCCTGGCTCACCGTGCTGCGCTTTCTCAAGACCAATCACTGGCTGGAAGGCCGGCTGATCGTGCCCAAGGCGCATGAACTGTTCGGCAAGGACAGCAACCTGACCGACCCCGCCACGCGCAAACTGGTGGCGGAGTTCGTCACAGGATTTGCCGGGAGCATCGGCAAGTAGAAGCTATAACTTCTTGTCCCACTCTTCCTGCTGCTGGCGGCGCGCCATCTCTTCGGCCGCCTTGGGCAACACGGTGCGGTAGGGCGGGTGGTCGCTGGTGATGACGTCGATCATCGCAGCAACCATTTCGGCGGGGTCTGCCTGACGGTTCAGCTCACGCACCGGCCAATGGTCGATTGCGCGCTCGCCCTGCCCCCACCACTGGTCCTGCGCCTCCATGCCGGTATCGTTGAATCCGGTGCGGAACGCGCCTGGATTGACGGTGCAGACCTCGACGCCATAGGGCTCAAGCTCCTCGCGCATCGCCGCGCAAAACCCTTCGACGGCAAATTTCGAGGCTGAATAGGCGCCGTCCCAAGGCACTTTTACCAGCCCCGCCACTGACGAGGTCCAGACGATCCGGCCCTTGCCGGCCTTGATGAATTTCTTTGCCGCGCCCTGCGCCATTTCCAGTGCGGCAAAGACATTGACGTCAAACTGCCGCCGCACGATTTCCGGCGGCAGCTCGACCACCGGCCCGCTTTCCATCACGCCCGCATTGTTGAACAGCACGTCAAACTCGTGCTCCAGCGCATGCTGGCGGTCAATCGCTGACAAGACATCAAGCTTGATGACCTTGAGCTCGACGCCACGCTGCCTTGCCTCGGCGCGGAGCTCGGTCACCTGTGGCCAGATGTGACACGCGGCGATGACCTTGTGGCCGGCCTCAGCCAGCCCCAGCGCAACGCCGCGGCCGAAGCCGGACCCGGCGCCGGTGATTAGAACTGTCTTGGTCATATGGTTCTCACTTCGCAGTCTAGGTCAGCCCAGCGGATTTTCGCCAGGCTTTGTGGTGAACAGGTCGGCCCATTCCGGATGCTTTGCATATTGGGCGCGCACATAGGGGCAGATCGGAATGATCTTGAACCCGTTGGTGCGCGCGTCTTCAAGCATGAAGGCGAGCAGCGCACCCGCAACGCCCCGGCCGCCCATCTCTTCTGGCACTCCGGTGTGGTTAGCGCTGATGACGCCTTCGCGCGGATGAGTGAATGTGATCTCCCCCTCCGCGTCGATGCCGTCAATGCGCGCGACATAGCGGCCGCGCCTCTCGCCGTCCTGTTTGGTGATCGTAATGCCATTCATGCCAAAAGCCTTTCACTCAGCCATAAAAAATTCTGGTCTAGTGGTCCGATTCTGACATTTGCATCCCTTGATGCAGCCCATTCAGGCAGATGCCAGAATCAAAGGGCCACTAGAATTCGCGTTTCAAAATCGTTCGATCAACAGAAACCGGCCCCGCGCCACAGGCGGCGAAGAACAATGCGCCCACGGTCCAGAGCGCAGACAATCCCTCTGCCTTGAACTGAACCAGATGCAGGAACACGGCCCCGCCATCATTCCCCAGATTGGCAAGACCATCCGCAGTAAAGAGCGCCTGATTGCCGGCCAGCGCAGCAATTCCTTCCGGAGAAAGAATGGCTGCTCCATAGGGATGCGTCACATGGAACCAGTAAGTGATCGCGAGCATCGCGGCATTGGCCAGTGCAGCCGGACGGGTAATGAAACCGATCAGGATCATGATGCCGCCAGCAAACTGCATCACCGCCAGCAGCGCAGACCAGAACCAGCCCGGGTACATGCCAAGACTTTCGGTGAAACCAGCCATCGCGAATGGTTGCTGGATTTTCGGCCAGCCTTCCATAATCAGCAGGCCACCCACCAGAACGCGGAGCCCGATAAATGCCAGAGGCTTTGCCACGCGATCATAGAACGGTCCCATAAAGGGCAGGATCAGCCTGACGTTCGTTTCAGCTTCTGACATGTTGCATCTCCCTGTGATGTTCCCCGCTATTCCCCCGGGAAAAAAGATACTCGCGATTGCGTAGAAGGCATATCAATTTATGTGGAGTGCATTTGCATACTATTGCAAGAAAAACGCAGACGAACGCCGCGTTCCGCGGGATCGAACAACCGAATGCTTGGAATTCGGCCAAGCAGAACTACTTCCGCAAGAAACCCGGCGGAGACAGCGAACGAAGCTGCGATAGATGCGGCCACGCCAGGTTTGAGCCCGGAAGCAGGAGAGTGATCGATGGACGCAAAACTGAAGCTCGGCGAACGCGCCGGCATGCCTGACGAACTCCTGTTTCTCACCAGAAAACACCCGCGCGAAAGCTGGCGGCCCAACCCCGGCCTGGCCGGGACCGGCGAGTTCTGGCTGGCCAACCACGACTTCTTTCGCCAGATCACCGCCCGCATAGCGTCGGAACTGCAGCAGATTCAGGAAAAGGGCGAAACCACCTATCAGACCACCCCGATGCTCAATCAGTATCTCGGACGTCTGCTGTCCGGACTGGACGGACATCACAATGTCGAGGACCATCACTATTTCCCGGCCTTCCAGCGCGCCGAACCGCGGCTGGTTCGGGCGTTCGAAATCCTCGACGCCGACCACGACATGATTCACCACGCGATCGACGAGATGACAGCGACAGCGCAGGACAGCCTGCGCAAGATCGGTCATGCCGAAGGCGTGATGATCTCCGAACAGCGTTTTGCTGTCGACGCCCTTGCCGAAGCGATGCAGCGGTTCCGGCCTGTCATGTTGCAGCATCTCGCCGACGAGGAAGACATCGTCATTCCACTGATCCTGGAAAAGGCGCGGTCAGACCCCGAATTTGGTTGAGTTTGCTCAGATTGCGCGCAACCAATCGCGGGCAATCACCTCGTCCTTGTCGACCAGCGCATGCCCGGCCTCGATCAGATGCGCGTCCACCTCAGCGCCAGCGGCTTCAAGCGCCGCCTGCAATGCCGATGCCTTGCCGCCAAACGGATCGTCGACGCCATTGACCATCAGCACCCGCGCCGGGTCGAGCCTGGGTTGCGGCGCGTCTTCCAGAACCTCGCTTGCCCGGAACAGCATGGCCCGGCCAATGACCGCCGGATAGAGCCGCATCACGGCAGCCAAAAAATTCGCGCCGTTGGAATAACCGGCAAAGGACATCCGCTCGCGATCAAGCCCGTAGCCCGCAATCGCGCCGTCGACAAACGCCTCAAACGCTTCGGCCTCCGCCGCAATATCCTGCTGGTCAAAACTCACCGCCCCCTTGTGGCGGAACCAGCGGAGCGACCCTTCTTCGGCCGCCCTGCCACGCACGCCGAGCAGCGTTGCGCGCGGATTGATCTGGTGGCCAAGCGGCATCAGATCCGCCTCGCTGCCACCCGTTCCGTGCAGCAGCACCAACACCGAACCATCGGGATCATCAGGGGCATAGAACCGGTGGATGAACGGCAGATCGCGCGCCGGCATCCTGTCCTCGCCCGGCATTGCAAATTGTGGCAGCGACACTTTGATCGCCGCCGCCCGTTTCATTTCGCGCGGCGGGATCATCAGCGTCTCGCCAAGACGCTCCAGCGGTTCATCCACGGTGAAACCCGGCCCGTCTGTTGCATATTCAAACAGCGTCCCCGTCGGTTCACGCACATAGAGCGACAGGAAATATTTGCGGTCGTGCACATTGGTCACGCCGTCATGATCGCGCAGGTCGAGCCGCATCTGCCGGACAGCTTCGGCGTCCACCGCACGGAACGCGACATGATCGAATACGCCCGGCCCCTGCACGCCTGGCACGAAACCTGCCGAGTGACGAATGTCGAGTGCGTCTGTATCTGACACCATGCGGATGAACGGCCCGTCGCGGCTGTCCTCCCGGTAGCCAAACCGTTTGGCAAAATCCGCTGCCTTGCCGGCGTCGTCGCTCAGGATCGTCACCGACCGCACGCGCGTTGGCGCGATCGGATCCGGCAGCGGCGCAACCGCCGGCATGTCGACACCAACCAGCTTGACGATGATCCCGTCCGGGTCTTTCAGGCGCAGCACCGTCTCGCCAAATTCTTTCGCCGGACCGGTGAACGGCACGCCCGCCGACAGCGCCCGCTGCAGCCATTCGCCAATACTGTCAGCTGGAACGGCAAAGGCGATCTCGCTTACCTGTTCCAGTCCGACCCTGCCCCGCCCGCCGGCCTCCCACACCAGAAATGTCACCAGCGAACCGGGGCTTCCGGCAGCATCGCCGTAGAACAGGTGCAACTGCTCGGCGTCCTCGTAGCCGCCAGTCTGCTTGACCAGTCGAAGCCCGAGGAAACCGGCGTAGAAATCCACATTGGCCTGCACGTTCTGAGTGATGGCCGTGACGTGGTGAATGCCTGTTGTCACGCGAATTCGTCTCCTGAATGCGATCCGGGGTCAGTGCCGGGGTCAGTGATGGTGATCGTGCCCTTCATGATCGTCATGCCCCCGATGTCCACTGTTTCCGTGCCCGGTATGATGCTTGTGCACAACCGCGTGGCCGCGTCCACGCGCGATCAGCCAGCGATTGACCGGGTAGGCGGCGACACCCGCAATCGCCAGCGCAACCGCAAGGCTGCCCCAGAACAGCGGCGACGCCAGTCCTGCAGTCATCGCGCCCGGTATGGCCAGCATGATCAGATTGTCGACAATCTCCATCACCGTGATCGAGGCCGTGTCGGCGGCAAAGGCCAGCTTCATCGCCGGGCGCAGGCCCATACCGGAAGCCAGAAGCGGCCGCATGGTCAAGAGATAGCCGAAGAAGAACGCCAGCACGACCGCAAGCACGATCGTCGCCAAGTTCGACCACCCTAACGCCTGCCCGATCACCATGCCGGCAACCTCGCCGATTCCGCAGCCGGTCAGGCAGTGGATCGTCGCCGAGAGTGCCAGGCTGTTCAGCGCCTTTGCATCCTGCGTCTGGTGTTCCGCCATCTGTCACTCCCAAAATACCTTGCAAGCTTAGCAATGGAGTGTTTTGCGCTAATGTCCAGCAGATGACGCCGAAATCAGCGGCACATGCGCCAGAGACAGGGCCAATAACTTGACCGTCAGGCGCACTTTCCGTCATCGTCAATTTTGAAGGCCGCGAAGCCGGTCAAGGGAGTGCGTTTTGGCGGAGAGATTTGACGCGATCGTCATCGGCGGCGGGCTGGCTGGGCTTGTTGCCGCTGCGGAACTTGGCGACGCCGGCAAGAAGACGCTGATCCTCGAACAGGAGGGCGGAGACTTTCTAGGCGGCCAGGCGTTCTGGTCGCTCGGTGGCCTGTTCATGGTCGACACGCCGGAGCAGCGGCGGCTGCGCATACGTGACAGCCATGAACTTGCCCTGCAGGATTGGATGGGTTCGGCGCAGTTCGACCGGCCGCAGGATTTGTGGCCGCGCCGGGTCGCCGAAGCTTTTATCGATTTTGCTGCCGGCGAAATGCGGCCCTGGCTGCACGCCATGGGCATGCGCTGGTGGCCTGTCGTCGGCTGGGCCGAACGCGGCGGCGCGCTGGCCAATGGCCACGGCAATTCGGTACCCCGCTTTCACCTCACCTGGGGCACGGGTCCAGGCGTTGTCGAACCATTCGAACGCCGTGTGCGCGAGCACGTCTCCAAAGGCCTGACCACGCTCAAATTCCGCCACCGCGCTTCAAAACTTGTCAAAACCAATGGCGCGGTCACCGGCGTTGCTGGCGAGATCCTAGGCCCCACCAGCGTTGCGCGTGGCCAGCAATCGAACCGCGACATTGTTGGCGATTTCGAATTTTCTGCTGACAACGTGCTGGTGACGTCCGGCGGCATCGGCGGCAATCACGAGCTGGTCCGCAAGGTCTGGCCGGTCGACCGTCTTGGCCCCGCGCCAAAGACCATGGTTGCCGGCGTGCCGCACCATGTCGACGGCCGCATGATCGAGGTCAGCCGCAAGGCCGGCGCCGATGTCATCAACACCGACCGCATGTGGCACTATGTCGAAGGCATCAGGAACTGGGATCCGATCTGGCCGAACCACGGCATCCGCGTTCTGTCTGCCCCCTCGCCAATGTGGTTTGATGCGAAGGGCCAACGCCTCGAAGCCCCGTTTTTCCCGTCCTATGATTCGCTCGGCACACTGCGGCGTATTCTTACGGCCGGCCACGACTATTCCTGGTTCGTGCTCACCTCAAAGATAGCGGCCAAGGAATTTGTCCTGTCGGGTTCCGAGCAGAACCTCGACTTCACCGGCAAGGACTGGCGCACTGTGTTGAAGAACCGCAGCGGCGGCAAGGCCCCGCCATCGGTGCAGGCCTTCCTGGACAAGGGCGAAGATTTTATCGTCCGCGACAATCTCGGCGATCTGGTTCAGGCGATGAACGCGCTTTCTGGCGACGGTCTGCTCGACCATGACGCGATCCGCACCCAGATCGAGGCGCGCGACCGCGAGGTCGCCCACCGCTTTTCCAAGGACGCGCAGGTGCAAGGCATCCATAACGCCAGGCGCTATCTTGGCGACAAGATATTTCGCGTCACCAAACCGCACAGGATCCTTGACCCGGCCAACGGGCCGCTCGTCGCCATCCGCCTGCACATCCTGACACGCAAGACGCTGGGCGGCCTGCACACCAATATAGACGGACAGGTGCTGGGCACAGACGGCGAGCCGATCACCGGGCTCTATGCTGCCGGCGAGGTCGCAGGCGGTGGCGGTGGCGGCTATCACGGCTACAACGCGCTCGAGGGCACCTTCCTCGGCAGCTGCCTGTTCTCGGGTCGAAATGCCGGCCGTCACGCGGCGCTGGGCTAAATGAACATATGCAGGAGGACAGCATGCTAAGTGGCTTCAGGATCATCCAGATCGAGGGCATTGGTCCGGGTCCCTTCGCAGCCATGATGCTGGCCGACCTCGGTGCGGATGTGATCGTCATACACCGCAAGGAAAATGACGGTGCATCGCCGGGCGCTCCGGGCCGCTCAATCCTCGACCGGGGCAAGCGGTCGATCGAGCTCGACCTGAAAGACACGGACGACATCGCCCTGCTCAAACGCATGATCGCAAAATCTGACGGTCTGATTGAGGGCTTTCGCCCCGGCGTCATGGAGCGGCTCGGGCTCGGGCCAGAAGTCTGCCACGACATCAATCCAAAACTCGTCTATGGCCGCATGACCGGCTGGGGACAGGACGGGCCACTCGCCCGCGTAGCTGGTCATGACATGAACTATATCGGCCTGTCAGGTGCGCTCTGGTATTCGTCGCTGCCGGGCGATCCGCCCATGGCTCCGGCGACGCTGGTCGGCGACATTGGCGGCGGCGCGCTCTATCTGGTGGTCGGCATGCTGGCGGGTCTCATCTCGGCTCGCACTACCGGCAAGGGCACTGTGGTGGACGCGGCGATTGTCGACGGTTCGGCGCATATGATGAACCTGCTGATGAGCCTCAACGCCGTTGGCGGCCTCAGCCCCGAACGCGGCAAGAGCCTGCTCGACGGCCCGCACTGGTCGCGCACCTATCGCACGTCCGACGGTGGCTTCATCAGCGTGCAGGCGCTGGAGCCAAAGTTCTACGCGCTGTTTGTCGACGGCATCGGCGTCGCGGACGACCCCCGCTACAAGCGTCAGCACGACAAGAAACTGTGGCCGGAACTGTGCGAACGCACAGCGGAGATTTTTGCCGGCAAGACGCTATCCGAATGGACAAAAATCTTTGACGGAACCGACGCCTGCGTTGGGCCTGTGCTCACACCACAGGGTTCGTCAGAGTATCCGCACATGGCTGCGCGCGGCACATGGCAGTCCATTGACGGCCTGCTGCAGGCAGCGCCTGCGCCACGCTTTGGCTCAGCCGCTCCGAAAACGCCGGGGCCAATTCCCCAGCGCGGCCAGCATTCAGCAGACATCCGCGCCGAATTTGGCGAATAGAGCGGCTCAAATATGCAGCGCGTGGCCGAGCGCCTTCAGCGCCGATTCCACAAAGCCCTCGCTTTGGGTCGGGTGCGCGTGGATCGTTCCGGCAATGTCCTCCAGACGCGCGCCCATTTCAATCGCAAGTGAAAACGCCGCCGACAGTTCCGAGACGCCCGCGCCAACAGCCTGAATGCCGAGCACGACATGATTGTCGGCGCGGGCAATGATGCGCACAAACCCGTCTTCGGATTGCAGCGTCATCGCCCTTCCGTTGGCAGCAAACGGGAACTGGCCGATCTTGACTTCACGGCCAGCCTTCTTTGCCTCCTCAGGCGATAGCCCGACCGAGACGATTTCCGGATCGGTGAAACACACCGCCGGGATTGACTGCTTGTCCCAGCTGCGCTTCTGGCCGGCAACGATCTCGGCCACCATTTCACCCTGCGCCATGGCGCGGTGCGCCAGCATCGGCTCACCGGTGACATCGCCAATCGCATAAATGCCGCGCATCGAGGTGCGGCACTGGTCGTCGATCTTGATGAAGCGCCCGTCGAGGTCGATGTCGATCTCCTCGCGGCCCCAGCCGTCCATCAGCGGCTTGCGGCCCACAGTCACCAGCACCTTGTCGGCCTTGACCGTCTTTTCCGCGCCATCGGCGGTCTCGATGGTGAGCCCGCCTTTCTTGGCCAGGCCCTTGGCCTTGGCGCCGGTGAGTACCTCGATGCCAAGCTGGCCGAGACGCTTCACCACTGGCCTTGTCAAATCCGCGTCATAGAGCGGCAGCACCTTGTCGGCAGCTTCCACGACCGTCACCTTCGCGCCCAGCTTGGCGAATGCCATGCCCAGTTCCAGCCCGATATAGCCGCCGCCGACAACGGCAAGTTCGTCCGGGACCTGTTTCAGCGACAGCGCCTCGGTCGACGAAATCACCGCGCCGCCAAACGGCAGGAACGGCAGCTCCACCGGCACGGAGCCAGTCGCGATGACGATCTGCTCGGCGCGGATCATCTGCTCGCCGGTTTCGGTGTCGACCACAACGGTCTTGCCGTCACGAAACCGCGCCCGGCCCTGGATCGACTTGACGCCAGCCTTCTTGAGCAGCCCCGCAACGCCGGTTGTCAACCGCCCGACGATCCGGTCCTTCCAGGCAATCGTTTTCTTCATGTCGATGGAGGGATCGGCCAGCGAAATGCCAAGCGGATCATTGCCGCCGGCAAACTCCTTCACCTTCAGGAATTCGTCCGCCGCATGGATCAGCGCCTTGGAGGGAATGCAGCCGATGGTCAGGCAGGTGCCGCCTGGCTTTGCCTGCTCGACAATCACCGTGTCGACACCGAGTTGTCCGGCGCGAATGGCGCAGACATAACCGCCCGGCCCGGCGCCGATCACCAGCAGCTTGCAGGAGATGTCTTTCATGTCAGCTCTCCACGAAGATCAGCGCGGGCGTCTCAAGCAGCGCTTTCAGCCGCTGCACAAACACCGCTGCATCCCAGCCATCGACCACGCGATGGTCGAAGGAGGACGACAGGTTCATCATCTTGCGCGGCTGAAACTGCGTCCCGTCCCACATCGGCCGGATCGCCATCTTGTTGACGCCGACAATCGCCACCTCCGGGTGATTGATCACCGGCGTCGTCACGATGCCCCCCATAGCGCCAAGCGATGTGATGGTGATGGTCGAGCCCGACAGTTCGTCACGGCTGGCCGAGCCATCGCGTGCCGCATCCGCCAGCCGTGCGGCTTCGGCAGCACAACCAAACAGGTCGAGCGCTTCGGCATGATGCACCACCGGCACGACGAGGCCCGCCGGCGTCTGCGCCGCCATGCCGATATTGACCGCCTGATGGCGATGAATGATGCCAGCTTCGTCATCAAAGATCGCATTGATCTGCGGCTGTTCGGCCACGGCCTTGACGATGGCGCGCATCAGGAACGGCATGATCGTCAGCTTTGGCCGGTCGGCCCGTTTCTCGCCATTCAGTTTGGCGCGCAGTTCCTCAAGAGCGGTCACGTCGACTTCTTCCACATAGGTGATGTGGGGAATGCGCGATTTGGCGATCGACATCTTTTCGGCGATGCGGCGGCGCATGCCGACCACCTTGACGTCCTCGACGCCATCCTTGCGCTGCAACCCTGCGGCCACGCCCTTTTGCGGCCCGCGCGCGGCAAATCCGTCTATATCCTCATGCGTGATGCGGCCTGCGGGGCCGGTGCCCGGCACCTGACGCAGGTCAATGCCCGCTTCCCTGGCCTTCAGGCGGACGGCAGGCGAGGCCAGCGGTTTTTCGCCCTTTTGGCGCGGCGCACCGGATGTGGCGACAGACGCCTTCTGCTGAGCTGGCGCAGACTTGGCCTCGGCCTTGGCCGGTGCTGGCGCAGGTTCCGCTTTTGCCTCGACCTTTTCTGCGGGTGCAGGGGCCGTAGGCGCGTCGGCCTTGACCTCTTTGGCTGCAGCCTCGCCGCCCTCTCCGGCAACCTCAATCCGCACGATCGGCGAACCGACCGCAATGGTTTCGCCGATCTCGCCGCCAATCCACGCGATCTTGCCTTCGACCGGCGAAGGAATTTCCACAGTCGCCTTGTCGGTCATCACGGCCGCCAGGATCGTGTCCTCGCGCACCAGGTCGCCCACCTTGATGTGCCATTCGACAAGTTCGGCCTCGGCGACGCCTTCGCCGACGTCGGGCATCTTGATTGTGTGTTCACTCATAGGAGGGCCTGCGGGCGGTTGTGGATTGAGCGTGGCGCGAGACGGATTTCGGTCCTGAGCAGGCGAACCGACTGAAATGGTGTCGACCACCATGAGGGAGGTTCAACGAACTCGGGGCGGAAATCCGCCGTGCCCCGAAGGGGTATGGCCAAAATCGGACATTTCGGCGTCGCAGAGCTTCGACGGTGGCCGACACCGCCTTCAGCTCCGCTCCTGGAACTGGCCGATTTTTTCTCATACCACGCTCCAATCGATAACCGTCCACAGGCCCTAGCCCTCCATCGCCGCTAGCAGCGCTTCGCCGACACGTTTTGGCCCGGGGAAATAGTCCCATTCCTGCGCATGCGGGTAAGGCGTGTCCCAGCCGGTGACGCGCGCCACCGGCGCTTCCAGATGATAGAAGCAGTTTTCCTGCACCAGCGCCGCCAGCTCAGCGCCAAAACCCGACGTCAGCGTCGCCTCGTGCACCACGACGCAGCGCCCGGTCTTTTTCACCGAGGCGACAATCGTATCCAGATCAAGCGGCAGCAGTGTCCTGAGATCGATGATCTCGGCGTCGACGCCGGTTTCTTCCGCTGCCGCCTGCGCCACGTAGACCATCGTGCCATAGGTCAGCACAGTCACATCTGATCCGGCACGGCGGATTTCAGCCTTGCCGAGCGGCGTGGTGTAGTGCCCCTCCTGCACCTCGCCGAACTCATGTTTCGACCAGGCCGTAACTGGCCGGTCGTGATGGCCGTCGAACGGGCCGTTATAGAGCCGCTTCGGCTCGAGAAAGATCACCGGATCGGGGTCTTCAATCGCCGCGATAAGCAGGCCCTTGGCGTCGCGCGGATTGGACGGCACCACCACTTTCAGGCCCGACACATGGGTAAACAGCGCCTCGGGGCTCTGGCTGTGTGTCTGTCCGCCAAAGATGCCGCCGCCCGTCGGCATACGGATCACGATCGGGCAGGTGAATTGCCCTGCCGAGCGATAGCGCAACCGTGCTGCTTCCGAAACGATCTGGTCGTAAGCCGGGTAAACATAGTCTGCGAACTGCACCTCGACGCAGGGGCGAAGTCCGTAGGCTGCCATGCCGATGGCAGCGCCGACGATGCCCAGTTCCGAGATCGGCGCATCAAAGCAGCGCTGACGCCCGTATTTCTGCTGCAGGCCTGCAGTCGCCCGGAACACACCGCCGAAATAGCCGACGTCCTCGCCGAACACGACCACGTTCTCGTCGCGGCCCATGGACACGTCCATGGCCGAACGAATGGCCTCGATCATTGTCATGCGGGCCATGGTTACACTCCCACCTTCTGGCGCTGACGCCTCAGATGTGGCGGCATTTCCTCATAGACGCCCTCGAACATGTCGCGCACCGACGGCTTTCCGCCCGAATGCAGCGTGCCATGCGCTTCGGCCTCCTTCTGGGCAGCGACAACGCCGTCCATGATCTCGGCTTCCATCTGCTTGTGCCGGTCGTCGGACCAGAGACCCAGCTTGATGAGGTGGTTCTTCAGCCGGATCACCGGATCGCCCAGCGGCCAGGCATCGCTTTCGGTCTTGGGGCGATAGGCAGACGGGTCGTCAGAGGTCGAATGCGCGCCGACGCGATAAGTGACGTATTCGACCAGCGTCGGCCCAAGACCCCGCCGCGCCCGCTCGACCGCCCATTTGGCGACCGCATGCACCGCCAGATAGTCATTGCCGTCGACCCGCAGCGCCGGAATGCCAAAGCCAAGTCCGCGCGCCGCAAACGTGCCCGCGCCGCCCCGCGCAATGCCCTGAAACGTCGAGATCGCCCACTGATTGTTGACGATGTTCAGCACCACCGGCGCGCGGTAGGTCGAGGCAAAAACGAGCGCCGCGTGGAAATCGCTTTCCGCCGTCGAGCCGTCGCCGATCCAGCCCGCCGCAATGCGTGTGTCGTGGCGGATCGCCGAGGCCATCGCCCAGCCGACAGCCTGGATATACTGCGTTCCGAGATTGCCGGAGATCGAGAAGAAGCCATACTCCTTCGACGAATACATGATCGGCAGCTGCCGGCCTTTCAGCGGGTCGGCCTCATTGGAATAGATCTGGTTCATCATGTCGACCATCGGGTAGCCGCCCGCGATCAGCAGACCGGCCTGACGATAGGTCGGGAAATTCATGTCGCCCGGCTCCATCGCCTGGCGGAAGGCGCAGGACACCGCTTCCTCGCCCATGTGCTGCATATAGAACGAGGTCTTGCCCTGCCGCTGCGCCGTCTGCATGCGCGCATCAAAGGCGCGCAGCGTCATCATGTAGCGCAGCCCGTCCTTCAGCTCGTCTTCGCTCAGGGTGCCGGCCCACGGTCCAACGGCTTCGCCGTCGCGGTTCAAGACCCGAATGATCGAAAATGCGAGATCACGGATTTCTTTCGGGTCGACATCGACCGGCGGACGCGGCACAGAGCCGGCCTTGGGGATCACGACCTTGGAAAAATCTGGAGTATCGCCGGGGCGAACCTCCGGCTCGGGCACATGCAGTGAAAGTGGAGCGTAGTCGGACAAGCATTCCTCCCGGCAGCCGTTCGATCCCTCTATTTTGCGGCGGACTGGCGCTTGCAACAAGCTGGCCGCGAAATCTTATTTCGCGTGTTCCGCGCAATAAAATTACGCGAAGTTTCCGCACAAGTCCAAAACACCCGTTCATATATTGACATAAAGATACCTTTATGTGACGACCCGTTCGTCGCAGTAAGGATAAGTCATGTCGCAAAAATCTTCCCTGGATCAGCTGTTCGGCGATCAGGCCCCCGCCCGCGATGGCGCAGAAATCCGCGCCGCGCTCGAAGCAGCCGCCCGCGAACGCATCCTGATCCTCGACGGCGCGATGGGCACGCAGATCCAGGGGCTGGGATTTGACGAAGACCACTTTCGTGGCGACCGCTTTGCCTCCTGCGCCTGTCACCAGCAGGGCAACAACGATCTGCTGATCCTGTCCCAGCCCAAGGCGATCGAGGACATTCACTATCGTTACGCCATGGCCGGCGCCGACATTGTCGAGACCAATACGTTCTCGTCGACCACCATCGCCCAGGCCGATTACGGCATGGAAGACGCGGTCTATGATCTGAACCGCGACGGCGCTCGCCTTGTGCGCCGCGCCCTGACCCGCGCAACGCAGGCTGACGGCAAGCGTCGCTTCGTCGCCGGCGCACTCGGTCCGACAAACCGCACCGCGTCCATTTCGCCCGACGTCAACAATCCGGGCTACCGCGCCGTGTCATTCGATGATCTGCGCATTGCGTACGGCGAACAGCTGCGCGGCCTGATCGACGGCGGCGCCGACATCATTCTGATCGAGACCATCTTCGACACGCTGAACGCCAAGGCGGCGATCTTCGCCTGCGAAGAAATCTTTGAGGAAAAGGGCATCGTGCTGCCGGTGATGATTTCCGGCACCATCACCGATCTGTCCGGCCGCACCCTGTCTGGCCAGACGCCAACCGCCTTCTGGCATTCGGTGCGCCATGCCCGCCCGTTCTCGGTCGGTTTGAACTGCGCGCTGGGCGCTGCCGCGATGCGGCCGCACATCGCCGAACTGTCGGGCGTTTCCGACACATTCACCTGCGCCTACCCGAACGCCGGCCTGCCCAACGCATTCGGCCAGTATGACGAGACGCCTGAGTTCATGGCATCGCAAGTCGAGGCCTTTGCCCGCGAAGGTCTGGTCAATATCGTCGGCGGCTGCTGCGGCTCGACGCCGGAACATATCGCGGCGATTGCCGAAGCGGCGTCGCAGCATGCACCGCGCGCCATCCCCGAGCGCGAACCGCTGATGCGGCTGTCGGGTCTCGAACCCTTCGTGCTCACCGGCGACATCCCCTTCGTCAATGTCGGCGAACGCACCAATGTCACGGGCTCGGCCAAATTCAGAAAGCTGATCACCAATGGCGACTACGCCACCGCGCTTGATGTCGCCCGCGACCAGGTCGAAAACGGCGCGCAGATCATCGACATCAACATGGATGAAGGCCTGATCGATTCCGGCAAGGCGATGGTCGAATATTTGAACCTGATCGCCGCCGAACCCGACATCGCCAAGGTCCCGGTGATGATCGACAGTTCCAAATGGGAGATCATCGAAGCCGGCCTGAAATGCGTGCAGGGCAAGCCGGTCGTCAACTCGATCTCGATGAAGGAAGGCGAGGAAGCCTTCCTGCGCCAGGCAAAGCTGTGCCGCATGTATGGCGCAGCCGTCGTCGTGATGGCGTTTGACGAGCAGGGCCAGGCCGACACGCGCGCCCGCAAATTCGATATCTGCGCCCGCGCCTACAAGCTCCTCACCGAAAAGGCCGGATTTGCGCCCGAAGACATCATCTTCGATCCGAACGTCTTTGCGGTCGCAACCGGCATCGAGGAACACGACAATTACGGCCTCGACTTCATCGAGGCGACCAGCGACATCATCTCCAACCTGCCGCATGTGCATGTGTCGGGCGGCGTCTCGAACCTGTCCTTCTCGTTCCGCGGCAATGAACCGGTGCGCGAGGCGATGCACGCGGTGCTCCTCTACCACGCCATCCAGCGCGGCATGGACATGGGCATCGTCAATGCCGGCCAGCTCGCCGTCTATGAATCGATCGACCCGGAACTGCGCGAAGCCTGCGAAGACGTCGTGCTCAATCGCAAGCCGAAGGCTGGCGGCACGGCGACCGAACGCATGCTGGAGATCGCCGAACGTTATCGTGGCCAGGGCGGCAAGGAAGCCAAGGAAAAGGATCTGGCCTGGCGCGAACTGCCCGTCGAAAAGCGCCTCGAACACGCGCTGGTCAACGGCATCACCGAGTTCATCGACGCCGACACCGAAGAAGCGCGGCTCAACGCCGAGCGTCCGCTGCATGTCATTGAAGGCCCGCTGATGTCAGGCATGAATGTCGTCGGCGACCTGTTCGGCTCGGGAAAAATGTTCCTGCCGCAGGTGGTCAAATCCGCGCGCGTGATGAAGCAGGCGGTTGCCGTTCTGCTGCCCTACATGGAAGAGGAAAAGCGCGCCAATGGCGGCGGCGACACCCGCAAATCTGCCGGCAAGGTGGTGATGGCGACTGTCAAGGGCGACGTGCACGACATCGGCAAGAACATCGTCGGCGTCGTGCTCGCCTGCAACAATTACGAGATCATCGATCTGGGCGTCATGGTGCCGGCGACCAGGATTCTCGAAACCGCCAAGGCCGAAAAGGCTGACATCATCGGCCTGTCTGGCCTGATCACGCCGTCGCTCGACGAGATGGTGCATGTCGCCGCAGAAATGGAGCGAGAGGGATTTGACATTCCGCTCTTGATCGGCGGCGCAACCACCAGCCGCGTGCACACGGCGGTGAAAATCCACCCGCGTTATGACCGCGGCCAGACGGTGCATGTCAACGACGCCTCGCGCGCCGTCGGCGTGGTCGGGCAATTGCTGTCGAAGGAAATGAAGCCCGGCTATGTCGAGAGCGTGCAAGCCGAATACGCCAAGGTGGCCGACGCCCACCACCGCGCCGAAGCAGAAAAGCAGCGCCTGCCGCTGGCGCGCGCCCGCGCCAACGCCTTCAAGATTGACTGGGCGGCCTACACCCCGCCGAAGCCGTCCTTCACGGGAACCCGCACTTTCCAGACCTGGGATCTGGCGGAACTGGCGCGCTACATCGACTGGACGCCCTTCTTCCAGACCTGGGAGCTGAAAGGGCGTTACCCGAAAATCCTCGAAGACGAGAAGCAGGGCGCCGCCGCACGCCAACTCTTCGAGGATGCTCAAGGCATGCTGAAAAAGATCATCGGCGAAAAATGGTTTGCGCCCAAAGCCGTGGTCGGCTTCTGGCCGGCCAACGCTGTCGGCGACGACATTCGCCTGTTCACCGGCGAGGACCGCAAATCCGAACTCGCAACCCTGTTCACGCTGCGCCAGCAGCTCGCCCGCCGCGACGGACAGGCCAATGTCGCACTCGCCGATTTTGTTGCACCTGAGACTTCAGGCAAGGCCGACTATGTCGGCGGGTTCGTCGTCACGGCGGGCATTGAAGAAGTGGCCATTGCCGAACGGTTCGAGCGCGCCAATGACGACTACAACTCGATCCTGGTGAAGGCGCTGGCCGACCGCTTTGCCGAAGCCTTTGCCGAGCGCATGCATGAATTTGTGCGCAAGGAGCTTTGGGGTTATGCGGCGGACGAACGCTTCACCGGCGACGAGCTGATCACGGAGAGCTACCAGGGCATCCGCCCTGCTCCCGGCTATCCGGCGCAGCCCGACCACACCGAGAAGGTGACACTGTTCCGTCTGCTCGACGCTGAGAACGAGGCAGGGGTGGCGCTGACCGAAAGCATGGCCATGTGGCCGGGTTCATCGGTGTCGGGCATCTACCTGTCGCATCCCGACAGTTACTATTTTGGAGTCGCCAAGGTCGAACGCGATCAGGTCGAGGACTATGCCTCGCGCAAGAACATGGATGTCGAACAGGTCGAGCGCTGGCTCGGGCCGATCCTCAATTACATTCCGGTCGCGAGGACGGATAAGGCGGCCTGACAATAGCGCCTCCTTATCCTCCCCTGCGCAGCGGGGGAGGGGGACCATGCGAAGCATGGTGGAAGGGGCGCACGACGCCGCACAATGGGTAGATCAACGCGCCTTACACAGCCGCCACACCGCCCTCACCCACAAGCCCAGCCATGAACTCATCAAGCCTCTGCGCCTCGCCAGCCGTCAGCCTGAGGCCGCGTTTGGTGCGCCGCCACAACACGTCGTCCGCCGTCTGCGCCCATTCGTGGGCCATCAGATAGCGCACCTCTGCCTCGTAGAGATCATCGCCAAACCGGCGTCCAAGGTCCTCGGCCGACTTTGCTGATCCGAGCAGCACCCGCGCCTTGGTGCCGTAGAGCCGCGTCAGGCGATAGGCCAGGCCAGCATCCAGAAACGGATAGCTTGCCCGCAATTTTTCCACTTCGGCCTTGAAGCCGGTGGCCGGGAAATCACCGCCGGGCAGCGGCGCATTGGCCGTCCAGGACGGTCTCTTGCGGCCGAGATGGTGCTCAATCTTTTCCAGCATCGATTCCGCCAGCCGGCGATAGGTGGTGATCTTGCCGCCGAACACATTGATGACCGGCGCGCCCTTCGCTCCATCATCCTTCAGCACATAGTCGCGGGTCGCTTCCTGCGCCTTCGACGCGCCATCGTCATAGAGCGGGCGCACCGCCGAATAGGTCCAGACAATGTCCTCACGCTTCACCGGATCGGCAAAATATTCCGACGCCGCTGCGCACAGATAGTCGATCTCGGCGTCGCTGATCTTCACCTTGCCAAGTTCGCCCTTGTAGTCCTGATCGGTCGTGCCGATCAGGGTAAAATCGTCTTCATAGGGAATGGCGAAAATGATGCGGCCATCGCGGTTCTGGAAGAAATAGGCGCGCGGATCATCGAACTTCTTGCGCACAACGATATGGCTGCCCTGCACCAGCCTTACATTGTGCGTATCGCCCTTGTGTACGGCGTCGCTCAACACATGGTCGACCCAGGGTCCGGCAGCATTGACCAGAAGCCGCGCCTTCGCCGTCTGCTGCGCGCCAGTGCGCTGGTCTTCAATCGTCACATCCCAATGGTCGTCATGGCGCTTGGCGTCGACGACACGGGTGCGGGTGCGAACCGTCGCACCGCGATCCGCCGCGTCGCGCGCATTCAGCGCCACCAGCCGCGAATCCATCACCCAGCCGTCCGAATATTCGAACGCCTTGGTGAACAGCGGCTTGAGCGGTTTGGCAGCCGGGTCGGTGCGCATATCCAGCGTCTTTGTCGGCGGCAGCAGCTTGCGCCCGCCGATATAGTCATAGAGGAAGAGACCGAGCCGGATCATCCAGGCCGGACGGATGCCCTTTGCATAGGGCAGAACGAAGCGCATCGGCCAGATGATGTGCGGCGCATTCCGCCACAGCACCTCGCGCTCCATCAACGCCTCGCGCACCAGCCTGAATTCGTAGAATTCGAGATAGCGCAGCCCGCCATGGATCAGCTTGGTCGACCCTGACGAGGTGCCGCTCGCCAGATCGTTCATCTCGGCGAGAAAAACCGAATAGCCGCGCCCCACCGCGTCGCGTGCAATGCCGCATCCATTGATGCCGCCGCCAATGACAAACACGTCGAAAATCTGGGTCAATTGCAAGAAAGCCTCCGCGCTCTCGCGTCAAAGCGATCAGATCATCGCTTCGAGATCGTCCTGAATTCACACGAAAACGAAACGAATGTCAAACGAAAACAAACCGCGTCAGCGGCTTGTTTCGACCAGATCTACTTCGTTCTCGGCGCAGATCCGCCGGATCGCAGCGACGTCACACCGGTCTGTAATGAACGTATCAACCTGGTCGAGATGGCCGATGCGCACAGGAGCGGTCCGTTCGAACTTTTTCGAATCCGACACCAGAATCACATGCCGCGCATTGGCGATGATCGCCTGCGCCACCTTCACCTCGCGAAAGTCAAAGTCGAGCAGCGCCCCGTCATGGTCAATCGCAGACGCGCCAATCACCGCGTAGTCGACCTTGAACTGTTTGATGAAATCGACTGCCGCCTCGCCGACAATGCCGCCGTCCGAGCCACGCACCACGCCACCGGCTATCACCACCTCGATCGAGGGGTAGACCCGCATCCTGTTGGCAACATTGATGTTATTGGTGATAACCATCAGCCCTTTGTGGTCCAGCAATGCCTTGCTGACAGCCTCGGTCGTGGTGCCGATATTGATGAACAGCGACGCGCTGTCGGGGATCATCTTTGCGGCCGCCGCGCCAATGGCTTCCTTTTCCTCCGACGCGATTTGCCGCCGCGCCTCATATTCCAGGTTTTCGATACCTGACGGAAACAGCGCCCCGCCATGGATGCGCGTCAGAAGCCGCTCGTCGCACAGGTCGTTCAGGTCCTTGCGGATGGTCTGCGGCGTGACGTGAAAATGGTTGGCAAGATCATCAACCAGCACCCGGCCATGATCCTTGGCCAGTTGCATGATCTCTGTATGCCGTGGCGACAGAAACAACCAGGCCTCCCGTTTTCGTTTGCTCGAAACATAGGCTCAAACGAAAGAAGACGAAAGCCCAAAGCAAAAATCGAATGCAGGCTTGCGCCGAAAACGGCCTATCCGGCCATTCGCGTTGGCGCAAACATCCGCGGCCCGTGGTGCTGAGTCCGGTTTTCGTCCGTTGTCTGGACCACATTGCCGACGTCGTCCAGAATGATTGGCCTGGAATAGTAGTATCCCTGCGCATAACGGATGCGCGTAGCAGCCTGCAGATAGGCAACTTCCTCAAACCTCTCGACGCCTTCGACAATGATCGACATGCCAAGCGACTGCCCGAGCGCCTCGATGGTCTTGAGCACAGCCTGGCTGCGCGGACGTTCATGCACATTGGTGATGAACGAACGGTCGACCTTGACCTCATCGGCGGTAATGTCAGCCAGCGACGAGTAGCCGGTACCGAAATCATCGATTGAAACCCGCGCGCCAATCTCCCGCACCATCGGCAGGATCAGCTTCTGGAAGCTGGATTTGGCCAGAAACGCCTCTTCAGTCAGCTCCAGCATGAACCGCTGCGCAAATCCGGAATCAGCGATTGCCTGGGTCAGCCCGCGCATGAATTTGGCGTCGCCAGCCTGTTTTGCCGCAACATTGATGCTGATCGAACTGTCGCGCCCGAATGCATCGTTGATCTTGTCGATCGAATCGATCGTCTGGTTCAAGATCAGATAGGTCAGTTCGTCGATCAGGCCGAGTTCGATAGCCAGTCCGAGGAAATTGCCCGGCGGCCGGATCATGCCGTCTTCGTCGCGCCAGCGCATAAGCACTTCCAGGCCCACAACATTGCCCGAACCGATCTCCACTTTCGGCTGGAACGCGCAGCTTACCCGCCGGTCGCGGATGGCCAGCCGCAGCCGCTGTTCCTCACGCGCCCGCTCGTCCGACTGGTGGCGAATACCCTCGTCAAACAGCTGCACCCGGCCCTTGGTCGTGCCCTTGGCCCGATACATCGCCCGGTCGGCATTGGCCCGTAATGTCTCGAAATCTCCGCCATGGTCTGGAAATACCGAAACGCCGATCGACGCCGACGTCATGATTTCATGGCCGTCGATCAGCATTGGCTGTTTGATCTGCTCGCACAGCGCTTCGAATTCCACCTTCGCTTCTTCGATGTCGTCTATCGGCGACATCAGAAGGGCAAATTCGTCGCCGCTCAGCCGCGCCAGCATGTCGGTTGGACGAAGGTTCTGTTGCAGCCTCTGCGCCGCGCGCAGCAAGAGTTCGTCGCCGACGTCATGACCATAATAGTCATTGACCATCTTGAAGCCATCGAGATCGAAAAAGGCCAGCGCAAACGGCAGCTGGCCGTCAGCCTCGATGAGCGACGTGACGCTGCGCTCGATCAGCAGCCGGTTCGGCAGTTTTGTCAGTGTATCGAAGAATGCGCGCTGGAGCAGGCTGTGCTCCCGTTCGCGCTGCTCGGCCTCGTCAAGGTCGATCTGGACCGACAGGTTCGCACCATCGACATCAACCTCGAACGACCTCGCCTCAAACGTCTCCGGCCGGTCAGCGCCATCGATTTCGGCAACGCGATTGCTGAACAGAAGCCGGCCGTCGGCGTTCCGCACAGTCAAGCCGAATGGCGCTGCGTCCAGTGCCCTTGCTACGGCCTCACCATCAGCGACCGGATCGCCTTCAGCGGAGGCGCGATGGCCAGTTTCTTCGGTCATCGCTTACGCCTTACCGCTTGTTCTGATAGAGCCGTTCCAATGCGAGCCGCGTGGCTTCACGGTCGGTTGCAAGCGCTCTCAAACCGCGCTCGATAGCATTGTTGCCCCCTGGCGGTTCACGCATCAGCCTGTTGCTGCGCGATTCCGGCAATGTAGGTGCAATACCCGGCGTCACCGCTAGAGCCGGATCGGGTGCGGATGCTTGGCTTTGCTCTGGTGCAGCAGCCGGCGGCGGCTCTTTCGCGTCCACCGCTTCCTGCCACTCACGTTCGTCGCGGTCCTGTTCTTGATGTTCGTCGGCGCTCAAGCGCGACTGGTTCGTCGTCGCGCGCCGCCAGCGGGCAACGGCATTGCGAACCAGCTCGGCGCGCGTCACCGGACCGTCCTGTTTGGACACGTCAGCTCCAGGATCGCTGTAAGGCAACATTTCACGCGGCAGCTTGCGGAACGAGAAGCGTGCGGGCAAAGGCATGCCTTCGCCAATGCCGACGACCTCGCTGGTGCCAAGCGACGGCACAAACGACAACAGATGCTGTGCAGCGTCTGAAACCGCCGAGCGCAGGATCGACTGATCTTCGTCATTAGCCATACGCATGAAAAACAGCGTACTGCACTGTGAAATGATGGTCGGATCAAGTTCGGCCGGGCGCTGTGTCACCAGCCCGACATAGATGCCGTATTTGCGGCCTTCCTTGGCAACACGCGCGAGAGCTCGCCGCGCTGGCGCAAAGCCGATCGAATGATCGGTCGAGGCAAAGCGGTGCGCCTCTTCGCACACCAGCAGGATCGGAACACCGCCATCGCTCCACACGCCAAATTCGAAGGCCAGACGCGTCGTGACGCAGACAACAGCGTCGACAACCTCACCAGGCAGACTGGCGAGTTTCAGGATCGTAATGCCGCGCTCGGTCGATTCAACGTGGAACAGCTGGTCCAGCACCGCCGCCATCGTGTCGCCGCCGACATTGGCGTTTTCGAACATGAACGCATAGCGGGGATCGCTGCGAATGCCGTCGAGGCGCTGCATAAGACGATGGTGCACCATACGCGTGGCGCGATTCTCCAACTTACCCATGCGGTCGTCAATCAGGCCGAGCAAGTCCTGGATCAGGTAAGGTGCTGGCGTGTCGGCGGTGAAGCCGCTGGAGCCGCGGCTCGGACGCCTGGAAATCAGCGACCGCTCGGCGCTGGCCTTGTAGCCCTGATACATGCCCTTGGCGGCTGGGATCAGCTCGGCAAGGATTTCAAGCTCGTCGGCCACTGCCGGCTTGCCGGCAAAGATGACATCTGAAAATTCTTCGAAGTTAAGCAACCAGAACGGCAGTTTCAGATTGTGACTGCCGATGATCCGCGCCTCGCGGCCAAAACTGCGGCCGTATTCATTGTGCACGTCAAGCAACAGCACCCGTACATCGGGGCGCACACGTAACAACTCGCCCAGAATGACCGACACGCCGCTGGATTTGCCGACGCCGGTCGAGCCAAGGACGGCAAAGTGCTTCGTCAAGAGACCATCGGCGTCGACAGCCGCCTGAATGGTGGTGTCCTGATGCAATTCGCCCAGCGACATCGCATTGCGCGAGGCGGGCGAATAGATCAGCCTCAATTCATCGCGCGTAATCAGCCGGGCCTCGTCGCCAATTGCCGGGTAGCTGCGAACACCACGTGCAAATCGTGGTGTGCGGCCATGCTCGCGCACGATTTCGCCAACCAGATCAACGCGGGCAACGGCGCGGAAATCTGACGACGAATGCATCGTGCGTTCTGCAATCGATACTTCGGAGATCATCCCGACGAGAATGGTATCGGAATAGGCAATAGCGAGGAATTTGCCGATCGTCGCGCGTTCTCCGGCGCCGTCGTGCAACAGGCCGATCATGGCCTCCGAACCACGACTCGACAGAACCTGGCCGATCGTCAGATCTGCCTTCGGTTCCGATGCCCTCGGCGGCAATTCGTGGTTTTGCTGCATCATTCCATTTTCATCCGATAGCCGGAATTCTCATCTTCTCTAACGAAACGATATTTCGTTCCGGTAAATCATGTTCATCCGTGTACCGATTGGTAAACCAATTGCTACTTTTCCGGCCCAGACAGGGATTCTCACCCCGAATTGCCATCCGAAAACGGATTATCGCGGCAAAACGTTGCAAATTCGTTCGATTGGTAACGATCCTCCGGCCTGTGTCAGATCATCGCCAATTTGTGCCGCGTCTGGTCACGTCAATCTTGACCACATCGGAGCTTCTGGCAGGCTTTCCGGCGCACGCAGGTCCCGTTAAGGCGCAATGTTGCGCCCGCGGGTTTGGCAGACTGAATTGAGATCAGTTTATTGGGAAGGATACAGCAGCGGTCACACCGCCTAATCTGTAACCAGGCCGATCGAATGCGCCGGAAGTTCGGTATCGTCAAATAGTTCCGGATTTGCAGCCGCAATCCGGGGCAGCGCGACAAGGATTTCTCGAAGGTGCCGCCGCATAGCGCGCTCCGCAGCATCCGGATCACGCGCCTTGAACGCCGCCGCAATCGCTGCATGCTGATCGATCAGCATCGGCATTGGCGAAGTATCCGGCAAACTGAGATAACGCACCCTGTCTGTCTGGATGCGCGCGCTTTCAACGACCCGCGCGGCGTAGTCGCACTGCGCCATGTCGGAGATCAGCCGATGAAACGCCTCATCGTGCAAATTGAAGCGCCAGTAGTCATTCGCCGCCGCCGCCGCACGTTGCAATGCAAGGGTGTCGTCAAGCTGCGACAGGTTCTGGTCATTCGCCAGCCGCGCAGCATTGCGCGCCATGTCGCTCTCGATCGCCTCGCGCACAAATCTGGCGTTTGCCACCTCTCGCACCGATATCTTCATCACGAACGTGCCACGGCTCGGCCGCACCTCCACCAGCCCGGCCTCCGACAATTTGATGAAGGCCTCGCGCACAGGCTGGCGGCTGACCCCGAAACGGGCCGCGATATCCTTTTCCGACAAGGCTTCGCCTGGCTTCAATTTGAGTTCGGCAATGCCCTGCCGCAACGCCGTCACAAGCTGCGGGGTGATCGGATCTTTCAATCGAAGCACCGAATCCATTAGCATGCTTGCCTTCTCTTTCTGTGTCTGTATCATACCGGTATGGTGCCATACCGCAAGTAGTTGCTTTTGCCGCATCACCACTTTGGGAGGAGAGATAATGATTTCCGCAGCAAAATTGCCACTGACGCGCCGCCGTTTTCTCGGCGCAACCGCGTCAGCGCTCGCTACACCGTATTTTGTTACCCGTGCCTCGGCGCAAGATAAGTTCGTCATGAAGATCGCCCATACCGAGGGCATCGGCACGCCGATCACCAATGCATTTGATGCATGGGCAAAGGCGCTCAATGAAAAGAGTGGCGGACGCATCGACGCACAACATTTCCCTGCCGCCCAGCTTGGCGGCCTGGCCGAAGCACTTGAAGGCAGCCGTATCGGCACCATCCAGGCGACCACCGCCGGGCCGGACTCCGAAGAGGCGATCGCGCCCGAAATCGCGGCCTTTGGCGGCGCACCAGGCTTCATCTACAAGAACGAGGCTCATGTCGACGCCGTGCTTCAGGGACCGCTTGGCCAGCAATGCTCTGACATCGCCCGCGCCAAAACTGGCGTCGAGTTTGTCGCCTATGGCGAGACCGGGTTCCGCCACATCCTGTCAAAGAACGCCGTCACCAAGCTTGATGACCTCAAGGGCCTGAAGATCCGTGTGCCGCAATTGCGCATCTGGGTTGATTTCTGGACCCTGCTTGGCGCAGCCCCGACGCCATTGCCCTATTCGGAGCAGTATTCAGCGCTGTCGACTGGCATCATTGACGCCATCGATTCCGACGTCTTCTCCATTGTCGGCTTCAAGTTCTACGAACAGGCGAAAAACCTCACCCTGACCGGCCACTGGTTCCTGCCAAAGGCTATCCGCGTCAACGCCGCATGGCTCGACAGCCTCCCCGAAGATCTGCGTGCTCTGGTTCGCGACACCGCAAAGGAAGCTTTTGCCGAACAGCGCACGGTCAACCGGGCCAAGGCATCCGAAACGCTCGAAGAACTCAAGAAGCTTGGCGTCACGGTCCACACCTTGCCGCCTGAAGAGCTGAAGAAGATGGAAGAAATCACCGCCAAGCTCTACGACGATTTCGGGTCGAAGAGCCCCGAGACCGCTGAAATGATCAAGCAAATCAGGGCGCTCGGCTAATCCAATGACAGACATTGCAGACCAGGATGGCGCGTCGTACGACGCGCCATCTCATACGGGACAGACCGGTTTTGGACTATTGGTCGAACGGGTTCTCGAAGCTGCCTGCGTCGGACTGATGCTCGCCGCAGTCGCCGTTTCCTGTCTGCAGGTTGTTTTGCGCTACGGCTTCCAGTCCGGCCTGCCCTGGCCGGAAGAGTTTGCCACCTGGGTGTTCACCTGGGCGGTGTTTCTGGGCATGGCGGTGGCCACCAGCCGCGACGCACACATTTCGATCGACGTCATCACCCGGCTGCTTCCGGCCACGCCAAAACTCTGGCTTGAAACCTTCAATCGCGCCGTCATGGCTGCGGCCTGCATCATGTTCATGATCCATGGCTGGGACTACGTCTCCCGCGCCATTGCGGCGTCGCCGGCGCTGCAATGGCCGATGAAATATTTCTTCCTCGCCGTGCCGGTCGGCGGCGCGCTCAATCTCTTCTTTCTGATCTGGCCAAAGCCCGGCCGCAGCCTGCTCCAGGGGCTTGCAGTCCTTGTCGGCGGCGCCGCCATCTATCTCGGCATCCGATACGGCGCAGCAACCGTCTATGGCCAAAGCGGCAGCGCCGTGGTGCTTGTCGTTGCAGGCATGGTTTCAATCATCATCGGCGTGCCAGTGGCCTTTGCGCTCGCCTTTGGCGCATTTGCCGCCTTTGCCGCCTTCAACCCGATCCTGCTGGTGACGATTTCCCAGAACATGGCGGCTTCGCTCAACTCGTTCACCCTGCTGGCGATCCCGTTCTTTATCCTCGCCGCAGCCGTCATGAACGCCGGCGGCATCACGCCCCGCCTCGTCGATCTTGCCATGCAGCTGGTCGGCCACATGCGCGGAGGGCTTGGCCAGGCCAATGTCGTCACCAACACCATGCTGGCCGGCATTTCCGGCTCGTCGACGGCAGACGCTTCAACCATTGCCAAGCTGATGGTGCCGGAAATGGCCGCGCGGGGTTACAGCCGCCCGTTCAGCGCCGCCCTCACGGCAGCCTCTGCAACAATCGCCAATCTCATCCCGCCGAGCCTTGGCCTCATCATCTATGCCGCGCTCGCCTCGGTCTCGGTCGGTGCGCTGTTTGTCGCCACCATCGTTCCGGGCCTGATGGTCGCAGCATCTCTGATGGTCATGGTTTATATCCTGTCGCGCCGCCGCGGCTATGGCGGCGACCTGCCAAAAGCGTCGGCACGCGACCGGCTGACTTCGCTTGGCCTTGCCATCCCCGCGCTGGTGCTGCCGGCCATCATTGTTGGCGGGGTGCGGTTTGGCGTCTTCACCGCCACTGAGGCTGGCGCAATCGCCTTCATCTACGCGCTGCTGTGTGGTTCGCTGCTCTACCGCAAGCTGACGCCGTCCAACCTGATTGAAGCAATCCGCGAGTCGGCGCTCGACACGGTCGTTATCGTCGCCATCATCGCTGCAGCCGCACCCTTCGCCTGGGTTCTGGCCTTTGAACAGGTGCCGCAAAAAATCGCCCAGCAACTCAGCGCGCTGGTCAGTCAGCCTTGGCTGCTGATGTTGGCCATCAACATTTTCCTGCTTATCGTTGGCCTGTTCATGGAGATGATCGCCTCACTGGTCATCCTGGTGCCAATCCTGGTGCCGCTGATCATCGCAGCAGGCGTCGACCCGATCCATTTTGGCATCATCATCGTGATGAATCTCGTCGTCGGCGCACTCACACCGCCACTCGGCGTTCTTGTTTTCACAACCGCCCGTGTCGGCGGCGCCAACCAGACCGAGACGTTCAAGGCGATCATGCCTTTCCTCATCGCATTGATCGTCGTGCTGCTGCTGGTCAGCTACATTCCCGGTCTGACCATGCTGCCCGTGTCCTGGCTGGGCCCGTGACAATTCAGAAGGATAGATTGTGACCCGTACGCGCATTGCAATTGTCGGCCTTGGCATGGCCGTTACCCCGCACGCCAAAGGCCTGCTCGATCTGACTGACACGATCGATGTTGCGGCTGCCTACACTCCGAGTGAAGCGCGCCGCAAAGCCTTCGGCGAAAAGTTTCCTTTCCCGCTGGTCGACAGTCTCGATGCGATCCTCAACGACAAGAGCATCGAGGCGGTTGCAGTGTTTACGCCCGCCAACACCCATGCCAACATTGCCGAACGCTGTGCTGCCGCCGGCAAACATGTGTTGATGGAAAAGCCGCTCGACATCACCACCGCCCGCGCCGAGCGATTGGTCTCGGCCTGCCGCAAAGCCGGCGTCAAGCTTGGCGTCGTGCTGCAACACCGTTTCCGTCCCGCCGGCATGAAGCTGGCCGAAATCCTGCGCGCTGGCGAGCTTGGCGCGATCGTCGGCTGCTCCACCATCATTCGCTTGTGGCGGCCCCAATCCTACTATGACGAACCGGGCCGTGGCTCATTTGCCCGCGACGGCGGCGGCGTGCTCATTTCGCAGGGCATCCACACGCTCGACCTGATGCTGAGCCTCGCCGGCCCCATCAGCGAAGTCACCGGCTTCGCCACAACCACGCCGGTACACCGCATGGAGACCGAAGACATGGTCTGCGCTGCCGCCCGCTTCGCCAATGGCGCATTCGGCACAATTGACGCCACCACTGCCGCTTTTCCGGGTTTCCTGGAAGAGATCATTCTGACTTGCGAGAAGGGCACAGCAAAGCTCGCCGGCACCGAACTGCTGGTGCAGTTTCAGGATGGCCGCAAGGTCGCGATCGAGGCTGACAAGTCTGCCGGCGGCACCGGCGCTGACCCGATGGCGTTCCCGCACGACTACCACCGCGCCGTCATGGCCGACTTCGCCGATGCGATCCGCAATAACCGCGAACCCAAAGTGACAGGCGAGGAGGCACTGAAGGTCCACCGCCTGATCGACGCGCTGATCGAGACCGGCCGCGCCGGACATCCGGTCAAGGTCGCCGGAGTCGAGGCATGACCGCGCCGCTTCGCTTCGCGGCGATTGGCCTCGATCATCGCCATATCTATCACATGGCCGGCGAGCTGATCGCAGCAGGCGCCGAGTGTGCCGGCTATTGTCCCGAAACCAGCGATCCGCGCGTGCTCGACGGATTTCGCGAGCGCTTTCCCGATCTCGCCGCGCGTGACCGCGATGAGCTGTTCGCCGACCCGTCGATCAATATCATCGTCACTGCCGCCATCCCGCGCGACCGCCCTGCGATTGCAGTGCGCGCCATGCACGCTGGCAAGGATGTCATGGCCGACAAGCCCGGCGCGACCACAATCGCCGAGATCGACGCCATCACCGGGGCCAGCCGCGAAACCGGCCGCATCTTTTCGATTTGTTTTTCGGAGCGCTTTGTCGTCAGGGCCTGCGAACTCGCGACAAGACTCGTTGCCGAAGGCGCCATCGGTCAGGTCATTCAGACAACAGGCCTCGGCCCCCACCGCCTCAACCGCGCCATCCGGCCGGACTGGTTTTTCGAGCCCGAGACCTATGGCGGCATTCTGGCCGACATTGCCTCACATCAGATCGACCAGTTTCTGTTCTTCACAGGCTCGACAAACGCATCAATCATCGCTTCATCGGTTGCCAACTACAGCGTGCCGGATGTCCCTGCCTTCGAAGACTTTGGTGAAGTCCTGCTGCGCAGCGACCGTGCGTCCGGCTTCATCCGTGTCGACTGGTTCACGCCCGACGGATTGCCGGCGTGGGGTGACGGCCGGCTCGTGCTGCTCGGCACCAAGGGCTTTATTGAACTGCGCAAATATCTCGACATCGACGGCCGCCCCGGCGCCGATCATGTCTTTGTCTCCGACGCGTCAGGAACCCGCCACATCGACGCCAGCAGCGAAGAGCTGACCTATTTTCGCAACTTCCTGCATGATGTGCGCCACCGCACCGCAACCGCCATGCCGGACGGCCACGCAGAACGCGTCACCCGGCTCGCCATCGAGGCTCAGGCGAAAGCGGTTCGACTCACGTAAAGATACCACGATTGCGGTCGACCAGTTCGCCGACAAACGCCGACACCGCCTGCACCCGCCGCAACGGCCGCATGCTTTCATGATAGACCAGCCAGTAGGCGCGCTTCAGCGGCTTCACCAGCGGCAGGTGCACCAGCTCGGCATACTCGCGTGCGATAAACGTGTGCAGGATGCCGATGCCCGCGCCTGAACGCACCGCAACTGTCTGGCCGAGCGCCGACGAGACCTCAAACCCCGCCTGCCATGACGGCATGAATTCCGACGCGTAGTCGAGCGCAGGACTGGCGACCAGGTCGCCGACATAGCCCACCAGCCGATGCGTTTTCAGATCATCCAGCGACGCAGGCAAGCCGTGTTTCGCCAGATAGTCTTTTGAGGCGTAGAGGCCGAGCGTGTAGTCGACCAGCTTCGCCGCCACCAGCCGCCCCTCAGTCGGCCGCTCGACAGTGATCGCAATGTCGGCTTCGCGCCGCGACAGCGAAAACGACCGCGGCACCGGCACCAGTTGCAGCGACAGTGTCGGATGCCGCTCCGCCAGTTCGCCCAGCCGCGAAGCCAGAAACGCCACGCCAAACCCGTCCGGCGCACCGATCCTCACCGTGCCGGAGATCTCGTCGCCTTCACCCGCCAGATCGGCGCGCGCCGCGATCATGTCTTCTTCCATGCGTTCGGCCAGGCCCAGCAGATGCTCGCCCGCAGGCGTCAGCTCACTGCCGGTCGTCAGCCGCCGGAACAGCCGTACATTGAGGCTTTCCTCCAACGCCGCCACCCGCCGCGACACGGTTGCATGGTTCAGGCCAAGCCGCCGCGCCGCGCCAAGAATCTGTCCGGCCCGCGCCACAGCGAGAAAGATGCGAACGTCGTCCCAGTTCATCCAAGCTGCCTCCTTGTTTTGCATTATCTCAATGGCAGAATATATGCGCCTATAAATTTTGCACAACGGTTGCGGACGCGCTCGCGTTGCAAATTGCCCGCGCGCGGCAGACAATGGCTCAAATTCAACGCCACAGAGAACACAGGGAGAAGGCCAGATGGCTGTAGTAGGACACTATATTGGCGGCAAGCATGTCGCTTCGAAGTCGGGCCGCACGGCCGACATCATGCAGCCAATGGACGGCACCGTCCGCGGCCAGGTGGCGCTGGGTTCGGCCGCCGAACTGCGCCAGGCCGTTGAAAACGCCAAGGCCGCACAGCCTGCCTGGGCCGCCACCAATCCGCAGAAGCGCGTCCGCGTGCTGATGAAGTTCCTCGAACTCGTCGCCCGTGAAAACGATGCGCTGGCCGAACTGCTGGCCCGCGAACACGGCAAGACCATCGCCGACGCCAAGGGCGACATCCAGCGCGGCCTCGAAGTCGTGGAAGTCTGCATCGGCGCACCACATCTGATGAAGGGCGAATACACGGACGGGGCCGGCCCCGGCATCGACGTCTATTCGATGCGCCAGCCGCTCGGCGTCGTCGCCGGCATCACCCCGTTCAACTTCCCGGCCATGATCCCGCTGTGGAAGATCGCGCCTGCCATCGCCTGCGGCAACGCCTTCATCCTCAAGCCGTCCGAGCGTGATCCGGGCGTGCCGATGCGTATCGCCGAACTGTTCCTCGAAGCCGGTCTGCCGGCAGGCATCCTCAATGTCGTCAATGGCGACAAGGAAGTTGTCGACGCCATCCTCGACGATCCGGACATCAAGGCCGTCGGCTTTGTCGGCTCGACGCCGATCGCCCACTACATCTATTCCCGCGCCACCGCCAACGGCAAACGCGCCCAGTGCTTTGGCGGCGCCAAGAACCACGCCATCATCATGCCGGACGCCGACATGGACCAGACCGTCGACGCGCTGATCGGCGCTGGCTACGGCTCGGCTGGCGAGCGCTGCATGGCCATCTCGGTTGCCGTGCCCGTCGGCAAGGAAACCGCTGACCGCCTGATCGAAAAGCTGACGCCACGCGTTGAAAGCCTCAAGGTCGGCCCGTCGACCGACAATTCGGCAGATTTTGGCCCGCTCGTCACCAAGCAGGCGCTCGACCGCGTCAAGGGTTACGTCGACGCCGGCGTCAAGGAAGGCGCAAAGCTCGTCGTCGACGGCCGCGGCTTCAAGATGCAGGGCTATGAGAACGGCTACTATATGGGCGGCTGCCTGTTCGACGACGTCACCACCGATATGAAAATATACCAGGAAGAGATCTTTGGCCCGGTCCTCTCGGTCGTCCGCGCCGGCACTTATGAAGACGCGATCAAGCTGGCCAACGACCACGAGATGGGCAATGGAGTCGCCATCTTCACCCAGAGCGGCGACGCAGCGCGTGACTTCGCATCCCGTGTCCAGGTCGGCATGGTCGGCGTTAACGTGCCGATCCCGGTTCCGATCGCCTACTACACGTTCGGCGGCTGGAAGGCTTCGTCCTTCGGCGACCTGAACCAGCACGGCGCAGACGCTTTCCGCTTCTATACCAAGACCAAGACGGTCACCTCGCGCTGGCCGTCAGGCATCAAGGACGGCGCGGAATTCATCATCCCGACGATGAACTGAGCAGGCAGCCTGCCTTCCGAAAAGGGGCGTCCCGGCGGACGCCCCTTTTTGTTTGTCTGAAAGCCTCTCTGCCTCTTACCAGCCAGCCGCATCCAGCGCATGGCCGCGCAGCAGCGACATCAGCCGGTCGGCCTCTGTTGCCGCGCCATCGGCATCGCCATCCAGAATTGCCTTGATCAGTCCCATGTGACGTGACGCCGCCGTCTCCAGCCCCGTATCGGCCTGATAGCGGAACCAGAAGCGGCGCGAATGTGTCTGCAAGGGCGCCGCCAGCCGCGCCGCAAACGGATTATCGGCGGCCTGCGCCATCGCATCGTCCAGCGCCTTGTCTGCTTCAAGGAACGCCACCACATTGCCCATCACCACCGCCTTTCGCATCGCCTGGGCAGCATCATGAAACAGCAGGGCGCTGTGCTGGGTAATATTGCGTGTGGCGGCGCGCGCCAGCACCTGTTCCACCCCGCGCCTTGCATCAATCACTTTCAGCCAATCGCTCGCATTCAGCGGCGCAACCGCCAGACCGGCGCGCGGCCTGATCTCCAGCAAGCCCTCCCAGGCCAGCCGCTGGATCGCCTCGCGCACCGGCGTGCGGCCAAGCCCGATCTTTTCGATCAGCACGCCCTCGGTGGCGATCGAGGACGGCGGCAGTTCCAGCGTCACAATCATCTGTTCAAGCCGCTGATAGGCGCGCGCTGCAGCCGAACCGGCCACGGCTTCCTGGGTCTGCTCGCTGGTCTGTGACATCGGCGCTCCTTGTGAAATTGATATATCAGGCCCGAAATCGTATTGACAACCCACCATATAGCCTAATATATCACTGATATATCACAAGGAGAGAGATCATGTGGGCAGGCGTTTTCCCGGCAGTCACCACCAAGTTCACCAAGGACGACCAACTCGATCACGCCGAAATGGAGCGTTGCTTTGCGCTGCAGATGGACGCTGGCTGCGACGGCATCATCGTCGCCGGTTCGCTGGGCGAAGGCCCCATGCTCTCACATGACGAGAAGCTCGACGTGTTCCAGACCGCCCGCAAGGTCGCGGGCAAGAAGCCGGTCCTGCTCACCATCAACGAGGCAGGCACCCGCGAGGCTGTGGCTCTGGCCAAGCGCGCGGCCAAGGCAGGCGCAGACGGCCTGATGGTTGTGCCCTCGCCGATCTACCACACCAATCCGGAAGAGACCGTCGCCGCCATGTCAGCGGTCTCGAAGGGCGGCGGCCTGCCGGTCATGATCTACTCCAACCGCCTCGCCTACCGTGTCGACGTCACCATTCCGATCATGGAAAAGCTGGCGAAGGACGACCACTTCGTGGCCGTCAAGGAATCGTCCGACGACATCCGCCGCTCGATCGACATCATCAATGCCTTTGGCGACCGGTTCGACCTGTTCACCGGGGTCGACAATCTGGCCTTCGAGGCGCTCTCGGTTGGCGCCATCGGCTGGGTCGCCGGTCTGGTCACTGCCTTCCCGAAAGAAACTGTTGCGATCTATCGGCTGATGAAGGCCGGCCGCCGCGACGAGGCGCTCGCCATCTATCGCTGGTTCCGCCCGCTGCTCGACCTCGATGTCTCGACCTATCTGGTCCAGAATATCAAGCTGGCCGAAGTCCATGCCATCGGCACCAATGACCGCGTCCGCGGTCCTCGCAAGCCATTGTCCGGCGCCCGCCGCAAGGAGGTCGAGAAGATCATCACCGACGCGCTCGCCATCCGCCCGAAACTGCCAAAGGTGTGATCCGGTCCGCGCGGCGAAATGATCTGGGCAAAACTGTTCAAATGCAAACAATTTGACATTTTCGGCCAGTTGGGATTCAGGCAGGGGCGTGGCGAAAATGATGGGTAGCGAGAACCGGAGCGGAGTGAACTTGAAGTTCATGAGCACCGGAAGCGCAGCTAACCGTCATTTGCAGACCGGCCATGCCCGAATCCCAACGGATCAGAGATATGAATCGCCTCGCCCCCCTTCTCTCCTGGCTCGCCTTCCCCATCTACATCTGGCAGGGGCTTGGCGTGCGTCGCCGCACCGAGCGCATGCTGCCGGCCAAGGGTCCGGTCCGTCACCGCATTGACGGCACGGGGCCTGAAATCCGTCTGCTGGCGCTGGGCGATTCCTCCATCGCCTCTGTCGGTGTCGACGATGCCCGGAATGGCGTTGCCGCCTCGCTGGCCCGTCTTCTGAACGAAAAGACCGGCCGCCCCGTGACATGGCGCGCCGCCGGTTTCAACTCCGCCACATCAGGCCAGATCCGTGATCATGTCCTGCCCAATCTCGACGCCGCAAACTGGACGCACATCCTGCTGGTGGTGGGGACAAACGACGCCAAGAATTTTCATTCCGTGCCGCGTTTCAAGCGCGAGTTTGGCGGCCTGCTCTATGGCTTGCGCGCCAAATGGCCAGAGGCGCGGGTGATCTGGTCGCCCATTGTCGAGATGTCGCGTATGCCGGCTTTGCCCGACCTGCTGGGAAAAATCCTTGAAATCCGCGCCCAGGCGATCAACGCCAAGGGCGAAGCCCTGTGCTTTGAACGAGGCGCAGTGCCTGCATCGCGCCTGCCGATCCTCGATCCGCAGGCCGGCTTTTCCACCGACGGTTTTCATGCCTCGCAGCTTGGCTATCAGGCCTGGGCCGAACATCTCCTGCCGGTGGTGCTCGGGGACGAGTGAATGTGTTGGTGCGACAGTGCCAGCGCCCAATCTCTCCCCTTGCGGGAGAGAAAGCATTTTCCTGTATTTGCGAGCGGGCTTGTCCCCGAGCAAATGCTTGGAAAATGCCAGAGAGGGGCTCGTTTCGCTTCGCCCGTGGCCCTCGCGGCGTGGACAAATTTGCCCCTCACTTGCGATTTCTAACACTTAGCCATCGGCTTCGCCTCGTCTAAGTTGTTGAAATCGCTTTCTCTCCCGCAAGGGGAGAGATAAAGCGCCGCATTTTCTTATCCCACAGCCTCACCAGCCGCCCACAATGTCTCCACCACAAACGGAGACACACATGGCAAGGGAGGGCAACAACGACAGCAGACTGACAATGCTTCACCGCATCGTCGCCATGCTGTTTGCGCTCTCCACTCTTGCCGAGCGCACCACAAGCCGCTCCCGCCCGATACGCCGCACGCTCTGCTGGATCCTCGGTCTCGTCATTTTTCCCGTCCGTGAGATGATCTCCGAAACCGGGCTCGAACTCGGCTTCGACATTGTCTTCTCCGACATCGACCTGACCAGCACCAACGACAGCGCTGAAGACTTGATGCGCATTGCGAGTGCGCTCAGCGAGCTTGGCCGGGCGCTGTCTTTCCTCGTCGCCCATATCGAACACCTGGATATCGCCGAGCGCGAAGCAGCATTGCAGAACATTTCGGCCCGCATCACGCGTTTGCTTGCAATGCGCGCGCCTGCGTTCAACGCGCCGGCCATGCGCGCCCGCACGCCGTATCTCGACACGTCGTAGCCCAATATTCTGCTGGTTTTTTCACGGCCCGCCGGCATCCGGCGCAGGCCGCGCTTGTGCGCGCCTATCCGTGCCCCAGCAGCACCGTCGCGCCCATCGCCAGCAGGGCGAACACCGCGATCTTCCAGACATCGCGGCGCTGCTTCAGCCCCGGCAGACCGAGCGGCCGGATCAGGTGCAGGGCCATCATGGCCAGGATGATGAGCGCGAGGGCTTTTGACATGCGACCCTTTGACCAGCGCCGCCGGGCAAAGTCCAGTGCCGTCACCGACCATAGATATGTGGACGGGCGTGCAGCCGGACCTTAATAAAGGGGCCTCAGTTGCGGAGGTCAGAATGAAGTCGACATACCACGAGGTTTACCGGGACTGGCGGAATGATCCGGAAGGCTTCTGGCGCGAGGCGGCCAAGGAAATCGACTGGGTTTCGCCTCCACAAAAGATCTTTGACCCGCAAGCCGGCGTCTTCGGACACTGGTTCCCCGATGCCGTTGTCAACATGTGCTTCAACGCCGTCGACCGCCATGTGGAAGGCGGCCGCGCCAGCCAGCTGGCGCTTGTCCATGACAGCGCCATTACCGGCACGAAAAACTCATTCACCTATCGCCAGCTGCTCGACGAGGTCTCCGCGCTTGCCGCCGTGTTGAAAGACAAGGGCGTCGGCAAGGGCGACCGTGTCATCATCTATATGCCGATGGTGCCCGAGGCCGTCTTCGCCATGCTCGCCTGCGCCCGCATTGGCGCCGTTCACTCGGTCGTTTTCGGCGGCTTCGCCGCCCGTGAACTCGCTACCCGCATCGACGACTCCACGCCGAAGGCGATCATCGCAGCCTCCTGCGGCATCGAACCTGGCCGCACCGTCGCTTATAAGCCCTTGCTGGATGGCGCCATCGACATGGCGACACACAAACCTGACTTCACGCTCGTCCTGCAGCGGCCCCAGCTTGCCGCCGGCATGACCGCCGGCCGTGACTTTGACTACCAGATCGAGGTCGACGCCACGCGCGGCCGCGTCGTGCCGTGCGAACCGGTCAAGTCGGCCGATCCGCTCTATGTCCTCTATACGTCCGGCACCACCGGTCAGCCCAAGGGTGTCGTGCGCGACACCGGCGGCCACATGGTCGCGCTCAAATGGTCGATGTGGAACCAGTTCGGGATCAAGCCCGGCGAAGCTTTCTGGGCCGCATCCGATGTCGGCTGGGTCGTCGGCCATTCCTACATTGTCTACGCGCCGCTGCTGCACGGCTGCACCACGATCCTGTTCGAGGGCAAACCGGTCGGCACACCGGACGCCGGCACATTCTGGCGGGTGATTTCCGAACACGGCGTCGTGTCGCTCTTCACCGCCCCCACCGCCTTCCGCGCCATCAAGGGTCAGGACCCCAACGGCGAATTCATCGGCAAATACGATCTGTCAAAATTCCGCATTCTGTTTCTCGCCGGTGAACGCGGTGATCCGCCAACGATCATCTGGGCGCAGGAAAAACTTGGCGTGCCGGTTATCGATCACTGGTGGCAGACGGAGACCGGTTCGCCGATCTCCAACAACCCGGTCGGGCTTGGCCTGTTGCCGGTCAAGCTCGGATCGCCCGGCGTCGCCATGCCCGGCTACCAGATGGAAGTGCTCGACGACGCCGGCCACCCGGTCCCGGCGGGCACGCTCGGCAATGTCGTGGTCAAACTGCCTTTGCCGCCCGGCTGCCTGACAACGCTGTGGAACGCCGACAAACGGTTCCACGACGCCTACCTCGCCGAGTTCCCCGGCTACTACAAAACTGCCGACGCCGGCTATCTCGATGAGGACGGCTACCTCTTCATCATGGCCCGCACGGACGACATCATCAATGTCGCTGGCCACCGCCTGTCGACGGGCGCGATGGAGGAAGTCATCGCCGGCCACCCCAACGTCGCCGAATGCGCGGTGATCGGCATTGCTGACGAGATGAAAGGACAATTGCCGGTCGGCTTTGTCGTCCTGTCGGCGGGAACCAACCGCGAGACCGAAATCGTCGAAAAGGAAGTTGTGGCGCTGGTGCGCGACAAAATCGGCCCTGTCGCCGCCTTCCGCACCGCCATTGCCGTCAAGCGTTTGCCCAAGACGCGATCAGGAAAAATCCTGCGCGGCACGATGCAGAAGATCGCCGACAAGGAAAATTGGTCAATGCCGGCAACGATTGACGATCCGGCGATCCTCGACGAGATCACTATCGCCATGAAGGCGAAAGGGCTGGGGTAGCCCTTTCGCCACTGGCTCCGTCTGCCTGCGCCACCACGTCGCAGCAACTTCTCTCATCCGGTTCCGTTATTAGCCCCCGGGGCGCTGCTTTTGCGGTCGGCGCAATTTCGGCCGGATTGGGGTGGGGGCGTATGACGATCAGGCACACAACACTTGGTGGAGCAATCTTGCTGGCGCTTGCGGCCGCGGGCTGCGCGTCCACGTCGCCTGGTGACTACGCGAAGTCGATGCCGCCGCAAGATCCCAAATGGACATCGCCGCCGTGTGTCAAGATGCGCGCCGACGCCGCGATCTACCAGTCAAGGGAAAAGCCTGCGCCAATGGTGTTGCTGGGCCTCGGACCTTATGGGCTGGGCATTTATGCTGCGGCGAAAGATCATCAGGAAAAGAAACGCCGCGAATTTGTCCGCAACATGCATCTGGCCTGCTCCAGCCAGCCGCTGCCGTCCGACCTGGCAAACCTCTCAAAAGGCAACGAACCAACGTCGCGTCTGGCACCCTGACTTGGCACGCCTTGCAATCAACACAGTCGCCACCCATATAGCTGTTACGCGTTATGCGCCGCCTTTCAGGAAGGCGCTGCGGATGAGCAAAGTGGCTCGCGTTAACATCGTGTTAACCATTGCGGTTCATGCTCAAAGGGTTGTGTCAGCACGGATGTACTGCGGCACAGCCCGAAGACGCTCAAGAGCGGACGGGTGTATGTAGCGGACGAAGAGCCGTGAGAGCGCCTGGGCCCCATGGGTTTCGTGAGCGGATGGAAGGTCGGAGTTTTGCTCCGGCCTTTTGTCGTTTCGGCCGGTTGAACTGGGGCACCTGCGTGTCAGTGACCGCCTTTGGCCGGCTTCTTGTCTGTCTGGCCGCCGCCAGCCGCCGCTTGTTCGGCACGCTCGATTTCCCATTGCAGCCGGCCACAGGAATCCGCAGTGATCGAGGCCACCCGGCGGTTCGCCGCCTGCCACGAATTGTTCACCAGCACGCCGTCGGCATGGGCTTCCGCTTCACTGGCGGCTTTCAGCGCCTGGGTCTTCATGGCTCCGCATTGCGGCGCCAAAAGCTCGGCCAGAGCAAGCGAATAGGTCGCCGACGTTTCTGCCGCCGCCTGGGCGGCAAGCTTTGCAGCCTTTTCGGCTGCGACAGCCCGGGCGTGTTCTTCCTCCGGACTGACAGTGATCTCGGGCTTCGCCAGGAACATCGCCCAAGCGCCGTATCCACTGCCTGCCAGCACCAGCGGAACGGCCGCAAACAATGCCAGCTTCAGTTTGGAACGCTTCTTCACCGGCTCGTCGCCAGCCTCTGCCGTGGCCGCCGGAGCGGCTTTCTGCTTCTTCTTGAACATGCCATCCGATGTAACAGAGGGCTGTTAAATGCCGGTAAGAACGATCATTCAAATTGTCTCAGCCCTGATCGGAAATTCGAGCCGTCTCGATGACGATCGACGTCATCAGCCGGTGCAGTTCGTCGCGGTAGCCGTCGCGGGTCGACGCAGCCTCCTCTGAAGTCATCACCACCGTCAGACCGAGATCGGGCGTGACGTAGAGCATCTGTCCCCCGTACCCCCAGGCATAATATGTTGGGTGGCCTTCAATGTTACGGATGAACCAGTTGTATCCGTATTGCTCGCCTGAAAAGACCGACCGCGTACGCGGCGTCCAGGATTGTTCAATCCAGCTTTCGGAAATCACGCGTTTTCCATTGGCCATCCCGCGATTCCGGTAGAGCTCACCGAAAGCCAGCAGCGAACGCGGCGACATCGCCATCTGGTTGCCGCCGAGATAGATTCCCTGCGGGTCCTGTTCCCATGACGCGATGCGGAACCCTTCCACACTGCCCAGCCAGTCATTGGCCAGGTCAAGCGTCGAGCGACCGGTGACCCGGGTGAGGATCGCCGACAGCAGATGCGTCGAAGCGGTAGAATAGAGCATGCCGCCGCCGGGCTCACCGTCAAACGGTGCGGCAAGCGCCGCCCGCACCCAGTTGCGGCTGGCAACCCACCGGCCGTAGTTCGGCCCACTCATACGCCCAAGCCCCGCCTGCATCGACAACAGATTGCCGACGGTGATCTTGTTGATACGAGGATCGAAATTCGCCGGCAGGTCGCGCGGGAAGAAGCCTGCAATGAGCTGATCCGGCCCTTCAAGCACACCCTTGTCTATGGCGATGCCGGCCAACGCCGACATGACCGACTTCGACGCGGACTTGATATTGCGCGGACGGCGCGTCGAGTGCCCGGCAAATCCCTGCTCGACCAGCACCTTGCCGTCGCGGGCCACGATCAGCGTCTCAAGCCGTCCCAGCAGCTTGGCCTGCTCGACAAATCCGGTGAAGCTCGGCTCATTGTTTTGCGCACCTGCCGCAACCGGCATTGCAGCGATAAGGGCGGCGAGGATCAATCTTTTCATGGAGGAAAAGCTAGTCGCGATACAGCGCGCCGGAAAGGCCCGATCACGCGCTTGTCAAGCTGGTTGACGTCAACCTTCAATGCTTGCCGCGGCGGCGCACCCGGTCGCGGCCAAGCCCGGTCTCGTCCAGCAGGCCCTGCCGCTTGGCGTGATAATAATAACCCGACTGATAGAGCTTGTCGGCATAGGCTTCATTGCCGCCTGCCACCAGCAACGCGCCGCGCAGATAACGCGCGCCATAGATCAGGTTTGTCTCGGCGTCGAACAGGCCTTGCGCCGATCCGCGATAGCCCATTCCGCGCGCGGTCTGGTGCTTGATCTGCATCAGCCCCCAATGGCCATTGTTGAAAGCGCGCGGATTGAACGTGCTTTCGCGCTTGACCACCTTGCGCAGGAACTCCTCGCGCATACCGTAATGGGCGGCGTATTTTGCGATCAGAGCATCGACATTGGCGCCGCGCGAGATCGGCGGCAGCGGGGCAAAGGCCGAGACCTTGACCTCTGGCATAGTCGCTTCTGGTCCTGTTTCCGCTACCGGCGCTGCCGGGGCCATCGGCGAGCCGCGCTCGATCACAGGTTCGGCGCTTGTCAGGACAGCGTCCGGCTTTCCAGGTGCGGCCGCAAAGCTTGCGGCGGCAGCATCAAGATCGGCGGCATTGAGCACGCCATTCTGCCCGGTCGCAACGCAACCGGCGAGGCCGAGGCTCATGATAACTGGCAGCACAGATCGCAACGTGGACAGTTTTCCGCTCCGCATTTTGAGCGCGTCCGATTGCAGCAACTTTCAGGCAGGATTGAGACAACAATTGCTCACCCCGCAACCTTTGCAGGAATCGGGTGTCGCTGGCGTGCGCGATCAGGCAATTAGATCAGACGGAACAGAAGTCTTGTTCTTCTAATGTTCTTGATTTTCTGGTATCGAAGTGGCTGGAGGCGGTGGGATGAGCGAGACGCATTACAAACTGTTTGAAACCGGCCTGGGCGTGATCGCAATCGCTTGGCGCGATGCTGCAATCGTGCGGCTGCTTTTGCCGCAATCCGACACGTGCGCCATGGCGCGCAAGATGGAAGCATTTGGCGCAGCGCCCGGCGAGCCATCGGGCAACGTGGCCGAAATCATCGACATGGTCCGCCGCTATGCCGACGGCGCGAATGTCGACTTTTCAGGCGTCAATGTCTCGGCCGGCGATGTCGGGCAGATGCGCGAGGCGATCTATGCGGCGCTACGTCAGGTGCCACACGGCGAGACGCTGACATACGGTCAGCTTGCGGAACGCGCCGGCTACAAGGGCATGGCGCGCGAAATCGGCGAGGCGATGGGCAAGAACCCGGTTCCGCTGATCGTGCCTTGCCACCGGGTGGTGGCGGCTGGCGGCAAGATCGGCGGATTCTCGGCCCCGGGCGGCTCGGTCACCAAGGAAAAGATGCTGCGGCTTGAAGGAGCGCTGACGCCACCATCTCAGGCGGCGTTCGGCTTCTGATCTCCCCGCAGCGGCTCCCGGCATTCAGTCGAAAACGTTCATGCGCGGCATGCATTTCAGCACCCGGCAGCGGTTGGTGTCGGACGCAGGCACCACTTCCAGCTTGGCGTATTCATTGATGTCGCAATAGCCGCCATGCGCTACGTAGCGGTCATACAGCGTCATATTGGTGCGACTGGACTTGTAGCGCAGGATCGCAGCGCCTTCGCTCTTCACCCTGTATTGCACCTCGTCACATTGCATCCCGTTGGTATTGTAACGGGAAATCGCATGTGCCGGCAGCACGGCCACCGCAAGCACCAGTGCACACAGGATCTTTTTCATGGTCGCCTCCACCGGCGCAGCAAATCGCACCGCCTCAAGAATAATAGGGCACAGCGTGGCCAAAGCGAGGCCATCGCTCACCTCACGTCACATCTTGCAATTTCGGCGGCAGGGCCGTATGTAAAGCGCATTGAAATTTCGGCCGAACGATCTAAAGGCCCGCTTATCCGCGAATGCCGACGACTTTCACCAAAATCTCGATGACTATGCAGCCTGCATCCCGCAGGCTCGACGATGTGTGACTAGGATAGGATACGCGAATGGCGACTGGTACTGTTAAGTGGTTCAACA
>DAINRF010000018.1:0-65610 GCA_036742015.1 Mesorhizobium sp. | reverse complement strand
CCTGTCGGTCTCCTTCCCGCTCACATCATAGACCAAAACCAAACACACAGGATCCTATGGTCTCACCCGTCGCTGCGCTCCGGCTTTGCCATAGGATGACGAAGGGAAAGGAACGTTCCGCTTCGCGGCCCCGCAAAGACGGCATCTGATGGGGCAGCCAAGAGATGGCGGTGGCGAGGCGCGGAAGCGGGCATGGATCGACCGCGCGCACATCGCCAGCAAGGCCGCAGATAGCTGTTGTCCATCAGCGCACCCACTCCAACACCGTCATTCTCGGGCTTGTCCCGAGAATCTGCTGCGTTTCAAGAGAGCAGTTGCCGGGTTGCGCTTGACGGCCATCCGGCTGGCAGATTCTTGGGACAAGCCCGAGAATGACGGCGGAGTTGGTTGCGTTTCAGGCCCCGCGGCAGACAATCATCAACGGCACGGCGCTGGGTTCCGGGTTCCGCTTCGCGGCCCCGTGAATGACGCCGTTTGATGGGGCGTGCATTTCTTGGCGGTATAGGTCCAAGTGCGCTGTCGCTTCTTGTTCGAGACCATCGACAAAATGCAGGCGGTTCTCGACGGCACCCTCGCCGACGCCAATCAGCGCTGCCCCATCAGGGCGGCAATATGAACGGCAGGAAGTCGGCAAAGGTGTTCGGCGAGGGCTTGTCCAAACCAACACCCGAAAAGGAGAGGTCCGAGCCCAAAAGTCAAACCAAAATCGTTGCTTGAAAGTCCGCTCAAAAGGCGACCACTGTCAGAATATGACGCGCTCGGTACGAATATGCAGTGGGTCTCTACCTCGTATTTTCGATGTATTTACATATAATTAGTCGATTGACATCAGAATTTTCAGATAAATCGACATCAAGATGGCCGCTTTCATTATTAAGTATAATCCCTGATACAGTATTTATCGTTGCCGCATCTCCATACATCAAAATGTCTCTTAGAATTCTACTTTTCAATTTAATATCAATTTCGTCTATCGATCTCACATCCATCAACATGAGCGAGGAAACGACCGCGATCAATGTATCTGAATATACATCTGACTTTACAGATTCGGCAATTTTCCGTAGTCTCTCTCGCCACGGCGGCGAAGAAAGCCCCCAAATTCTGAAGACCGCATTAATGGCTGCTGCTACTGTATAATCATTACGACTTTCAGAAAGAAATTTGTCAAATATTCTTAAAATATCATCATCATATTTACTTGAAAGCGCCAAAGATAAAATTGCCGCATGAGAGTCATTGCTATCAATATTTTTAAAGTCGGTCAAAAAAGACTTAATTTCATCCATATCTCTCTTAGATATATTAAACTTTTCATGCTTTATCTTTTGGTATATATTTGAATATTTTCCCATCTTAAGGCGACTTTCCAGATTTGTTTTTTGCTGGAGATTTTGAATTGCTTCTATTCTGACTTTTTTCTTTTGTCGCGCGCGCTCTATTTAAAGTCTTCTGAGTATCATCTCTCAATTTAGACAAACGTGACAAGGCAGATTGAAGTCTATCTCGATCTTCCTTTGAAATATTCGGATTGGCCATTTCCTTGTTGATAGCTTCAATCGTATTGCGAACAGATCCCAACGCATCATTAACTTCGTTCAAATGGTCGTAGGTTCGGGTTCCTATAGTAACCGGTTGACCAAGAATGTCTTTGACAGCTCCTCGAACATCATTCGGTGTGAGATGATCTCTCATTGCATTGCTAGCCCGACTTAGCGAGGCATCAAGCGCCTTTGAAATGCCGGTAGCGTCAGCCATAGCAGAAAGAACAGGGCCAATTGCCATTCTTCTAACTTGAATGACCGAAGTAAGGCCACCTGGAACTCCAAGAACTAGGGCGGCCGCCGAGTCGACCATAGCGCCAGCTAGATCGACCGCTGCTGCAGAATAGTCGCCGGCTAGTGCATTAGAAATTGCGCTAGAATACCCTAGAGCTGCATTAAATGCATCCCAACCTGTTTCCAATGCATGCCCATTGTTGTCGGCCTTGTTCACCGGATCGTTGTGCGCATAGGCATAGCGGTTCGTCCCAACCCCCTCCATCACCGCATCCCAATCATCCGGGCTGATGAACCTGCCCCAGGCGGGGTTCATGTAGCGGGCGTTGAGATAGAGCAGGCCGGTCTCGACGTCATAGCGCTCGCCGATATAGCCCTTTTGGGTCTGGAAGGATGTGTTGGGTGCGCCGGTTGAACCGACCACGCGTTCGCCATAGGCGGCGTAGGCGGTCTGCTCGGCGATCGCGCCGGTGGACCCGGTGACAATGCGCACCGAAGCCAGATGATCGCGGTGCAAAAATTCCTTCGCCCCGCCCGACCCCGGGTGAGCAGCCGGTCCGAATGCAATGACGGATCGCTCATGCCAGTGGCATGAGCGAAGGCGAGCGAACGCCCGGGAGTTGCCGCAGGCAACGGGTCCCGGGCCGGGAGGTGATTTTGATGTCCGGATGCGGATAGCGGGTGATGGTGGTGACGCCAGATTGCGTGGTGACCTCGACATCTGCGGTTGGCCACAAAGTGGTCGAGGTGGCCGCGACCTTCTTCACCCGCTGCGTGTCGGGGCCATAGCTGAAGGTGGTGGCGACGCCGGCGACTGTGGCTTGGCTCAGCCGGTTGCCGGCGTCCCAGACCATGAGGCGGGTGCCGTCATTCAGCGTATTGCCATTGGCGTCATAGCTGACAGAGGTTCCCTTCACCGTCAGCGGCGCATGCGGACGCGTGGCTGCAGGTAGGCAACGGAGGTCAGCTGGCCGACGTTGAAGACGGTGCTGCGCGCATGGCCATCAGTGTTTGAGACCACAACATGCCAGACAGCACGTTCAAATACGAATGTTGCCGGGGCGCCAACGATCAATCACCATGCCAGCACCATCATGTCGGCCACATCGGCGGCCCGATTCACACCGGCAGATGTGCCTGCTGCGCCACTGACAATCGATAGGCGTCCAGGGTCTCGTTGATCGGGCCGAACAAACGCGGACGTCCATGTTCCAGCCACAACCCATGCGTACACCAGTCCTCAAGCAAAGCATCGTTATGCGACGCGACGACCAACACGCCGGCGCGCCGAACCAGCGCATCGGTTCGCTGCCTGGCCCGGCTCATGAACGCAGCGTCGCCTGCCGCGATACCTTCATCGATCAGGAAGATATCGGCTTCGACCGATGTCGAAATGGCAAAAGCGAGCCGTGCCGTCATACCCGATGAAAATGTACGCAGCGGCATATCCATGAACTCGCCCAGGTCAGCAAACTCGGCGATTGCATTCATTGATGGCTTGATTTCGTCAATCGACAGCCCGAGCGCTATGCCACGCAGGATAATGTTGTCCCAGCCATTGCTCTCCGGATCCATTCCAAAACCCAGCTCAAAGATCGGCGCAATACGGCCTTCTGTAGAGACTTCGCCAGTGCTGGGCGCATATATGCCGGCCATAAGCCGAAGCAGCGTCGATTTGCCGGCGCCATTGTGTCCGATCAGTCCCAGTCTGTCCCCATCCTTGAGCGACAGGCTAATCGATTCCAGGGCGCGTATCGAAACCTTCTTGCCGTTCTCGACCCTGACAGTGCCACCGGTCGCCGCCGAAAGCAGTGTGTTTTTGAAAGAGCGGTTGCTTCCGCCCAGAACGGGTATGTCAACCGTCACATCGCGCAAATGAATCTCGGCCATGACTAGATCCGGACGCCGCCTTGAAACCGCGCACCATGCAAAGCAGCAGCAGCAAGGATATCAGCCCTCAGAGCAGGCGCTCGAACAACAAAATCTTTCATGACGCGCTCAACCTCCGCCACCTGTCCAGCCTATACCCAATAGACAATTTGCGATCGATACTTTGAAAAGAATGTGAGCGACACAATGCCCAGAACCACCGTGATCCCCAATGCAACGATCCAGTTTACCGGATCGGACTCAAGACCAAGTAGCGGTCGACGCGTCATTTCCAGATAGTGGTAGAACGGATTCAGAAAAAGCAATTCAGACCTTCTGAGTTCATCAGTTGGAAGCCAGAATATCGGAGTAAAAAAGAAGAAGATTTGCATTATGCTAGTGACGATTGGAGGAATATCCCGAAACCTTGCGGAAATTGGGCCGATGATTGTCATTACAAAGAACCCGCCAATAAATATGAGAATCAACGCAGGAAAAATGAGAAGAGCACTCAATCCAACCGGGACATCAAAGAAAATAAGAATAACAAAATATATCAAAATATTGTGTGCAAAAAGAATAGCTTGTCGAGTGACTGCCTTAAAACAATAGAAAGACAGAGGGATAGCCGATTGCTTGATGCCCGCCGAGCTGTTTGAAAAAATCGTGCACGATTCGTTGACCATACCAGAAATCAGACCAAATATGATAAACCCAAGCGCCAGATATGGCAGAAAAAATTGAATATCCTGATTGAAAATACTTGAATAGAACCAGCCCAGTGCCCCAACAAGCACCCCCATATTCAAGGTAAGCCACATCGGTCCAAGAACTGAACGTTTATATTGGCGCTTCACCTCGTGCCACGACAGATAACACCAATTTCTCCATGCACCAGCGCCAGCTGCAATGTCCGCAGCCCCACGCGACAAGGCATCGCCAAAACCTTTGTCACCGTTGATTTGGGTATGTTCTGAGGGCAATTCTCGGCCTCTGGTCGCAGATATTGGGGAAAGGAATGCTTGTAGTGGCATGAACCAGAGCGCCGCGCGTCAATTTGGAAGCACAAAGGACGCTCCAGCACTTTGTATCCGCTGCATCATGCTTCCGAAAATCGAATCCGATTTTCGGATCGATGCACTAGCCGCTCCAATTGAAGCAGTCAACCAAGCCAAAAACTGACAAGATCAAAGCGGCGAGCGGGCAGAATTTGCTTTGTTAACCGCAAACTCTACCGGCTTCTTTTTAACAACTGCTATCTGAAGTGAAAATCGAAACCTTCGCGCTACCGGAAACCTGTTATCCGGATCACTTCGGCCGGCGATGTTATGCCCAGACGAGCCTTAACGACTGCGTCGTCCGACATGGTTGTCATCCCGCTCTGCAGAGCCGCTTGCTCCAACCGTCTATTGTCGGCCCCCGCGCCCACCAAATCAACAATCGTATCTTCCAGCGCCAGCACTTCAAAAACAGCAATTCGTCCCCGGTAGCCGGCCCCGGCGCAGCGTGAACAGCCAACGGCCTCAAAGACGATGTCACCGTCCCGGAAGCCAACAGCCTCATAGCGGGGCTGCGCCTCGATCTGGGCACTGGTCATCATCGCCTGACGTTTGCAATGGTCGCACAGCCTGCGGACCAGCCGCTGAGCCACGATCCCGCGCAGTGCGCCGGCCAGGAGATAGTTCGCGACACCGAGGTCGCGCAGGCGCGTCACGGCGGCGACCGACGTATTTGCATGCACCGTGGTCAAAACAAGGTGACCGGTCAACGCAGCCTGGACGGCCACATGGGCCGTCTCACCGTCGCGTATTTCGCCAACGAGGATGACATCAGGATCTTGCCGGACAAACGAGCGAATGGCAGCAGAAAATGTCACGCCGATGGCTGGCTGGATCTGAGCCTGGACGATACCCGGTATCTGGTATTCGACAGGATCCTCGATGGTCACGATCTTGCGGCCGGGCTCGTTGAGGTGCGACAGCGCAGCCGCAAGCGAGGTTGTCTTGCCGCTGCCTGTCGGTCCGGCAACAGCAATCATGCCATGTGTGTGATCAAGGAGCCTCAGCAAGGAGTGGCGGTCGCGGTCACCTAACCCGACAGCCGCCAGATCAAGTAACGTCCGCTCTCCTTGCAAAATACGCATGACGAGCGTCTCGCCATGGATCGACGCAAGCGTCGCGACGCGCAACTCCACATCCCGGTCTCCGACACGCAACCTGACGCTTCCGTCTTGTGGCTTTCGCCGCTCGGCAATGTCGAGGCTGGCAAGCACCTTGATGCGTGAAATGATTGCCTCGCCCATGTCCGCGGGCGGTGGGGGCATCAGCCGTAATACGCCATCGATACGGTAGCGCACCGTCAGGCGGCCACGCATGGGTTCAATATGAATATCAGTCGCGCGCAAGTCCAAAGCTCGCCGAAGCAGATCGTCGACTGCAACAACAACAGGTGCGCCGCTCGCCAGATCGCGCAGGCCGGCAACAGTCTCGGCGGCACCATGATCGGCCAGTGCTGCTGCGGTTGCATCTTCGGCGCCGGCGATCCGTTGCAGACAGGCTTCAATATCCGGGGCCGACATGGTGCAGATTTCCGCAGGCCTGTCGAATGCCGCAACCAGCGCCCCGATTGGCTCCGCGTCTCCGGGGTTCAGGACCCCGATCAGCAACTCACCTTCTCCACTCACCAGCGGAACAAGCCTGTTTTCGACCAGGAAACGCGTCGATAGGCCGCCGGAAGTAGGATCACTGGCGCGTACTTCGTCTCCGACGAGCAGCCGGACTCCGTAGATATCAGACAACACCTCCGCCAACCGGTCAGGATTAACCAATTGAGTTTCAATGAGGCGATGCAGATCGTTGGTGCTCAACTGGCCGCCGCCAAGCAGCGCACTCATAGCCCGAACATCGGCAAGTCCACGATCAGCCAGCGTTTCTACCGTGACGATTGGTGAAACGACAGAGCTGGATATTGTCGAATAGCTATTCACAACTAAAGTATTTGCTCACGGTTGGCATTTTTTGCTGAGAGATTGTGTCAAATCGGCCACCAAAGCGGGATCCATTGCCGAATACAGAGGAGAATGCAGTCCCTGCAGGTTGTCAAGAAGTTGGGTGGCAGATACGTTCTGCTGCGGTGCGCTTGGTGGGCAGGTATAGAGTGCGGGCCAGTCGGCCTCGAGTGGGGGTATAGAGTGCGTCATCTGAGTCCAGCCCAGGCCGGGACCATTACGCGGACATGCTTCCGGTGGAGCTTGATCGTCGCGTCGGCAATCGTGATAGCGGCATGCACATCTTCAGGCGGCTATCTGGATGATGTCGCTCAGAGACGCGATCCACTCGACAAAATTCGTGATGCAGATCTCTCTGCCCGCTCTTCAAAGGGCGGCGGCTATCTCGCCAATTCGGGCAACGCGCGCAACGGCGCCCGGCCCGGCGGCCAAGTCTATTATGGGGCTGAACAATCCCTGACCACGGGTGAACGCCGATCGATTGACCGGCTGCGTGGCGAGCAGCTTGAGGTCAATCTCAACAATGCCGAGATATCTGCTGCAGCCCGGTCGGTTCTGGGCGAGGTCCTGAGCATAAGTTACACGATTGACGAACGGGTCGCTGGGCGCGTTTCGATCGTGACGAGCCGGCCAACTCCTGCCGACGAAGTCCTGCGTATGTTCGAAAATGCGTTGCGCGCCAACGGGGTCGTCATGGTCCGTGAAGGCGACCGGTTGAGGCTCATGCCTGCGACCGAAGCGCTTGGTGTAGCAGAACTCGATCAGAATGTGCGGATTTCGCCCGGCTATGGTGTGACTGTCCTGCCAATGCGCAATGTGTCGGCAAGCACGGTTCTTCCGCTGCTGGAAAATTTCGTCGCGCGCGCCGGCATGGTGCGCGAGGATCCCGGTCAAAACGCCTTGATTTTTCAGGGTACAGCACAGGAACGATCGGCAGCGATCGAGGCGGCAAAATCCTTCGATCAGGATTGGCTTCGTGATCAATCGGTTGGCATATTTCCGGTTTCCAACTCATCTGCCTCGGCCCTGATGCCGGAACTCAACCGCGTCCTCGATCTCGGGCAAGGCGGGCGCGGCAACAACGCAATTCGGGTCGAACCGATCGACCGCACCAACTCGCTGCTGGTAGTCGCCAAATCCCGCAATCTCCTGCAGCGAGCCTCAACGTGGATTGCGCGTCTCGACAAGTCTGACACTTCAGCATCGAACCTGCGCGTCTACCAAGCGCAATATGTTGACGCGACGCGGCTTGCCTCCATGGTGTCGGCGATCTTCGCCGATCAATCTGCGTCCGCCGCAAGTGATCCTTCAGCCCAGTTCCCTCCCGATGGCCAAGCTGCAACCCAGCAATTGGGCGGAACAACAGATGGAATAAGCTCGAATCTCGCCGAGCGAATGGGGTCCGATGCGTCCGGTTCAGGTCAGTCTGTCGTTGCGCCACTCACAAATGACAGATCGCCCTCCCCTTCGTCTATTTCGGCAGATGGCGTGCGCATCACGGCCAACGCCGAAAACAACACACTACTTATTTTTGCCCGCCCTGACCGGCACCGTATGATCGACCAGGCACTTGCCGCATTGGACCGCCCTTCGGCGCAGGTCGCGATCGAGGCAACCATCGCCGAGGTCGCGCTTACGAATGATCTGAATTACGGAGTCCAGTATTTTCTGAAGGGCAATTCCGGTTCCGTCGGGCTGTTCCGAAACGCGGCCAATGCCGCGATCGGGCATGTCCTCCCGGGTTTCAACTTGCTGATCGGGCCAGAAACCGACCCGCGCGTTGTGATTGATGCACTTCGCGGAGTAACCGAGGTTAAGGTTCTGTCTTCGCCGACGGTCGTTGTTATGGACAACAAGCCAGCAACTCTGCAGGTAGGCGACGAAATTCCGATTGTGACCCGCACAGCCCAGTCAGTCACCAACCCCGACGCGCCGGTCGTCAACAATGTCGAGTTTCGGAACACAGGCGTCATCCTCAACGTATTGCCCCGGATTACTGCAAACGGGACGATCAATCTGAAAATTCAGCAGGAAATCAGCGCAGTCCTGGGCAACACGAGTTCCCTGACGCCGACGATTTCGCAGCGCCGCGTCGATTCGACCGTGTCTGTCTCAAGCGGACAGACGGTACTGCTGGGCGGACTGATCAGCGACAAGCAGGACAAGGGCCGAAATGGAATTCCGGTCCTTGGCGACATCCCTGTTATCGGCGACGCGTTCCGCAAGACATCCAACGGCGCCAAGCGCACTGAACTCATCGTCATGATCCGGGCCCAGGTGATCCGTGACACTTATGACGCGCAAGCAGTCGCCGAGCAGATGCGGTCGCAGCTTCACATGATGAATGCGCCCTCGAAACCGCTGCCACTGCGCAGACCGGTGAAGTCGCTGGTGGAATGATCTGGAAAGCATCGAGGGTCAGGGCCGCCGGCGCCTTTTCACTCGTATTGGCGCTGATGATTGCGCCAGCTATGTTTGGCTGGCCCTGGTGGCAGATTTCGGCAGCTCTCCTGCTGTGCATCTTGGCAGGAACAATTGCGGTCGAAGATCTTGCGGCTATGACCATTCCCGACTGGGCAAGCATCGCCATTGCCGTAGTCGCAATCGCCCTCATGGTGATGCAAGGATCGGATGGTCGCCAGATCGCCGCCGCCCTGGCGGTGGCGATCGGAACAACCGCCTCAATATTGGCGCTTACCTGGATTTATGGTCAGATTCGCGGCATCGATGTCCTAGGGCTTGGCGATGTGAAGCTGATCGGTGCATCAACAGTTTTGATCGGCCCTTGGGGCATCGCGATGCAATTGTTTATCGCATCAGTTGCCGCGATCCTGTTCGTCGTATTTCGGACATTGAGGCGCGGGAGGCGTCTGAGAATGGCCTCGAGGGTCCCGTATGGGACATTTCTGGCGCCGGCAGCGATCATCGTCTGGGCATGGTTGCAGCAGCCATGATCGAGTTCCTGATCCGACATCATGCGTCAACACACGCCCGCCGCGGGACGATATTGGTGGCCGTGTTGTGGCTGTTGATCTTCCTGGGCTTTCTGGCTGTCACGTTGCGCATCTATACTAGCAGTGTCGTCATCAGTGTCCGCACAACCGAGGACCGCGAAACCATACGTGTGCTCGGTGACGCCGGATTGGCGCTGGCTGCAGCGCTTGTTCGAGCCGGACCAGTGGACGGGGTCGGGCAATTGCCTGACATCTTGCAGGGACAATTGCAGCTGAATGGCGCCGATATTGCCGTCACCGTGCAAAACGAGGTACGGCGGATCGATTTGAACACCGCGGCTCGGCCACTCGTCGAAGCAGGCCTTGTTGCGGCGGGTCTGAAACGATCCGAGGCGCAACGGGTCGTAGAAAGTATCCCCAAATCCGATTGTATTTCGTGCCGGCCTCAGCCCGAAAACGAACCACCGGCGCCTGGGCAACCGCAAGGAAAGCCTGCCTTACAATCCGTCTCCCAACTCGCCTCGATGGCGAAACTGGACAATGATGTGGCCGTCGCTGCCGAGAGCATATTCACCGTTTCATCCGGTTATGAGGGCGTCCGGCTTGATGCGCTGACCGACGACATCCTGCGCTCAATCACCGACTTGCCTCCCTCGGCCCTGGCTGCAATCCGGGCCTATCGGCAAGGACGGATCGAACGCGACGAGATGGATCTCCAGTTGGCCGCCACTCGCTATCATACGGGCGAACTGGCGGCCTCATGGAGAGTAGTCGTTTCTGCGACGCTACCTTCGGGCTATACAGAAACCCATGAGGCAGTTGTCATCTTACCGCCTGACGGAGATGTGCCCTACATTGTGGCCGACTGGCGTCGAATCTAGACTTACGATCAAATTTTGGACAGCAACGACTGGCAAAGTGCGGAAATGGTGGGTTCGGTCGAAAATCTAACAAGACGCTTTGATACCTGGATCGAAGGGCCCGCCGCCCTGCTGGCAGAATTTGCGCGCGCCGTCAGACCCGGAAAGAATGTTCTGATTGCGCTCTCAGCTGACGGGGCAAGCGTGTCCGTAACCATGGACAAACAAGCTGAACCGGAAACACTTTCGCTCATTGGCGAGGATTCCAAGATTGCCTTGGATATTGCCGCTTTTGTCGAAAACAAGCAGGCTACCATTTCTGTTCCGGCGAATTTCATTATCAAACGCAATCTGGAATTGCCGCTCGGCGCTGCAGCTCATGCGGATGGCATCGTCGCCTCGCAAATCTCTTCACTTTCGCCAATTCCGGCAAACGAGGTTCTTTTTGGTCACCACATCACCGAGGCCGACCATAAGGAGCAGAAATTGAAGCTCACGGTTCTCATCCTGAGGCGCGCCAAGATTGCAAAATTATTGAACTGGGTCATCGCTGGCAAACCACGCGGGGTCGAATTGGTCTCGATAGACTCTGCGGACAGGCCAGTTGCATTATTGGCGACACAAGAAGTCGGAGCCAACCGCAACCGCGGTCAAAAGATATTTCTGACGTCTGTGGTTGTATTGTCGATCCTGACCACGTTGGGTTCCCTGATCGCCCCGGGTCTTGTCACCAGCCGCCTCAAGGATGAGCATTTTCAGCTCGAACAACGGGCTGCCCTGGCCCGGCAAAAGATAAGCAATGCGACACTTTCCGGCCAGAGTGCAGCGACTGTGCCAGAGCGCGCTGCGGCCAATCTGAAGAACGACGCAGTGAGCGCACTTGGAGCCCTTGATGACCTTGCAGGCGCAATGCCACTGGAAGCCTATGCATCCGAAATCCGGCTGGAGGAAGGAATCTTGCGTATCAGCGGCCGCGCCGTCGATCTTCCGGACATCCTCACCGCGTTGGAATCCTCCGGCCGCTTTGCCCAAACCAGGCAGATCGGGGCCGCCACGCGCGTCGACGACAGCAATTTGTCCGATTTTGTCATCGAGACCCGTCCGTTGATAAGAACTGGCGGAGAGTTGAAATGAGCCTGCTTGGCCGTTTGACAGACGCCCGTCTCGCATCGCTGGCGGTGATTGTTCTGGGAGCCTGTACAGCGGCGGCATTGGCAATCAACGCATATGGAACCTGGTCGGACGAGCGCGAACGGCTGAGTGAGCTTGAGCACAGGACGGCGCTTCTCGAGCAACGCGCCGAAGCCCTGTCCAGGCGCAACAATGCTGATGGACAAGAGACCGATGACGCCGGAATTCTGGTATATGGCGAAACGCCGGGCTTAGCTGTCGCCGAATTGCAGCGCATTGTGTCTACGATTGCCCGAAATGCTGGCGCAGTGGTGCGATCGATGGATACGCCGCCAGGCGCAACCGTCGCCGACGCAAAGACTGCGGACGGAAAGCTGCTTCAAAGCGTCAGGCTCAGCGCTGAAATCGACGTCGGAGAGCAGGCCCTGCCCGACCTCCTCTACGCGATTGAAACAGAGAAGCCGCTGATTGTCGTGGACGGGCTGGCGCTGACCGGCGACCGCCGCAATGTGGCTGGAGAAGCCACCGGCTGGGTCGGCCCGGCAGAACGGCAACTGATGCTACGGATAGACCTCTCAGCGTTCCGTGCGGGAACCGAAGAATGAGACGGCTTGTGCGCTTTGGCCTTGCAGCAATCGTTTCCGCAGCTGCATGGCCGGTCTATTCGCAAGATCCGCCGTCTCAGGCGATCTCTGGCCGACTGCCAGAAGATTACAGAGCTTTGCGCGAGCGGCCTTTGTTCTCACCTGATCGCCGCCCGCCTGCGCCGCCGATCGTCGAACAGACCCTGCCCGCCGAACCTGCGCCACCACCACCACCCGAACCGGTCCAGGTGATCGCGGGGCCGGCCTGGACCCTCATCGGTGTCGTGCGCTCAGACAAGGTCCAGAGCGCACTGTTCACCGCTCAGGGAGAACCGGAACCGTTCAGCATTCGGATGGGGGAGAGCCGGGACAACTGGACACTGCATTCCCTTGGCCGATTTGACGTTGTTCTGCGCAATGGCGACAATCAGGCAAACATCAGGTTCCCCGACAACGACAGTCCAACAGGTTCTCCCGCTGCATTTTCCGATGGTAATCCGCCTGCTCCCCGGGACATGTCGAAAGAACAGACTGTTCGGATACCCAAGAAATAAAGTAGACTGTCAAATATCGATATCGTCTAACCGGATGAAATGGTGACACATATGCGCAAGATAGCCTTGGCTTTTGCATTCGCCGGCGCTTTGGCCCAGCAAGCCTGGGCGTCGCCAATAGTCATTGAAGGCGACGCAAGCGCCGTGAAAGTGATGACAGAAAATGCCTCGACCGAAGAGGTTGTCAAACAGATTGCCGAGCGGTTTGGGATTGAGATCGTCGGAGGCGTTGTCGCAGGTGGCTCCTTGAATGGCCAGTACGAAGGCACTTTGGCGCAAGTTCTGAAATCAATCCTGCCGGCAAATGGCTACGTGATGGCCTATCGCGACGACAAACCGTCACGCGTTACCTTTACGGGCGCAAACAGCTCCCAGGTTTCAAGCCTGCCGGTGGCGCCAACGCCGCCTCCGACAGCCGCTCCCGCCGCAAACGGGACCGAAAAAATCGAAACCGGACCTCAAACCATCGAGCAAAGGCTTCGGACTCAGGCTTTGGGCAATCAGGCGCCCGCCCCGGCCGCCCCTACCGGTCAGACAGACCAGGCGCAACAAATGAAGCAGATGACGGCTCAGGCATTGACCGAGCTGGAAGCGCTCGTGCGGGGCATCAAGACGACGGTCCCGCAATGAAGGCTGAACGACCGCGCCAATTATCAGCGCGGTCGATTGAAACTGATGTGAGACAGTTTGATTTCGCTACAGCGGACGGGAAAGCCCGTCGCGCATAACCCTGATTCCCTCGACACGCTGAAGGCGGCGAACGCCACGCTGAGTCGTGCGGATGACGATCATTCGCGATTCAGGCATATGACGGGTGATCGTATACGGCACACCATCAAGCGCAGCGCGAATACGCCTGATCTCACGGCGCGAGTTACGGCCAAAATATTGCACGAGATACTGATCCAGTTCGGGGCGGCGGCGAGGTGTAGTCCAGTCAGGCTCAGGGCGGCGTCGCCAGTCTGGTTCCGGTTCAGGACGCGGGCGGCGGCCTGGCTCAGGTTCAGGACGGCGCGGACCGCGTTCTGGCGTTTCGCCGCGCGGCAGCGGTGTGATCCCGTCGGCCGCCACATTGACGACCATCGGCATGTCACGCAAACGATTCATCGCCCGGCCGCTCACGTCGAGAATGACGACCGGCTGATCCTGATAGGCCTCGACGAGACGGTATTCAACGCCCGACAGGCCATTGAAGAGATCCTGGATTTCTCTGTCACGATCACGGTTGCGCAAAGTAACGATCACGCGTGTCATCTGTTCGGCCAAAGCTGTAGATGGCAACGCCGTAACGGCAACTGCCATGCCAACCCCACCCAGAAACGCTCTGCGCGTCAGGTTCACGGTTTCACTCTCAAAAGTCATGTCACTCATCTGAGCGCTTCCTTTGACGACCAGGATTACACCGGCAAATTAGACGGTCCAGCTGAACACAGGCTGAACGGCATAGCTCACAAAGTCCTGGCTACCATGTCTTTAGTCTCGTCCACACTTTTCGCACAACTCGCCTCCCCCAAGTTGCGCTGGCAACGAGTGGCCAGAACTTTGTAGCGTAGATGCGATATTGGATTTCTGCGCTCAACTTGTATCGATAAGGCACCGATTTGCACGGCCAGATAACATCGACATAGTCTCTGAAATTGCCAAGCAATTCGTCGAGGTATGGTTTTAGCTTTTCATCACGTTCTGGAACCGGGCAGACAATGGCATTGTAGAGATCCCCGGCAAACGCGCCATGAAACCGCGGAATGAGCAAGTCGCGCATATAGAAACGCGTCTTTATCCGATCATCCGGAAAATCGGCGGCAACCTTTTTGAAATAGCGTAGCCGGCTGCGGCTCATCCGGATGCTATAAGACGTGCTCTCATTGTTTATGCACCACACCGTCACCGAGCGGGGTGTAAAGTAGTTGGTAAAACCTCGTCTGAATATGCGCAGGAACAAGTCATCATCTTCATAACCCATGAATTGCGGGTCGAAACCGCCCACAGCATCGAAAGCTTTGCGCGAAATCATCGACGCTGACGGAACGACGAACATGTCCCGGCGCAGCAGATCATACGCGTTGGTTTTCGGATGTTCAGCGTAAGACTTGACCATAGAAGTGAAAAGGACGTTTCCATCACCATCGGCCTCGAACAGGTCGCCATAGACCCAGCCGAATTGAGGATCGTCCTTCGGCAATGCTGCAAGCAAGCTTTCGATATGCGAATCGAGGAAGAAATCATCCTGATCAAGCAGGCAGATCAGATTGGCCGTAGACGCCGCCACGCCGGCGTTGCGCGCAGCACCCTGCCCGCCGTTCTCCTGGTCAATGACCCGGAATCCATAGGTCTTGGCCGCCTCGTGCAAATAATCACGTTCTTCAGGACGTGAACCGTCATTCACGACAATGAACTCAGCCGGCTGTATGGTCTGTGACAGCACGCTACGCGCCGAACGGTCGATATATTTGGACCCGTTGTAGTATGGAATCACAACAACAACGGACTGTCTCCCCGAAGTCTTGCGACTGTGTTTCCGCAAATTTTCCAGTTTTCTGATAGCCATTCGAAAAATCTAATCCGGCACAACTTCAATATCTACGTCGCCTTTTTGCGGGGCATTCAGCCAAGCCGCTTCGTCACGCTTTCTAGAACCAATGAGCCTTTAGTAACTGGACATGGCGCGAAACGAAGCAATTTATCTTCATGCCGCTCCCCATCTCCTGACCGCCCCCCGGTGCGCCTAGCGTCTCACAGCCGCCCTAATACGACGAAACGGGCTCGTCATGCGCCAGCTCATCGAATTCCTGACTTCCGTTGCCTCAGCTTCAAGGCGGGCAACTTCGCCAGCCAGACGTTCCAGTTCAACTTCTGATGCTGAAACCTTTTCAAGCGCAGCGGCCAACTGCTCAGGCATTTGCGGAGAAACGCTCGCTGCGCGAGCCTTCATCAATTCGTCAACCAGAAATGCAAGGCGCAAGTCTTGCGGAACATCCGTCTCGCTCGCTGACACGACAATCTCTCGCATCTCGCCTTGTGCTTGCTTCATCAGCTCAATCGACGTGCTCCCGGATCCGGCACCCGTTCGCGACAGCGAAATATAGAACTCGTGCATATGCAGATCTGCGACCTGGTTTTTATGAAACCGCACTTCTTTCAGGCCGATCATTCCGATTTCAAACAGAATCTGAATGAAATACCGGAAATAGGACGGCGTAAATTGCCAGCGATGGATGTCGACATATTCCGCGTTGACCCTGGCAGAATCGAGCGCGTCTTTGGCTGCCGCGACAGATCCGATAAAATCGACACCTTCGAGCGATGACTCAAGCCATACGCCTTGCCCGAATTTTGCAGCTGCAAGGCTGGAATGATCAAATACCATGCCTGGAGGATGCCGCGTCGGCTTGTCCAGATAGGCTTGGATCGCCGAGCCAACGGTAGACACCGGCCGCAATACGTCAAAACAAAAGCGCTTGTCAGGAACCGCCAGCACAAGGACGCCGTCGGGTTTCAAAAGCTGTTCGCAATCGCTCAGGAATCGGATCACGTCCGTTACGTGCTCGATAACGTGCGAGGCGAAGATAAAGTCGTACCGTCCAGTCTGCCCGATCAGATCGACCAGACTGCCACCATCCGATACATAGTCGACATCCTCAATGTTGCCGACATCAACTCCACCGATCTTGGTATATTTTTCCCGAAGCTCGTCGCCGGTTGCATGGTCGACAGTCTCGACATTGTAACCCTGCCGTTTTGGAAGCAGCGGGTTGTAACTCGGCCCCACTTCAAGCCCAAAGCCACTCGAGTCGAACATCGACTGGATGAGTTTACTGCGATCCATAACTGACACCAACCTTGCGCTTGCTATTACCCCAAACAGGGCGGAGCGGCTCCACTCTTCCTGTCACCGCATCCGGCGACAAGCTGGATCTGTTCAACAAGCCACCGTCGCGGGCCCCCAAGGCCTGGAATTGCAAAACGGGCGGCCCCGATGAGCCGCCCGTTCCTGTTCGATATTGGCTACGCTAATTCAGCGATGCTGAATCGAGTTTTGCCTCTCCTGCAACTGCCCCGCCACCAGCCGCGTCGGTGGTGACCGCCACACTGGCAGACCCGACAACCGTCGCGCCCTGCCGGAAGTGGACATAGACGCGCCGCGTCGCTGGATTGAGCGGTACCGCCGTCCCCTGGTAATTCACAAAAGCTGCAAATGTCACCGGAGTATTCTGTGTCGCCGTGAACGAAATCGGTGACGCTGTCGGCGTTGCAAGACACGCACCAGTGGACGGATTAGTCCGGCAGAAGAACAAGGTAAGCGGCAGCGGCGCAGCCGTGGAGCCAATCGCCACAGACGAGACATTGGCTGTTACGGTTGCCGTCGGACCAATATTCATGCCCGCCATCGCCGCAGCGTTCGCCCCCCCCGAGACGGCAGGAACACGAAGAATACCGTCATTCGTCGACGTCACCGCCGTCGCCACCACGTCAGCACCCGCAGTCGTGGTCGCAACCAGATTAAATGAGTTCAGACCGAGCGAAGTCGGAGCAGGGCTCGTGTTTGAACAGTCAAAGACCAACTGGAGGTTGCTCGACATGGCCGCAGTTGGCGTGAACTCCATAATGAAATGCCGCGCCTGGCCAGGCGCCAACGTAAATGCCGCATTTCGCGGACCGAGGCTTGCTGACGGCAAAAGGCGCTCGGCAAATGCGAACCCGTAGGGCAGACCGTCAGAAGGCCGCGCAATCGTGCAACCCGTCGCCGTCGTCGTGCTCGTCGACGGGCTGATCACGGTTGCAAATGCAGTGATCGGCGTACCACCAACGACACCACGGCGAGCAACCGGAGTGACAGCTGCAACCAGGCTGGCTGTCCCGGTAGCGCCACCACCACCCGTCACCGCCATCGAAATGTTGCCGGTCGCACCATTAAATCCCGCAACAGCGATCTGGTACTGAGTGCCCGCAGTCGCGTTGAACGTTAAACTTGCGAACAGCCCGCCAGACTGACTGTCATCATTCGACGCGACTTCTGTCAAAGCTGAAACCGGACTTCCAGTGTAGACGCCAAGCACGGTATCAAAACTCGAACCGACTGTCGTGATCGCCACCTGCCCTGATGCTGCAGGCGTAAATCGCCACCATGCACTGGCCGTTGCAGTCGTTCGTCCTGCATGAGTCGGCTCACCGGTCTCGAACGTATAGCCGGCGTTGCTACCCCACACACTGACCGTGCCGCCTGACGTCGCTGGCGGATTAATCGTGTGACGGTTTGCGAAATTGTCATTGTTGGTTGGCGGCGTCCCGCCCAAGAGAACCGCCAGAGCCTGATCAACCCTGATCCTTGGCTTCGCGGTGCCAGCCGATGAAATGTTCAACCCGGTCGATTTAAGAGCCGATTCGATCTCATTGACGGTTGCCGACGGAACGCGGCTGCGCAATGCAGCCCAAACACCTGCAACATGCGGCGTCGCCATCGACGTTCCACTCAGCTGGGCGTAACCAACATTGCCGTTGTTGGTATATGAGGCGTTGATGCTGGAGCCTGGCGCGACAAGATCAATCAGGCTGCCCCAGTTCGAGAACGATGACCTGACATCCGACTTTGTCGCCGATGCGACAGTAATCGCACTCGAAATGCAGCCAGGGGCGCCAACTTGCGTGTCCAGGCCTTCGTTGCCTGCAGCGATAACCACAGCAATATTGTTTGCCCTCAGAGAATTGATGATCGCAGTTTGAGGCGCTGACGAATCACAGGCAGAAGAATACTGCCCGCCGCCAAGGCTCATGTTCACCGAGGCGATCGGCTGCGCAGCCCTCACCTGATAGACGTGGTTCAGCGCGGCAATCTGGTCAGACTGCCAAGACAACACACATCCGGTATAACCAGACGGAATGTTGGGCCCGCAGGCAGACAACGGGAATTGCGAGAAAACATTGATCGACAAAATGCTGCCATTACGCGCAACGCCGTTTGCCGGTTCACCGCTGTTGCGGTTGGTGTTGAAACCAGCTGCAGTTCCAGCAACGTGCGTGCCATGGCCGCAGCCGTAGATCGGGCTCGAATTGCAATCTTCACCCGACCCGGTCGCCGTTGATGTCGAAACGCCACCGGGGCACCGGCTCGTCGACTGTTGCGCCGAATTGGTTGTGTTGAAGCAAGCCTCAGCGGCAATGCGCGAACTGAGGAACTCATGCCCCCTTCGTCCGCCCGTATCCAGAACCGCAACGCGGTAGCCATTGCCAGTCGCGCCTTGCGCGTAGGCATTGTTCATGCCGATAAGCGGAACAGATTGATCGAGTGTTGGAGCAGCCAGCTGATCTTCGTAAATCTTGACGACACGGTTGTCAGACGCGAACTTTTCAAGCTCGGCGGCTGTGACGTTCATTGCCATCTGCGGCGAGAATGGCATCAACTTCAAGTTACGTGCTTCGGACGATTGCGCCTCCTGAACGGAAGAAGGGCCACTCATTCCAAGAGCAGTTGCCAGAATGCTCTCCTGAACCGAACGGACAGCCGTGACGTGCGCCTTGTCCAGATCAGCCGACGTAGCCGAAGCCGGAAGGCTCGGGACCTCGGGCATGGCAAATTCAATAATTACTGGTTTGGATCGGCCAGATTCGCTCAGCCCTGCAGCCCAGTTCGAGCCAGAATCGACAATCTTGCCCTGCGCAACGGCCGACAGCGGCGACCCAGCAAAAGAAGGCGCCTGAACATACGTTGTCGAAGCCAGAGCGAGCAGAATTGCAGCGGTGTGAGACGTGAGTTTCCAGCGGCTTGGCAGCAAGGTTCGCATGTTTGGCACCTCCCTTTCGTTCATTTTTTGATTGTACCGTCTTACTGCGCACGCAGCCACGACAAAGCGTACGAACACAGACAACTTTAAGCAACGATAATGATAAGCGCCCCAAGCAAAGTCAATTGTGGTTCTAGAAATCTGCTTCGTATCCGGCCGAAAAGAAAGATAAAGTAGTGCCTGATTGTCGGAGCGACTTCAAACCGCATCATTTGAAGCGACGGCAACTGGCTAAGATGGACGGCAGCGTGATAACATGATGACGCGGACCGGAAGAAAATCCGCAAACGCGGCTGCATTGGCCTTGGACCAATGCAGCGATTCCACCAAGAGTGCAAAAACGGTCTGACAAGCAGGATCGGATTTTTCCAGATGCCGGTCTATATCTACAAAGCGCTGACTGCCGGCGGGCAGATGGAACAGGGTCAGGTCAACGCGAAGACGGCTGACGACGCCGTCGCCGTGCTCAGTCAGCGTGGTCTGGTTCCCGTTGGCGTCAGCGCCAAGCGCAACGACAGCGGTCTGTTTGCATCCTTGATGACGCGCGGCATTCCTGCCACGCAGGTCACCCGATTGCTGGCAGATCTGTCAATCATGCTCAATGCAGGTATCCGGATCGATGAGGCCCTGTCGATTGTGGAGGGAGAATTCGACAACGGAAGGCTTCAGCCAGTTGTGGCTAGTCTGCGGACGGGTCTGGCAGGCGGTCAATCCTTTTCACAGACGCTGGAAGGCTGGCCTGCATTATTCCCTCCGTTTCAGATCGCGATGGTGCGGGTGGCTGAAAGCTCCGGCAAACTACCGATGCTGCTGTCTCGCATTGCACAGGAGCGGCAGCGCTTCGAGAAATTGTCAGCGCGAGTCGGCGAAGCGTTGCGGTACCCGGCCGTATTGTTTGCCGGGACGATTGCGGTCCTGGTCTTTTTCCTCGTCGGTGTCATTCCCCAGTTTGCGCCGATCATCTCATCTGCGGACAAGGATGCGTTCATCGACACAATGTTTGCACTCTCGGACTTCATCCGCACGAATAGCGATATCCTTCTTGCCCTGCTGGCAGCTCTGCTTCTGGGAAGCTTGCTTGCATTTCGCCGCCCGGCGGTCCGCTCACGATTGCAATCGGCGGCAGCGCGCCTACCTGGCATCGGCGATATCGCCAAGAGTTATCGGGCAGCGCGCTTTGCCCGGCTGCTCGGCATCATGGTCGAAACCGGCATCGCCGCTCCCAGCGCAATACGGCTGATCAGCGACACAATCGACAAGGACCAGGCATCAAAATTGCGCGCCGAGCGCGCTTCCGACGCAATCAGGCAGGGACAGCGTTTTTCGAGCGCGCTCGAAATTCTGGAGATGCCGGCATTGGCGGTGCGGATGTTGCGCATTGGCGAACAAAGCGGGGATCTGGTAGGGCTTGCTTACAAGGTGGCGGATTTTTACGAAGAACGAATGGAGCGCTCGTTGTCGCGGCTCGTCGGGTTTGTCGGTCCTGCCGCCGTGACATTGATCAGCCTGCTGATCGGCGGCATGATCGTTTCGATGATGTCGACTTTGATGTCCTTCAACGATATGGTCCGGTAATTGAGAAGGTGCAAGTCATGGGCATGACAACGGGTTACACGCGCCTGAAACGGTCCCGCCGCCGCGCTGGCTTTACTTTGGTGGAGATGCTTGTAGTGCTGGCCATTATTGGCCTCATCGCATCGCTTGTCGGCCCGCGCGTCCTTGGACAACTGACGGATTCGCGTGAACGGGCGGCAAAGCTGCAGATCGAGGCGTTCACCAGCGCGCTGGATATTTTCTTCATCGATGTTGGCCGCTATCCGGCCCAGAATGAAGGCTTGGGCGCCTTGATGCAGAAGCCGTCGAGCATTCAGGTCTGGAACGGCCCTTATCTTCGCGGCGACCGTGTGCCGCTTGATCCATGGGGCCGGGAATATCGCTACTCCAGCGATGGACGGACATTCCAGATCACAACCCTTGGACCGAGCGGAAATGGCCCAAGTGCGCAAATTGGCAACAACTAGAGCAAATCATCTCCGGCGGGGCATGGTCCTTCTGGATGTCGTGTTGGCCGTTGCGATCCTCTCACTTGCCGCCGCCGTGCTGTTGCCACGCCCCCGCGCCGGCCTGACTGACATAGAATTGCGGGCTGAGGCGGCGCGCATCGCAGCCCAGTTCCGGCAGGCGCGCGCAACGGCGATCCGAAGCCGTACCCCGGCCGACATTGTTGTCGACGTGCGCGGCGCACGTGTTGGCCTTGCCGGCGAAGAGACGCAGACGATCATCCGGAGCGGCATCGTGCTCGACTGGCGGACATCAAATCTCTGCCCGGTGGTTGGCGGCATGCGCGCGTTACGTTTTCTGGTCGACGGCCGATCGTGCGGAGGTGTTTTGACGCTTGGATCAAACGGCCGATCAGTTGAGCTGCGCATCGACTGGCTGACTGGCAGGGTGGAGATGTCGCGCCAATGAGCCGGCCAGACCTTCGCCGGTCGCGCCGCGGCTTTACGCTCATCGAAGTCTTGGCAGCCTTTGTCATTGCGCTGCTGATGATCGTCCCGATCACGGCGATCATTGGCCGCGTCTCCACCTCAATGGGAGCGCTCGACAGATCCGTTGAGCGGCGGGTGGAATTTCGATCAGCAATGGCGGCTGCGCAAACTGTGCCGCTGCGTACAGGCCGCGTCAGCGTTGGTGCCCACGCGCTCGAGGTTGTTCCATACCGCTTTGATCGAAGCAGAGACCTGCAGAGGGCAGGATGGGAAATTTACAAGATAAGCGTTACTTCTTCGAACGGCCGCCGGATTGAAACCGTCCGGATCGGACGCCGGTGAGCCGCCACATGGCAAGGCTTCTCCTGAACCGGCAATTCAAGTACGCCGATCCAGGAAAGAGGCGTGGCTTCACGGTAATTGAGGCGCTGCTTGCACTCATTCTTGCGACGCTCCTGTTTGGAGGAATTTCGCTTTACACCGGCACATGGCTGCGAAGCTGGAGCCAGATCATTGAGCGCGGGGGGCGCGAGGATACGGTTGCAACTGTTCTCGATCGAATGGTGGAGGACATTGAGGCGGCACAGCCGATCTTTTCCGAAAGCGCCCTGCGCGGCAATATTGTGTTTACCGGAGAAGCGGACCGGATCAATTTCCTGCGTCCGGCGCTTGGCTACGGACCACGTGGCGGTATCGATGATGTGACCTATCACAACCAGCCGGCTGGTCGCGAGAACCGGATCGTCCGGTCGCGTCAGACATACGGTCAATCAGACTCCGGCGAAGATCTTCCACTGATGGAAAGCGACGCCCGCGTCTCATTTCAATATGTCGATGAAAGCGGCAACGAAAGCGACAACTGGGAGCGGCCAGAACGATTGCCTGCCGCCGTCCGCATCACATTCGCAGGCACAGGCAAGGCGCCCTGGATCCAGTCGAGCTATGCGCGCCTGCGCAGTCTGGTGCCGCCGGTATGCGGCATGAAAGACAATGTGCAGGAGTGCATGTCCTGGCTTTCGGCGCGAAGCCGCTGACGGATCAAGAATTGCCGGGCCGGCCCCAAAAACGGCCGCCAACTTTCATGCAAGCAAGATCAGCTCTGCAATCCTGAAGTCCAGAGCAAATAGGCAAGACGCTGTGTGGCCAAGATATCTTCGTCTGCCGCCTCGTTGAAAGGAAGGCCGTCAGGATCCGGCTTAGGTTCAACTGGCAAACCATCCGGCTTCCTTTCGGCCGTGAACGGCAGGCCATCTGGCCGCTGCCCAAATTCGACAGGCAAACCATCAGCCCGATCGCCATTTTCGAAGGGAAGACCGTCGGGCAGGTTCGTGCGCTCCTCCGGCAAGAAAGGCAGTGACGACAGTTCTGGCTTGCCGCTGAAAATGCCCTTATCGACGCCCGGACCCTGCTTTTTCGGCTGCCTTGCAATCAAGCTGTCAAATCCGCCTGGCGCCGCCTTCGATTTGTCTGCGGCCACTCCAAAAGAGGATCCGGAGAGATTTCCGCTGGCTGATACGGTTGTCATGTCCTGCCCTTCTCTCCAAACGTCATCATCCGAAATCTGCTCCAGCATACGCGCACGGCCGGATTCCGACAATGAATGCGGGCAACCTCAGGTAAGCCTCACGCAAGCCAGCAATCATTGCCGTGAGATTTGCCTGGCTGCATCGCGTTGTTGAGCATGCCCCGTCGACGACAGGGGCAATCGTTCCATCGCGCTGCCTGGGTTGTAGCGACGACTAGGTCGTAGTGACAAATTAACGTTTGGCTGCGTTCGCCACCTCTGCCACTTTGCTGGTGCGGCAGCAGATGACAGACCGAAATCAGCCTGCCGCCGCCTTGTCATAGAGCTTTTCATATTGCTGGCGCAGCATGTTCTTCTGCACCTTGCCCATGGTGTTGCGCGGCAGCTCGTCGACAAACAGCACCCGCTTGGGCTGCTTGAATTTCGCCAGCCGGTCCTTCAGCGCTTCTTGCACCATGCGCTCGTCCACGGCCGCGCCCGTCTGCTTCACCACGACAGCTGTAACGCCCTCGCCAAAATCGGCGTGTGGAAGCCCGATCACCGCACTCTCAACCACGCCGGGGATCAGGTCGATCTCCGTCTCGACCTCTTTGGGATAGATGTTGTAGCCGCCGGAGATGACAAGATCCTTGCCACGCCCGACAATGTGCACATAGCCGCGCTCGTCGATCTTGCCGAGGTCGCCGGTGATGAAGAACCCGTCATCGCGGAACTCCGCCTTGGTCTTCTCCGGCATGCGCCAATAGCCCTTGAAAACGTTCGGACCCTTCACCTCGATCATGCCGGTCTCGCCGTCAGCGATCGTAGCGCCCGTCTCGGGATCGGTGACGCGCAACGCGACATCGGGCAGCGGGAAGCCGACTGTGCCCGCCACCCGGTCGCCGTCATATGGGTTCGACGTGTTCATATTGGTCTCGGTCATACCGTAGCGTTCGAGAATGTGATGTCCGGTTTTGTCGCTGAACGACCGGTGAGTCTCGGCGAGCAATGGCGCGGAGCCGGACACGAACAGCCGCATGTTCTTCGTTGCCTCGCGCGTCAGGCCAGGATGCCCAACCAGCCGCACATAGAAGGTCGGCACACCCATCATCGACGTAGCGTTCGCCATCAGCCCGAGCGCCTGGCCGGCGTCGAATTTCGGCAGAAAGATCATCGACGCGCCCGACAGAAGAATGACGTTCGAGGCAACGAACAGTCCGTGCGTGTGAAAAATCGGCAGCGCATGGATCAGCCTGTCATCACTGGTGAAGCGCCACAGTTTTTGCAGCGTCACGGCGTTCGACAGAAGGTTTGCATGCGTCAGCATCGCGCCCTTGGAACGGCCGGTCGTGCCTGAGGTGTAGAGGATCGCCGCAAGATCGTCCGGCCCGCGCTCGACATCGGCAAAGGCCGGGCTTTGTTGGCTGGCAAGCGTCAGCATCGAGCCCGAGCCATCATCGTCGAGCGTCTCGACCCGAGCGCCATATTTCTCGCCAACGGCTGCTACGCCGTCGCGCGATTTCGGCGTCACCACCACCAGCCGGGGCTCAGCGTCGCCGATGAAATAGTCCAGCTCCGCGAGCGTGTATGCGACATTGAGCGGCAGATAGACGGCCCCTACCCGCACGCATGCGAGATAGAGCATCAGGGCTTCCGGGCTCTTTTCGACCTGCACCGCCACCCTGTCGCCGGGCTGCACTCCCAGCTTCACCAGCGCGTTGGCCAACTGGCCAGACTGCGCCAGCATGTCGCCATAGGTCCAGTTGCGACCGGCCGGCGTCTCGATGAACGCAGCCTCTGGCCGGGCCGCGGCGCGGATCGCGTCAAACAGATGGTTCATGTCAGGTCTCCTTCCCCCCGCTCGCCGGCGCATGGCCTGGTGGCTCCCCTTCGGTAGCCTCGCGGCCGACAACAGTAAAGTTGCGCACAGCCTTGGCTGCCGGAACCAGTTTCTTGATCTGAGGCGTCGTCACCACTTCGCCGTGCGCTGCAAACGCCTCGTGATTGGCTTCGATATCAACCAGCCGATACATATAGTTGACCATCAAACCATAGGCTTGGCGCATCGCGCGCGGCGACTTGTCAGCCAGAAAATTGATCCGCTCCAGCCGCGCGCCATTGCCAAGGTGAAACCGCGCCACAGGATCAACCACCCGGCCGTCCTTGGTCCGGGCCCGCAGGAAATACCAGGCCGCAGCTGCCGTCATTGCCGGTTGCACGGCGGCGATAACATCGGGCTTGTCTGCCCAATCGTCCTCGTCGAGCGCGGCAAGCCTGGCCTTGTCGACCGCTGACAGCGCACCCGGCTGTTCGGTCTTGCGTTCGCTATCCAGCCAGCGCGAAAAGCCCGGCACGGGCGACAGCGTGACAAACTGCTCGAGCTCTGGCAAATCTCGCCGCAGGTCCTCCACCACCTGCTTGATCAGGAAATTGCCGAACGAAATACCGCGCAGACCCTCCTGACAATTGGAGATCGAATAGAACACTGCGGTCGTGGCGTCCTCGGCGTGGATAGGCGCGCGATCCTCCCGTAACAGGTCGGCGATATTGTCGGGGATCGCACGCGTCAGCGCCACTTCGACAAAGATGAGAGGGTCGTCAGGCAGACGTGGATGGAAGAATGCGAAACAGCGTCTGTCTTCGGGCGCAAGCCTGCGCCGCAGCTCATCCCAGCCGTTGATCTCATGTACAGCCTCATAGCGGATGATCTTTTCCAGGACGTCGGCTGGCGTTGACCAGCTGATCGGCCTCAGGACCAGGAAGCCGCGATTGAACCAGGAGCCGAAGAGATGGGCGAAGTCGGCATCCACCACCGCCAGCTCACGATCCTGCGCCTTCAGCTTAAGCAACGTCTCGCGCATAGCTACCAGTGTGGCGATGCCGTTGGGCGCAAGGTTGAGCCGCCGGATCAGCTCCTGCCGCCGCGGTTCTGCCGCCTCGTGCAATTCGAGCAGTTCCTTCGAGCCTCTCTTCGTCTGGTAGGCGTCAATCGCCGCTTCCAGCCGCTCTGTGCGAGGTCCGAACTTTTCAGCCAGCAGCCGCATGAACTGGTGTTGCTTGTCACCATCGAGGTTGCGCCATCGTTCCAGGATGTCGTCCGCCAGCGCCATGCCCGACGCCTCGCCCCGGCTTGACAGAAGCGCGTCGCACAGCGCCTCAATCGCCGCAACCGGATCGCGTCCGTTGTCGCGGGCCGCTCCCGGCGACAGCAATTGCCGCCCACGCTCGGTGATCGTTTGCAGCATGTCGCCGAAGAAGCTGCTCATTGCACCGCGCCCAGCATCTGGTTCGGCAGCCATGTGACAATGCCCGGAAAGATCGACAGGATGATAATCGCCAGGAACATCACCAGCACATAGGGCAGCGCGCCCCACAGGATGTCCTTGGTCGGTATCTTCGGCGCAATTGCATTGATGACGAACAGGTTCAGCCCGACCGGCGGTGTGATCAGCCCGACCTCCATGTTGATCGTCAGGATGATCGCAAACCAGTAGGGATCAAAACCCGCCTGTGTGACGATCGGAAACAGCATCGGCGCGGTCATCACGATGACAGCGACCGGCGGCAGGAACATGCCGCACACCAACAGGAAGATGTTGATGATCAGCATCAGCACCCACGGATTGACGTCCATGCCGGCAATGCCTGCCGCAACTGTCTGGGTGATGAAAAGCGACGACAGCGCAAACGCAAACAGTTCGGCCGCCGCCATGATCATCATGATCATCACGCTCTCGCGCATCGCCGAGCCAAAGATCTCCGATACCGGTTTGAAACGGAACAGCCGATAGGCGATGATCACCACGGCCAGCGTCAGGAATGCGCCCGCACCCGCCGCTTCCGAAGGCGTGGCGATGCCGCCATAGAGCACGTAGAGGGTGCCGGCGATAATCAGCATGAAGGGCAATACGCGCGGCAGGGCTGCGAGCTTCTGCTTCAGCGTATAGCGCATGGCGCGCGCCGAGAACTCGTAGCCCTTGCGTTTGCAGTCGATGATCGCCCAGGTCATGAACATGGCGGTCAGCATGATGCCGGGCAGGATGCCGGCCATGAACAGCCGCCCGATCGAAGTCTCGGTCGAGATGCCGTAGACAATCAGCGTCACCGACGGAGGGATGAGAATGCCGAGCGTGCCGCCAGCCGCAATCGAGCCAGTGGCGACACTGGTCGGATAGCCGCGGTTGAGCATTTCGGGAATGCCCATCTTGCCGATCGCCGCAACCGTCGCCGGCGACGAGCCAGTCATGCCGGAGAAGATCGCGCACGCGCCGATGTTGGACAGGACAAGCCCGCCCGGCACCCGGTTCAGCCAGCGGTCAAGCGCCGTGTAGAGATCAGAGCCCGCCGGCGACGAAGCGACCGCCGCGCCCATCAGCACAAACATCGGGATCGACACATAGGCCAGGTTGGCGATGCCTGAAAACATCGTGTCGCCCAGCACATAGAAGATGTCCGGGCCGCTTTGCAGGAACAGCGCCGCAAAGGCGGCAAGACCGAGCGCAAAGGCAATCGGCATGCCCGTCGCCAGCAGAGCGAACAAAGCTCCTACAATCAGCAGTCCGGAGAGACCGGGGCTCATGGTGCACGCTCCTTGCCGGGGGTTGGTGAAATGGGCAAATCGACGTCGTCAATCGCCGGGCCGTCGGCGAAAGACGCGACATGGCTGTCGGGCAGTGTGCCTTTCGTCAGCAGCACCAGGATCTGCGCCACATATTGCAGGCACAGCACGCCAAAGCCGACCGGCAACGCCAGCAGCGGGATCCACAGCGGCGGACCCCAGATGCTGGAATGTTTCCAGTTGCCGGCCCATGCATCGTGAAACTGGATCCAGCTGGCGATCAGCATGATGACGCAGAAGACGAGGCCCAGCAGGCTGCCGGCAATCTTCAGCCGCCTGCGCGTCGTATCACCCACCATCATTTCGACCACGTCGACGCCGACATGTCCTCCCTTGAGCAGCACATATGGTGCGCCGAGGAACATTGCGGCGGTGGCAGAGAACACCACGAAATCCGTCTGCCAGATGGTCGCCATCCGAAAAACGTAGCGCATCAGGATCATCTGGCACACAACCAGCATCGCCGCGATGATGAGCAGCGTCGCAAACACGGCAAGCGCGCGCGACAGCCCGCCAACCGCCCTGACATAGGCGTCAACCATGGAAAAATTCCTCGCTGGTGCGGCCTGCGGCGGTTTGTGTGCCGCCGCAGGCCGGCAACCTTACTGAACCGCCAGAGCCTTCTCGATCAGCTTGTCGCCGCCGGGAACCTTTTCGGCAAAATTCTTGTACGAAGTCTGCTTGGCGATCTCGAGCCAGGCGTCATAGTCAGCCTTCGACATTTCGGCGACTTCGACATTGGCCTTCTTGTATGTATCGATCATCAACTGGTCGCCCTTGCGGACTTCGTCGTTGAAAAAGGCCTCGGCCTTTTCGCCAGCCGCCAGGATCGCCTTGCGCTGCTCTTCGGTCAGGCGTTCGAAGACCTTCTTTGACACCAGAACCGGCTCATACATGAACCAAAGCGCATTCTCACCGGGCGCTGTGAGGCACTTGGCCTGCTCGAACAGCCGATAGGAGACAAAGCTCGCCGACGATGTGTTGGCGGCATCGAGCACGCCGGTCTGCATACCGGTGTAGATTTCCGACGACGGCATCGATGCGATCGACGCGCCAGCTCCCGCCAGCATTTCCTCAAACGCCGGGCCTGCGGCGCGGATCACCTGACCCTTGATTGTGTCGGGCGAGGTAATGCAGCCCTTCTTCGACGCAAATGCGCCTGACAGCCAGGCGTCGGCAATCACGAGCGCCCCCGCATCCTCGACGATCTTCTTGATGTCGGTCATGAATTCGGAATCGTTCAGCCGCATGGCGCGGTCAAAATTGCCGACCAGACCCGGCATCAGCGTCGCCGAAAACTCAGCATGGCGCCCGGAAGCATAGTCGAGCGGAAACGAGGTCATGTCGAGCAGGCCGCGTGTCACAGCGTTCCACTGGTCGTTCGGCTTGTAGAGCGACGCGCCGGGAAACACCTGGATCTCAAGGCCGACATTAGCCGCCTTCACATCACGGGCGATCATCTGCACCATTTCGTCGCGGATATCGCCCTTGCCGCCCGGAAACTGGTGGGACGCTTTCAGGATCGTCTGGGCCGAAGCGGGCGTGGCTGTGGCAGCCACCAGGATGGCCGCTGATGCGCAAAGCGCTTTGTATATCGGTCGCAATCTCATTCCTCCCTTGGTCTTATCGGCCCTCCAGCCGTCAGGTATGGATTGGAAAAGACTTTGTGCGCATTGTCAATCAGATTGCATACAATTAAGACAGCATTGTACGCTCCCTCTTGTGCGGAATCGAAAAAAGCAGCACTGTTCCGGCATGAAGATTAACCAGTCGACACGGCTTCGGGCGCAGATCGAGGAGGAGATCGCCACAGGCGCGCTCCGCCCGGGCGAGCGTCTCGACGAGGCGTCGCTCGCCGCCCGTTTCGGCGTCTCGCGCACTCCGATCCGCGAGGCTTTGCAGCAATTGTCGATCGCGGGCCTGATTGAGCATCGCCGCCATCGAGGTGCGGTCGTGGCTGCTGCAGACCCGAAAAAGCTGCTCGAAATGTTCGAACTTATGGCCGAGTTTGAATCGATCTGCGCCAGGCTTGCCGTGCGCCGAATGCTGGTCGAAGACGAGACAAAATTGAAGCAGACGCTGGAGGCCTGCCGCCAGGCAGCTGAGTCCGGCGACACCGACGCCTACTATTACGAGAACGAGCGTTTCCACCGCGCCATCTACATTGCCTCTGGCAACGCGTTCATCGCCGAACAGGCGATTGCCCTGCATCGCCGGCTGGCTCCGTTCCGGCGGCTGCAATTGCGGGTGCGCAACCGCATGCAGGTGTCGCTCGCCGAGCATGAAGGTATTGTCGACGCTTTGCTTAAAGGCAACGGCGACCTGGCCGCACAGCGCGCTTTCGCCCATGTCGCCGTGCAAGGCGAACGTTTCACCGATCTGATCGCCTCCATGCACCGGGTGGCGGCCGAATAGTTTCGCCTACGCCGCCAATCTCACAATGCTGGCCGGCGGCAGGAAGAAGTGCGAAGCAGAGTGGCTTCTTTCAGACGTAGCGCCGCGGATAAGTCGAGACCGCACGCGAGGCGACTTCGACGCCAGACGACAACGCTTCGGCGACACTTTCGCCCCCGACAATCGACGCCAGATAGGCCGCGTTGAATGTGTCGCCCGCCCCTACTGTCTCAACCACTTCGACCGGCGGCGCTGCGGCTGCAAACTCGACGCCATCGCACAGCGCAATCGCGCCGCCCCCACCGCGCTTGACCACCATAACGCCCCCCGCTGGCAGCAGACGCGCGACATCCGCCGCACTCCTGCCGTCCGCCAGTCCGGTCAGTTCCTCGTCATTGAGCAGGGCGTGATCTGTCAGCGCCAACCAGTCAGCAAAGTTGCCACGCAATTCCGTCGACCATCCCTGCGGCGGCCAGCCCGGATCGATCGCCGTCGACCAGCCGTGCGCCCGCAACTGCTGCAATATGCCGGTCGTTCCAGCGAAAACGTGTGGCATCAGCAGATTGCCGGATAGAATTGCAATGGCGCCCGGGCGCGGCGCTGTCGGGATGTCCGCCAGCAGCTGTTGCGCCGTTGCCCGCTGCAAATGGCCGGGCGTCGTAAAGAAGGCACGGTCACCGCCCTTGTGCACAATACCGACCGTCAGCGTTGTTGCGCCCTGATCCTCGATCCAGCGACAGCTCTGAGCGTCGAACTGGCTGCGCAGCCAGTCGCCCTCATTGTCATCACCAGTCGACGCCAGCATCAGATGCGGCACTCCCAGCCCGGTCAGCGCCAGCGCGGTATTGCCCGCAGACCCACCGGCGCGTTTTTCAGCGCGCTCAACTTCGATCTCTGTGCCAACAGCCGGCCAGCCGTCAACCGGACCAAGCACCAGGTCGACATTGACATTGCCCAGCACCAGGATCGGGGCAGTCATGCCGCCTCTCCGTCGGTCACTTTTGAGGACCGCTGCGGCACACCCATACCCTCGACACGCCGCGCTGCCGCATTGATCATCAGCGATTGCACTGCCGGCAGCAATTGAGCGACACCAGCTAGACCGGCTATTGCCGGAAGTGCGATGGCCGCCGCATTGTCAATGGGAGGGTTCGAACCCAAATCAAACATCACCACCGGAACGCCCCATGTGATCGCGTCGCGCGCGAAACTGGTAACGCCGGCTGCATCGTCGCCATTTGGCCGAACCAGAACCAGCGCAGTGTGTCGGCCAAGCGCCTCCTGCGGACCGTGAATCAACTGTCCCAGCTCCAGCGCGAGCGCAGGCGTGCGCGCCAGCTCCATATATGTCAGAGCGGCCCCCTCCAGCATCGGCGCAAATTCACCCCGCGACGAAAGAACCAGCGTTTCGCAATTGACGAGTGCCTGGATCGCCTGTTCCGTCGCAGGCGGCGGCAGATCAGGCGCAGTCGTCCAGACCTTGATCAATGGGCCCGGATCCTTGCCGAGTGCGGCGAGCACGCTGGCGTGCATCGCCAATGTCAGCATAACGCTGCGTGTCGCTGCAAATGCGCGTTCGCGCCCGCCCTGTCCGATCAGGCAAGGCACCGCCTTGCCGAGCAGACTTTCGGCCTCCAGCGTCATCCCAAACGTGTCGGCAAGGTCTGGATTTCGTTCAAGCCAGACCCGCACCTCGCCCGACGCACCCGATTGCGATGTCAGGATCGTAACGCGATCACCCGCAGGCGGGGGCAGGCGCAGCGCTTCCGACAGGACTTCGGCACGCACATCCACACCAAGCGCCCTGTAGCTGGCCAGCGCCATCCGGTTGGCCCAGTGCGATGCGCCCATGCCGAGCAGCAGCAACTGCCCGGTAGCTCTGATGCGCGCCGCAATGGTCCGCGAAATCGTCTCGCCAGCCTCGAACGTCGCGAGAGCATCAGCGTGCTGCCGCCGCATCTCGGCGTGCAGAATGTCAAGCGGCGTTGCCACGTCAGCCTACCCGGGCGACCACCGGCACATAGGTCTCCAGTTCGGGTTCCGGAAACTCGACTGTGCGGCCAAGCTCTGCCGACATGTAAAGCCCCATCAGGATCTCGACCACAGCCAGCCCGTCGTCAAACGTTTCCGCCGGGGTCACACCTTTGCGGAAACAGTCGACCATGTGACGGTTTTCGTCCGTGTAACCATAGACGCCAGCCTCGTCTTCCAGCACCGGCATCAGCCCCTGCTCGGCGTTCTGCTTTTCGACCAGATCCTCGCCTTCCGATCCCGTCACCGCGCGTGACATGAAAATCTTGAGGCCAGTGCCCAGCGAGTTGAACTCCATTGCATATTCTGGGCCAAGCAATTCGAGCTGGATGCGCAGACCCGCACCGACATAGGCCCAGGATGTCGTGGCTTCGATCATCAGGTCATTGCCATCCTGATCTTCCAGCAGCACCGTGCCGCGCGCAAAATCCTCTGACGGCCTGTTGCGGTAGTCGACATCCTTGCCAAACCGCTTGCGCAGATCATCCGCATAATTTGGCCGGGTCCACTTCAGATTGGCCACGGTGCCGTTGACGGCCTTCACCTTGAGCGAATTGCGCGGCGCACCGGGCGCCGTCAGCAGATGCCGCGCCACTTCCACCGAATGGCACATCATATCGGACAGCACGCCGCCGCCCTGTTTGTCGCCCTGCCAGAACCATGGTTCATGCGGTCCCGAATGCTCTTCCGCCGCCCGTGCCAGATAGGGCCGCCCGGTGGTCGAAGCGGCGCGCCGCCAGATGATTTCCTTGCCGCGGATGACCGGAGTGGCGAACACCTGGTTCTCCAGATAGCCGTGGTTCAGGTCTGCATCCCCGGCCAGCCGCAGCATTTCTCGCGCCTCGGCCACCGTGCGCGCCAGCGGCTTTTCGCAGGCCACAGCAAACACTTTTGAGCGGCCAGCCTTTACCTCGGCATGGATGGTGCGCATCACGTTCAGCCGCGTATCATTGGGCGACAGGATCCAGATCGCGTCGACATCGCCTGCCTGCAACAGCGATTCCAGCGTCTCGTGGCTGCGGCATTCACCGAGCTCATGTTCGGCCACCGCATTACAGAAGCGCAGTCGCTTTTCAGCGCTGCGGCTGTAGACGCCGGTCACGTCGACATTGCGCACACCCACCAGGGATTTGAGGTGAAAATGGGCGATAAAGCCCGACCCGACAAATCCGATGCGCAATTTATCTCTCGTTTTGCCAGCCATTCTCGATACTCCGTCTGTGATGTGTCAGGCCCGAGGCGGCGCAACGCTGGCGCGCTCGGTCAGGATTGTGGGCAAGATGATGGGGTCCCGCGGCGGCTCGTTACCTGACATGATGCCGAGCAGCACCTCCATTGCCGTGCGGCCGATGTCTCCGCGTGGCTGGCTGACCGTGGTCAGCGGCGGATAGATCGCCTGGCTGAGATAAATGTCGTCAAAGCCAACAACCGACACATCGCCCGGCACGTCGAGGCCGGACCGGCGCACCTCGTGGATCACGCCAAAAGCCATCTCGTCATTGCCGCAGAATATCGCTGTCGGCGGTTCGGGCAGCGCCAGCAGATTGCGGCAGCCCTCCATGCCGGAATGAAGCAGATAATTGCCGCGTTGTTCATAGCCGGCAGGGATCGGCAGCCCGGCCTCCTGCATCGCCGCGCGATAGCCAGCCTGACGCAGGCTCGCCATGATTTCAGGCAGCGGTCCGGAAATATGGGCGATGCGCTTGTGGCCAAGTCCTGCGAGATAAAGCACCGCCTCGCGCGATGCGCCAAAATTGTCGACCTCGATATGCGCATAACCGGAATTGACGATCCGCTCGAGCGCAACAACCACCGGCAAACCATCAAGCGGCATCGTAGTCGGCGGAAGGCCGCCGGTCATCAGAATCATTCCGTCGGCGCGGCCGTCCCTCAGCATCTTGAAATATTCAGTTTCGCGATCCAGGTCGTTTTCCGTATTGCCCATCAGCACGGCGTAGCCTGCCGCCCGCGCCTCCGCCTCCACGCCCTTCATCACGTCGAGATAGAACGGATTGCCGATATCGCGCACCACAATCAGCACCGACATCGACCGCTGGGTACGCAGGTTCCGGGCGCTGACATTGGGGCGGTAGTCCAGCGCCTCGGCTTCTTCCCTGATCCGGGTCAGTGTCGGCTCGGCGACAAGACCTGATCCCGCCAGCGCGCGCGACACGGTGGCCGGCGAAACGCCGACGCGCTCGGCAATGTCCTTGATCTTTGGCCTGCCGCTCATGCGCGCATCGCCCGCCCCCGGCCGTAGAACAGCATCAGCACCAGCAGCGTCGCGCCAAAAATCATCTGGCGGCCGGATTCATCGATGTTGACGGTGGTGAGAATGCTCTGCAGGACCACCAGCATCACCGCACCCGCCATCGTGCCGGTGTAGCCGCCCTTGCCGCCAGCAAGCGACGTGCCGCCAAACACTACGGCAATGATCGAGGGCAGCATGTATTGCTCGCCCACATTGGCAAATGACGATCCTGAATAGCCCAGCAGGCACATGCCGGCGATGGCCGCAAACACGCCCGACAGCACAAACAGCATCACGCGCACGCGTTTCACCGGCACGCCTGCCATATATGCCGCCTGCTCATTGGAGCCTATCGCGTAGATGCGATGGCCAAAAACGGTCCGTCCCAGCAGGAAGGCCATGAACACGCCGATGGCGATCCACAGCCAGATAATACCCGGCAGACCGAACAGGAATGGCTGGGTGACAAATTCCGACAGACCAGGCGCCGCGCGTCCCGACGGAATGCCGTTGCGGATCACCACCAGCAGCCCCTGCAGCACCCCAAGCATGCCAAGCGTCATCACCAGCGGCGGAATGCGCAGAAGCGTCACCCCAAGCCCGTTGATCAGGCCAAAAAACGCGCCGGTCGCCACACAGGCCAGGATCGCCAGCGGAATGCCGGAATCCAAGCCGTTCATCATATTGCCCGCAACAATCGCCGACAGCGACACCACGCCGCCGACCGACAGGTCGATGCCTTCACGGCCACCGAGAATGACGAGGTTCTGTCCCGCCGCGACGATGCCCAGCAGCGCCGCAACAATCAGCAACCGCAGGATCTGCTGCGGCGACGCAAAGCCCGGGCTCAGCTGCTCGCCCAGAAACAGCAGCGCCACGATCAGGGCAATGGCGATCGACAGCGGTTGTCTTATGAAGGCTGCGGCAGCGTTCATCACTGCGCCCTCCGTCCAACCAGAATGCCGGCCATCAGCGCAATCAGGATGGCGAGCCCCTGCACCAGGTTCTGCCATTCAGACGGCGTGCCAACAAAATAGACCAGCGAGTTGATCAGACCGATGATCAAAGCCCCGAACACAGAACCAACCACAGTTCCATATCCGCCTGACAGGGCGCTGCCGCCCAGCACAACTGCCGCCACCGAATAGAGCGTCATCTTGCCGCCCACCAGAGGATCGCCGCTCGCCGTGTCGCCGGTGATGCAAAACGCCGCCAGCGCTGCGAAGACGCCACACAGCGCATAACCTTTCATCCGGATCAAGGTAACCGGCAGGCCGCTCTGGTAAGCGCCCTGCGCGTCATCGCCAACTGCCAGCAGCTGCGTGGTCAGCCGCAACCGCGCTAGCGCATAAAGCAGCAGCGCCAGCACAACGACTGCGTAGAACACGAACGGTATGTCGAAGAACCGCGCGCCATATGTGCGCCAGAACGCAGCTGGCGCAGGCGTGCCCGCTACCGGCAGCACCCATAACGCCGCACCGGTGAAAAAGATCGAGGTGGCGAACGTCGCGACAATCGCCTGCAGCCTCAGCGCCGCAACCACAAACCCGTTGATCAGGCCGCATACCAGACCAGCCGCCAGGCCGACGAGCATCGCCGCAACCACCGACAGGCCCGACCCACCCCATTTCTCCATCAGGACGACGATCACCACATTGACCAGCGACACAATCGCACCCACCGACAGGTCGATGTCTCCGGCATAGACAACATAGGTCTGCGCCACCGCCAGCAGCATCAGCGCCAGATAGGTCTTGGTCAGGCCAGTTAACCCGATGAGGCTGACCGAACGCGGCTGGAAATAGCCGTTCAACACCAGCAGCACGATCAAGATCACCAGCGCCGGCAGAAACGGAAACCGCTGAAAAGCCTGTTTCAGGCCTTTCGACCGGGTCGCTTGTGTGGAAACGGCGTCGCTCATCACGCAGCCTCGTAAGCGGCTTGATAAAGGTTGAAGCGGGTGCGGTCGTCGCCGGTCAATTCCCGCGTCACGCGCCCGCCATTAAAGACAAGAATGCGGTCGGCATTGCCCAGTAGCTCCGCGTCTTCCGACGAATACAGCATGATCGCCATGCCCTCTGCCGCCAGCTTGCGGATCAGCGCAAACAGATCCGCCTTGGCCGCAAGGTCGATGCCCTTGGTCGGATCGTCGAGCAGCAGCACATCCGGCCGGTCGATCAGCCAGCGGGCGATGACAATCTTCTGCTGATTGCCGCCAGACAGCGAATTGATCGAGTGCGAAAACCCGGCAAACTTGGTTTTCATCGAATCCACCGCCGGCATCGCCTTTTCTTTCAGCGCGCCCGGCCGTGCAAAGAACAGCTTTTCGCGCAGATAGTGGATTGGCGTCACGTTCTCCAGGATCGGCCGTTCGGTGATGACGCCGTCACGCCGCCGGTCGCCTGACACATAGGCGAACCCCTGGCGAATCGCGTCGGCGGGCGCGGCTGTGCTGATTTGCCGGCCGCCAAGAAGAACCTGGCCTGACGCAACCGGATGCGCGCCAAACAGCGCCCGCAGCAAGGTCGATTGCCCTTGCCCGTGCAGGCCGCCAAGGCCAAGGATTTCGCCCTTGCGAAGCGCAAAACTGATGTTGGAAAATCCGCGGCTCGTAAGGCCGGCAGCCTGCAGCGCCACATCGCCGTCGCTGTGCGCCTCGCCCGGCGCAGCCGGAGGCGCAAGCTCGCCCTGCTCGCCGACCATCAGCCGGATAACCGTTGCCGCGTCGGTTTCAGCAATACGCGACGTATCGACAGTGCGCCCGTCGCGGATCACGGTCACGCGGTCGCCCAACGCAAAAATCTCGTCCATGCGGTGCGAGATGAACACCATCGCACGGCCCTCGCCTTTCAAGCGATTAAGGATTTCAAAGAAGCGATCAACCTGCGCCCGGTCGAGCGCCGAGGTCGGCTCGTCAAAGATCAGGATCGGCGCTTCGGTCGCCAGCGTCTTCATGATCTCGACCAGTTGCCGCTGGTCAGCGCGCAGGCTGCCGACGGTTGCGTCGGCCGAAAATCCGGCACCGGTGACGCCGTCAAACAGCGCGATGTAGCGCGCCGCACGAGCCGACATTTTGGCGTGGTCGACAAACAGTCCAGCCTTCACTGGCATATCAGGCAGGCAGATATTTTCCTCGACCGTGCGGCCGGCCGCCAGGCTGAGCTCCTGATAGAAAATGCCGATCCCCAGCGCCCTGCCCGCTTGCGGTCCAGACACCGCAACTGGCTTGCCATCAATGAACATTTCGCCCGCATCGGGCCGCACCGAACCGGCCACGATCTTGCACAACGTGCTCTTGCCCGAACCGTTGGACCCGATCAGCACATGAACCTCGCCCTCTTCAAGGGTGAGGTCGCCATGGCTGAGCGCCACCGTGGCGCCGTAAGTCTTGCTTACGCCGCTGACTGCCAGCTTCGACATGGAGTTGTTCCCTTCAACCAGCCCGGCGCAAGCGCGACTTTAACGCGCCTGCGCCGGTGGAGAAAGCGTGCTTACTTGAAGAGTTTTTCGGCGTCTTCGATCGACAGCGAGCTCGTATAGGAATAGTGGCCCGGCTTGCCTTCGGTCTGCTTCACCGCCTCATCGAGATTGGTCGAGTCGATGAACGGGATCGGCAGATACATGGCGTTCTTGTACTGGCCAGCCGTGGCAGGCTCCTTCAGTTCCTTGCCGTCAAGCATCAGCACAGCAACGTTCAGCGCCGACGCCATCACGCCCGGAGGGTTCACCGACGCGCCGGAGTTCAGCTTGTCCTTCACCCACAGGTCGATGAAGTCCTTGCGGATTTCGCCGGTGGCAGCGATGTCGCCCTGCTTGCCAGCGTCCATGATCGACTTCCAGGCGCCGGCAGCCATGCCGTCCTGCACCCAGACACCCTTGATGTCGGGATAGGTGGCGAGCAGGTTCTGCATCGCCTGCTGGCCCTTGGCCTGGTCCCAGTCGGCATTCACTTCGTTGACGATCTTGATGTCGGGGAACTTGGCGAACACTTCGCGATAGCCAGCGACGCGCATTTCATTGGCCGGGTGGCCGGCAACGCCGTTGATGGCGACGACATTGCCCTTGCCCTCAAGCGTCTTGGCCAGCCATTCAGCGCCTGCCGCGCCCCATGCCTTCTGGTCGATGCCGACATAGGTCGCATCAGGCGACGACACTTCCGCGTCGGTGGAGATCACCAGAATGCCGGCTTCCTTGGCCTGCGCGAAGACAGGATCAAAGGCGGTCGGGCTGTTGGGATTAATGATGATTGCGTTGACGCCTTCATTGATGAAGTTGCGCACATGCGCGATCTGACCGGGCACGTCGACATTGGCGCTCTGCACCACGACCTCGACATTGTGACCCTTTTCCTTCCAGGCCGCCGCAGCAGCTTGCGCTTCCTCGATCATCTGGGTGCGCCATTCGGAACCGACCCAGCCGTTCGACAGGCCGATCTTGAAATCAGCGGCAAACGAAGTGGTCGCAGACAGGGCGGCGGCGGCAACACCGGCAAGGGCGAGCAGAGTCAGTTTTTTCACAGAATTCCTCCCAAAGGCATGAACTTATGAAATCGATTGTATTGCAAATGAAATCGATTTCAATAGCCGTATTCAGCCATTTTCGGAAGATTCGATGCTGCGCATGCGAAGGGCAGCGACGCACAGGTCCAGCACAATCTTGCACCGGATTAGCATTCTAATGAATGGAATCAGGCCTTTGGCATGCCCTTGGGCCGCATCAGGCGTTTTTGCGCTGCAATACGGAACGGCGCGTTCGGCGCGCCATATCCTTGATAGCCGCCGCGCCTTTCGATGATCTCGAACACAAAACCGTGCTCCAGCGCCGGAGCATAGATCTGGAAAAACTCGCCATGCTCGTCCCGGTCATAGAGGACGTTGCCGGCGCGCAGGCGATCAGAGAACTCAGGCTCCAGTCCGAACCGCGCCTCGACATCATCAAAATAGTTCGGCGAAATCGCCAGCGGCGCAAAACCGTTCCCGGCAAGCTTTTCCACTGTCGCAAAGATGTCGTCTGTCGCCAGCGCCATATGCTGCAGGCCCGAGCCAAAGGTTTCGGCAAGAAACTGGCCAGCCAGCGTGCGGCGGTTTTCTGCTCCGTTCAGCGTCAGGCGGAGCTTCTTGTCCAGGCCTTCCACAACCTGACTGCGCACGATGCCGGCCGGATCAATGACATCGACCAAAGGCGTCTTGGTCGCCTTCAGCAGCGAAACGTAGAACAGCAGCCAGCTCGACATATCCTCATGGCTCATCGTCTGGCCGATATGGTCGATTCGCGTCAGCCCCGCATCGTGGCCTTCGCCCCCGACCGGGCGGAATTCGATGTCCCAAACCTTTGCCAGATCGGTTGAGTTGTCGAGGAAATAGAGCAGACCGCCGCCAACGCCGCGCAGCGCAGGAATCGCAAGCTCACCCGGCCCGGCCGGCTGCTCGAACGGGCTGCCGCCCAACGCCTGCGCCCGCTGCATCGCAGCCGCCGCATCGCCAACCTTGAGGCCGGCCGCATAGGCAGACGTGCCATGCACGACAAAGCTGGAATGGGCAAATCCGTCACGGTCGGTGTTGACCACCACGTTGATTGCACCCTGCCGGTACAGCGTCACATCCTTTGAGACATGCCGGCCCACTTCACTGAACCCGAGCACACGCAACAGTCCGCCAAGTTCCGTCGCGCCCGCCTTGTTGGTTGCAAATTCGATGAACTCGACCGCCTCAACCTCAACGCGGTCCGGCATTGGCGGCGCATCAAAGTCGAGCGAAGGCTCCTCGCGCTTCACCTGGTCCATCAGCCACACCAGCGAGCGATGACCATCGGCTGCAATCGCCTTGGCCGAGCCGCCCCGGAACTGGTCGTTGAAAATCTCCAGCGACAGATAGCCATCATAGCCGGTCGCCGCCACAGCCTGCATGAATTCGCGCACCGGCAGATCGCCTTCGCCGGGCATATTGCGGAAGTGGCGGCTCCAGTAGAGCAAATCCATGTCAATCTTTGGCGCATCCGCCAGTTGCACGATGAATATCTTGTCTCTCGGGATCGAGCGGATCGATGACAGGTCGATCTTGCGCGCCAGCGTATGAAACGAGTCTAGAACGATGCCTATATTCGGATGATCTGCCCGGCGCACGATTTCCCACGCGTCGCGGTGATCCCACACATGTTTGCCCCAGGCCAGCGCCTCGTAGCCGACACGCAGACCGCGCTTTGCCGCCCGCTCCCCCAGTTCGCGAAAATCGGCGGCCGCCCGGTCGATGCCGCCCAACGACACCGGCGACACCGACGAGCATACCAGCATCAAATCGGTGCCAAGTTCCGCCATCACGTCAAACTTGCGTTCGGCGCGGTCGAAGGCGCGGCTGCGCTGCGGCTCGGGCAGGCCCTCGAAATCCCGGAACGGCTGGAACAGCGAAATCGCAAGACCCGCATCGCGCGCCATCTCACCGACATCGCGCGGCGACCCGTCAAATGCGAGGAAATCATTCTCGAATATCTCGACACCGTCAAAGCCGGCCGCAGAAATCGCGGCAAACTTTTCGGCGAGGTCGCCTGCAATCGAAACGGTCGCAATCGATGTTTTCAAGGCGTCCTCCCGTTCAGTCCTTCAGGTGCTGCGCCTTGGCGACAAAACGCACAATCGATTCAACTGTGTTGTGACGCAGCTTTGCAAGTTGCTCGCCAGACCCAATGTCACGGCCAAATATCTTGGAAAATGTCGCGCGGTTCGACACGTTGAAGAAGCACAGCGCACTCACGTGCCAGTGCAGTTCGAACGGGTCGAGCCCCTCGCGGAACACGCCGTCGGCAACGCCACGCGTGTAGATCCGCGCAATGTGATCGATAGCCGTCACATTCAGGTCTCGGATCACATCAGACTGGGCCAGATACTGCCCGTGATGGATGTTCTCGATCATCACCATGCGGATGAATTCCTCATGCAGGTGATGGTGGTCAAAAGTAAATTCCACCAGCCGCGCCAGCGCCTCGATTGGCGGCAGGTCGTCAATATCGAGCGCGCCTTCGCCTTGCCGCATCTCCCGATAGGCGTTCTCGAGCGCATGGCGATAGAGCCCTTCCTTGTCGCCGAAATAGTAATAGATCATCCGCTTGGAGAAGCGCGTCGCTGCCGCAATCTCGTCAATTCGCGCGCCCGACAGGCCGTTCAGCGCAAATTCCTTCGACGCAATTTCGAGAATGTTGCGGCGCGTGCCTTCAGGGTCCTGCGCGCGGGTTGCCCCACCTTCGCTCTTGCGTTTTCGAACCACTTTTTCCGCCGCCATAGCAACCTTCCATTTGCGCGCCATGTTTCGGTTATTGACTAAACTAACCAGTTAGTACATTGTTGGCAATGAGCGCAGCCGCATTTATCCGGCGGGGGCGCGCAAAGACAAGGTGATCTGGCACAAGATCACAACCGGCTGGAGGAACGCCGGTGAGGGGGGAGTGATGGGCGGCGCTGTCGACCAGATCAATGCTGTGCTTTCGAGCCGTGGCTTGAGCGCCCCGAACGGGGGCTCTGTGCTTGTCGGCCTGGCCGGCCGTGGCATTCAACTGTCCCGGACGCCTGCCATGCACGAGCGTGAGGCGCACCGTCTCGGCCTGCCCTATTCTTATGTCCTGCTGGATTTTGACCGCATGGGACTACCCGACAGCGAGATCGGCAATGTCATCGCCGCTGCTGCCTCTATTGGCTTTCGCGGCCTCAACATCACTCACCCGTTCAAGCAGATGGCAATCGCCGCGATGGATGAGATGTCGCCGGAAGCCGCCGCCATCGGCGCCATGAACACTGCGGTCTTCAACCAGGGCCACCGCACCGGACACAACACCGACAGCTGGGGCTATGCCGAGAGTTTTCGCGAAGGCATGGCCGCGGCGCCGATGGGCCATGTTTCGATATTCGGCGCAGGAGGCGCGGGGGCAGCGGTTGCCTATGCACTGATGGAGCATGGCGCCGGCCAGTTGTCGATCATCGACAGCGACCCGGCGCGCGCCATCGCCCTGGCGCAACGGATGCGGCAGACATTTGGCGCACGCGTCATTGCAGCCCCAGACGCTGCGGTTGCTGTGCTCCAGGCCGACGGCGTGGTCAACACAACTCCCGTCGGCATGGCGAAATACCCGGGCACGCCCTTCGACACGGCTCTGCTGACGCCGGACAAATGGGTTTCAGACATCATCTATTTCCCGCCCGAAACCGAGCTGCTGCGACAAGCCAGATCGCTCGGCTGCCGCACCCTGCCCGGCATCGGCATGGCGATATACCAGGCGGTCCGCGCTTTCGAACTGTTCTCCGGCCGCAAGGCAGACCGCACCGCCATGGCCGGCCATTTCGAGGCCGCTGCATGACCGTTTTCACGAAATCGCTGATGCCCCGATACGGCCAGCGGGACTGCTCGACTTGATCAACGCACTTTAGAAAATCATCGGAGGAGACTGACATGACACTGAACTTCACCCGCCGTGCATTGATGGCGGCAACTGTTGCGGTGGCGGCCCTTGCAGCCGCTCCGGCTATCGCCCAGGACAAGGCAAAGGTCCGTTTCTCGGCCGTTTTCGCCGAAACTGACATCCGCGCCGAAATGATGAAGGTATTCGCAGACGAACTGAAGGACGACATCGCCTTCGAAGGCTACTACGGCGGTAACCTGTTCAAGCAAGGCACGGAACTTGTCGCCCTGCAGCGCGGCAACCTCGAAATGGGCAACATCGCCCCACAGGACGTGTCCAAGCAGGTCCCGGCATTCTCCATTGCCACAGCTGGCTATCTGTTCCGCGACGCAGCGCATCTGAAAGCATTCTTTGCCTCCGAAGCCGGTACCGAACTTAAGAAGATCGCAGAAGATCAGCTCGGCATCAAAATCCTCGGCCCCACCTATTTCGGCGTCCGCCAGGTCGGCCTGAAGGGCGACAAGGAAATCAAGACCCCGGCTGATCTGGCTGGCGTCAAGCTGCGCATGCCAGGCGGCGACGCGTGGCAGTTCCTGGGCACGGCGCTGGGGGCAAACCCGACGCCTATGGCCTACGCCGAAGTGTACACCGGATTGCAGACCGGCGCGATCGACGGCCAGGACAACCCGCTGCCCAACGTCGAGAACATGAAGTTCTACGAAGTCATGAACCAGATTGTGCTGACCTCGCATCTCGTCGGCTTCGATCTGCTGACGATATCCAAGAAGGCCTGGGACTCAATGGACGCCGGCAAGCAGGCCAAGGTTCAGGCCGCAGCCGACAAGGCGATCGACTTCTCGACCGAGAAACACCTGGCCCGCGAGACGGAACTGGCAGAGACCTTCAAGGGCCGCGGCCTCAAGCTCTATGAACCCGACGTTGCCGCGTTCCGCACCCATGTTCAGGAGCAATATCTGAAGTCGGATCTGGCCAAGGACTGGCCGGCCGGCATGCTCGACAAGATCAACGCCTTGTAAGGCGTTCGTTTTTCCCGGGGGCTGGCCCATTCCGGCTCCCGGCATTTCTGCCCGGCAATCATCCAGACGACTGGTTCCGGAGATCAACAATGGAGATAGGGAGACAGGTCGATGGGCGAGAACCGGAATAGCATTATCAGTTGGCTCTATGCCCGGGCCGAAAACCTGCTCGCGGCGATGCTGGCGACCATGTTCGCTGCGTTCTTGCTGCAGATCGCTTTCCGCTATCTGCTCAATTTTCCAGTCGGCTGGACCCAGGAACTATCGGTCATCATGTGGATATGGATGGTGCTGTTCGGCGCTGCCTTCGTCGTACGCGAAGAAGAGGAGATCCGGTTTGACCTGATCTATTCGTCAGTCGGGCCTGGCACGCGCCGGATCATGCTGCTGCTGTCTGCCGCCGCCCTTATCACCCTCTACGGCATGTCGTTTCCGGCGGTCTGGAGCTACGTCACCTTCATGAAGGTCGAAAGCACCGCATACCTGAAAATCCGCTTCGACTGGCTCTATTCAATCTACATCATCTTTGTCGTCGCAGTCATCGCGCGCTACCTCTGGCTCTCCTGGAACGCCGTGTTCGGAAAAGCCCCCGAGGATGTTGACCCAACCAAGGCGAGCTCAGGCGTATGAACATGGCAAGTCCTTTTTCCCTCACCATCATCGCGATCATTGCGCTGTCATTTCTTGGCCTGCCGATCGGCCATTCGATGATCGCCGGTTCGATCCTTTATCTGTTCATGGCCGGCCTCGATATGGGAACCGCTGCAGAACAGATCCTCAACGGCATGTACACCAACTATATCCTGCTCGCAGTGCCGCTGTTCATCCTCGCTGCCGAGCTGATGAATATAGGCTCGATGACAGACCGTTTGATGGTGTTCTGCAACGCCCTGGTCGGTCGCTTTCGCGGCGGCCTCGCCCACGTCAATATCGTGCAGTCGATCATCTTTGCGGGCATGAGCGGCTCTGCGATTGCCGACGCTGCCGGTTCCGGCAAGATGATGCAGCAGCTGATGACCAAGGACGGCAAATATCCGGCGAGCTATGCAGCAGCCCTCACCGCAGCAACTGCAGTCATCGGCCCGATCATCCCGCCATCCATTCCGATGATCATATACGCGCTCGTCTCGGATGCTTCCATCGGCTACCTGTTCCTGGGTGGCATGGTCCCGGGCCTGCTGCTTGCCCTGACCCAGATGGGCATCGTCGCCTACGATGCCCGGCGCAAGAATTTCCCGGTCGAGAAGCCGACGCCGCTGCGCGAGCTGCCACGCATCACTTGGGAAGCATTCCCTTCACTGATGATGCCGGTCGTGTTGTTGGGCGGCATCTATTCGGGCATCACCACACCAACAGAAGCCGCAGCTATAGCCGCCGCTTACGCACTGGTCATTTCGGTGCTGCTCTACCGTTCAGTGACGTTCAGGCAGTTTTACCGCTCGGTCCTGTCAAGCGCCCGCACCACCGCTTCAATCGGCATGCTGATCGCCGGCGCACTGGTGTTCAACTATGTCGTGACGGTCGAGAACATCCCGCAGTCCTTGTCGGCTTTGCTGCAATCGTGGGATCTGTCGCCGACAGGCTTCCTCATCATGGTCAATGTCATTCTGCTGGTGCTCGGCTGCCTGCTCGAAGGCACCACCATCCTGCTCATCGTCGTGCCGGTGCTTATTCCCACCGCCCAGGCGCTTGGCATCGACATGGTGCACTTTGGCGTCATGGTCGTCGTCAACATCATGCTGGGGCTCATCACTCCGCCCTACGGCCTGTTGCTGTTCATCATGACCCGCATCGCCAACGTGCCCTTGCGCGATCTGGTGCGCGACACGATGCCGTTCCTGTGGGCCATGCTCGCAGGCCTCGGCATTATCACCTTCTTCCCGTCGGTCGTGCTCTGGTTGCCGCGCCTCGTGGGTTATCAAGGATAAGCAAATGAAACCGATCTATGTCCTCAATGGCCCGAACCTGAACCGCCTCGGCATGCGCGAGCCGGAAGTCTACGGCAAGACGACGCTGGCCGAGATTGAGGTCATGTGCCGCGACGCTGCGGGAAAGCGCCCGGTACGTTTCCTGCAGACCAATGCCGAACACCAGATGGTCGACTGGATCCACGAGGCGATTGATGAAGGCGCCGCCATTCTCATCAACCCGGCAGGACTTACCTTCCGCTCGATCCCGGTGCTGGATGCGCTGAAAATGTTCCCCGGCCCGATCGTCGAGCTGCACATTTCCAACATCCACAAGCGCGAGGAAATCTATCATCACTCGCTGATGTCGGCCGTCGCTACCGCAGTGATCGCAGGTCTTGGCGCCAAGGGTTACCCGCTGGCGGTGAGATGGCTGATTGATCGGCTGGAAAGTTAGACAGCAATCGTTTCAAGCACCGCTCTGAGCTTTTCGCTCAGCGGCTTTGGCCGCCGCGAGGTGCGGTCGACATAGACGTGGACGAAGAACCCTTCCGCCGCCGGATTCGGGTCGTCATTGCGGAACAGGCCAACCTCATAGCGAACGGAAGACGAGCCGATCTTCGCCACCCGAAGCCCAGCATGCACCACGTCGGGAAACGCCAGTTCGCCGAAATAGCGGCAGCCGGTTTCGACGACGAGACCGATCTGGTCGCCGCCATGAATGTCAAGCACCCCTCGTTCGATCAGCCACCCGTTCACGGCGGCGTCAAACAGCGAATAGTGCACCACATTGTTCATGTGGCCGTAGATGTCGTTGTCCATCCATCGCGTCGTCAGCACGCGAAAGACACGGTAATCGTTACGCGTCGCAGCCACTGTGTTCACCACGCCGCCCTGTAGATCGCCAGCGCATCCGCTTCGCCGACCTCGCGCGGATTGTTCACCAGAAGCCGCTGCTGCTTCATCGCATCCGCCGCCATCTTGGCCAGATCCCCTTCCCCGATGCCAACTTCGCGCAGTTTGGTCTGCATGCCGAGCCGTTTGGCCAGGCCATCCAGTTCTTCGATGAACGCGGCGCACAACCCTTGCACGCCCTGCTCGCCAGTCAGTCCTGGAAACGCATCCGCCGCTATCTCTGCATAAAGATGCGCTGCATCCGGCGCGTTAAAGCGCAGAACATGCGGCAGCACCAAAGCGTTCGACAGGCCATGAGGCACGTGGAACGTGCCGCCGATTGGATAGGCCAGTGCATGCACGGCAGCCACCGGCGAATTGGCAAATGCCTGCCCAGCCAGCATGGATCCCAGCAGCATCGCCGACCGCGCCTCGATGTTCTTGCCGTCGTTGACTGCCGTTTCAATGTTGGCCCCAAGCAACTGCAATGCCTGCTTCGCCAGCATCCTTGACAGAGGATTGTTGTTGGCGTTCTTCGACGCATAGGCTTCGATTGCATGCACCATCGCATCAACACCGGTCGCCGCGGTGATCGCCGGCGGCAGACCAAGCGTTAGCTCCGCGTCAAGCAGCGCAATGTCGGGCAGGATCACAGGCGATGAAACGCCGCGCTTTTCCTCTTCGCCCACCGTAATGATCGACACTGGCGTCACTTCAGACCCCGTGCCTGATGTTGTGGGAACCAGCACAAGCGGAAGGCGCGGCCCCTTGGCCTGCGCCACGCCCCAGGCTTCATCAAGGTCCTCGCCCGAGCCGATCAGCAGCGCCGCCAGCTTGGCGACATCCAGTGACGATCCGCCGCCAAACCCGACAACACCCGTCACACCAGCCGCACGGCCGCTATCGACCGCTTTCATCAAGGTGGCGCGCGACGGATCAGCCTCTACGCTGTCAAACACCGTGACGGGAATTCCACTCGCCTCAAGAGACGCGACCGCAGCATCCGTCAGCCCCAGTTTGCGCAGGCCCGGATCAGTGACAAACAGCACCCGTGCGCCCAGCTTGCGCCCGGTCACCTCGCCCAGCCGCCGCGATGCGCCCGGCTGAAACACAATCGACGGCGTTGTGTTGAAAACAAAAGGGGTCATGCGCTTAAGGTCCAGATCGTCAACAGTCCGAGCAGATAATGCCCGGCCCGGACCCTTGTCCACCATTGAGGCATGGCTGCCATGCCCAAAGCTGCGTTTTCACATCTCTGGATTTGTTTGATAAGATCAGCTGTATTCCGGGGGACGGCCCCCGCGCATCATGCGAATGAACAGTCGGGACGGCCCGCATCACAGGAGCTGTCCATGTCTTGGTTTTATCTTGTCATCGCTGGTGTCTTTGAAATCGGTTGGGCCGTAGGCCTCAAATACACCGATGGTTTTTCCAAACCGCTACCAACCGTTCTGACCGTTGGCGCGATGGCGATCAGTCTGTGGATGCTTGGTCTTGCCTTGAAAGAGCTGCCCATCGGCACTGCCTATGCGGTCTGGACCGGCATAGGCACGGTTGGCACGGCGATCCTTGGCATCTATCTGTTCAATGACCCCGCGACTGTCGTGCGGCTCGCCTGCATTGGCCTGATCGTTGCCGGAATCATCGGGTTGAAACTCGTGGCTTGACCATTAACGACTCTTGACGCGAGTCAGCGGCCATGAAACCTTGGGCGAAGCATTAAGTGCTTCGGCTCGTTCGCCCGGCACAGGCGCAAAAGCGCCAAACAGCGTAGCGTAATATGAGTGAGCAACGCGCTGGTTTCCCAGCGCGTGGATGAGTCGTGCATGGCGGGCGCGACAAGTCCGATCGCCGTCGTTTCAGGCGGCCAAAAACGGCCAATGGCCAGGGGCATGGGACGAGCAGATTCGCGCGGCTTGAACAGTCATGCAAGCAACGAGACAAGCCGTTTCGGCGATGATGCCGGGAACGAATGGTCAACTCCGTTTCTCGACACGATTCATTCGGCGGTCACCCGGGAAGTCCTGTCGCGTGCTTTGCGCGAAATCTGCTTGTCAGTTGGCGCAGACCAGTTCTGTCTGGCCGATCTGTCGCGCAGCCATGCAGAATTGCCGCCGCAGATCCTGTCGTCGAACTGGCCCTTTGACGCCATCGACCTGATCGGCACGCCCACGATCGAATTGATGCATCAGAGCCAATACGCCACACCGCTTGGCGAACAGCCCCGGCTTTTTGTTCCTGCCATGCCAGGCAGCGGCAGCCGCGTTGTTGACGTGCGCGTCACCGCTCGCTTGATCGAGTTCGGCCACTGCAACATGTTCCTGCTCAAACTGAAGGCAGGCCCGCGCCACGGCGTCTGCGTCCTGTCATCGGCTGCGCCAGGCCAGATCGATACCGCCCTGCTCGACCGCGTTCACCTCGCCTGCAATTACCTGATGTCCCGCCATGCAGAGATATCGTTTTGTGCCGACAATCCATCGCTTAGCGATCGCGAGCGCGAATGCCTCCTGTGGGTGTCGGAAGGCAAGACCACGCAGGAGACGGCTCTCATCCTCGGCGTCTCGTCCAACACGGTCAACAAATACATCGTCAGTTCCATTCAGAAGCTGAACGCCGCCAATCGCGCCATGGCGATTGCAGTTGCAATTCGTGCGGGGATCATCTGATGGCGGCACGCAAAGGCAAACGCACAGTATCGGCGGACGAAAACGCCACGCGCCCACTAGCTGAAATTGCCCGTCTTGCACGAGTGACATCGGACGGCGTGATTCCCAACTCGGTTCGCATCCTGCGCCGCGGCGCGCGCGACATAGGCGCAACCACGTTCGCAATGTTTTACACCGGGCGTGGTGCAGCCTCTGCCCGCCTGGTCCACTGTTTCGACGAACAGTTCCCGCGAACGTCGCGAGTTTCATCGGTAATCGCTGAGACAGGCTCGCAAGCCCTTTCGCGCCACGCCGCAACCTCGGCGCTGCCGGCGCTCTGGCTTCCTGGCGGTGCTGGCGCTGTTCCCGCCAGCCTGTTCCTGACAATGCTGCCTGCCGCCATTCCAGGTTCACCAGGCATCGCATTCCCTGTCAGCGCGGAATCCGGTCATTCCGGCCTCTTCGTCTTCACCGGCGAAAACATAGGCGGCGACAAGGACGCCATTCTGGCGCTGCACAAGCTCTGCTACGAGATCTTTGCCGCCGTCTCTGAATTGAAATCCGGCAGCGCCTCCAGCGCCTCGGCCATCAGCAAGCGCGAACTCGAATGCCTCAAGCTCACAGCCGCCGGGCGCACCAGCGAAGACATCGCGCGCATTCTCAAATTGTCGGTGCACACGGCAAATCAATATCTGACCACCGTCTCAGGCAAGCTTGACGCCGTCAACCGTATGCAGGCGGTCGCCAAGGCGATCCGCCAGGGACTGATCGACTGACCTCAGACTGTTTCACAGCCCCGGCTGCATTGCTTCGGGCGAAATCGTCTTGCGGATCCGTGCGGTGAGCAGTGCATCTTCCAGCCGTCTTGTGTTGACATCCGGATCAGCGTCAGGGCTTTCAAAACTCACATAGTTGACATCGACCGACGCATGCTGCGCGGTCAGCGTCAGCGCAAAATACACGGTCACGCCCTGCGGACGCAGCTCCAGGTCCAGCACGATGCGCGGCTCGCCGGTCCATTCCACGTGCGCTTCGCCGCCATGCCCCAACCGTAGCGTGCCCGGCATGAAATAGAGTTCGGCTGCCGAATCCACGATGTCCGACACATTGCCGAACCGTTCCATCCGGATGAAAGCGATATAGTCTGCAATGTCGACCATACGCAGTTCACTGACAAATTCGCGAATGGCCTCGGCCACCACTATTTCACGCGCACATGTATTGGGCTGTCGGATCATGTCGGCCTTGGTTGCGATTTGCGTTGTGAGCTTGCGTAGATGGAGCGGATCAGCTCCGCCACAGCCTGGTAGAATTGCTGCGGGATCACACTATCCACCGAAACTTGTTTGTACATGGATCGGGCGAGAGCCACGTCTTCAAACACCGGAACGCCGGCCTGTTCGGCAATCTCACGGATCTTGAGCGCCAGCAGGTCCTGTCCCTTGGCCACCACCACCGGCGCATTATCCTTGTTGCGCTCATAGCGCAGCGCGATTGCAAAGTGCGTCGGGTTGGCGATCACCAGCGTGGCCGTAGGCACTTGCGCCATCATACGGTTACGAGCCCGGTCACGCTGCAGCGAGCGAATGCGCGACTTCACCAGCGGATCGCCATCCGTCTGTTTGTGCTCGTCCTTCACCTCTTGCTTGGTCATGCGCAGGTCGGCGCGCCAATGATAGCGGGACCAGATGAAATCGGCGACCGCAATCAGCGCCATCACCAGCGTGATGGTGATCAACATTTCCACCACAATATCGAGCATGACAGGCGCAAACGATGTCGGGTTGGTCGCCATGCCTGCCAGCAGCCGGGCCGGCGTATCGCGCAGCACAAACACAACAAAAGCCGTCGCCACCGACACCTTCGCCACCGATTTCAGGAATTCGACCCAGCCTTTCACGCCAAACATGCGCTCCCAGCCCTTGATCAACGAGATCCGCGAGAATTTTGGCTGTATGCGGTCAGCTACAAACTGCGGCGGGTTCTGCATGATGCTGGCCGCCAGGCCAAACGCCATCATCAAGGCAAGCACCACCAGCAGCGCCCGGCCGATTTCAAGCGAGACAAGACGATAGAGCACCACCGCATCCGCATTGTTCCCCAAAGTCCATTCGTCCGGACGTTCGAGAAAGATCGACAGGAATCCGCCGAGCCGCATCGCTGCGTCATAGGCGAAAAACATCGCAAAGATCAGCACCGCCACAAACGACGCAAACAGCGGCGTCTCTTTCGAAAAGGGCGTCTGGCCCTTGTCGACAGAGTCACGGACCTTTTTCTCCGTGGCTTCTTCTGTCTTGCTGTCCTTGTCCGAAGAGTCACTCATGCCGCATTATTGCTTTTGAGTGGTCAGGCCGCAGCTTGCGGCTGCGGCAGCCGGATCGTACCTTCCGACGCCAGCTTGATAGCCGTAGACGCGATCTGCCGGCGCGCCTTGACGATTTCAGCTGCAGTCAGATTGCCAGGATCAGATTTCAACTCGGCCTCGATCATGCGGCGTGCACGTGCGCCAAGCGACGACAGAATGGCCTCGGTCAGCGCTGCCGCCACCTCTCCGCGCAGGGCAATCGTAACAATGTCGGCCTGGATGCCGTCGAACAGGGAGACGCGCTGGCTCTGCTCCAGCATCTCGATGTCTTCGAATGCAAACAGCTGTGAGCGAATTGCCTCGATATTGGTCGCGCCGGCTTCCGCCAGATCATCCATCACCTCGTCAAGGTCGGATTTGTCAAGTTCGTTCAACACGCTCGCCACCCGCGCCTGGCCGGACGACGACGATGCGCCGGACTTGTCCTCGATCAGTGCAGTTCGCAACTGCATTTCCAGGAGATGCACAGCCGCCGGAGCCGCCTCGCCGACATCCAGCATGCGCTTGACGATTTCGCCGCGCACCGGCTTTTCCAGCGTCAACAAGATCCTCGCCGCTGCCGAAGGTGGCACCTTGGTCAGTGCAAAGGCAGCCGTCTGCGGATGTTCAGCCGACAGAAACTCACCCAGACGTTCCGCTTCCACATTCTCCAGCAACGGCCACACCGGCTCATCTTCGGCCTGTTCGTTTTCGGCATCTTCGCCACCCATGATGGCGTTCATTTCCTCTGCAGAAAGGGTCTCGGAGAAGATGCTGTCCATCGTGTCGGCTGAATCGAGCAGGCCGACCCCTTCGGCAAATTCGCTTTCGAATTCCGCGACGATCTTTTCCAGCTCGACCTGGGGAATAGAACGCAGACCACGCGCGCCTTCCATAAGGAAGCGCAATTCGTCCTGCTTGAAGAATTTCAGCAGCCGCCCGGCCGCAGGCTTGCCCAGCGCCACCAGAATGGCGGCAGCCTTCTGCGCTCGGCTGAGCGCGGGCAATTTCGGCGCTTCCCGGGCTGCCTGCATGGTCAGAGCTTCGCCGCCGTAATGATCTCGGTCAGCTTGACGCCAAACCGCGACGGATCGTTTTCAAGCACCGTGATCTCGCCGCGCGCGATCTTGCGGCCATTCACCATCACATCGACCGGTTCGCCAATGCGCCGGTTCAGCGCCACCGTTGAGCCCTTTTGCAGCGCCATCAGGTCGGACACAGGCATCTCCGCGCCGCCCAGCACGATTTGCACTTCGACGGGGATGTTCATGATCAGGCTGTTGTTAGGCGAGGTGGCGCCGGTGTTCACACCGGGGCCGGCGGCCGCCATTGCGGCGGCGGCCGGCTTGCTTTCGTCCTTCAGCACGCCGCGCAGTTCTTCGATTGCCTTGTTGAGCGTCTCTTCTTCGTTGGAATCTGTCAGCGTTTGCGCCAGTTCGTCACCCATGCCCGCACTGTCTTTCTTCTCGGCCGCACTCATCGTCCACCTGCCAGCAATCCGTTCATCAATTCAGCCTCAGCGTTGAACGGCTCCTTGATGCGAACAGTGTAGTTCTGCCCCAACTTGCCAAACTCGCACACAAACAGCGTTTTGTCCTTGGCCGACAGCCGGGTCTCGCCAGGTGCATCAGCTGACATTTCAATCACCTGACCCGGCTGCAACGTTGCAATGTCGCCGAGCGTCATCTGGCCAAGCGGTACGGTCGCCTGCAACATCACCATCGAGCGCATCACTTCGCCGCCGAAGCGGGCCTGCCATTCATTGCCTGCTGCCGCCTTGCCATCGTCGGTGCCGTGTGGCGACAACACGATGCGTTGCGGCATCGTCACCCGCACCCGGCCCTCGCCGCCGGCAGTCGATATCCGGTAAACCAGCGTCGCCGATGGCCCATCGCGAAATATCTGCTTGCGCCGCTCTTCGCCACAGATCGGCAGCGAAACGGGAAAGCGCACATGCATGGGCCGCGTGCCAGCGCCGTTCAACGCTTCAGCCAGCCGATGAATGAACAAAGTGCAGATACCAAGCTCAATCTGCGATATCGGCCGGCTCATTGGTTTGACACTGGCCAGCGGCGACCCGCCAAACAGCAGGCTTGTGAGCAATGACACGGCGTTTGCGTCAACCGATATCATCAGCGCATCCGGCGAATGCGCCGACGAGGCAATCGTCAGCGGCTCGGCATCGCTTTCGCAGGCAAAAACGTCAGCCACACGGCCAAGTTCGACATCCTCCAGCTCGATTTCAGCCGGAACCGGCAAGAACTCTTCGATTGTCGTTGCAATCGGCTGCATTGACCGCTGACCAAGGCTTCGGGCCGCAGCACTTACCTTGTCAGGCTCGGCCGTCGCGCCGACCAGCCGCTCGACAAGAGCCGCCGGATCACTGGATATGAGAGCCGCCGCGGTCATCTCTACGCCGCTTTCTTGTCGCCGCCGCCGAGTGTGCTCTGCTCGACAGCGTCAATCGATGGGCGATCATAGGTTGAAATGGTCTTGCGGCCAAACTCGATCGCAACCTGTGGCAGGGAGCCGTTCATGTAGGCGATCAGCGTCTGCTTCACGATCGTGTAGAGCCGCAAGTTCTTTTCCCGGACCATCTTGATCTTCGCGGCGATGGGCGTGCACACGCAATACGACATGAAAATGCCGAGGAATGTGCCCACCAGCGCCGCGCCGATCAGGCCGCCGAGGATTTCAGGAGACTGGTCCAACGCACCCATTGCCTTCACCACGCCCAGCACTGCGGCGCAGATCCCGATGGCAGGAAAGCCGTCGCTCATCTGGCTCATCGCCTGATAAGCCTTCATCTTGTCATGTTTGATGGTGTGGATTTCTTCTTCCATCAGCGCCTCGATTTCATGGCTCTTGGCGTTGCCAATGATGATCAGGCGGCAATAGTCGCAGATGAAATACATCAGGCTCTTGTCCTTCAGGATCGTCGGATAGGCCTGGAAAAGCGAGGATTCTTCAGGGTTGTCGATATGGGCTTCAACTTCGTTGCGCGACTTGGTGCGCAGTTCGCGCATCAGCGAGTGCAGGACGCCCAGCGTTTCGAGGTATTGCTCTTCTTTCGGCACGGCCTGCTTGAAAGCTTCCAGCAGCGCCTTGCCAGTGTCCTTGACCGTCTTCATCGGATTGGCGACGAGGAATGTACCCATCGCAGCGCCGCAGATGATCACGACTTCCCATGGCTGGACCAGCACTTCGATGTGGCCGCCCATCGCCATAAAGCCGCCGAGAACGCAACCGAGCGTCATGACCAGTCCGATTACAATGCCCATGTCCACGTCCGCACAGATTACAACGCACAATGGGTAGTCCGTCTGCCTTGTGTGAAGCTTGATGCGTTAAGGAAAATTAACACCCGTAAAAATTTGAGCGATCACGAAAGGTTCGCGCAAGCAATTTTCGCTACCTGTTGGCGGGAATTGCCCGGAGCTCGCCGTGATCAACACCTATGTTGGCTACAAAATCATTGCCCAGGATATGACCAAGTCGATCCAGCGCGTCGCTGAGCAGCCAGTGGTGGAACGCGAGACCGAATACTATCGCGAGAACATCGGCAATGTGAAATCGATCAAGGACCTGATGGCTGACAGCCGTCTGTTCAACTATGCCATGAAAGCGCACGGCCTCGAAGACATGGCCTACGCCAAGGCGTTCATGGTCAAGGTGCTGGAGGGCGGCATCGACAGCAACCAGTCATTTGCCAACAAATTGACCGACACGCGCTACCGCGAGTTTGCAGAGACCTTTAATTTCGCCCGCTACAAGGACACCGCCACGGTGTTCACGCGCGCCCAGCAGGGCACAATCGACAAATATCTGCGTCAGACACTCGAAGCCGACGCTGGCCAGACCAATGAAGGCATTCGCCTGGCGCTCTATTTCGAACGCAAGGCGCCTACCATCAAGAACGCCTTCCAAATCCTGGCTGACCCGGCGCTCACCAAAGTTGTATTCACGGCCCTTGCCATCCCCTCCACTTTCTCATCCGCCGCCATCGACAAGCAGGCGGCGCTGCTTGAGAGCAAGATCGACTTCAAAGAGTTGCAAACCAAGGAAGGCACGGCGGACTTCCTGAAAAAATTCACCAGCCTGTGGGAAATCGACAATCCGTCCAACGCGGCAGCCAGCCCGGCTTTACTGATCGCGCAACCGGCGGAATTCGGCATTTCGACGGACCTGATGATGACAATGCAAAAATTGAGGCTCTAGGCGAATGCAAGACTCACTTTACGTTGCGCTGTCGGCCCAGGTCGCGCTCGACCGCCGCCTCACCACCATTGCCGACAATGTCGCCAACGCTTCAACCGTCGGTTTCCGCGCCACCCAGGTCAAGTTCGAGGAAGTCCTCACCGGTCCTGCCAGCAACTCCACGGCCTTCGTGCGAACCGGCGGCACCTACCTCTCGGCCGCAAAAGGTGGTTTCAAACAGACCGGCAACGAACTCGACTTTGCAATTCGCGGCGACGCCTGGTTCAGTCTGCAATCGCCAGACGGGCAGATCATGACCCGCGACGGCCGCTTTTCGCTGACGCCCGAAGGTCAGCTAGTGTCGGTCGAGGGCTATCCGGTGCTCGATGCCGGCGGCTCGCCATTGCAGATCAACCCGGCCGCCGGTCCGGTCGTTGTCAGCGGCGACGGCTTCATCCGCCAGGCCGGCCAGCAGGTCGGTGCGCTTGGTTTGTTCGAGTTTGATCCGGGTCCGGATTTTGTCCGTTACGGCAATTCCGGCGTTGTCGCCACCGGCCAGGCCGAAGCTGTCGTCGACCTCGCCTCCACCGGTGTCGTGCAGGGTTTTGTCGAAGATTCCAACGTCAACCCGGTCATGGAAATGACCCGCCTCATCATGGTCCAGCGCGCCTTCGAGGGCGCAACCGCCGCAATCAAACAAACCGAAGCGACCTTCGGCCAGGCCGTCCGCACGCTTGGCGGCGGTAACGGCTAGCAGGGATGACGCAGCCATTTGTCAAACCGGACTCGGACTCTAGCCCGCTGCTGACGCTGGAACGGCTTCTCGCCCAATATTCGAATCCTGCCAAACTCGTGCGCACCGGTGGCCGCGTCACCGAAGTCTCCGCCACCCAATATGCCGTGCGCGGCCTCTCGCAAACCGCCTGCATCGGCGATGTCGTTGAACACCGCACCTCTGCCGGCGTGCGCAGCGGCGAAGTGGTCCGCGTCACCGCCGACACGGTGCTGGTTTCGCCTTTTGAATCAACCGCCGATCTCGGCGTCGGTACAGCTGTCTTCAATCGAGGCGCGGTTAAACTGTCGCCTGATGACAGCTGGCGTGGCCGTGTCATCGACGCGCTTGGCCGCCCGATCGACGGCGGCCCACCTCTGTTTGCCGGCGAAGCCTCGACGTCGGTACGCCCGCCCGCGATGAAGCGTCAGCGCGTCGACGCGGCGTTCCGCACCGGCGTGCGCGTCGTCGATGTCTTCACTCCGATCTGCTATGGCCAGCGCATTGGCGTTTTTGCCGGCTCGGGCGTCGGCAAGTCGACGATACTTGCCATGCTGGCGGCGGCCGACAGTTTTGACACTGCTGTCATCTCACTCGTCGGCGAGCGTGGCCGCGAAGTGCGCGAATTCATCGAGGACACGCTCGGCGCAAACAACCTCGCCAAGAGTGTCGCCGTCGTCTCCACCAGCGATGAAAGCGCCATGATGCGCCGCCGAGCCCCGCTTACCGCCATGTCGGTTGCAGAGCATTTTCGCGACCAGGGCCACCGGGTCCTGCTCATCGTCGATTCTGTCACCCGCTTCGCCCATGCGCTCCGTGAAGTCGCGACTGCGGCCGGCGAACCGCCCGTGGCGCGGGGCTATCCCGCTTCGGTTTTCACCGAACTGCCAAAACTGCTGGAGCGCGCCGGTCCGGGCGAAGGCGAAAGCCAAGGCTCGATCACCGCCATCATATCGGTCCTCATTGACGGCGACGATCACAATGACCCGGTCGCCGACACGGTGCGCGGCATTCTCGACGGCCATATAGTGCTCGACCGCGCGATCGCCGAACAGGGCCGCTACCCGGCGGTCGATCCGCTTGCCTCCATTTCGCGCCTGGCCCCGCGCGCCTGGTCGCCGTCAGAGCGGGATCTGGTCAACAAGTTGCGCTCGATGATCTCGCGATATGAAGACACCCGCGACATCCGCTTGCTCGGCGCATACACCCCCGGCGCCGATCTTGAACTGGACGTCGCCGTGCGTCAGGTTCCTCTGATCTACGAAGCACTGATCCAGGGGCCCGAAAGCGGACGTTCACCCGACCCGTTCGGCGACATCGCACGCCACCTGAAGTCCAGGGAGGCGTCCGATGCCGGCCAAAAAGCCTGACTGGCGCAAACCTGTTGACGTCCACACTGCCGACAAATGGTGGCGCTTCGGCCGCAAGCCAGCCACCCCGGTCAAATCCGAAGAAGACATGACAGAGGCCGAACGCATCACCCAGTGGGTGACCGAGGCACACACCGCCGCTGAAAGGAAATCGCCACAGGCTCATGCCAGCAAGCCATTGTTCCGGTCGAGCTCCGAAGCCTATTCGAGGGGCGATAAAATCCTGTTCACCTCAGGCATCGCACTTAGTCTTGTCTGCGCGTTCTTCCCCTGGTACGTTTTCCTCAATCAGGACCAGTTCGGCGTACGCACCGTTCAACTGGGCGACATCCCGGCCCGCAGCGACACGCGCAGCGACGTGACGCCAACCACACGTGTCGAAGCGCCTCTGGCGACCGACGAAATCGCCGGAAGATTGCAGCTTGATACCTTCACCACCGGCACGTTGCCGGACAACAATGCCGGCGAAGAACCAGAGGCCGAAGCGCAGACGGCGCCGCGTGAACAACCGTTTCCGGTAAATGAGCCGCCATTCAAGCTGGTTCACGTCGCAAATGGCAGGGCAATGTTTGAGGATGACAGTGGCTTGTTCATCGCTCAGCCGAAATCGGTCCTGCCAGACAGTTCGCGCGTCATGTCCATCGAGAAACGCGATGGCCGTTGGGTGGTCGTCACCAGCAATGGCCGGGTGATTGAAGTCGCACAGTAGGCGCAAGGTCCACGCAAGTCAGACTTCCTATCGTCGGATGGTTCAAGGAACCAGACGACCACCATGGTGCAACCCGTCCAGCTATTCGATCTCGCCACACAGCAAGCCAAATGGCTGGCTGCCCGTCAGGCTGCGGTCGCAGGCAACGTCGCCAACGTCAATACGCCCGGCTACGGCAGCGTTGACGTCGCACCGTTCGAGCAGGTGCTGGATAATCGCATTGCCCAGCTGACAGTCACATCGCCTAAACACATTCCGATCGCCGCCGGCGGCGGAGCTTACGGGCTGCGCCAGGAGGGCAATTCAACCCTGCGCCCATCCGAAAATTCGGTTCAGCTTGAGCAGGAGCTGATGAAGTCCGGCGAAGTGCGCCGCTCGATGGAGTTGAACACAGCCATCGTCAAGGCATTCCACCGCATGTTGACGATGACCACGAGGGCCTGACGCATATGGATCCGTTGACAACATCCCTCAAGGTCGCAGCCACAGGCCTCGGCGCACAGTCCGAGCGTCTGCGCGTCGTGTCAGAAAACCTCGCCAACGCCCAGTCCACCGCCAAAACCGCAGCCGAAGATCCATACACCCGCAAGACCGTCAGCTTTTCGGCCCACCTCGATCGCGAAAGTGGTGTCGCCTATGTCAACACCACCTCCATCTCCACCGACCCGTCCAACTTTCCGGTCGAATACCTGCCGGGCCACGAAGCGGCTGACGACAAAGGCTACGTCAAGATGCCGAACGTCAACATGCTGATCGAAATGGCGGACATGCGCGAGGCGAACCGCTCCTACGAGGCCAACCTGCAGGTCATCAAACAGGCTCGCGAACTCATCTCCATGACCATTGACCTGATGAGGGCGCAATAGTGATCGGCGGACTTTCAATGCTCACAAAGCTGACGCCCGGCAGCGTCGGCGAGACGCCTTTCGCAGGCGCAACTAAGCCTGCCTCGCCCGACTTCGGCGCTTCCTTTGCCGAGGCTCTGGGCGCTGCCGCTGGCAACACCGTCAATGCGCTGCAAAACGCAGACCGTGTTTCGATCGCCGCACTCAGCGGCAAAGACGTCTCGACGCGTGATGTCGCCGACGCCGTCATGAGCGCCGAACAGTCGCTTCAAACGTCGATCGCCATCCGCGACAAGATCGTCTCCGCCTACCTCGAAATCAGCCGCATGCAAATCTAGGAGCGCGCACCAATGAGAGCACTCGCCATCGCGGCCACGGGCATGAATGCCCAGCAAACCAATCTCGAGGTGATCGCGAACAATATCGCGAACATCAACACTACCGGCTACAAGCGCGCTCGCGCCGAATTTGCCGACTTGCTCTACCAGGTCGAGCGCATGCAGGGCGTGCCAAACCGCGCAAATCAGGCCATCGTTCCAGAAGGCGCGCATATCGGTCTCGGCGTCAAAACGACCGCTGTGCGCAACATCCACATTCAGGGATCGCTCACCTCGACCGGCAACAAATACGATCTCGCCATCGTTGGCCCAGGCATGTTCCAGATCGAAGGCGCAGACGGCGAAACTTTTTACAGCCGCGCCGGCGCCTTCAACACCAACGCCACCGGCCAGATGGTGACTGTCGACGGCTACACAGTCGTTCCCGGCATCACCGTTCCGACCGATGCGGTCGAAGTCATTGTTAACAAGACTGGCCAGGTCTTCGCCCGCATCGACGGCCAGACCCAGTTGCAGCAACTCGGCCAGCTGACTCTGGCGACCTTTGCCAACGAAGCAGGTCTCGCGCCAATGGGTGACAACCTGTTCCGCGAGACAGAAGCGTCGGGCGCAGCCGTTATCGGCGTTGCCGGCGATCCCGGCTTTGGCTCGATCGAACAAGGCTATCTGGAAAACTCCAACGTCGATCCCGTCAAGGAGATCGCCGACATGATTCAGGCCCAGCGCGCCTATGAAATGAACTCAAAGGTCATCAAGGCCGCCGACGAAATGGCCGCTGTCATTGTGCAGGTGAGGTAATGAACTCCCGTAGTCTCGCTGCAGCTTTTGGATTGATCGCGCTTGCCCTTGCGCCGCAGCCAGCCGTCTCGGCGGAGCTGGCGGTAGTGGTCAATCGCGTCGTCTATCCTGGCGAGACCGTTGACCTCGCGGTTCTCCAGCAGGTAACGCTACGGCGCACCGTCAATGGCGCGGCCTTCGTACGAGATCCCGCCGAAATCGAAGGCAAGGTAGCCAAACGCACGCTCGTCCCAGGCAAGCTCATTCCTGTCTCGGCGCTGCGTGAGGCCTATGTCGTCGAGGCGGGAACGGTCGTCACTGTCATCTACAGCCACTCCGGTCTCACCATCACCAGTCAGGCGGTTCCTCTGGAACCAGGCGCGCTTGGCGCAATGGTCAAGCTGCGCAATCCTGATAGCGGCAAGATTTTCTCCGGCGTCGTCATGGCGGACGGCACGATAAGGGTCAGCGGATGATCCGCCGCCTTGCAATTATCCTGGCCTCGGCCCTGTCGCTGGCTTCATCGCCACTTCACGCGGCAGACCCGCCAGAACTGATCCTCCAGGACAATGGCGAGGTCTATGAAGGCATGGCGCCCCATCGTGCGCCGCCACCGCAGCAGGTCTACGCTCAGAAGCGCCCCTACCGGTTGGAAACGGGCGGTCCGTCCAATTTGCCAGTGCCATCGGGTCCGATTTCGCGCATCAAGGACATCGCCAGTGTCCAGGCGGCTCGTGACAACCAGCTCATCGGCTATGGTCTTGTCATCGGCCTCGCAGGCACCGGCGACAATCTGCGCAGCGCGCCTTTCACCGAGCAGTCGGTGCGCGCCATGCTGCAAAATCTGGGCATCGCCACCGAAGGCGGCCAATCGCGTGTCAAGAACATCGCAGCTGTCATCGTCACCGCCAACATGCCGGCCTTTGTCCAGTCCGGTGCGCGTATCGACGTCACCGTCTCCTCGATGGGTGACGCTTCATCGCTTGCCGGCGGCACGCTTGTCATGACGCCGCTGCGCGCCCCGGATGGCGAAATTTACGCCGTCGCTCAAGGCGCGGTTGTCGTTTCCGGCTTCAGCGCACAAGGCGCGGCAGAAAGCGTCACCAAGGGCGTGCCCACCGGCGGCCGTATCGCCAACGGCGCTATCGTTGAGCGCGAGGTCCCTGCCCGCTTCGCCGATGTCGATGTCGTCACACTGCAATTGCGAAATGCTGACTTTTCAACGGCCATCCGCATCACCGACGCCGTCAATCAATACACCAGCAGCCGCTTCGGCAAGCGTCTCGCCAGCGAGCAGGATTCGCGCACGGTGATGATCAAGCGGCCGGAAAAAATCACAACCGCCCGCTTTGTTGCGGAACTGGAAAACCTGCAGATCGAGACCGACACAGCCGCCCGCGTCATTGTCGACGAGCGCACCGGCACAATCGTCATAGGTCAGGACGTTCGCATTGCCAAAGTTGCGATCAGCCACGGCACACTGACCGTTCGGGTTACCGAGATGCCTCAAGTCGTCCAGCCGGAACCCTTCTCGCGCGGCGAGACCACTATCGAGGATTCCACTGCCATCAATGTCGAGCAATCCGGCGATCCGGTGACGACCTTGAGCGGCCCGAACCTCGAGACTCTTGTCCAGGGCCTTAACCGGATCGGCGTCAAACCAGACGGCATCATCGCTATCCTTCAAGGCATCAAATCGGCCGGCGCGCTGCAGGCTGATCTGGTTGTGCAATAGGAGGTGCAGATGATGTCCCGCCCCCGCTTCACGGTGCGATCCCCGGCTCGGCCGATCGTGGCATTTGCCTCGCTCTTGCTGCTTGCCCTCCCGGTGTCGGCGCCAGCACAGCAGGACGTGCCTGCCGGCGGCTACAAGCCCGATGAGATCGAGCGCTTTTGCGGCAACATCGCCGACGCTGCACGAGACCGTCGTCACGCCAATCAGCTCAAGGAGCTGGAGGTCCTCAAGACTGACATCGACGCACGTGTAAAGCTGCTCGACGCCAAGCGCGCCGAATACGAACAATGGATGAAACTGCGCCAGGATTTCATGGCCCAGGCCAGCGAAACCGTCGTCAAGATCTATGCCCGCATGAAGGCCGATGCCGCAGCCGAACGCCTCGTCGCGCTTGAGCCGCAACTCGCCGCAGCGATTATCATGAAGCTCGACGTGAAACAGTCCGGCCTCATTCTGGGCGAGATGGAAAGCACCGCTGTCGCCAAGCTGACCGGCATCATGGCCGATGCGTCGCGCAAGAAAGATCCGAGCTGAGACCTCCGACATGAAGAACATCGTCGCCATTTCCATCGTCTCGCTCACCCTCGCGGGTTGCGCATCCGATCCCATGAAGCTGCGGGAGATCAATCAGGAGCCTCCCTTGTCGAAAGTCGGTAGCGGCATGACCGCAGCTCCGGTCGTGGCTTCGGGTTACGCCCAGCAGCAGCGATCCCAATCACTGCATCAATCGTCCCTGTGGAATGACCGGCAAAGTCATCTGTTCACGGATGCACGCGCCCTGTCGATTGGCGACGTGATGACGGTAACCATTCAGATCAACGACAAGGCCAAGTTCAGCAACGAATCCGAACGCAGCCGCACATCAGGCCGCGATTTCGGCCTCGGCGGCAAATACGCGGTCAACGGCGCAGGCGGCGACGCCAATCTCGGTTTTGATGTTGGCGCAACATCGAAGAGCGCCGGCACCGGTCAGACCGAGCGCTCCGAAAACCTCCGCCTGTCGGTGGCTGCAGTTGTGACCGAGGTCCTGCCCAACGGCAATCTCATCATCTCTGGCACCCAGGAAGTGCGCGTCAACGCCGAGCTGCGTGTCCTGACCATCACCGGCATCGTGCGCCCGCAGGATATCGAGGCCTCCAACACTATTTCTTATGAGCGCATCGCAGAGGCACGCATTTCCTACGGCGGTCGCGGCCGATTGAGCGAAGTCCAGCAGCCGGCCTACGGTCAGCAGTTCCTTGATAAAGTCCTGCCGTTCTAGAGATGGCAAAGGCCGTAGCAACCACCGACGAAACACAAGAGAAGCCCAAGGGGCCTTCGCTTGTTGTCCAAATCGTGGTTCTGCTGGTCTTGACCGGCGTGGCCGCCGGCGCTGGCCTGTTTACCGCCCAGTTTCTCGCGGGTGGCCAAAAGCCGGCCGCTGAAGGCGAGGCTGCCGCGTCTCCCGAAAAGAAGAAGGAAAAGGAAGAGCCCCCGACGGCCGCTGACCTGGCGGCGGCTGACCTCAAGCGCGGCGTCGCACAAATCCCCGCGATCACCACCAATCTGGCTGCGCCCGCCGACACATGGGTCCGTATCGAACTGGCGGCAGTGTTTGAGGCAGAGCCTGATCTGGCTATGGCTGACGCAGTCGGACAGGACATTCTCGCCTTTCTGCGCACCGTGAAGATGCATCAGGTCGAAGGTCCGAGCGGCTTCCTGCATTTGAAGGAAGACATGAACGAGCGCGCCCGCATCCGAACCGGCGGCAAGGTCAGCCACCTTCTCATCAAGACGTTGCTGTTCGAATGAAGCGTCTTGCCTTCACCATTCTGGCCTTTGCCGCAATGGCTGGCGCAGCGTTCGCCCAGACCATCGACCTCGGTCCGCTGACGCGCGGCGCCGATGGCCAGACGGCAGGCACCATCATCCAGCTGTTCGGACTGCTCACCATCCTGTCGCTGGCGCCAGGCATCCTTATCATGGTGACCAGCTTCACCCGCTTTGTCATTGCCTTTTCGATCCTGCGCGCCGGTATTGGCCTGCAGACCACGCCCGCCAATTTCATTCTCATCAGCCTGTCGCTGTTCATGACCTTCTATGTCATGGCCCCCACCTTCGACCGCGCCTGGGCAGACGGGGTTCGCCCGCTGATGAACAATGAGATCACCGAACAGGTGGCGGTCGAGCGCATTTCGGATCCGTTCCGCTCGTTCATGCTCAACAATGTCAGGGAAAAGGACTTTGACCTGTTCGCCGATCTGGCTCGTGAACGTGGCCAGAACGTCGTCGAGGGTCAGGCAGTTGACCTGCGCATCCTCGTTCCGGCTTTCATGATTTCGGAAATCCGCCGTGGCTTCGAGATCGGCTTTCTGATCGTGCTGCCCTTCCTGGTCATCGACCTGATTGTCGCGACCATCACGATGTCGATGGGCATGATGATGCTACCACCCACCGTCGTGTCTTTGCCGTTCAAACTTCTGTTCTTTGTGTTGATTGACGGCTGGAATCTGCTTGTGGGCAGTTTGGTCCGTTCCTTCGCCTGATCGCTGCCGGCAGCGCCGGAAGTTACCAATCATTAACCATGTTTTCATCGCCTGCGCTCGCGGATAGCCGCCATATGGCCAGGTTATCCATTTGGTAGCCATTACAGCCAATGATCGCCGTCAAGCAGGCGAATTGGCGGCCTTTCTCCGGTCGCCACAGGCATGATGCCGTTCAACGTCCTACCGGTTCAGCCCGGAATGTTCCTGTGTATTTGTGTTAAGAGTAGGGAACACCCCCCATGTCGAGTATCATGACAAACGCGTCAGCAATGACCGCGCTGAAGACCCTGAACGCCACCAACAAGGCGCTCTCCACCACCCAGTCCCGCA